>CALULQ010000025.1 GCA_944321525.1 uncultured Paraprevotella sp.
TACGACGAGCACCTGAATGCCGTCATGATTCAAAACGACGTCTTGAACACGGCGAAAATGGAAGGACTTGAAGAGGGGCGCGCGGAAGGGCATGCAAAGGGCCTTGAAGAAGGACGTGCAGAAGGGCGTGCGGAAGGACGTGCGGAAGGACGAGAAGAAGGGCAACAGGAGGAACGAATAAAGAATGCCCGCAATTTGAAAAAACTGGGAGTGTCACCCGATGTCATAGCCCAAGCCACGGGGCTCGGTTTGGAGGAGATTGCCCAACTTTAGTCCCCGCAACAACACACCGGACTTTGCAAATGAAGCACCAAAGACATAATGATGCGGGTGCATCACTCCGACGCACCCGCATCATTATGTCTTTTCAAAGGAAAATTCAATCCTTCACAATATAAAAGCTGCGTTCCACAGGCTCGGCAGTCTGCACCTTGCCGGGCAGGCCATATTGCCAAGCCACGACCGTGACCTTCACGGGAAACTGGGCACGGGGTGGAATGCGCGCCAGCCTCAACCGATGGCCACTCTCCACTTCGGCCGGACCTTCCTTCACGTAGTAGCGCACGGGCAACCCGCAATCCGACTCGGCCCGCAGTTCCACCACGTCCGTTCCGGCCACCACATCGTCTATGCCAGGAAAGAGCAGGCACTGCCTGCGGCCGTCCACGAGAGGATAGGGTATGCGGAGGGTGAATTCCTGCACTGCGCCCTTGTGGTGTGCGTCACCATCGTAGCAAGCCACGAGGCACATCTCAGCCCTGCGGCGCACATTGTCGGTGCCCATACGGTAGAAATCCACCACAAAAGTCGTGTCGTCCACTTGGGCCACGGGACCACAAATGCGCGTGATGTAAGAGCGGCCCTCCACGCGAGGCTGCACCACCGTGCGGCGCAGGCTGTCGGTGAACACAGGCTTCAGGCAAAACGTGATGCCGTCGGCCGCGGGGCGGAATTCCAAATTGGTCTTCACATGCTTCTCTCCGTCGTAAGTGGCCAAACGGCCGTCCTGCTCCACGCCCAGGAAGAGGCGCTCTTTCTCGCGCTCAAGGGCATAGCGGCGCTCCGTGGCCTCGGCCATTTCGCGGTCGAAATACCAGAAAGCATCGTGCGGGTCGCCTTTGTACTCTCCATACGGAGCAGCTTTCGCCCTGCGCTTCTGCCCGGGATGCCACCGCTCGGCCAGCCACCCATCCTCGGGCCGCACCTTCTTCAGCGTCACGGAACGGCCGTCGGCTCCGGCCATCTCCGGCAGACGGGCCTTCATGGCTTTCTTCAGAAACAGGGCGATGTATTCGGCCGTCGCATCCGACACGTCGAAATGCCCCCGCCCGGTGTCGCAAAGAAAAGAGATGCAACTGGCGGGATACATCATACGGAAAGCCAACGCAGGATTCACGCGCGCTTCCCACCACTCATACTCTCCCACGACCATCAGTCCGGGAATACCGTCGATGTTCCGAGTGCGCCCCCACTCCAGATTGTCGCGCCCGTATCCCGTCAGGTTCGTTCGGGGCGCATCGCCGTGGTACGACACCACGGCCAGTGTGCGCTCCGGATGCCAAGCAGCGAAGTTCCAAGGGAAAGTAGCCATGGCGGAATGCCCGAAAGGCACCACGGGTGCCTGCTCCAATTCATCATACCCGCTGACGCGGGCCAAGTCGGCCAGCATCTGCCAATAGGCTTCCGGGCTTCCGGAAGCAGTTTTCCACTCTTGGTCCCAACCGGGCGTGACCCACACCAGAGCGAGACCGGAGTCGCTGAGGGAACGCCTGAATGCCCGGTTCTCGAAGAGCGTCTCCTCGCACATGTTGTGATTGCCAATCATCACGGCCTTCACCTGTCGGCAATCGGGCGGAATCCACAAGAAGGCTCTGGGATGGCCTCCGGTCTCGTCCGACACGACAGAGGGTATCTCCACCGACCATTGCCACTCGGCCGCGCATGCGGCAGCGCCGGCCAGCCAAACGCCCAACAGAAAAACCGCGATTCGTCTCATGTTCCTTCTCATTATATTCCGTCTATTCCTAGCAAAATATCTCAATCGGTCACCCAGCCGCTGACTTCAATCTCCGAAATGGCAGCAGGCAGGTCGGGCTTGTTGTCGAGGAAACGGATGCGCACGAAACGGGCCTTGACCGGTGTGTCTCCTTCGGGGAAATCCACCAGCCGTATGCACCCCGTGCCTTTCTCTGAAGAACTGGAAGCCACCGGTTGCCATTGCTGACGATCCATCGAAACCTCCACCTCGTAGCGATAAGCCGCCTCACGGGGCAAAGTGAACCGTATGCTTTTCAATACCAATCCCTTCTCGGTGTCGGAAATCCACCATGGCGAGGCATCGGACGACGCAGCCTGCCAATAGGTGTCGCCGTTGCCGTCAGCTCCTTGTCCGGGCGTGTGTGCGGCATCCTGGCTACTGGCAAACGTCGGATTGTTGCGCCCGAACACCTGCAGCGGACGTTCCGCATCGCGGACATAACGAACGTATGGACGGGCTTCCACTACCGGAGTGCGGCCTTCCTTGTACTTGCGCTCTCCCGTGAACTGAATCTCGACACGCGCCGGAGCCAAACCTTCCGCAGAGGCCTCCACCACAGCCGTACCGGCATGGTAGGCCCTGAAGTCGATGGCCGCCTGGCCGTCGGCGATGAGAATGTCGCTGCCGGCACTAAAAGTGATGCTCCGCCCCGTGGGGAACTCTCCGGGCCCGGAGACGACGGTGAGGGTCACGTCTGGCGAATTGGAAAGGTCGCGCCCGGAAGCGTCTTTCACCTGTATGCGGAGTATCACGTCGTCCGTCCCGTCTGTGCGTATGCCCTCCGTCCGGTCCGCCGTGAGCGACAGTTTGGCCGGTTGGCCTTCCATCGGCCAAGCGGGAGGCGCAATGCCCATATATTCATTCCGATACCAATACCACGAGCGTTTGGGCACACGGAAATAGTCCACGATGCCCATCTTGGCCATGACGCCGCCCGCGATGCTGCCGTGGTCGAAACCGCACCAGATGGACTGCCCGCTACGCCAAGGGAATCCTTTGTAGCCGTCGTTCTTCTGCAGGTCGCCCCATCCCGGCGCATATTCTCCCGGACGGTCGGCCGTGACGCAACCATATTCGGATACCAGCGAAGGCCATCCCGGGTTCTGGAAGTCGGGAATCACGCCACCGTCGCCGTTGTAGCCCGCAATATCGGCCAGGCTGTCGATGCGTCCCTCGCCCAACGGACGTTGCGCCCCGCCGATGGCTGCCGGTCGAGTAGGATCGAGTTGGTGCGACAAGGCGGCACACTCCCTCAACAGCGCGCGCATCCCGTCCATAGCTTCCGGAGCCGTGAAGAAGGGTTCGTTGCACATGCTCCAGGCTATGATGGACGGATGGTTGCGATGGATGCGAATCATCTCGGTCAGTTGCGCCTTCACGTCGCGGCAGAACTCCTCGCAGTCTTCCTCCCTGACGGGATAAGCGCTGGCATTCCAATAGCCGTCTTTGTTGAAACCGCCGATGCCCCAGAAGGCGTTCTCGGACCAGAAAAGCAATCCCTCGCGGTCGCAAGCATCGACAAAGGCCGGCGCATGGGGGTAGTGCGAACCGCGGATGAAATTGAAACCGATGTCCTTCATCATGCGCACGTCGCGCCGCATCCCGCTCTCCGTCACGGCATCGCCCCATCCGGCATGGTCCTGATGCACATTGGCGCCCCGGAAATAGAGGTGTTTCCCGTTGAGGAAGAAGCCACGGTCGGCCGTCCATTCCGTCCAGCGGAAACCAAAGGTCGTCTCGGTGCGGTCCAATGTGCGCCCGCCACGAGAGAGCGTAGAGACTACCGTATATAAATAAGGAGTATCAGGACTCCAGCAGACGGGACGATTCACCGACGTGGTCGTCATGACCACTTGCCGTGTGGCTCCGTCCTGCATCTCGAAATCCTCCATGGCTGTGGCTACCGTGCGCCCGTCGGCATCCACCACGTCGGCCTGCAGGCGGAAAGTGCCGTCCTCGCCCGTAGCATTGCACACATCGGTGGCTACCCGCACGACGGAAGACTGTCCGTCATGCTGCGCCAAATCGGGCGTGGTGACGAAGGTACCGTACCAGTCAATATAAGCAGGTTCTTTCACGACCAGACGCACGTTGCGGTAAATGCCTCCGCTGAACACATGTTCCCCGGCACGCGGCGCGCGGTCGGGGCGCCACAAGTTGTTCACCCGAACGGCTATCACATTGCGGCCCTTCTTTGCCCACGGAGTAATGTCGATGGAGAATCCGGTGTATCCTCCATCGTGCCGCCCGGCCGGTTTACCATTCACAAACACTTCGGCTTCGCGGAACACGCCGTCGAACTCCAAGAAGAGTTTCTTCTTCAACAACCGTTTGGGCAAATCCAACTCCTGCCTGTACCATCCGTAGCCAACATAGAAATCCTTGCTCATGAAATAAGGAATGCTGAACGAATGGGGCACACCGACGGTTTCCCATGCGGCATCGTCGAAGGCGCTCTGCTCCGCACCGGAGAAATCTCCCGGGGCATACTTCCACGGATAATTCAAGTTCCAAACTTCCCGTGGCTCATCTCCTCCCCATACGGCGAGCGCGCAAACCCACAGCCATACGGCGCACGCCCATCTCGAAACATGTCTCATTTCTAAAGATTTTCAGATTAATAATTCAAGGTTTCCCGGTTCACTTCCTTCCCGTCCACGACGAAAGACACCGTCAGTCGGGAGAGTTCCTTGCCCGTGGGCGCAAACTTCGTCTTCATCCTCAGGTCTTGCGTGCCATAGGGAAGCAACTCCACGGTCTCGCCTTCCGCAAGCGTGCGCCCGCCAGCCTCCACCACGACTTTCGCCGGTTGGGAAGCCGAGAGCCCATAGTTCTTCACCTCCAGCCTCAACGCGCCGCCGGCCTTGTCGTACATGGGATAGGCGGCAGAAAGCACGGCCGGACGGTAGTTGACATAGGGCAAAGAAGCATAACCATACAAGAGGTTGCCTTTCTTGTCACGCCCTAACAACTTGGGCGCGAACTCGTCGGGCTTCATGCCGTTGCCCTTCCCGTCGAAAACGACGATGAGGTCCTTGCCCTCCTTGCGCGACCGGATGGCCTTGCATCCCCGACCGAAATTCACTTCCGTATAGTCGCCGAAACGGAGTGACTTCACGTCGACCTCCTTCTGCGGGTTGAAGCCTTCCTCGGCACGTATCCTGACCTCAATGGTCTTCGTGTCCGCAGTGATGAGTTCCTTGTTCAGCACTTCCAGCAACAAACCTTTGTTCAAGGGCATGCAGATGTTCTTCGAACTATGATTGTCGTTGGGCTTGTCTTCCCACTTGATGGTGTCGATGACGGCAAAGTTGACCTGCTCGGCGCGCCCCAGACTGTCTTGGAACACCTTCAAGCGTTCGTACTTGAACCAATGCTCCACATGTCCGTCGGGATGCACCGACACGCCGGGCACGTAGGCCTCACCTTGTTCCACCACCCAGTGCACACCGTCGAGCGAACGCTCATAGTGGGCGATGCGCCCCAGCCAGTCGTTGACAATCAGATGATATTGCATGTGGTCGCGCCAAACGACGGGGTCTTCGAACTCACCGTCGACGGGCGGATAAACGCTCTTGTCCGTCAGCTGCTCGTAAGGCCTGAGCCCGTCGCGGCTCACCCACACGCCTCCCCCGCGGCACACCATCAGGTAGGAGCCATCCTCTCTGCGGGCGAAGGTCAGGTTCGACAAGCCTTCGATGATATTCCGGTTACGCGGCATGAAGGTGAACTTCCCGTAATGCCACGGGCCATTGACCGACGGTGCTATGTAATAACCATCGATGACGTACACCACCACGCGCCCGTCCGCCAGGCGGAAAGCTTCGGGATTGTGCCCCTGCCCTATCGTGTCCTGCACGGCATACGGCCCTTCGGGGCTATCGCTCACGGCATGGAACACGGTGGAGTTCCGCCAGAACATGTGGCCCTCCGGTGAATTCTCCGGCCATCCGCACACGAAAAGGTGGTATTTGCCGTCCTGTTCCTTCAGGATATTCCCACCCCAATAAGACGTATTGGGCGATTCTATCCCATTATCCACATAGCGCGGCCGCACGCTGTCCGCCCCCCACACGTCTGCCGACAAGACTTTGCCTTTCATCGGCTGGATGCGGTCCATGAAGCGTGCGCCTTCCACCAAATTTTCCCACTCCGCGGGTCGTTCCCGTTCCGTCACTTGTGCCACTGCCGGCAAGCTGCAAGCTCCCGCCAAGAGGGCACACAATACATGATTTTTCATCGTTGCTTTGCTCTTTTCTGTTTAATATGAAACACTATGGGCTACAAAGATAAGAAAAATGACAATACAGAAACAACCTTTTCACCTTAAAAGAAACATACCTAAAAACACATTAACCTAATTTCAGTGTCTACAAACTGCTTTCATTATATTATACGCAGGGTGAGCCACAACTACTTAACCGCGAGATGCCATTTAACTCTTTTTTATGGTTCATGCACCCGTCCAAGGCGCTTTTCCGGCTGCCCTTCAGACGCCCAACAGGGCGATATTATCCTATTTTACGGCGAAACAATCCTATCCTGCGTGTAAACAAGGTCCGGAATGCCTCACGGCATCCCGGACCTCACCGCTTAAATAACCAACAAAAAGAGAACGCTGTCGATTAACGTATGAACAGCAATTCACGATACTTAGGCAATGTCCACATCGTGTCGTCCACGATCAGCTCCAGCTTGTCGATATGGTAGCGGATTTCCTCCAGCATCGGGGCGATGGTGTCGTGGTAGGCCACGGCCTTGGCCCGCTCGCCCTCGATTTTGTTGGCCACCTTGCGGGCGCTGACCATGGCGTCCACATGCTCCTTGATGAAAGCCGTGCGCTCGGCGATTTCGCGGATGATGGCGAGATTTTCGGCAGAGAGGCGCGCCGCCTCTTCCTCGCTGAAAAGTCCTTTCATCTTATACACGTTGTCGATGAGCTTGCTCTGGTACTCGATGGCCACCGGCACGATGTGGTTCATGGCCAAGTCGCCGAGCACGCGGGCTTCTATCTGTATCTTCTTGGTGTAGGTCTCCCACTTCACCTCGTTGCGCGCTTCCAGTTCCACCTGGGTCATCACCCCCGTCTTCTCGAACATGGCGATGCTCTCCGGTTTGAGGTAGTTGTCGAAAATCACGGGGCAACTCGTCTCGCAATCCAAGCCGCGACGGGCAGCCTCAGCCTTCCATTCGTCGCTGTAACCGTTCCCGTCGAAACGGATGGGCTTGCAGACCTTTATATACTTCCTGACGACCTGCACCAAGGCGGCCTCTTTGGCTTCCCCTGCAGCCATCAGGGCGTCCACCTCGGCCTTGAACTCCGTCAACTGCTCGGCCAGCGCGGCGTTCAGCGCTATCATGGCACTGGCGCAGTTGGCTTCGGAGCCCACGGCCCGGAACTCGAACCGGTTGCCCGTGAAGGCGAAGGGCGACGTGCGGTTACGGTCGGTGTTGTCGATGAGCAGTTCCGGAATCTGCGGGATATCCAGTTTCATGCCATGCTTTCCACCCAAGGACACCAAGTCTTCTTCCGGACTGACCTCCAGATGGTCGAGCACGCGGCTCAGCTGGTCGCCGAGGAAAGAAGAGATGATGGCGGGAGGCGCCTCGTTGGCGCCCAGCCGGTGGGCATTGGTGGCGCTCATGATGGAGGCTTTCAGCAATCCGTTGTGGCGGTAGACGGCCATCAGCGTGTTCACTACAAACGTGATGAAGCGCAGGTTCTCTTCCGCCGTCTTGCCCGGCGCCATCAGCAGCACGCCGTTGTCCGTGCCGAGCGACCAGTTGTTGTGCTTGCCCGAACCGTTCACGCCTTTGAAAGGCTTCTCATGGAGCAGCACGCGGAAACCGTGGGTGCGCGCCACCTTGCGCATCAGCGACATGAGCAGCATGTTGTGGTCCACCGCCAGGTTGCACTCCTCGAAAATGGGAGCCAACTCAAACTGGTTGGGGGCCACCTCGTTGTGGCGCGTCTTCACGGGAATGCCCAGCTCCAAGGCCTGGATTTCCAGGTCCTTCATGAAAGCGGCCACGCGGGTGGGGATGGCCCCGAAATAGTGGTCTTCCAACTGCTGGTTCTTCGACGCTTCGTGCCCCATCAGCGTGCGGCCGGTGAGCAACAGGTCGGGCCGGGCGGCATAAAGCCCTTCGTCCACCAGGAAATATTCCTGCTCCCAGCCCAGGTAGGCATACACCCTCTTCACCTCGGGGTCGAAGTAGTGGCACACCTCCGTGGCGGCCTTGTCCACGGCGCTGAGGGCCTTGAGCAAAGGTGCCTTGTAGTCGAGCGACTCGCCGGTATAGGCAATGAACACCGTGGGGATGCACAGCGTGTCGTCCACCACGAACACGGGCGACGAGGGGTCCCAGGCACTGTAGCCCCGCGCCTCGAAGGTGTTGCGGATGCCGCCGTTGGGGAAGGAAGAGGCATCCGGTTCCTGCTGCACGAGCAGCTTGCCCGAAAACTCTTCCAGCATGCCGCCCTTGCCGTCATGCTCCACGAAGGCGTCGTGCTTCTCGGCCGTCCCCTCCGTCAGGGGCTGGAACCAGTGGGTGTAGTGTGTCCCCCCCAGTTCCATGGCCCAGCGCTTCATGCCCGCGGCCACCTCGTCGGCAATGCTGCGGTCCAAGGCTGCCCCGTTGTCCATTGCGTCAACGAGCTTGTCATACACCTTCTTGGGAAGATACTTGAACATCTTTTCCTTGTTGAAAACATACTTCCCGAAATACTCGCTCGGGCGTTCGGAAGGCACGTTCACTTCCTTTGCTTTAGCGTGGAATGCCTGTTCCACTACTCTGAATCTCAAGTCTGACATAATTTTACCTAAGTATATTTGATTGTTATTAAACTATTCCACTTTCATGCCCTCTTGTCAAAGGTCATAGGCCGACTCTCCGTGTTCATAGATGTCCAAGCCTTCTTCCTCCACGCGCTTGTCTACGCGGATGCCCACCAGTTTGTCCACCACCTTGAACAGGATGAACGTCATCACCGCGCTGAACACGATGGAGATGAGCGTGGCAAGAACCTGAATCCACAGTTGGTGCCAGTCACCGTAGAGCGCGCCTTGCACGCCTCCTTCGCCCGTGACGAACTGCGTGGCGAACACTCCCGTCAGGACAGAGCCGAGGATACCGCCCACGCCATGCACGCCAAATGCGTCGAGCGCGTCGTCGTAACCGAACTTGGGCTTCACTACAGCCACCATCCAGAAGCAGATGGCCGACGTGATCACACCGATGCACAAGGCACCCACGAGGTCCACCGAACCAGCCGCCGGCGTGATGGCCACCAAACCGGCCACGGCACCCGTACAAGCGCCTACGGTAGTCGCTTTCTTATTGACAAAGAAGTCGATGACCGCCCAAGTCACGGCCGCGGCACAGGTGGCGATGTGAGTCACTAAAAAGGCATTGGCTGCCAAGCCATCGGCTGCAAGACCGCTACCGGCGTTGAATCCGAACCAGCCCAGCCACAGGAGGGCCGTACCTAGGAACACGATGGGGATGTTGTGCGGCGTGATGGGATGCCCCACGCGGTAATCACTGCGCTTGCCCACCATGAGGGCCATGACCAAGGCGGCAACGCCCGCATTGATGTGCACCACCGTACCGCCGGCGAAGTCCACGGCTCCCATCTCCATCAGGAAACCGCCGCCCCACACCCAGTGGGCCATGGGCATGTAGACCAGCACGCTCCACAGCACCGTGAAGAACAGAAAGCCGGAGAACTTGACCCTCTCGGCGAACGCGCCAAGGATCAGGGCCGGCGTAATCAGGGCGAACATGCACTGGAACAGCACGAAAATCAGTTCCGGAATGCCCGTGGCCGTCAGCGTGTCCAGCCCGATGCCGCGGAGCATCACCTTGTCCAGCCCGCCGATGCCGTATTTGAAGAAGGAGCCGCCCTCGAAGCCCGTGCCGAAGGCGAAGCTGTAGCCGAACACCATCCAGAGAATGCTCACCACCCCGGCGATGGCGAGGCTCTGCATCACGACGCTCAGCATGTTCTTGCGCCGCATCAGTCCGCCGTAGAACAGCGCAATGCCGGGAATCGTCATCATAAACACCAGCAACGTGGCCACGATCATCCAGGCCGTGTTGCCCGAATCCAATATCAAATGTGTATCCATAATCTTTTTCCTTTTTTTAGTTTGTCAATCCTGTTTTCTCTCTTGCCCGCCGGGCGCCTCATTTTTCCTGCTCCGCGTTGTAGAGGGCTATGTCGCCCCTCTCGCCGGTGCGGATGCGGATGGAGTCCTCCACGGGGATGACGAAGATACGCCCGTCGCCGATGTCGCCGGTGCGGGCCGCCTTCATCACGGCCTGCACGGTCTTCTCCACGTTCTTGTCGCGCACCACGATGTTGAGCAGCACGCGCTCGATGGAGCTGGTGTCGTAGGCCACCCCGCGATAGATGCGCGCCTCGCGCATCTTGCCCACACCTCTCACCTCGTAATAAGAGAACCACTCGATGTCGGCTGCCAGCAAGGCTTCCTTCACCTCGTCGAATTTGGTCCTGCGGATAATCGCTTCAATTTTTTTCATAACCTTTTCCTTTTTCTGTTACAATCTTGTTCTCTGTCTTGTCATCCTTCCAACAATCTTTATTACCTCAAGCCAGAACCTCTACCTGTTATCCAAGTTCAAATCCTTATCTCATTCAAAAACTCATGCCGGCCACGAAGAAACCGCGTTCCATCGCCGGGTTCCAAACCACCCGGGCAAACAAGGGCAGCGAAAACGAGTCCGTGATCTTGATGGCCTTTTCAGCCTGCAGGCTCACCTCGGAGACCTCGAAGCCGTTCGCCCCGCCATTATAGAAGGAAGTCTCCCAAGGCGTGGCGCCCACCGTCGCGTTCCAGTCCACCCCGGCCCAACTGAAGGGTGCGGAAAGGGATACATAAGAGGAATACGCCCGTTTGCCGTCCGACTTCAGGCCGTCGTTGCCGCCGAGGTTCGTCCACCAGTTCACGGCCAGGAAACCGAAATCGTATCCCACTTGCGCCTCGAACACATGCAGGGTGGACCCGCTGCCGAAGTGGAAGTAGCGCCCGTCAATGTCCTCTCCCGTCTTGAAATTCACGCCCTTGCTGAAACTGTAATCCGTCACCGAAACGCTGAATCCCTTCACGGCATAGCCCAGCGTGAGGTCCAGTTCCTTGGCGTACTCGCTTTCCCAACCGGCCGAGCCCCAGGCCGTGAGCGACAACCCTTTCCATGCCACCGAGGCCGAAGGCTGTATGCTGACGCCGCCCAATTCCTGGCCACGCCACACGTAACCGCTCACCAGGTCCGCTCCCACGGAAGCCTCCACCTTGTCTTGTGCCGCGACGGCTGCCGGAGCCATGACCGCCGCCCATCCTAAAAACACCAACTTTTGAAACCTTGTTTCCATTCTCTCTTACCTTTTTTATTGTTCTACACTCCGTTCATTACCTCGCTGCAGCAGAAGTTTCCTTTTGATAGCAAATAAGACTAATGAATAATCATTTTGCTTTTGTTTGATGCAAAGTTACATCTTTCTGAAAGCAAAGCACAAGCAAACAAAGCCATTTTTACATAAAAAGAGAAAGAGGGTTTCACATTGTAATCAGAAGCTATAAAAGAACGTGAAAATTGCAAGGAAATTCTTGTTTTATGGCACAATCTGTCACCACACAAGATTTCCCGGAAAAAGGCCATGCCCACGCCGGGACACGACCTGCCGGACCGCGCCCCGGCGCCTTCCGCAATGCCGCGCAGTACTTTGCGGGAAGTACTCGAGTACTTTCCGCAAAGTACAATCCGCTCGTGCGGCATCCCGTTTCCCGCCAAGCGGCCGGTTTTCATCCGCCGTCCGCCGCCATGTTACAAAATGACAGCGGGGCACATAAAAGAATCCGGCGGGCGAAAGGCTCCATGCCCTCGTCCGCCGGACTAAAAAACTTTATGTCGCGCTCAGAAATAGAATCCCAAGCCCACCTTGAAGCCCACCTTGCTGCCGTCCGAAAAGTCGTTCAGGCTCATGTGGTAATACACCGCAGGCTCAATCGTGATGAAGTGGTTGACGAAGAAGGCGTATCCCACCTCGGGACAGAGCTGCACGTTGTTGATGCTCTTCGTGGCATGCTCATACTGCAAGCCCACCCCCATGTAGATGCCGTTCTGCGTAAAGTAATACCGCCCGCCTGCTCCTATGCGGAAATGGTCCGTATACCGCGTGTGGTCGTAGCCCAAGGTTCCGTAGAGCATCCATGCCTTCTGCAGGAAATAACCGCCGTTGAACTCCATGCCGAAGTTCAACTTCTCGCTCGAACTGTAGGACAGGCCCAAGCCGGTGGTCGAAGCCGACAAATACGTAGTTCCCTTCTCAAACTGTGCATGCGCACCCACAGCCGCCATCATCAGCAGCAAAGAAAGCATCAATTTCTTCATACACTATCTTTTTCTTGGTTAATATTCATTTCCTTTTTCCGTTTCGCCGCCAGGTCTTCCTTGCGGCGGTAAAGGTACCACAACGCCACGAGCACCACGACGTTCAGCGCCAGCGTGAACCATATCCGCCGCCCGGAAAGGTCGGTGCGCGGGATGAAATAGGCATAAATGGCTGCGGAATACAGCGCAAACCCCAACACGATGATGGTCGATTTCCTGATTCTCCGTTTCATGCCTGCACTTTCTTGAATCGCGAATACCAACGGACGAACACGCCCAGCAGCACTACGGCCATGCCCACGCCTGCCACGCAACTCGGCGCGTGGGGAAGGCTGAAGCCCTCGGGCGCCACGAGGATGTAGCTCGTGCACACCGCCGTCATGAAAAGCGCCGGAAAGAGCGTCACGTAGAACGCCTTGCCCTTCCGCGCCAGCCACACCGTGACGGCCCACAATGTAAAGATAGACAAAGTTTGATTAAACCAAGCAAAATAGCGCCACAAGATGTCGAAATTGATATTCATTAACACTGCGGCGATGACAAACAGCGGGAGCGACACCGCCAGGCGCCGCCACACGGAGCTTTGGTTGTAGTGCAGGAAATCGGCCGTTATCAGGCGCGCGCTGCGGAAGGCCGTGTCGCCCGAAGTCACCGGGGCGGCCACCACGCCCAATATGGCCAGCACGGCGCCGAACGTGCCCATCCAGTCGTGGCAGATGGCGTTCACCACGATGGCGGGATTGGAATTGCCGTCGGGCGCCATCAGCCGGAGCAGGTTCTCGTAGCTGCCGGCAAACTTGATGCCCGCGGCCGCCCAGATGAGGGCCACCACGCCTTCGGTGATCATCGCGCCGTAGAACACCCTGCGGCCCAGCTTCTCGTTCTTCATGCACCGCGCCATCATCGGGCTTTGCGTGGCGTGGAAACCGCTGATGGCTCCGCACGCGATGGTGATGAACAGCATCGGGAAGATGGACAACTCCTTGTTCGGATGGTGGTTCTCAAAAGCGGAAGTGATTTCGGGCATCCAGCCGTCGTGGGTGAAGATGCCGGCCAGCACGCCCACGGCCATGAACAGCAGGGCGAAGCCGAACACGGGATAGATGCGCCCGATGAGGGCATCGATGGGCAGCAACGTGGCCAGGATGTAGTAAACGAATATCACGACGCTCCAGAACGTCGCACTACCCCACGCGCCCCAGTCCGGAGTGAGCGAGGCCAACAGTCCGGCCGGCGTGGTGACGAACACCGCCCCCACCAGCACCATGAGCACGAGGGAGAACACGCGCATCACCAGACGGATGCCGCTCCCCAGCTCGTCGCCCACGATTTCCGGCAGGCTGGCCCCCTTCTTCCGCAAGGAAATCATCCCCGAAAGATAGTCGTGGACCGCCCCGCCGAAGATGCAGCCGAACACGATCCAGAGGTAGGCCGAGGGGCCGTAGAGCACACCAAGGAGGGCGCCGAAGATGGGGCCCGTCCCCGCGATGTTAAGGAACTGGATGAGGAACACCTTCCAAGTGGGCATCGGCGTGTAGTCCACGCCGTCTGCCATGGTGTAGCAAGGCGTCTTCCGCGACGGGTCGACGCCGAAGACCTTCTCCACCACGGCGCCGTAGATTACATATCCCAACACTAAGAGCACTAATGTGACACAAAATGTTATCATATCTATCGTTTTTTTAAAATCACGCAAAAATAATAAATTGTATTGTAACCCCCGGCATTTGTTGCCGAAACTTTCATTTAATAGACCAAAAAACGTAACTTTGCAAGACTGAAGACGAGGCATGCCCCAAATGAGACGATTTTTGTTCATATTATTATATATAGGTATATTCGGCCCGACGGCCGCACTTTCCGCCCAAACGCTTTTCCTGCAAGAACCGCCCAAAAGGGAAACGCGGGCCGTGTGGCTTACCACATACGCCAGCCTGGACTGGCCCAAGGCCAAGGCCGGAACGGAAGAGGGAATCAGGGCGCAAAAAGACGAACTGCGCCGCATCCTGGACCGGCTGCAGGAAGCCAACTTCAACACGGTGCTCCTCCAGACCCGGGTGAGAGGCAGCGTCATCTACCCCTCGGGCATTGAGCCGTGGGACGGATGCCTCACGGGCACGCCGGGAGAGGCACCGGGCTACGACCCCTTGGCCTTCGCCATCGACGAATGCCACCGACGGGGCATGGAATTGCACGCCTGGCTGGTGGCCATCCCCTGCTTCAAGACGTCCGCAGTCCGGCGCATGGGCGCAAAATGCGTGCTGCGGACGCATCCGGAATTGTGCGTCCGCCACCGCGACAGCTGGTATCTGGACCCGGGCCAACCGGGCACGGCCGACTATCTGGCCGCCATCTGCCGCGAAATCGTCGTGAACTACGACGTGGACGGCATACACCTCGACTACATCCGCTACCCGGAAAACGCCGCGGCATTCAACGACCGCGCATCGTATCGGAAGTATGGGAAGAAGCGCGACAAAGCCGAATGGCGCAGGGAAAACATCACCCGCTGCGTGCGGGAGATGCACCGCACCATCAAGTCGGCCAAGCCGTGGGTGAAGTTCAGCTCTTCGCCCATCGGCAAGTTCAGCGACCTGAGCCGCTATCCTTCCCACAGTTGGAACGCCTATGCCGCAGTCTACCAGGACGCGCAGGGCTGGTTGCGCGAGGGCATTCAGGACATGCTCTTCCCCATGATGTATTTCCGCGACAACCACTTCTATCCTTTCGCCATCGACTGGAAGGAGAACGACTGCGGCCGCGCCGTGGTGCCGGGACTGGGCATCTACTTCCTCAGTCCCGACGAACAGGACTGGCCGCTGACGGACATCACCCGCGAGCTCCACTTTGTCCGCAACATCGGACTGGGCGGGCAGGCCTACTTCCGCTACGCCCACCTGAGGGACAACCACAAGGGGCTGTTCGACTTCCTGAAGAATGCCTACTACCTTTTCCCGGCCTTGCCCGCCGCCTGCGCCGCGCCGGACAGCATCCCGCCCGCCGCTCCGCAAGGCCTGCATGAGGCGAACGAAGGCGCGCGCTACGTGTTGCGCTGGACTCCACCGGCCGGAGCGCACGCCGGCGCCGGCCTGAGATACAACGTCTATGCCTCGCCGACGCTTCCCGTGGACATCTCTTCGGCCCGCTATCTGGTCGCAGCCGGCGTGGATTCCTGCAGCCTCCCCATTGACGGCGTGTTCTGCGGGCTCAACAATGTATGCTTCGCCGTCACGGCCATGGACCGCTACGGCCGCGAAAGCGCCCCCACAGAGCTGTCCGCAGGTTTCTTCGGCGCGGCGGAAGAGCCCCGCGGCTTCTTGCCCCACGACTCGGGCACGCTGTCCATCCCCGCACAAGACTGTCCGTACCTCGCCATTGTCGACCTTTACGGGCGCATCGTGCGCACGGCGCCCTACAGCCGGCAGGTGAGCATCGCCCGGTTGCCCAAAGGCATCTACCAGATAAGGACACTGGGACGGAAAGGCCGCTCGGCCGGCATCGGATATTTCATCAAATAAAACCACCGCATCATGAAGACCGTCAGACTCATCACTTGTGAAGAACCGTTTCAGGCGCGCCTCATCCAGGGAGCGCTGGAGAACGAAGGCATCGCGTCGGTGCTCCACAACGAAAACACGTCCAACGTGCTGCGCGGGCTCACTCCCACCATCACGGGAGTGGATGTCCTTGTCTACGAGGACGAATACGACCGCGCGCTGGCCCTGCTGGAGCGCAACCAGATGATTCCCGAACAGCTCCGCTATTGCCCGCAGTGCCATTCGCCCCACATCCGCTACGTGCTGAAGAAGGGCCACCGCCTGCGGGCCGTGGTGGCCGCCGTGCTCAGCCTGCTGGCCACGGCCCCTCCGGGCACGGCGCACTGGGAGTATGTATGCGACGATTGCGGGGCGCGCTTCGACAGGCCCGTGGGAAGGAAAAAGGAAAAAGACACCGACACGGAATGAACATCAGGGCCGCCAACGAACACGACTTGCCCCAGCTCATGGACATCTTCGCGCAAGCCAAGGCATTCATGAGGGCGCACGGGAATCCCCACCAGTGGGAAGACGGCTACCCTTCGGAGGACCTCATGCGCGAGGAAATCCGGCGGGGGCACTGCTTCGTCGTCGAAACGCCGGCCGACGGACCGGTCGCCACCTTCTGTTTCTCCGTGGGGGAAGACCCCACCTACGCCCGCATCGAGGGCCGATGGCTGAACGACAAGCCCTACGGCGTCATCCATCGACTGGCCTCCAACGGCAAGACGGGCGGCGTGGCACGGCTGTGCATCGCGTGGTGCGCCGCACGGGCCGACAACCTGCGGGCCGACACGCACGCCGACAATCTCGTGATGCAACGCCTGCTGCTCGCCAACGGCTTCCAGCCCTGCGGCATCATCTACACCCGCGAAAGCCCGCGCCTGGCCTATCAAAAAGCATAAGGCATGAAGGAACGGCCGTTCCCTTCATGCCTTATGACGCAAAAATCAGATGCTTACTTCACCACGAACCGTGCCGTCTGCGCCTTGCCGCCTTGTTGCGTGCTGACAAAATAGACACCGCTGCCCAGACGGTCGGGAAGGCCTATCCGGCCTGACGCGTCGGGACGGGCCCGGCGCACCACGACCCCGTCCGGGGAAACGATGCTGACCAAGGGCAACTTCCCGGGCCGACGGGCGAAATCCAGGCGGATGCTCTCCCCCGCACGGACGATGCCGGGCAGCACCCTGAAGGCCGACTGTCCGGTGGCGGCCATCGCGTCCACCCCGGTGTAGTCCGGATCGCGCAGTTCCCGCTCGTATTCATACCATTTAATGTCCGGACGGGCGGCCTGGCAGGCGCCCCTCAACAAGCGGAGACGGTAGTCGAACTTGGCCTTCCGCGTCTCGTCGCCTTCATAAACATAGTCCGTGTTGGACACCACGGCAATCACCACCTCGTTGGCCGGCCTTTCGCTCTCTTCCGCAGGCAACCTGAGCACGCACTCCCCTTCGGGCACGGGCGTGCTGTAGACGATTTTCCCGCTCTTCGTGCGGTAGCACAACTGCAGCGCCATGTTCCGCCCGCGCGGCAGGAACTCCACGGCCACCAGCGTGTCCCGCCCCGCGATGTGGAGCGGAATCTGGTTCGCGCCCGACCATCCGGGCAGGGTGCGCTCCTCCGGCACGAGCAGCCCGTCGTCTGTCGTGCACTTCACGTAGGGCGTCATGTTCCACGGCTCCACCTTCTGCGCGTAGGGCTCGTATTCCTGTTGCGTCACGCCGTTGAAGTTATCGTCCAGCAATTTCCTCGTCGCGCCGGTCCATTCCTTGAAATCCAGCATGGCCTGCTTCGCCCGGTACTCCGTGACGAGGCGGCGCATCTGGTCGCACCCCAAGGTGTCGGCCATGCCCTCCAGCACGCGGTTGGGACAGTGGCTCCAGATCCAGGGCACGATGCCGTCGCCCAGCGTCTGCGCGAGAAACACCACGAAAAGGTTGCCATACTGCGTGCCGCCCAGCAGGTTACGCCAGTTGCACAGCTGCTGCCCCGCCTCGTCGTAGACGTTCACGCCCTCGGCCGCCGGCCCGCCGAACGAGCCGTCGAGCAGCCATCCGCTGTAACACTCGATGGGCATGAAGGGGGCGATGAGCGCCCCGGCGTTGAGGAAGCCCATCTCGTCGTAGCTGCCGCTCTTGCGCGACTCATATTCCTGTTGCAACCACGTGTTGCCGCCTTCCTGAATCCAGGCCGAGCCCTTGCAGCCGGGCAGGTCGGCCAGCAGGGCGTGAATGCCTTCGTGCACCACCGCGCCCGTCTGATAACTTTTGTCACCTTCGGGATAAGGACAGTCGGGATGGAAACTGTAGACGGGATAATAGGAGATGAGCACCATCGGATAGGTCACGCCCTCATAGGTCGTCGCGCTCTGCCATCCGCCCAGCGCGGTGCTGTCGGCATTGTCGGTCGGCAGTCCCGAGCCATAGAGGTAGATGGTGCTGCGGTAGCCATTGCGGGCGCGCAGGTCGGGCGGCCATCCCATTACCTCGCGGAAATACTCGAAGTCCTTGTTCATCCGGGCCAGCATGTTGCGGATGCCCTCCTGCCCCACCTTGTCGGTGGCCAGATGGTTGGCCTTCGGCCCCCAGGCGTAGGTCCACCAGCCCTCGCTGATGCGCCCGGCCACGGGGAATTCCTCCAGGTCCTTGGCGGGCGCCTGGAAGTCGGGATAGAGTTTCCGGAAATTATAATTGAGCGAGGGGCGGTATTCCTTCCACGCATAGGGCGCGCCCACCTCACCGTCATACACCGCCAGACTGAAGTCGTGCCGCGTCTTCCCACGGCCCGCATTGGTGAAGGTCACCGTGTAGGTGCCCGTCATGTCGCTGTCCACGCCGGACAGGGTGAGGAGCGAGTCGGACGAAGCGAAGCCGTTCGGCCCCGTCCACTCCCATGTGCCGGGCACGGCCTGCGCCGCGTCGATGCTGACGGCATAGGACACCGTCGCCCCCCGGGCCACCGTGCGGTGCCCCACGCCCGTCTCCCACTCCCCGTCGCCGACGCGCGAACCGAAGGCGGCGAAAGGCGTCGGCACGGGCACAGTGCCCTTCACGCGGAACTCCACGATGCCCGTGCTCTGCGTGGAATGGTACATGGAGATGCGGATACGCCGCGAGAGCACTTCCGGCAAGGGGAGCACGTTGAAGCGGTCGGCCTGCGTGCCGATGTCGCCCGCGTTCACGAACGCGCCGGCCGCCTCGTCGTAGTATTCCACGTAGGCCTTCTCCGGCATCAGCAGTCCGCCGTGGTCGGTGAACCAATACACGGCGGCTTCGGTCATCACCACCTCGTCGGGAAACTCATACATCACCCAGTTGGTCTGCCCGTGGGTGTCCCAGTTGCCATATACATATCCGTAGCCCGGATTCTCGTCCATCCCGGGCCGCTCGGCGGAACTTGCGCCCACCCGCCCGTCGTTGACGGCACCCAGGCTCTCCCAGGCGGAACAAAACGAAGTGGACACCGCCACGCCGGGCCGCATGCTGATGATTTCCGCCTCCTGGGCCTGCCCGGACAGGGGCAGGGCGCAAGCGGCGCACACGGCAAAAGCAGAAAAAAGCTGTCTTGCATTATTCATAGGCCGATAAAATTTACGGTGAGGAATGACCAAAGTTACGGAAAAACGCGAAATCTTCCAACTTCCTACGAAAAAAAAGAGCGGCACGGACGGGGTCGGCCTTGCCCGACGCCACGCAACGCCGGGCGGAGCGCGCCGCAGTACCTTGCGGCAAGCACTCGAGTACTTTGCGGAGAGTACTCGAGTACTCTGCGCAAAGTACAATTCGACACGGCGGAAGGCGCACCGCCCGCAACGGCACCGGGCAGGCGTCTTGCCTGCAAGAGAAAATTTTTACTCCATGCCCCCGACATCATGTCTCCGCCATCGGGCAACAGGCATAAAACGGCCGGGCGGGACAGTCACCTGCCCGCCCGGCCCAACGAGTGTCTGAAGGACGGGGGAAGAGCGCCCCCGCCTGGGTCAGTCAGTCCACTTGTCCCAATCCAGGCTCATGAACTCCCCTTCGTAAGGGTTGTCGTCGGGCACCACGCCGCCGCCCTCGCCGGGCACGAGCGAACTGCACAACATCTCGGTCATTTCCGTGCGTATCACCGATATGCACGGAGTGATATATTCCTTTTTCATTCTTCTACGATTACTTTTTTATGGTTCACAATATACAGTCCACGGGGCAGCCCCGACAAGGCTTCCGCCCGCCGCACCTGCCGGCGCACGCAAACGCCGTCCGGCGTGTAGACGTCCACCGGGCCGTCCGCCGCCTGCAGCTCGTCGCTGATTCCCGTGGCGTCGCCCGGACGGGGAGAAATCTACAAGGCCGCGGCCGCAGGCGGCGCGGACAGGTCGAAGTAGGCCTTGAAACCGCACAGCGTGGCCGACCCGCCGCCAAGGGCGATGCGGGCGTCGGGCGTGACGCCGTAGCATCCCGCCATGCTCCTCGGCCCGTCATAGTTTCCCAGGAAGCGGGCCGTTCCGTCGGCCACCTCGGGCTGCGCCCCGGACGGAGAGAGGGTCACGCCGGAGAACGTGAAGTCCTGCGCGCCGCCCTTCTCCTCCACATATAATAAATAAGATGTGTTCGCCTCGCCGTCGCCGGCCGGAGAGAAGCAGAGCGCGCCCTCCTGCTCGCCGTCGAACCGGTAGAGGCCGGCACCGGCACCGAAAGCCTCCTCCACCGCCTGCCCGAGCAGGGCGAAAGGAAGGCACAGCGTGTTCCAGTCCGCCGTGAACGGACTGCGGCTGTAGGTCAGGGCGGCGGCCTCAACGCCGTGCGACAGGCCGAACGGATGGTCTTCGTCCAGCGTCACGCTCTCGGCCACGTAGGACGCGCCGTCGGTCAGCACCACATTCCCCGCGGCCGCGCCACCCTCGGCGGGCGTCTTGCAGTCCGCCTTCAGGTAGCAGAAGGCATTGGGGTTGGGCAGGCTCAGGGCGGCGCCCAGGCTGTCGGCCCCGGTGACGTCCAGTTCCACCAGCCCGTCGTTCTGCTGCAAGTCCCCGTTCACCTGCTCCACGACCCACGACGGCCAGTAGCCCGTCAGCGCCGAAAGGTCGGGCGCCGGCTCCGTTGCCAGCGGGGAATCGCCGATGGTGAAGTAGGAGGCCGAGGGGCCGGGCTTGACGTCGGAATTGCCCGTGATGGTCAGCACCGTTCCCTTCACGTAGATGGGATACAGGCCGGGCTTCATGTCGGGCGACGTCAGGTAGTACACCTTCATGATTTCACCCTCCGTGCCTTCGATGCGCGTGGCGTCGTTGGGACTGACCACCACGCGATACCATCCGCTCGACAGCCGGTTCCAGGCCACGCCATGCTTGAACGTCACCACGCCGCTCCGCGAAGAGTGGGGAAAGCGGTCCAGGTTCAGCTCAAAGGGGTTCAGCCCGCCGGTGTCGTCCAGCACCATGCCGTCGGGCAGCAGGAAGTCCAGCTGGAAGGCCCAATAAATGTGGGTGTTGTTCATCTTCACGCTGAAGCAGGCCATGTCGTCGGTGGTCATCCCCGGCTCGGCCTTGAAAGGCACCACCTGGATGACGTCCTCGGCGCGCGCGGCCCACAGGCAAAGACAAGCCCACAAGCTCAATATGATCTTTTTCATGTCTGTCCGTTTTTTATTCGTTAGCTTGTTCCTCATCGTCTTCCAACACAATCTCTATCACGCCCATGGCGTCGGACACGTCGTACACCCCGTCGCCGTTCACGTCCGACACCTCGGGGATGAACACTTCCGTCTCCTCCTCGATGACGTGCGTGATGAGGTTCATCTTGTCCGACACGTTCACCTCGCCGTCGCCGTTGGTGTCGCCGTTGGCGAACACGTAGATGCGCCCGTTGCGGGTCGAAGCCGTCAGATGGTTGCCGTCAGGCTCCGTCACCGACACCTGGTTGATTTTCACCAGATGGGACTGCCCCGTGGGGAACGTCTCCGGCACAGCCACGCGGAAGCGGAACAGCAAGGCGTTGCCTGGCAAGAGGCGGCCGCCGGAGAGGGTGAACACGTAGGACGTGTCGGAAGTGGCCACGGCGGACACGGTGTAGCCCTCGGCCTTGTCGGACATCTCCACCGTCTCCATCTCGGGCACCAGGCCCTCGGGGAAGGTCAGCTGGAAAGTCATGTCGCACAGCTCGTCCAGCGTGGTCATGTAGACGGGATAGTCCACCGTCTCGCCCGGAATGCCCACGACGGACATCAGGTAGAAGGCATACCTCAGGCCGTCGCCCGGCGTGTTGGGCTCCGACGGGCTGTCGGGGCGGTAGACGAACTCGGCGCGGAAAGTCACGTCGGCCTTCTCCATCGTGTAGGAAAACGAGGGCAGGTCGGTGTAGGGCTCGCCGTCCTTCAGTCACCGCACGAACTTGTAGCCCGCGTTCGCCTGGGCACTGACGTAGGTGCTCTCTCCCTCGCGGAGCCGCGACGACCCGCTCACGGTGCCGCCCTCGGTGGCCTCGTAGAAGAGGTTGTGGGAGAGCACCGGCTCCGAAGGTTCGTCCGGGGCGGCGGGATTGAAGCGGAACTGCGCCGTGAGCGTCTCGTTCGCCGCACGGGTGACATAGTCGAAACTCGCCGCGGACGACACCACCTCGCCCGACGCGTCCAACCAGGCCACGAACTCGAAGTTCTGCTGGCTCCGGGCCGACAGGCGCACCCGCGTGCCGGCCTGGTAGCGGCCGCCGCCGCTCACCGAGCCGCCGCTGCCGGCCGACAGGGAGAGCGTGAAGTATTGCACCGTGGAAGGCTCGTCCGGTTCGTCGGGCGAAGAGGGGCGATAGGTGAAGTGGGCCACCAGCGTGTCGGGGCCCTCGACACCCTTGACAAAATCAAATGATGCGGACGTGGACACCGTCCGGCCCGCCGTGTCGGTCCAGCGGTCGAACACGAAACCGCTCTGGGCCGACGCGCCGACCCGCACCGACGTGCCGGGCACGTAGCGCCCGGCGCCGGAAAGCCGTCCGCCATTGGCGGGCGAGGCCTGCAGCACCAAAGGCACCGGAGGCACGCCCGGCTCGGCCGGGTTGGCGGGGTTGAACTCGTCCTGTCCGCGGGCCGCCAGACCGCACAGCAGTCCGAGCAGCCACAAAGACATGATTCTTAAACTTCGCATAAGACAATCTTTTTCAATCGACAACGACTTTCTCCACACAGCCGTCCACCTTCACGAGGTAGAGGCCCGAAGGCAGGCCGACGCGCACCGCATCGCCGTCCGCACGGCTCTCGTGCACCAGTTCGCCGCCCGCCGTGAAGATGCTCACCAGTCCGGTGGCGTTCTCCACCGTCACGCCTCCGGCCACGGCTTTCACCACGGCCGTCCGGGCCACAGCCTCGCCAATCGCCGTGGCGCCCTCGGCACGCAGGAGCAGTTCGAAGCGACCGTCGAGCTGTCCGGCTTCGGCCGTGAAGTGGTAGTCGCCGGCCGTCAGGTCTGTCTGCGTCCCGGTCTCAAGGTCTTTCAGCCAGGCCTCGTCCGCCTGGTTGCGGGCGAGCGACAGGGTGTAGGCCCCGTCCTGCGGAAGATAAAGGCCGAGCTTCACCCGCCCGTCGGCCACGGGGCGCTCGTTGATGGCGTAGGCCGTCCCGTCCGCGCCCAAGGAATAGAGCTGCGGCACCGTGGCGTCCATACTCATGAACTTGGAGGCGTCGCACGACAGGTCATAACCCGCCGAAGCCTCGTCGTTCAGCACGATGCGGGTGCGGTCTGCCAAGCTGCCGGAGAGCAGGTTCAGGTCCACCAGCCTGCGGGCACTCGCCTCGCCGCCGAACGTGGGACGGGCATTGACCTGCGCGCTGACAATTTCCTCCGTCAGCTGCCGCCCTTCGAGCGGGAAGGAGATGGAAGAAACCTCTTCGGGACACTGCACGAAGAACGCCTGGTTGGGCGTCAGCACGAACTCGTCGTCGATGACGGAGTAGGCGTCGTAGCGCTTGCTGCTGATGTTCCACACGGTGATGGGCGCGGTGAAGTTCAGATGGTTGATGTTATAGAATGTCTGGTAGGGATTGCCCACGAGGTTCCACCCGCTGTTGGCCACCGTCTCGGACGGGTTCTCGGCCAGCTGCTTGCCAAACTCCTTGTTGGCCACCACATACTGCTTCGACTCGTTCTCCATGGCGTAGAACCTCAGCCATCCCGTCTTGCTGGTCTGCAGGATGAAGCCCGTCCCGACCGGGATGACGTCGTCATCGGCATAGTCCTTCCAGCTGTTGCCGGCTCCGTTGGCGGCCCGCTCGGCCCCGTCGTAGTAGCGCACGGCCTTCTGCGCACCTTCCTGCAGTTCGATGTCGCCCACCGTGATGTCGAACGGCAAACTGATGAAATACCAGCTGTTGGCCGACGCATAGAAACCGTGATGGTATGTCCCCTGAATCGTGATGTTGTCGCAGTTGCTCAGCATCACGGAGGAATAATCGGCGTTATTCTGATTCGTCTCCGTATAGAAGTTATCAAACGCCATAGCCGTTTCGCCATTCACTTTCAAGCGGCCTTGCCCTACGATGGACATATTCGGCGTGCCCTCGAAGCGGTCGCGCGCGCCCAGCGTCAACGGTCGGCTAATGGTCCAGTCTTTCACATCGGCCGTGCTGAAGCCCTCTATGTTCCCATAAGTGTACCAATATTCATCCAGCTTGTACGTATTCACCAAATAGGAAGGAACTTTCAGAGTGATCTGACCTACGAGACTGCTACCTACAAGGTTGTCCGTCTCCACCATTGTAGGACAACGCAGCACAATGGTTTTAAGGTTACGACTATTGTCGAATACTCCGTTCGCACTTCCCCAAACAACCGGCAATTCGGCATATACCAACTCCGGACAACTGGCGAATGGAGAAACTCCCAAATAATCCAACTGCTTAGAACGTATAATAATCGTATCGTTCTTAATACCACTAAACGCCCAACTCCCTATTTCCCTTAAACTTTCAGGGAAATAGCTAATTGTCAGATTCGGACTACTGAATGCTCTCTCGCCAACGATTTCCCAACCTTCAGGCAAGCGCAAACTGTCATCCAATACTGGACATCCGTTAAACACACTTTGGGGAATCTCCCGAATATTCTGAGGCAAAGAAATGGATTTCAAAAAAGCGCAACTTACAAAAGCAGATCTTCCAATACTCGTTACATTCTGGGGAAGAAAAGCTTCATTTATCATAGAAGTGCTAAAAGCTTCATTTCCTATCTCATTCAAGCTTTCAGGGAAAACAATATCGGTAATTTGCGAACAGAGAAAAGCTTCAAACCCAATTTTCTTCAATGTCTTAGGCAACTTTATCTCATGAAAAAATGTCCAAGCATCATCACTAGAAGTAGTGTTATTCTTAAATTGTCCGTCTGGTATTTCCGTCACTTCCGCCTCGCTCAGGTCCAAAGAAAAAAGATTGGTCATCATATCAATCTTCGCCCAATCGTCATCGTTCATCTTCCCAACGATTTTCAACCGACGCACATCATTCAAATGATTTACGTGATAAAGGATCTCCGTCCCCAAACTTCCGGGTTCCAATAAGTTCACGGTAATAGAAGGCGTACGTTCCACTCCTATGCCATAAACGCTTGTTCCATTAATGCCATAAGTACGCTCCCACACTATCACATGTTTGCCCGAAGAAAGGGGAATAAAGAAACGCCGTTCAGCTTGCCCATCCGCACACAATAACTGGACTTGTTTACCATCAACCGACACCGTCAACCGTTCGGTATCGTCATAGGATCCTCTTATTCGGTACGTCAAAGTCGCATCCTCGTCCACTACAATCGTAGCAGTCAATTTGCAGGCATAATCATCGGAGCGAATCTGGCTGCTCCACCACTCCCACGGATGCTCCATATCATTTTCAAAGAAGATGGGATAGTCCGACCATTCCGCCAGGGTTACTTTTTGTGTCAGCTCGAGGCCGGCCGTCAATGCGGCGGCAGCCTCGGCCAGTTCTTCGGTCGTGCTTCCTGCATCGCTGTAGATGGTTTCGAACTTATCCACATTGTAGTCGTAAGCATCCATGGCCTGCAAAGCATTGTACAAGTCAAGCTTGGCACAGTAATAGGCACCGGCTTCGTCGTCGATAAGTTGCCAGGTCACGTGGGCAGAAGAGGCCAAGGCGGGATTCAGCGTAGTGTTTTCCCCGCCATCCCAGCCCAGGAACTGGTCGGCGTTGTAATAACTCGTACAAGACTCGTCCGTCTGAATCGTGTAAGCATCGCCGGAAAGCGTGATAGCCCAATTGCAATATGTGGAAGAAGAATAGTTATCAGTACTCACCGTAGTCTGCCCGTTACGCCGCAAATACCGCCCCGTAGAGGTGAACTGCACATTATAGCCGCCTTCTTTGGCCGCCGTGATAAGCACTTCCGCCCCGGTGTCGGCGAACGTCAGTCCGTTGTCCGCCGAGAGGAACTTCCCGGCCCCGACGTTGTAGAGATAGTAGGCTTCGCCGGGCGTAAAGGTTGTGGGCTCCGGAAAGACGGGAGCCACGCGGTCTGCGGCCACGCCATGCGCCGCCCACAAGCCTGCCGCGAGGGCAAGCACAGTATGTTTAATGGTATTCATTTCTTTCTTATTAGATGTGATTAATTTGTTACTTGGCTTTTGTGTGATAATAAGAAAGGCGAGAACTGCCATTATGCTCATTACTCACACAGGGGAACCGCCAAGTAACCCTCACATCCTAATAAGCACTGACAGTCCACGCCTTGCGGCGTGAACCTCTGTCTCGCTTATTCTCGAATGTTGAAATTGGCGGTTTCGATGTGTGAGGAGAATAAGAAACAAATGTTCCGTATATCGTTTTTATCCCGTAGCTTGAAGACAGTTTCCCCTTTCCTTGGAGCGCCTGCAGCCTGGCCGCACGCCGCTCCCGGTGGGAATCGTCTCTATGTCTGTTTCTTGCTTATTCGTTTTAGGTTCAACTTCCGGGGCCGCGTCCGCCAGCCCCGCATGACTACTCTCTCGCGCCGGGGAGCACCTCCCGCGGCCGGCCCGCCTCGTCGGTGACGACATGACGAACTTGTTGCAAAGTAACGATTTTTAGACGAGATATCACAGGAAAAGCCCACTTTTTTTGGCTTTTCCATCCTACTGTGCCCCTTTTTGCCTAACTTCGCCCCAAGAAACATAACACAAACATCACAACAATGAAAAGATTGCTCGTCACGCTGTCGTGCGCCACCATTGTCCTGACCGTCGCGGCACAAAGCGCAAGGGAAGAAATCCAGGCCGACCCGAGCCTCGCCGCCGGAAAATACTACGCCTACCAGGCACCCGACGTGCCCGAAATCAAAGCCCCGAAGGGCTACAAGCCGTTCTACATCTCGGTCTTCGCGCGCCACGGCTCACGTTACCTGACCGACCAGGAAAAGTATGACGAACCGCTGAAAACACTGATGGAAGCCGACGAGGAGGGCGTGCTCACGCCCGACGGCAAGCGCGCCCTGAAGGTGGTGGCCGGACTGCGGCAGGAGGCCGAAGGACGATACGGCGAACTGACGCCGAAAGGCGCGGAACAGCACCGCGGACTGGTGCGCCGCATGTTTGAACGCTATCCCGAGGTGTTCGCCGACGGAACGCACGTGGACGCCCGCTCCACCTACAAGACCCGTGCCTTCCTGTCGATGGCGGCGGCCTGCGTGGAACTGAAGGGACTGAACCCGGAACTGAACATCACCACACAGACCAGCGAGCACGACGCCTACTACATCAAATACAAGAACCCGCTCTTCGAGGCCATGCACCTGGACCGCATCGACGCCGCCTACCGCGCGGCCGACAGCGCCTACGTGCATCCCGACCGGCTGATGGCGCAGCTCTTCGGCGACTCGGCCTACGTGGCTGCGCATATCAATGCCACGGAACTGATGGCCAGTCTCTTCGAACTGCACGGCATCAGCCAGAGCAGCTACGGACAGCCCGACCTGGCTTTTCTCTTCACCGACGAGGAACTCTACGACCTGTGGCAGCGCAACAACTTCGAATGGTACTACGAAAAAGGTCCTTCGCCCCTGAGCGACGGGTGCATGTATACCTTGGAACGCAACCTGCTAGAAAACTTCGTGACGACGGCCGACACCGTCATCGCATCGGGCCGGACGGCCGCCACCCTGCGCTACGGACACGACACGAACCTGGCACCGCTGGCCACCCTGATGGGCATGAACCGACTGCAGACTGCCACCACAGACTGGCAAGGCATTGCCGACAGCTACCGCACGTATCGCCTCATCCCCATGTGCGGCAACGTGCAATTGGTTTTCTTCCGCAAGACCGGAAGCGATGACCTGCTCGTGCTACCGCTTCTGAACGAACGCACGGCCACCCTGCCCGTCGAGACCGACGCGGCCCCGTTCTACCACTGGGCCGACGTGCGCGCATATTGGATGCAGACGGTGGAGGACATCACCCTCCCCGAATCCGTAGAGCCATGACCTGCGAGGGGCGACAGGAGGCCCTGCCCCGTCCTGGCCGGAACAGCCCGTCTCCTCTCCGCCCTCACGTTTCCTTCGTCCCCTCACGTTCCCTCGGGTTTGAAGCCCGAGGGTGTCAAATATAAGGATTTCCAATCCGACAAAAGCGTATTCTTATTTGATTATCTGACAGCGCCACCACGTTGCGGAATACAAAGCAGGACACTTAAGCGGGTCACAAACCCGCCGAAACGTCCACGCCGCAAAAAATAATGAAACAACACGCGCGACATAGCGGAAGTCCGCCTCAACGAAGGTCGGCCGTGCGTAGCGAGGCGCGATAATGCGTGTCGGTCCGCACGGGCGTCAGCGCCAGATAGCCACCGCTCCACCGGTCCCCGGCCACGCGCGGCGGGTCGTCGCGCAGGCGGCGCTCGTGGTCGGTCAGCAAGCCACCTTCTTCCGCACAATAGTCTATAGTGAAAAGAGCTTCCGCTCCGGGCGCCAAGAAGCGCGACAAGTCGGCGGCCACCTGCCCCATCGTGCGCCGCAGGTTCACCTCCACGCAAGGATGAAGACATAGTCCGCCGCCATTCTCCGAACGGCATAGCATCATGTCCACGCCCAAAGGCCCGCGATAGTCGCTGCCCACCATACGGGAGAGGCGGGCCGCAAGTTCGTCGCGCAACGCCTGCCACAAATCCGCAGGCAGAAAGGAAACGAGCCAACGGGCATGCTCCGCCTCGGGCGCGACGCGGTTGCCCACGTATGTGCCGCGCGGGGTGGTGACGAAGCGCGAAAGCCCCCGGTAGTCCACACGCCCCTGCCCGTCGGAATAGAACTCTATGGCCAGGTCGTACACCTTATTATATATAGGCTCCACCACCACGCCGCCTTGCTCGCGCAACACGCGGCGGCACCAGCCCGTGAGCGGCGGCACCCATCCGCCCCGCCCCAGCCGGAGGCCCTTCCCGCTGCCAGACCACGGGGCTTTCAGCAACGTGTCGGGAAAACGGGACAACAGCCGGGCGACGACATCCTCGTCCGTGCAATAGAAAGACTCCCCGCAAAGCCATCGGCCCCACTCCCGCCCGAATTTGTCATCCGGAGAGCGAAGGGCGGCCAGCAACTCTACGGCACGATTGCGGCACGACCCGTCGCGAATGCGCCGCAAGGCTGCGGCATCCGGCAACACGCCCGTCGCCACACCGGCCCCGTGCACCTGCTCCCAAAGCAGGGGGCTCCACCCCCACGGCTCCACGACGGAGACTGCGGACAAGCAAGCCCCCTCAGCCCATTCCAAAGCCGGAAGCAGGCTGCCCTGAAGGCCGGCCCGCAACCATTCCCCGTCGCGAACGGACGCACAGACGGCATCGCCGGGCCCGGCCCACCAAGCCGGCAACGCCGCCAAATCCCGCGCCATGAGCCGCGCCGAACGGGGCGGAATGAAATGCGGACTGAAGCAAGCCAGCGCCAAGTCGTTCTCCGGATTGAAGACATGCAGCCTCATCCCCACCGCCCTTTCCGGCTCACTCCAAGGGGAGCACGCCTTCCGACGTCATCTGCACGCGCTTCATCGTGCCGTCGGGGTTATAGTACAGATAGTCGATGCAGACGCTGCGGCTCGAAGGCGTCCCGCCCTTCAAGGCCCCGTTGTGGTAGACGAAATACCACCGGCCCTTGTATTCCTGGATGGCCTGGTGGTTCGAACTGCTATTGCCCGCCCACTCGTTCAGGATGCCTTTGTAGGTCCAAGGCCCCTCGATGTGGTCGGCCATGGCATAGGCGATGCGCTCGGGAAAACCGCTGGCATAGGACAGGTAGTACTTGCCGTCGTGCTTGTGAATCCATGGCGCCTCCTCGAACACGAAACCGTCGAAGTCCACCTGCCGGATTTCGCCGTCTATCTCCGTCATGTTCTCCTTCAGCTTCACATAGTAGCATTCGCCGTTGCCCCAAAACATCCACGCCTGCCCGTCGTCGTCGATGAGCACGGAGGGGTCGATACAGGCCCATGCGTGCTTTGAGGCGAAACAGTCGGCCACGGTGAGCAAGGGCTTGCCCAACACGTCCTTATAAGGCCCTTCGGGACGGTCGGCCACAGCCACCCCGATGCCCGTGTTGTCCGTGCTCACATACCAATAGAACTTGCCGCCACGCTCCACCACCTGCGAAGCATAAGCAATGCCCGACGACCACTTGAAGGCATCGGCCCTGAGGGGCACGGGATACTCGCGGTAGTGCTTCATGTCGGCCGTGGAGAAGACGCACCAGTTCTCCATGTGCGTGTGCTGCTGGTTGGCCGCGAAATCCTCGCCCGTGAAAATCCAGAGCGTGTCGTTGTAGACGAGCGTGGCCGGGTCGGCCGTGAACTTGTGCTTCACCAGCGGGTTGCCATCGGCCACCCAGTCGTAGACCTGCGCCTGTGCGGCGAGCCCCCAAAGAGCCAACAGGAAAAATGCAAAACTTTTCTTCATGCTGCTTAATATAAAAGGTTAGTAAATCCGTGTCATTTCCGGCAAAGATACGGCTTTTCGCCCTATCTCCCCGTTCCTGCGCCAGTTTTTTTTCCGCATCGCACCCGGAACTCCACTCCCATTGCCCCAAACGGAAGAAAACGCAGATTCAGAAAAGATTTTGCCAACTCTACTTTGCATTTATGAGGTTTTACATTATCTTTGCAATTCGTATCAAGCATCGGAAATGGAGTCTTTCTTCAGAACACACGCCTACCTCGTGGAGCACACCAACGCCCCGGTCCGTCGCGCCCTCATGGACGAGATAGACTGGAACGACCGTCTGATTGGCATCAAGGGCACGCGAGGCGTGGGGAAGACCACCTTCCTGCTGCAATACGCCAAAGAGCATTTCCGCACGGAAGACCGCGACTGCCTCTACATCAACCTCAACAACTTCTATTTCCAAGGCAAAGGCATCGCCGAATTCGCCACGGAATTCTACCACGCCGGCGGGAAGGTGCTGCTCATCGACCAGGTGTTCAAGCAACCGGACTGGAGCGCCGACCTGCGCAAATGCCACGACACGCTGCCGGGACTGAAAATCGTATTCACCGGCTCGTCCGTCATGCGGCTGAAGACCGAAAACCCGGAACTGAACGGCGTGGTGAAGTCCTACAACCTGCGCGGGTTCTCCTTCCGCGAATATCTCAACCTGCAAACGGGCAACGACCTGCCGGCCTACACGCTCGACGACATCCTGGGCAACCACGAGCAAATCGTTCGGGAAATCCTGCCAAAGGCCAGCCCGATGAAGTATTTCAACGACTACCTGCACCACGGATTCTATCCCTTCTTCCTCGAAAAGCGGAACTTCTCGGAGAATCTGCTCAAGACGATGAACATGATGCTCGAAGTGGACATTCTGCTCATCAAACAAATAGAGCTGAAATATTTGACGAAAATCAAAAAATTACTATATTTGCTCGCCGTGGACAGCCCGGTGGCTCCCAACATCAGCCAGCTGGCGGAAGACATTCACACGTCGCGCGCCACGGTGATGAACTACATCAAGTATCTGGCGGACGCACGGCTCATCAACATGATATACAAGAAGGGGGAGACGTTCCCCAAGAAGCCGGCCAAGATCATGATGCACAACAGCAACCTGATGTATGTCATCTACCCGTGCCGGCTCGACAGGCAGGACATACTGGAAACCTTCTTCCAGAACACGATGTGGAAAGACCACAAAGTGAACAAGGGGGAAAAGGGGAACTCGTTCCTGGTGGATGACCGCCTGAACTTCAAAATCAGCCCCGAAGAGGAGCGGAAACACCACCCGCAAACGATATACGCCCGCGACGGGATAGAAATCGGACGGGAAAACGAAATCCCCATCTGGCTGTTTGGCTTCCTATATTAAGGATATGACGAATAAAGAAATTGTAGTTTAATCTGTAATATTAATCACTATTATGGCAAAAGAAAAGAAGTTTATCACTTGTGATGGCAACCAGGCCGCAGCGCATATCTCGTATATGTTCTCCGAAGTTGCAGCCATCTACCCCATCACTCCGTCGTCCACGATGGCAGAGTACGTGGACGAATGGGCCGCACAGGGCCGCAAGAACATCTTCGGCGAAACCGTGCTGGTACAGGAAATGCAGTCGGAAGGCGGCGCCGCCGGTGCCGTACACGGTTCGTTGCAGGCCGGTGCGCTCACCACGACGTACACCGCATCGCAGGGCTTGTTGCTGATGATCCCGAACATGTATAAGATCGCCGGCGAACTGCTCCCGTGCGTCTTCCATGTTTCCGCACGTACACTGGCTTCTCACTCTCTCTGCATCTTCGGCGACCACCAGGACGTAATGTCTTGCCGCCAGACGGGCTTCGCCATGCTGTGTGAAGGCTCCGTGCAGGAAGTGATGGATTTGGCCGGCGTGGCCCACTTGTCGACCATCAAGAGCCGCGTGCCGTTCCTGAACTTCTTCGACGGTTTCCGCACCTCGCACGAGATTCAGAAGATTGAAATGCTGGAGAACGACGACCTCGCCCCGCTCGTAGACCAGGAGGCTTTGTCTGAATTCCGCCACCGCGCCCTCTCGCCCGAACATCCCGTGGCACGAGGCATGGCCGAGAATCCCGACACGTTCTTCACCCACCGCGAGTCCTGCAACCCGTACTACGATGCAGTGCCCGCCATCGTGGAAGACTACATGAACAAGATTTCCGAGATTACGGGACGCAAGTACGGCTTGTTCACTTATTATGGTGCCGAGGACGCCGACCGCGTCATCATCGCCATGGGCTCCGTGACCGAAGCCATCCGCGAAACCATCGACTACCTGGCCGCCAAGGGCGAAAAGGTGGGCCTGGTGGCCGTACACCTCTACCGTCCGTTCTCGGCCAAGCATTTCTTGGCCGCAGTTCCGGCCAGCGCCAAGAAGATTGCCGTCCTGGACCGCACGAAAGAACCGGGCGCCAACGGCGAACCGCTGTACCTAGACGTGAAGGAATGCTTCTACGGCAAGGCCGACGCCCCCGTCATCGTAGGCGGACGCTACGGTCTCGGCTCGAACGACACCACTCCGGCACAGATTCTGGCCGTGTATGAGAACCTCGCCCTTCCGGAACCGAAGAACCAGTTCACCGTGGGCATCATCGACGACGTGACCTTCACTTCGCTCCCGCAAGGAGAAGAAATCGCCGTGGGTGGCGAAGGCATGTTTGAAGCCAAGTTCTACGGCTTGGGCGCCGACGGTACGGTGGGTGCCAACAAGAACTCCGTGAAAATCATCGGCGACAACACGAACAAGCACTGCCAGGCCTACTTCTCTTACGACTCTAAGAAGTCCGGCGGTTTCACTTGCTCGCACCTGCGCTTCGGCGACTCTCCCATCCGTTCCACTTATTTGGTGAACACACCGAACTTCGTGGCTTGCCACGTACAAGCTTACCTGCACATGTACGACGTGACACGCGGCTTGAAGAAGAACGGCACCTTCCTGCTGAATACGATTTGGGAAGGCGAAGAGCTGGCCAACAACTTGCCGAACCGCGTGAAGGCTTACTTTGCCAAGAACAACATCAAGGTTTATTATATCAACGCCACCAAGATTGCACAGGAAATCGGGCTGGGCAACCGCACCAACACCATTCTCCAATCTGCTTTCTTCCGCATCACCGGCGTCATCCCCGTGGATTTGGCCGTAGAACAGATGAAGAAGTTCATCGTGAAGTCCTATGGCAAGAAGGGCCAAGACGTGGTGGACAAGAACTATGCAGCCGTTGACCGCGGTGGCGAATACAAGGAACTGGCCGTCGACCCGGCATGGGCTACGCTCGAAGCTGAACCCGCACAGGCCAACGACGACCCCGCATTCATCAACGAAGTGGTGCGCCCCATCAACGCACAGGACGGCGACCTGCTGAAGGTTTCCGCCTTCAAGGGCATCGAAGACGGCACTTGGCCGCAAGGCACTGCCGCATACGAAAAGCGCGGTGTGGCCACTTTCGTTCCGACTTGGACGCCTGAGAACTGTATCCAGTGCAACAAGTGCGCCTACGTTTGTCCTCACGCCGCCATCCGTCCGTTCGTTCTCGACGCTGAAGAAGTCAAAGGCCTCAACGCGGCAAGCATCGAGATGAAGGCTCCTGCCGCCATGAAGGGCATGAACTTCCGCATCCAGGTGAGCGTCATGGACTGCTTGGGCTGCGGCAACTGTGCCGATGTCTGCCCGGGCAACCCGAAACTGGGCAAGGCCCTCACGATGGTGCCGCTGGAGCAGGAACTCGACGAAGCTGCCAACTGGGACTACTGCGTGAAGAACGTGAAGAGCAAACAAGACTTGGTGGACATCAAGAGCAATCCGAAGAACTCACAGTTCGCCACTCCGCTCTTCGAGTTCTCGGGCGCTTGCTCGGGCTGCGGCGAAACTCCGTATGTGAAGCTGATTTCGCAGCTCTTCGGCGACCGCGAAATCGTGTCCAACGCCACGGGTTGTTCTTCTATCTACTCCGGTTCCATTCCTTCCACGCCGTACACGACGAACGAGAAGGGACAAGGTCCTGCTTGGGCGAACTCCCTGTTCGAGGACTTCTGCGAATACGGCATGGGTATGGCCTTGGCCAACAAGAAGATGCGTGCCCGCATCAAAGCCATCTTGGAAGAAGCCATCGCTGCCGAAGGCACGCCGGCCGACTTCAAGGCTGCCGCTCAGGAATGGATTGACGGCATGAACGATGCCGATGCCAGCAAGGCTGCCGCCGGCAAGCTGCTCCCGCTCATCGAAGCCGGAAAGGCTGCTGGTTGCCCGAACTGCGCAAAACTGTCCGAACTGTCCCACTATCTGGTAAAACGGAGCCAGTGGATCATCGGTGGTGACGGCGCTTCCTACGACATCGGCTACGGAGGTCTGGACCATGTCATCGCATCGGGCGAAGACGTGAACATCCTCGTGCTCGACACGGAGGTATACTCCAACACGGGCGGCCAGTCTTCCAAGGCAACTCCGCTCGGCGCCATCGCCAAGTTCGCCGCTTCCGGCAAGCGTGTGCGCAAGAAAGACTTGGGCATGATTGCCACCACTTACGGCTACGTTTATGTGGCACAGATTGCCATGGGTGCCGACCACGCACAGTGCCTGAAGGCCATTCGCGAAGCCGAAGCTTATCCCGGCCCGTCCATCATCATCGCTTACGCTCCGTGTATCAACCACGGTCTGAAGAAGGGCATGGGCAAGTCTCAGGCAGAGGAAGAAGCAGCTGTGAAGTGCGGTTACTGGCACTTGTGGCGCTTCAACCCGGCCTTGGAAGCCGAGGGCAAGAACCCGTTCTCGCTAGACTCGAAGGAGCCGAACTGGGATGGTTTCCAAGACTACCTGAAGGGTGAAGTCCGCTTTGCTTCCGTCATGAAGCAATACCCGACCGAAGCCGCAGACCTCTTCAACGCTTGCGAGGAAATGGCCAAGAAGCGTTACCAGAGCTACGTGCGCATGACTAAGATGGACTGGAGCGAATAAGCCCCGTCGCACATTCTTATAATTATGAAAGTCCCGCAGGCAAACCAAGCTTGCGGGGCTTTTTTTATCCCTTTCCAAAAATCCGACTCCGCCGCACCACACAGACCGGCCCTTTGCATCTCGAAAGGGCTTGCCCGCCACGGCCACTTCGCCTCCGACAGACCCTCCCAAATGATGTACAGACAAGACCAAGCATCCGCGTAGACACGGCGGACGGCATACGGAGTGTCGAATTGTACTCTGCGGCAAGTACTCGAGTACTTGCCGCAGAGTACGCTGACGGATTGCGCACCACGCTGCCCGCCTCTGGGCAAGGACAAGTCCGCCCATGCCCTGAAGCAAGGTCTGGAGAGCGCCCGGACACCCGCAAAAAGCATAGAAAAGACCGTCAGGAGAGAGAATGTACATCGCTAAAAACCATCAATTATCTGTTTTTCAATACTATAACACAATCCGTTTGTACATCAAAAAATCATCACCAACTTATGGAAAGCCATTAACTTTGCACCGAAAACAAAAATGAACTTTATGGGTAACTACAGATTCATATACCGACTCTCGGCGCCGATATGGCTCGCAGCCTGCCTTGCCATCCTTTCGTGCGCGGATGAATGGAACGGCGCGCCCACGGGCGAAGAGCAGATTCTGTTTGCCGCCGATGTAAGAAATTCATGGATGACGCCCACGAAAACCATCCGCGGAGCGGAAGTGTGGGCCGGGGCAGAAGCCATGCAATCGGACAGCCCCACGCCCGTCTACTTGCACACATTATATACAGACAGCATAGTGCCCCGCACGGAAGACGCGCTCAACGGCGCATCCGTAAAGCGCGCCATCCCCGTGGGACGGAACAACATGTATGACACCTTCGGCGTGTCGGCCTATGCCACAACCGGCGAGTGGAGCAACACCACGCCCACGACTTACATGTACGACGTGCCCGTCTCGCTCTCCGGTTCCGCTTGGCTGCCCTCCGAAACCCATTATTGGCCGGGCGAAGCCTACCGGATGAAGTTTTTCGCCTATGCGCCAAAAGGAAACAACGCCTACCGCCTCTCCGGACCGGCGGCTTGCCCCCCCAGCATATCCGGCTCGATCCCCAGCGACGTCGCGGACCAGAAGGACCTGCTGGTGGCCGCTTCCGGAGAGGTAGGCGGTGCGTTGAACTCCGCTGTGCCCCTCACGTTCCGCCATGCCCTCACGGCCGTGCGCTTCGTCTGTGGCGACGACATGCGCCCGGGACGCCTGAAAAGCGTAGCCCTGAAGGGGGTATACTCCACCGGGACGTACAACATGGAAACTGAAAAATGGAGCGCCGTGGGCACGACCAAAGACTTTAGCCAAACCTTGGACCTGGCCGTGGACGGCCGGCCGGGCGTGGCCATCACCACCGCGCCGCAGACCTTCATGATGATTCCGCAGACGCTGCCCGACGGCGCCGCCGTGGAAGTCGTGTGGAGCGACGGGAGCCAAGACTTCGTGCTCACCGCCGACATCGCGCGGAGCACGTGGGCCATGGGCAAGACCGTCACCTACAAGATATCCAGCTCGTCCATCAACTGGGAATACACGCTCGCCGTGGCTCCCCCCGACGACTTCACTTACGCGGGCGGGACAGACACCTGCCAAGTGACGAGCTACCGCACGAACGGGCTGGGCCAGTCGGAACCCGTGGCCTGGACCGCCACTTTCTCCACCGACAACGGTGCCACCTGGAGCGCGCAGCGCCCGTCATGGCTGGCCGCCTTTGCCAATGTCGGCAACGGGGGCACCGCCGCCAACATGTTCAACGCCAGCGTGTCGCCGCAAACCGGCGTCACTGACAATCCGCACACCCGCGCACTCCGCCAAAGGGGCGCGAAAGGTTCTGCGGCCCTGCCCTACAACTTGGCCAACACGACCGGAGGACCGACGGTGGAGAACACGGCCAACTGCTACGTGGTGGACGCGCCGGGCACGTATTCGCTCCCGCTGGTCTACGGCAACGCCATCCGCGGCGGGGCTGCGAACAACACCGCCTACACCTCCACCGCCACAGGCTCCACCATCCTCCCCGCGTTCATCAACCATCGCGGGGCGGCCATCACCGACCCCTACATCGCGCTCAATGCCGGATGCACGCCCTCCAAGGCCGAACTGGTGTGGCAGGACGCTCCTGCCCTTCTCTCCGCCATCGAATATCATAACGGCACGGACGGAGGCTACATCTCCTTCCGCGTGGACGACAAGACCATCCGGCAGGGCAATGCCTTGGTGGCCATCAAGGACGCACAGGGCAACATCCTCTGGTCGTGGCACATCTGGGTGACGGACCGTAACATTGCCCAGACCGTAGAGGTCTCCAACCTCACGCAGGAGAAAAACAGTTTCATGCCCTATGCCTTGGGATGGTGCGACGGAGACGACACCAACTATGCCGAACGGACGTGCAAAGTGCGCTTCACCGCCGGTGGGCTCACACGGGAAATCACCATCAGACAGAAGGCCGAGACCTTGTCCAGTCCGGGCAACCACCCTTACTACCAATGGGGACGCAAGGACCCGCTCATGCCTTCGACCGGAACGGGCGGAAACAACAAAGTCCTCTATGGCGAGGACGGCAGCACCGCCATCGAGAGCGAACCGCTGCAGAACCTGGGCTCGGGCGACGCCTGCATCCGTAACTGCATCCTGAACCCCGGCACGATGAACAGCACTCCCGGCATGGACTACAAATACAACAACCTGTGGAGCGCCAACAACCCGGGCGAAGCGGCCGGGAAGGTGCCCATCGTCAAGACGGTCTACGACCCGTCGCCCGCAGGCTTCAGGCTCTCATCCACCAATGCCTATACGGGATTCACCAAAACGGGCGTGGCGGTGAACAGCACCTCGCTCATCAACGGAGTGTGGGACAATCAGCGCAAGGGATGGCTCTTCTACGCCGACGCCTCGAAAGCGCAGACCATCTTCTTCGCCGCATCGGGCTGGCGATATTATATCAACGGTCGCGTCGACCCGCGCAACTTCAGCGGCTTCTACTGGACGGCCGAGGTGAACACCCCCAACAAGAACGGGAATTCCCTCAGTTTCAACCCCTCGCGCGTGAATCCGCTTGTCGACTACAACCGGAGCCACGGATTCGGCGTGCGCCCCGTGCGGGAATAAGCGGCCGCAGGAACGGACTGGTTTTACATCGTTTCATCGTCTAAAATGCAAAAAATAATGATAAAGATATTGTTGTGCAGCGCTTTGGCCATTTGCAGCACCGCAGCCGTGGCTGACGACGGACGCACCGCCGACACGCTCTCCGTGGAGGTCTACTACCGCCAGGGAGCACACCGCCCCGACTCGGCCTACATGGCGGGCCGCGAACAGCTGGACAGCCTGCTTTCGACCCTCCATGCGCTGACAGCCGACACGTCGTTCCGTCTCGACCGGTTCCGTGTCGTGTCCGGCGCGTCGCCCGAGGGAAGCACGTCGTTCAACAAGGCCCTTTCGAAGAAGCGCACGCTCTACGTCGGCAACTACCTTCGCGCGCATCTCCCCGCCAGCCAATCGGCGGCGCTCGCCGAAGAGTCCCTGGGAGTGGACTGGGAAGGCCTGCGGGCCAAGGTGAAGCAATCCGCCATGCCCTACAAGGAGGAGGTGCTCCGCATCCTGGAGCATACGCCCGAATGGATCGTGCGGGGCGGCGTCGTGGTCGACGGGCGCAAGCGGCAACTGATGAACCTGCACCGCGGGACGTGTTGGCGCTACATGGAGCGGGAGTTCTTCCCGGGGCTGCGGCGCTCGCTCGTCACGGTGGAATATTCTTCCGTGCCCCGCCCTGCCGAACCGGAGAAGACGGTCGAAACGGCAGACAGCGCAGACGTGGTCTGCCCCGTGCACGACCAGGCGGAAGACGAACCGCAGGACAGCACAATCGTGCTGACCGTGCAGCCTCTGCCGCTTCCCCCGATACACATCGCCGTCAAGACCAACCTGCTCTTCGACGCCCTCCTCGTCCCCAACGCCGGACTGGAATTCTATCTGGGCAAGGGCTTCTCCGTCGGCGCCAATTGGATGTATGCGTGGTGGAAGACCGACCGCCGCCACCGCTACTGGCGCCTCTACGGCGGAGAGCTGGACGTCCGGAAATATTTCGGGCGCCCGGAAGGCGCCAACCCGCTGAGCGGACACCACGTGGGCCTCTACGGACAAATATTCACCTTCGACTTCGAGACAGGCGGACGGGGATACATCGGCGGCAAACCGGGTTGCACGCTTTGGGAGAAAATGAACTATGCCGCGGGAGTGGAATACGGCTACTCGCTGCCCGTCGCCCGACGGCTCAACCTGGACTTCGCCATAGGAGCGGGCTACTGGGGAGGCGACTATTACGAATACGAGCCGGTGGACAACCACTACGTGTGGCGGCAGACGAAACAACGCCATTGGTTCGGCCCCACGAAGGCTGAAGTCTCGCTCGTCTGGCTCATCGGACGCGGGAACCACAATGAAAAGAAAGGAGGCAAACCATGAAACAGATTTGCTGCTGGGCCATCGCCCTGTTGGCCTGCCTGCTGACAGCCTGCGAACAAAAGGAGCTCTGCTACGACCATTCGCACACGGCCGACCTGAAGGTGGTGTTCGACTGGCGCAACGATCCCGCCGCGCAGCCGGCAAGCATGCACCTCTATCTGTTCCCCGAAGAGGGAGGCCTGCCGCTCCTCTATGAATTCGCAGGCCGGGAGGGCGGAACCATCACCGTCCCCGCCGGATTCTACCACGCCGTAGGACTGAACAGCGACACGGAATTCATCCTCTACCGCAACCAGGAGCGCTACGAACAGTTCGAGGCCAGCCTGACCGGGGGCACCTTCTCGCGGCCCGTGCCGCGCGCCGAAGGCACCGACACCCAAGACGTCCGCTCCACGCCCGACCGGCTCTGGAGCGACCACGCGGACGAGGTGGAAGTCAAGGCGTCCGTCCCGGGACAGGTGTTGGTACTCTATCCGAAACTCTCCGTGTGTCGCTACACGGTGGAAATACACAACGTGGCCAACCTGAAGTACCTGACAAGGGGCGAAATCTTCGGGTCGCTCACCAGCATGGCGGGCGGACTGATGATGAGCACGGGACTGGCGGACAACGAGACGGTGACCCTGCCCTTCGACATGACGTCGGACAGAGCGTCGAACATCTACGCGGAGTTCTACACGTTCGGCTATCCGGCGGCCTCGACCGCGCCACAATACCTGATGGTCTATGCCATCCTCAACGACGGGAAGAAGTACAGCTTCACCTACGACGTGACGGCGCAAATCCATGAGGCCCCTGACCCGAAGAACGTGCACATCGTGCTCGACGGACTCCCGCTGCCCAAACCGATAGACAACGGCGGCGGCTTCGCCCCTACGGTAGACGACTGGAATACAGAGGAGGTGGAAATCTCCATGTGATAAACAATACAACATTTTTTTATTCACCAAACCACTTTTAATTATGAGAAAAAGATTGATTTTCGGCTTAGCCATAGCCTCTGCAATGTTTGCAGCGTGCTCCAACGACGAGACAGTGGACGTGAGCGTGGGGGATGCCATCGGCTTCCGCACATCGATTGACCGGGCCACCCGGAGCAACATCGAAACAACGGCCTCGCTGGACTCTTTCAAAGTGACGGCCATCGGAAGCAACGACCTCAACTACTTCACCGACCTGATGGTGAAGAAACAGGGAGGCACGTGGAAAACCGCCAATACCTATTATTGGCCCACCTACGCACTGCAATTCTATGCCTACGCCAACGGCCCCGCCGCAGGCAAAGGCACTGTCACCATCAACAAGGATGGGAAGCAAATCACCGGCTACACTCCCGCTGCCAAGGCGGCCGACCAGAAAGACCTGCTGGTGGCTTACAACAGCGGCACACGAGCCACGAACAACGGCACCCCCGTGCCTTTGACCTTCAAGCACGCCTTGTCGCAAATCGAAGTCAAGGCCAAATGCCTGAACCCGGCCACGAAGATTGAGGTAATCGGCGTGAAGCTGGTGAACATGGCCACGAAGGCCGACTTCACCTTCCCCGAAAGCGTGCTGAACACCACCTTGGCGCCCCTGGCCACTTACTGGAGCAACTGGACGGACTTGAACGACCCGGCCAAGGCGTACTACATCAACGGCCAGACGGCCGTGACGCTGAACGACTCGGCAAAGTCCATCATGTTCGGCGAGAACAACTTCATGGTCATCCCGCAACAGCTGACCGCATGGAACGCCAAGTTGAACGAGCCCGCCGCGGAGGTGAACAAGCAGGGCGCCTATCTGGCCGTGCTCTGCCGCGTGTCGAACGTGAGCAACGGCAACGAGACGCTGATCTATCCCACCCCGACTGCAGCCGACAACAAAGCCGACAAGTATGCCTACTCGGCCGTGGCCATCAACACGCTGTGGCTCCCGGGCAAGAAGTATGTCTACACCCTGACCTTCTGCGGTCCTGACGGCGGAGCCGGAAAGATCGACCCGAATCCGGTGAACCCCGGAAGCGACGGCACCGGCATCACGGAAGTGACTCCGGGCACCGGCGGCGAGGACATCCTGGGCGGCCCCATCGAGTTCACCGTGACCGTGGACGACTGGGAGAACGAGGACGTGGCCATCAACATGTAAGCGAAAACGTGGATTGTGCCCCACGGCCACCGGGCCTCGAAGAAGGGACGGCCCGGAGACAGCCCGAGCGGCACATGAACCGACCGAAAGGCAAAGGACGGAAACGCCCTTTGCCTTTCTCCGTTTATCGCCCGCCCCCGCCGGGAAAAACGGCCCGCGGAGGGGAAAAGCCCCGCCGGGGCGGCTTTTTCCGCCGCTCCCCGCAAATTTCCGCCGGAAAAGCCCCTGCCTTGCATAAAAATGCGTATCTTTAGAAACCGGGGACGCCTCAGCGGCCGCCCCGCCGCCGGAATCATCAACAAAAAAAGACAGAAAAATGAGACTGAGAACACATGTGCTGGCGCTCCTGCTGCCGTTCGTCCTGCTTTCATGCTCGGAACGGAAGGGAAACGCCTACAACCCCGCGCTGCTGGCGCTGGAACGTGCCTTGGACAAGACCCCCGAAAGCACCGCCGCCGAAGTGCTGCGGACCGACACGCTCGCCATGGGCGAGGCCGACAAGGCGCTCTACCACTTCCTGCTGATAAAGGCCCGCGCACTCGCCCCCGACGCCATGCCGGGCCCGCGCGACGAACCGGTCCTGCCGCTGGCCCACTTCGAGGCCCGCAACGATTCGGCACGCCTGTGCCGGATATACTTCTACATGGGCCGGATATACGTGAGGAACTACGCCTTCTTCAGGGGCAACAACAGCTACCGCCAAGCCGAAAAGTTCGCCGGAAGCGACAGGCGGATGCTCGCGGCCATCAAAATCGGCGAAGCGCACATCTACCGCTTCAAGATGATGCACGACGACGAAGAGAAGTGCCTGCAGGAGGCTTACGCGCTCGCCAGCAGCCTGAACGACTCGCTCCTCATGGCCGACGCCATGCACGAGCTGGCCGAAGTGCACATCGCCAAAGGCGACCTGCCGCTGGCCGAAGAGAGGCTGCGCGGGGCACTGGCCCTGTTGCCGCACCACCCCGAGCGGCGGGCCGAATGCCACAAGGACATGGGACGGGTGTACATGGGCATGGACCAGCTGGACGAGGCCCTGCGCAGCCTGGACCTGGCACAGGAAGAGGCCCAAACCGAGGAGATGGAGCGGGACTGCGGCATCATCCGGGGCTACATCTGCCTGAAGATGCACCGCCTGAAGGAAGCCGGACACTTCTTCCAGGAAAACGTGGAAAAGCTCCCGCTGATGGAACGGCACAAGGTGTTCTTCCAGATGGCCCGGCTCAAAAGGGAAGAGGGCGACCTGCAGGCTGCATGGGACTACGCACAAAGGAGCATCGCCAGCCGGGACTCCATGGCCGAAGACAGCAAGACGGGATACATCAGCAACCTGAACGCCTTTCAGGAACACGAGAGGCAGCAAAAGAGAATCGAACGGATGAACGCCGAACTGGCGCACATGGAGCTGACGTTCTACCGGCTGGCCACGGCGCTGTCGCTGGTCCTGGTGGTTTCGGCCTCGCTCATTTTCCACTTCAAACACAGCAAAAGGAAAGTGGAAGTGGCCTTGAAAGAAAAAGAACTGGCCGTGGCACGGCTGCAGAACAGCCGTTGGGAAAGCGAAGTGAAATACCTCAGGGAGAAACACGAACGGGAGGTGGCCGAAATCGAATCGCTGAACCAGACGCTCGAATACTACAAGCGGCTGAACGCTCTGACCGTGCCCATACTGATGAAAAGCCGCAACTCGCAAGGCTCCGTCCACCTGCAGGAAGAGGAATGGGACATCATCGTGCAAAACGCGGACGCTTGCTTCAACCACTTCACCCACCGGCTAAAGGAAGCTTTCCCGGACCTGACGGAGGAGGAAATACGCTTCATCTGCCTGCTGAAGATGGAATTCCCCATCGCCTCGCTCTCCGAAGTGTACCACATTGCCAAGGGGAGCATCTCACGAAAGAAGATGCGGCTCAAGGAGAAAATGCACATCGAGGACACCACGCTGGACGACTTCATCCGCCAGTTCTGACAACGGACGGAGCACTCAAGGGAGAAAAATCCACACTTTCCTCTTTCCAAAAAACAACTGGGCGACAACCGCTGCATGCAGGCCGCATGCACGGCGCCCCTGTCCCTGATTACGGGCGAAAGCGGACTGCAGGGTGCCGCCACGCCGCGCGGAGCATTTCGCTGTACTTTGCGGAGAGCACTCGAGTACTTGCCGCAGAGTACTCAAGTACTCCCCGCAAAGTACTTTTTCGTTCCGCGCACGGGCCGGCACGGTCCTGCGCCCTTCCCTGCCTGCCGCGCAGGCAAGACACAGGCCCGTTTCCCGGGTCTGTAAAGTTGAGAGTGAGTAGGTAAAAACAGCCCTTCGGGGCTTAAAGAATACATTACAAAAGAAACAGGGAGCGTTTCTTGCGCCGCTTTTCTATTTCCCCGCGGCATAGCGGTAGACGGCTTCCGACACGTCGGCAATGATGCGCGCCGTGGCCTCGTCGCTCTCCGCGGAGTCGCGCACCAGCACGGCGATAGTATAGCGGCGCCCGCCGGGCAGGACGACAAAGCCCACGTCGTTCAGCCCGATGATACACCCTTGGGCGTTGCGGTCGCCCGTGCCCGTCTTGTGACCCACGACGGCGCCCGTCCCGGCAAGCGGCGCCGGCAGGCGGTCGAGCCCCGTCCGGCAGGCCGTCATGGTTTTCCTGATGAAATCCGGCAGGCCGCCCTCGGGCGACGGGCGGGCCACCAGCCACTCCAAGAGGCGCACGGCCTCGAGAGGCGTGGTCCAGTTGCGGTAACACGCCTGCTCGTCGCGGTGCATGTCGGCTTCCGTGGACTGGACGGCGAAGTGGCGCAGCCCGATGCCGCGCAAGCAACTGTCGGTGGCGGCAGGTCCGCCAAACTCGCGGAACAGGATGTCGCAGGCATTGTTGTCGCTCAGGAGCAAGGTGTACTCCAGCAATTCGGCCACGGAGAGCCGCACGCCCCCGTCGGGATACTTGTCGCGCAGGGGGCTGTAGGTGTCCGGCCGCAAGTCGTCCCGCCCGATGTCGAGCAACGTGTCGGGCGAGGCTCCCCGCCGCTCCAGGGCGTCGGCCACGGCCACCGCCTGGTGGAGCTTCACCACGCTCATCATCGGGTAGCGCGCGTCGTTGTTCACCGTCAGCGTGTCGCGCCCGTCGAGCACCACGGCTATGCCCACCCGCGCGTCCGCTCCTGCCGCCAGCTGTTCCAACCGTTGCCGCAGGTCGTGGAGCGCCTGTGCGCCCGCCGCGAGGCCAACCGCCAGGAAGCAGCAGGCAAGCGCCGCCAGCCTTATCGCCCCTGTCCTCCTCATTCCACTCCCTGTTCCTTCAGGCGCTGGCGAATGAGTTCGAGATGCGCCACGTAGCCGCTGAAGGTGACCGACGTCACTCCGTCGGCCTGCGCTTTCAGCAAGGCCGAAAAGGCCCTCACCGTGCGGGGCAGGTCGGCCGTGCGCGTGGCGGGGTCCAGCTGCATCGTGGCCGGCAGGCGGTCCATGCGCTCGGCGAACCATGCCAACAGGCTTTTCACTTCTTCCTTACTGTATTCGGGCTTATACACGGCGGGCTTCCCCTCCGTCGCCGCCCCTTGCTGCGATATGTCTTCTTCTGCCATCTGTCTTTATTGCCAAAGGTTGTCCAATGTGCGCCCCCGCAGGGCTTTTTCGGCCTGTGCGTAGCCTTCCTCGTAGAGCGCCGTGAGCTTCGCCGTGTTGTCTTCCAGCCGATCCACCTCCAGTTCGCCGGACGGGCGTATGGCCAAAATGCGGCCTTCGTCTTCCAAACGCTCCACCAGTTCCAGCTGCCGGTTGTAGCATTCGCTCCGCCGGGCGAGCGCCGCCCTCAGTTCGGGGAAACGGCGGTAGATGAACCACGGCGCCTTCACGTTCCGTCCCTGCTTGCGGTAGCCCCTGTGGCGCGTGAGCACCACCACGCACCGCCCGAATCCCCTCGCCATGGCGCGCTCCACGGGGATGGAGTCCACGATGCCCCCGTCGAGCATGGGCATGCGGTCCACCATCACCACCGGACACACGTAGGGCAGGCTGCTCGAGGCCTTGGCGATGCGCACCAGCCGGCGGTAGTCGTTCTTCTCCTGCAGGTAGGCGGGCAATCCCGTGAGGCAGTTGGTGGTGACCATCTCGAACTCGCCCGGATTGGCCTTGTAGGCCTCGAAGTCGTAGGGCACGAGCCTTTCGGGGAAGTCCTGATAGAGCAGCTTTTGGTCGAGTATGCTGTGCTGCGTCCACAAATATTTCAGCCCGATGTATTTATACTGCTTGAGCATGTCAATGTTGCTATACTTGGCCCTTCCCCTCTGGCGGCTCATGTACGACAATCCGTTGCACGCCCCGGCAGACACGCCCACCGTGTAGGGGAAACTCCAGCCGTTGTCCAGCAGCCAGTCCAGCACGCCGCAGGTGAACACCCCGCGCATGCCACCGCCTTCCAACACCAAACCCGTACGAATCTCTCTTTCCATGATAATTATTCCTAATTTAATAGGTAAAGGTAAGCAAAAATCCAACGGAAATCCCTATTTTTGCATACTTTATCAAAAGTTTCACCTTTAAACGACCTTAATATGTTATTCGACAAAGAAACCTACGTTGCCCGGCGCAGCAAGCTGAAACAGCAAGTGAAAGAAGGACTCATCCTGCTTTTCGGCAACAACGAGGCTCCGGCCAACTACCCGGCCAATGCCTATAAATACCGGCAAGACAGCTGCTTCCTCTACTTCTACGGACAGCACCGCGAAGGACTGGCGGGAGTGATTGACGTGGACAACGACAGGGAATACTTCTTCGGCGACGACATCGACATCGAAGACATCGTGTGGTTCGGAGCCGTGGACAGCGTGGCCGACCTGGCCGCGCAAAGTGGCGTGGCCGAAAGCGCGCCGATGGGACGGCTGGCCGACATCGTGGGAGAGGCACGCGCCAAGGGGCGGAAAATCCACTTCCTGCCCCCTTACCGCCACGACCTGATGATTCAGCTCATGGACCTGACGGGCATACACCCTGCGCGGCAACGCGAAGAGGCCTCGCTGGAACTCATCAGGGCCGTCATCGACCAGCGCGCGGTGAAAAGCCCCGCCGAAATCGAGGAAATAGAACGGGCCTGTGCCATAGGCCACGAAATGCACACCACGGCCATGAGGCTGTGCCGGCCGGGCGTCACCGAACAGTTCATCGCCGGCACCATCAGCGGCATAGCATCGGCCAAAGGCTGCATGCCCAGCTTCCCCACCATCCTGTCCATGCACGGGGAAATCATGCACGGCTACCCCATGCCGCGCCCGCTGGAGGCCGGACGCCTGATGCTCTGCGACGCGGGGGCTGAAACCAACGAGAACTATTGCTCCGACAACACGCGCACCACGCCCATCAGCGGCAAATTCACCACGCGGCAACGGGAAATCTACAGCATCGTGGAAGCCTGCCACGACCACGTGCTCGACATCGCCCGCCCCGGAATGAAGTGGTGGGACGTGCACTTCAGCGTGGCACGCCTCATGACCGAACGCCTCAAGGAAATCGGACTGATGAAGGGCGACACGGAAGAGGCCGTCAGCAACGGGGCACACGCCATGTTCTTCCCCCACGGACTGGGGCACATGATGGGCATGGACGTGCACGACATGGAAGGCCTCGGACAGCAATACGTAGGCTTCGACGACGAAGTGAGGCCCTCGACGCAGTTCGGCACCAACTGCCTGCGCTGCGGGCGGAGGCTGCAAGAGGGATGGGTCATGACCGACGAACCGGGCATCTACTTCATCCCCGCGCTCATCGACGAATGGAAAAGCAAGGGGCTGCACCGCGACTTCATCAACTACGACCTGCTCGAAACGTACAAAGACTTCGGGGGCATCCGCATAGAGGACGACATCCTCATCACGGCCGACGGATGCCGCATGCTGGGACGGGAACGGATTCCCTACCACACCGACGAACTGGAGGCCTTCCTGGCACAACGCGCAAACTAAAGACAATTAACATAACAACAAACAATGAAAAAACAACTCTTATTATTCGCAATGGCCTGCATGTCGCTCGGCGCTTCCGCCCAAGACAACGAGGCCAAAGCCGACAGCGGCTTCGTGTTCACCGTCGTGAAGGAAAACCCTATCACGTCCATCAAGAACCAGAACCAAAGCGGCACGTGCTGGTGCTTCAGCACACTCTCCTTCTTTGAATCCGAACTGCTCCGCCAAGGCAAGGGCGAGCACGACCTCTGCGAGATGTTCGTCGTGCACAAGACAATGGAAGACCGCGCCGCACAAACCGTCCGGACGCACGGCGACGTCTCCTACTCGCAAGGCGGAAGCTTCTACGACGTCGTATATTGCATGCAAAACTATGGCATCGTGCCGCAAGAGGCCATGCCGCAACCCGGCACGCTCTATGGCGACACCCTGCCCAACCACAACGAAGTGGACCTCGTGGCCACGGCTTTCATCGACGCGCTGGCCACCAGCAACCTGAAAAAGCTCTCGCCCGTGTGGAAACAGGCGTTCAGCGGCATCTACGACGCCTATCTGGGAAAATGCCCGGAAAAGTTCACTTACCAAGGCAAGGAATACACCCCGCAAAGCTACATGCAATCGCTGGGCCTGAACATGGACGACTATGTGTCGCTCGCTTCGTTCACCCATCACCCGTTCTACAAGCCCTTCGTCATCGAAGTGCAGGACAACTGGCGCTGGGCGCAGTCGTACAACCTGCCTCTCGACGAACTGATGGAGGTGTTTGACAACGCCATCATGAACGGCTACACCATCGCCTGGGGCTCCGACGTGAGCGAAAGCGGCTTCACCCGCGACGGCATCGCCGTCATGCCGGACGTGGAGCAGGCCGAAGACCTGGTGGGCTCCGACGCCGCACGCTGGCTCGGGCTGAGCAACAACGCCAAACGCGCCGAAATCGTCAAGAAACTGACGTCCAAGCCGCTCCCCGAGGTGAAGGTCACACAAGAAATGCGCCAGGAAGCCTACGACAACTGGGAAACCACCGACGACCACGGCATGCAAATCTATGGCATCGCCAAAGACCAGAACGGAAAGGAATACTACATGGTGAAGAACTCGTGGGGAGAAGCCGGGAAATACAAGGGCATCTGGTATGCATCCAAGGCTTTCGTGGCTTACAAAACAATGAACATACTGGTCAACAAGAACGCCGTGCCCAAAAACATCTTGAAAAAACTGGGACTCGATTAAGGCCCTGCCTGACGATAGCCCCGTTCTCATAAAGAGAGTGAAAAGCAGCCGCAGTTTCCAAAATATAGTTGGAAACTGCGGCTTTCTTATATTTTTTTCCTAATTTTACGTGGATAAGCGCGCGGCCACGACACGCCACGCGCCCTGAGAGCGAAAAAAGAAAGAAAAAAATATATATAATGAACTACAAATGGAAATTGAATCCTCCTACACCAGAAAAGCAGGAAGCGGCTAACAGGCTGGCCAAAGAGCTGAACATCAGCCCTATCCTTGGGCTTCTCCTGATTGAACGCAACATCACGACTGCGGCGGAAGCCAAAAGGTTTTTCCGACCCTCGCTAACAGAGCTCTACGACCCGTTCCTCCTGACGGACATGGACAAGGCCGTGGAACGGCTCAACAAGGCGCTGGGACGGAAAGAGCGGATTATGGTGTACGGAGACTACGACGTGGACGGCTGCACCGCCGTGGCCCTCGTTTACAAATTCTTACAACAGTTCTATTCCAACATCGATTACTACATCCCGAACCGCTATGAGGAAGGCTACGGAGTGTCGGTAAAAGGAATAGACTACGCCTACGAAACCGGAGTGAAGCTCATCATCGTGCTGGACTGCGGCATCAAGGCCGTCGACGAAATCGCATACGCCCAACAAAAGGGCATCGACTTCATCATCTGCGACCACCATGTGCCGGACGAAATCCTGCCGCCCGCAGTGGCCATCCTGAACGCCAAGCGGTTCGACTCCACTTACCCCTACCCCCACCTTTCCGGATGCGGAGTGGGCTTCAAACTCATGCAGGCTTTTGCCAAAAGCAACGGCATAGAGTTCTGCCAGCTCATCCCGCTGCTGGACCTTTGTGCCGTGAGCATCGCCTCGGACATCGTGCCCATCATGGGCGAAAACCGCATCCTCGCCTACCACGGCCTGCGGCAGCTGAACGCCAACCCCAGCATCGGACTGAAGGCCATCATCGACGTGTGCGGTTTGTCGGAACGGGAACTGACCATCAGCGACATCATCTTCAAGATTGGGCCGCGCATCAATGCCTCCGGACGCATTCAGAACGGGAAAGAGGCCGTGGCGCTGCTGGTGGAAAAGGACTACAAAACGGCGCACGAGATGGCGGAACAAATCAACCGCTACAACGAAATGCGCAAGGACTTGGACAAGACCATGACGGAAGAGGCCAACAGCATCGTGGAGAAACTGGACCAGCAGGGCGAACAGCGCTCCATCGTCATCTACAACGAGGAATGGCACAAGGGGGTCATCGGCATCGTGGCGTCGCGCCTGACGGAAATCTATTACCGCCCGTCGGTCGTCCTCACGCGCACCGACGACCTGGCCACCGGCTCGGCGCGTTCCGTATCGGGATTCGACGTCTACAAGGCCATCGAAAGCTGCCGCGACCTGCTGGAGAACTTCGGCGGCCACACCTACGCTGCCGGCCTGTCCATGAAAGTGGAGAACGTGCCGGAGTTCCAGCGCCGGTTCGAAGCTTATGTGGAGGAGCACATCCTTCCGGAACAGACATCGGCCATACTGGACATCGACGCGCAAATCGACTTCAAAGACATCACGCACAAGTTCCACCACGACCTGAAAAAGTTCAACCCGTTCGGCCCGGACAACGCCAAACCGCTGTTCTGCACCCTGCACGTCTACGACTACGGCACGAGCAAGGTGGTGGGGCGCGAGCAGGAGCACATCAAACTGGAACTGGTGGACAACAAAAGCAACAACGTGATGAACGGCATCGCGTTCGGGCAAAGCTCGCAAGCCCGCTACATCAAGACCAAAGGTTCGTTCGACATCTGCTATACCATTGAGGAGAACACCCACAAAAGGGGGGAAGTGCAGCTGCAAATCGAAGACATCCGACCGACGGAAAAAGAATAAAGCAAGAAGACGCGGACAGCATGGAAGACGTGTATTTGTCCATACTGAAACAATACTGGGGCTACGACGGGTTCCGGGGTATACAGCGCGACATCATCGAAAGCATAGGCAACGGGCGCGACACACTGGGACTGATGCCCACGGGAGGCGGCAAGTCCATCACGTTCCAAGTGCCTGCGCTCAGCCGTGAGGGCCTCTGCATCGTGGTCACTCCCCTCATTGCCCTGATGAAAGACCAGGTGCGCCACTTGCGCGAACGGGGCATCAAGGCCGCGGCCGTCTACTCCGGACTCTCGCGCGAGGAAATCATCGTCGCGCTGGAAAACTGCATCTTCGGCAACTACAAGTTCCTCTACGTGTCGCCCGAACGGCTGGCCACCGACATCTTCCAAGCCAAAGTGCGCCACATGCCGGTGAGTTTCCTCACGGTGGACGAAGCCCACTGCATCTCGCAATGGGGCTACGATTTCCGTCCATCTTACACCCGGATTGCCGACATCCGCCGCATCCTGCCGGACATTCCGATACTGGCCCTCACGGCCACGGCCACGCCGGAAGTGGTCGAGGACATACAGCGCCAGCTAGGCTTCAGGGAAAGGAACGTGTTCCGCATGAGTTTCGAGCGGAAAAACCTGGCCTACATCGTGCGACATACGGAAGACAAATTCGGAGAACTGGTCCATATCCTGCGCAGCACGGAAGGGTCGGCCATCGTGTACACCCGCAGCAGACGGAACACACGCGAGGCTGCCGAACGGCTAATCGAAGCGGGATTCACCGCGACCTACTATCACGCGGGACTGGACCACGCGGACAAAGACGCACGCCAACAGGCATGGCAAGCGGGACAGGCCAGAATAATGGTGGCCACCAACGCCTTTGGCATGGGTATCGACAAACCGGACGTGCGCCTCGTGGCGCATCTGGACCTGCCGGACTCCATCGAAGCCTACTTCCAGGAAGCCGGACGGGCCGGGCGCGACGGACTGCCGGCATACGCCGTGCTGCTCTACCAGAAATTCGACCGCACAAGGCTCATGAAGCGCATCCCCGACACTTTCCCCGCCAAAGACAGCATCCGCGAAGTCTACGAGCACCTGTGCTATTATTACCAGATGGCCATGGGCGACGGCTATAACGTGACCCGGGAATTCGACCTCAACGAATTCTGCCGGAACTTCAAGCACTTCCCCGTACAGGCCGACAGCGCGCTCCGACTGCTCGAGCGCGCAGGCTACATTGAATATACCGAAGAGCAGGAAAACGCATCCCGGCTGCACGTCCTGCTCCGAAAGGACGAGCTCTACCGCATCCACGAACTCCCCTCGCAACAAGAAACCTTGCTCCAATGGGTGTTGAGAAGCTACGGCGGACTTTTCAGCGACTATGTGTTCATCGACGAGCGCCGCATCGCCACCCTCTCCGGCATCCCCTTGGAAGAGGTCTACTTCGGCCTGCTCTCGCTCAGCCGTGCCCGCATCCTGCACTACATCCCGCGCAAACGGACGCCTTACATCACATTCCGCACCAAACGCATCGAGGCCGACCGGCTGGTTTTCCCTCCGGCCATCTACGACGAACGCAAAAAAAGTTTCGAAGAGAGGATTGAAGCCATCCTGCACTATGCGGAAGAGATGGATTTCTGTCGCAGCAAGGTTCTCCTGCACTACTTCGGTGAGAAAGACGCGCCCGATTGTGGCGTATGCGACGTGTGCCGGCAAAAAGCCCGGCGCACAACCGGCAAATCCCTGACTGACGAACAAATAGCCGCAAGCATCATGCAGATTTTAGGCGACGGGCAGGAACATCTCCTTACGGAGTTTGTTCTTCCGGCCATTCCTCGCGAAAGGACGGCGCTCATCCTTCACAGATTGATTGAGGAAGAGACTGTGCGTCTGCACGACGGCATCTTATCCCTTCCACCGTCGGGCAGCCCACAACCCTGACGGCCGCCCCCTCCGCTTTCATCTCCCTCTTCACCGTCCCCTGCCCACAACCTTGCCCGACACGGGAAAGCGGAATGCCGGAAAATACTCTGCGGAGAGCACTCGAGTACTTGCCGCAGAGTACTCAAGTACTTCCCGCAAAGTACGCTGGCATACTCCTTAAGACGCTCGCCCGCCTCACGCCCCAAAAATGATTTTCACGCGGAAAGGACCATCGAAGTCGAGCGAGGACTACAATAAGTAAGGGGCCCATACGCGTCCGCGACTGCGTATGGACCCCTTGCTCCGTCACTCCGGTGCTCACTTGACGGCTATCTTAACCGACCGCTGCCGGCCTCCTTCCGTCCAAACCAGAATGTAAATGCCTTCTTTCACCGTAGACAGATTTGCCGTCTGCGACAAGGCGAACTGCATCACTCGCCCGCCACCGTCATCGTATATCACGGCATCGCCCACAAGCCTCGAGCGGTCCTCGGCCTCGAAGTGGACTTGCTTCGTGTCCGGATTATACAGCACCACATATTGCAGTTCCTGCTCCACATCCGCAATGCCGTCGGCCTCCTTGGGTTCGTCTTTCTCTATGCGCCACTGTCTCGTGTTCTTAAACATGTTTTCCGCATCGTTGGTCCAACTCAGCACTCCGTTCCCATTGTCTGTTCCGCCTCCTTCGTTGTTCACGGCCAACTGGGTTTCCCGGTTCACCATCACATAGGTGTTTCCCGTGTTGATGGGCACGAAGCTCCAGTGCTGGCGCGTGCGGCTGGTATAGGCTTTCTTCACGGCCAGCTGGCTGCCCGTCAGGTAAATGTCGCCTTCCTTCTCCGCGCAGTCATACAAGGCCATGCCGTTTCCTTTGTTTATCAACTGATAATAGTCGCCCACGGCGCGTATTTCCCACAACTGCGTGTCGCGGTCTCGGGCCGGCGCCCAGGTGCACACCAGGCCTTCATCCCCGTCGAGCACGTCGATGACGTTGCCCGTACCTTTATTATATATGCGATAATAGAAGTCTTCGTCCAAGACAAATTCAGGGGAGGGTTCTTCGATACTTCCCATATTCTCTGCAGCATTGGCAAAAGTCTCCGTCAAGTAAGCGCAATGGTTGCGCACGAACGTCTTCAGATATTCAACACCTTCTTGATAAGTGCTGAACAGCACGATTTCATTGTAATCGCGGCGGTCGATGGGCCACTTCTGGAAGTTCATGGCCTGCGAACGATCGATCACAGCTGCCATGCTGTCGATGTAGTGGATGACGTGCTCCTCGATTCCTCTCGCCACGCAATCCTGCCACGTGCGGTTGATCAGCTGCACGAACCAAGGGTCTTTCCACATCTGCAACACCCACTTCATCGTCAGGTCGGCTCCGAAGCCCTTGTTAATCATCAGGCTGCGCGACACGTCGCCCACGCGGTTGCAGTTGTTGAATGCTATGTCATAGTCCCACAGCGGTCCCCAATAGAATTTCGGATCGTCCTTCTTCTTATACATGTAGGTGCTCCAGAATCCGTCCACATTCCCGGTCAACTCCGTGGAAATATACCAGCTGGCCAACGTGAGCGAATCCACGTAAGGCCGGTAGCCCTTCTCGGGGTCGGCAAAATCAGGAGAGAACAGCGCGTCCTCGAACTCTTGCATGTGATTCTTGATATACTGCAACTGGCGGGAAACAATCACCTCCTCGTCTGGCGACTTCACCGTGACCATCACATTCCGCCCCGTACGGAAGTATACAGGTTCGAACGTGGCGAAACCGTCCACCTCCAGGAAATAGCCGCCCGTGATGTTGGCATCCTCCGTCGGCACTTCGTCCTGCTCGTCAATGTCCACGCGCTTCTTCCGCACCTCCATCTGGTCGGACAATTGGTAGTTGCCCAAATACGTTCCGTTCAGCACGAGGTCCACGAACTGCACCCCTGCGGTAAAAGGCTGTCCGGCAAAATCACCGATACAAGCCGCCACGGCATTCCGCAACAAAGTCTTGTCGGCAAAATTTGCCAACAAGGTCCAGCTCTTCGCCTTGGCCCTGTCCGGCCCCATGAACTCCTCCTTCTCCCCGAACTTGATGCGGTAAGGCTTCTTCTCCAGGTTCCACGTGGAGTTGCCGCGGCCCCTGACCTCCATGTCCTCATACACCTTCACCCCGGTCTCATCCACGTAATGGAGAGTCGCATTCAAATAATCTTCCTTGCTGACGATAGGCTGGTTGTTCTCTGTTTCGATGTAAATCGTTGGCATGTCCGTCAACTGCACATAATCCTGCGCAGCAGAACGGCTCGGGCTAAAGCACAACGCGCAACAGAGCAATGCCCATAAAGTACTCTTTTTCATGAAAAACAGATTAATGGTTTGTAATATTACAAAGATACTACATTCCCTATAGAATATAGCACAAAGCACATAAAAAAAATTCCCGCCCGCGAGGTTTTCACTTCGCGGGCGGGAAACCCTATTATCAAAAAGGGCGGCGACCTACTCTC
>CALULQ010000026.1 GCA_944321525.1 uncultured Paraprevotella sp.
ACAGAGAAGTTAAGCCCGCCCGCGCCGATGGTACTGCCCTGACAGGTGGGAGAGTAGGTCGCCGCCCTTTTTGATAAAATGGAGAGTCTTCCTTCCCGTGCTTTGTACACGGGGAGGAAGACTTTTTTAATGAATGTGAGTTATGAGTGGCATTGATATAAAAGAGATATTGTTGAACCTAGGGATAGAGCATCTGACGGTCATGCAGCAAACTTTTATCGAGGAATCGAAGAAAGAACACGATATCGTATTGTTGTCGCCTACGGGTTCAGGAAAGACTCTGGCTTATTTGATTCCGTTGGTCCTGGGCTTGTCGGAAGGTGGTGCGCTGGTTCTTGTTCCTTCGAGGGAATTGGCATTGCAGATAGAGCAGGTGTTCAAAGCCATGCGCACGGGAGTTCCCGTGATGAGTTGTTATGGCGGAAGGCCCGCCATGGATGAGCATCGTGTGATGAAAGGTCTGAATCCCAGAGTGGTGATAGGTACTCCCGGCCGTATAAACGACCATTTGTCCAAGGGCAACTTGGAAGCTTCTGAAATCCGCACGTTGGTTATTGATGAGTTCGACAAATGTTTGGAGTTTGGATTCCAAGATGAGATGTCCCAAGTTATCGGACGACTTCCGTCTTTGTCGCGCCGTTATCTTTTGTCGGCTACTGATGCGCCGTCCATTCCGGACTTTGTGTCGAATAAGAATTTCTTAAAGCTGAATTTTCTGAATGCCGATGCGCAGAAACGCGAGCAGTTGGACTTTCATGTCGTCAGGTCGGCCGAGAAAGACAAACTGGATACCTTGTTTCGCTTGTTATGCCAACTTGGTGATGCGAAATCATTGATATTCGTAAACTACCGGGAAAGCGTAGAACGGGTGTATGGCTATTTGCACAAAAAAGGTGTGGCCTGTGGGATGTTCCACGGCGGTATGGAGCAGAAGGACAGAGAGCGTGCTCTTTACAAATTTGCCAATGGCTCAAGCAATGTGTTTATTTCAACGGATTTGGCTTCAAGGGGCTTGGACATCTCCAGCATAGACAATGTCATTCATTATCATTTGCCACTGAATGAGGAAGCTTATATTCATAGAAACGGCAGAACCGCGCGTTGGGATGCCGAAGGCCATGTCTTTATTATATTAGGTCCTGAAGAGTGGTTGCCTGATTATGCACAGCAGCTTTCGACGGATTACGAACTGCAGGACAAACCACCAGTTCCTTCTGCTCCCCAATGGGTGACGCTTTATATCGGCAAGGGGAAACGGGATAAGATAAACAAGGTGGACATCATGGGATTCCTGACCAAGGTCGGCGGCTTGGGGCGAGAAGATGTGGGCCGCATAGACGTAAAGGAGCATTATGCCTTCGTGGCCATCAGGCGCGGCATGTTGGACCGCACATTGTCTGCCGTGAAAGGGCAAAAGATAAAAGGCATCAAGACAATAGTGGAAAAGCTAAAGTAGTCTTACGAGATGTAAGCATAGCGCCGCGGTTTCATAAGATATGATAGTAAAAATAGGGCAAAGGTGAAAAAATGTGGCAATAATCATTGCTTTTATGGATTTTATTTCCTACTTTCGCAGACGTTATGCGTAAAACAATGGATATTTAATCTCATATTATAAAGAATAATTATGAAGTACAATTTTAATGCAGGTCCATCCATGTTGCCGCGCGAGGTCATTGAGGCAACGGCTGCCGCATGCTTGGATTTTGAGGGAAGCGGTCTTTCCCTGATGGAAATCAGCCACAGGGCAAAGAACTTTCAGCCGGTCGTGGACAAGGCTGTAGAATTGGTTAAAGAATTGTTGGATTTGCCCGAAGGTTACGCCGTGGTGTTCTTGGCAGGAGGTGCCAGCACCGAATTCTGCCGTGTGCCTTATAACTTCTTGGAGAAGAAGGCCGCTTATTTGAATACGGGAACGTGGGCCAAAAAGGCCATGAAGGAAGCCAAGTTGTTCGGCGAGGTGGTAGAAGTCGCTTCTTCGGCCGACGATAATTACACTTATATCCCTAAAGGATTCGACATTCCGGCCGATGCGGATTATCTGCATATCACGTCGAACAATACGATTTTCGGAACGGAAATGCGTTATGATTTAGATAGCCCTGTACCTTTGGTAGCAGACATGTCCTCCGACATTTTCTCTCGTCCGGTAGACGTAAGCAAATATAATTGCATCTATGCAGGAGCACAGAAGAATGTGTCGATGGCAGGTGTGAATATCGTGATATTGAAAGAAGCCGCATTAGGCAAGATGTCGCGCCAGATTCCGACGATGTTGGACTACACGACGCACGTCAAGAGCGGTTCGATGTTCAACACGCCGCCAGTTGTGCCTATTTACTGCGCCATGAAGAACTTGGAATGGATCAAGAAGAATGGTGGAGTAGAAGCCATGGACAAGCGGGCCAAGGAGCGTGCAGACATGCTGTATGCAGAGATTGACCGCAACAAATTGTTCCGCGGAACGGTGAAAGAAGAAGACCGTTCGTTGATGAACATCTGCTTCGTGATGAATGACGAATACAAGGAACTGGAAGCCGATTTCCTGCAGTTTGCAACAGACCGAGGCATGGTGGGCATCAAGGGCCATCGCAGCGTGGGCGGTTTCCGCGCCTCTTGCTACAATGCCCAAACCGTAGAAGGTGTGCAAGCCTTGATTCAGAGCATGAAGGATTTCGAAGCCCAGCACTAAACGAATTTTCATCCAGGTGCATCCGGCAGGGTGCACCTGCTTGCTTTATAAACACTTTTAAAACAGACAAAAACCATGAAGAAGATATTAATCGCAACCGAGAAGCCATTTGCCAAGATTGCAGTGGATGGCATCAAAGAAGTAGCCGCCGAAGCCGGTATTGAAGTGGCCATGTTGGAGAAATACACTGAAAAGTCGCAATTGTTGGAGGCCGTGGCCGATGCTGATGCCATGATTATCCGCAGCGACAAAGTGGATAACGAGGTGTTCGATGCGGCCAAGAACCTGAAGATTGTTGTGCGCGCCGGAGCCGGCTATGACAATGTAGACTTGGTTGCTGCCACTGCCCATGGCGTGGTGGTGATGAACACGCCGGGCCAGAACTCCAATGCCGTGGCTGAATTGGTATTCGGAATGTTAATCTTTGCCGTGCGTAATTTCTATAACGGCAAGGCCGGAACGGAACTGAAGGGAAAGAAATTGGGTATCTTGGCATACGGTAATGTGGGCCGTCGCGTGGCGCATATCGCCAAAGGCTTTGATATGGATGTATATGCTTACGACGCTTATTGCCCGGCTTCAGCCATTGAGGCGGACGGCGTGAAGGCAGTGGCTTCGCAAGAGGAACTCTTTGAAACATGCGAAGTGGTGTCCTTGCACATCCCTGCCACAGCGGAAACCCGTCAGAGCATCAACTATGCTCTCGTGAACAAGATGCCGAAGGGCGGAGTGCTGGTGAATACGGCCCGCAAGGAAGTCATCAACGAACCGGAACTGCTGAAACTGATGGCAGAACGCTCTGATTTGAAGTACGTGACGGACATCATGCCCGAAGCCGATGCCGATTTCCGCGCATTCGAGGGCCGCTATTTCTCGACTCCCAAGAAGATGGGAGCACAGACTGCCGAAGCGAACATCAATGCCGGAGTGGCTGCAGCCCGGCAGATTGCAGCTTTCTTCAAGGACGGTTGCACGAAATTCCAAGTTAACAAGTAAATAGCGGACGAGTATGGCATTGGTCAGACCTTTCAAGGGAATCCGCCCTCCTAAGGATTTGGTGGAAAAGGTGGAATGCCGCCCCTACGACGTGCTGAATTCTGAGGAAGCGCGTAGTGAAGCGGACGGCAATGAAATGTCGCTTTACCACATCATCCGTCCGGAAATAGATTTTCCGAAGGGCACGGACGAGCACGATCCGCGCGTTTATGAAAAAGCGGCAGAGAACTTCGCCCGTTTCCAAGCCAACGGATGGTTGCTGGAAGACAAGAAGCCAATGTATTACTTGTATGCCCAAACCATGAACGGGCGAACCCAACACGGCATTGTGCTGGGCGCTTCGGTAAATGACTATCTCTCCGGGGCCATCAAGAAGCATGAGCTGACGCGGCAAGACAAGGAAGAAGACCGCATGAAGCATGTGCGTGTCACGGATGCGAACATAGAGCCGGTTTTTCTGGCCTATCCGGACAACGACGTGCTGGCAGGCATCATTGGGAAATATGCCGCACAAGAGCCTGTATATGATTTCATCGCACCGATTGACGGTTTCAGGCACCGTTTCTGGCTCATCGGAGACGACGAAGACATAGCCACCATTACAAACGAGTTTGCCGCGATTCCGTCTCTGTATATAGCTGACGGGCACCATCGTACGGCAGCCGCAGCTTTGGTGGGGCAGGAGAAGGCCCGCAAGGACGGGAATGCCCATCCCGAGGCGGAATACAACTTCTTCATGGCGGTCTGTTTCCCGGCCAGCGAACTGACCATCTTGGATTACAACCGCGTGGTGAAGGATTTGGGACGCTATACGACGACGGACTTTCTGGCAGCTCTGGAAGAAGATTTCGAAGTGACGTGCATGGGACATGAGGCATACAAGCCACAGCAACCGCACGAGTTTTCGCTCTATCTGGAAGAGTGCTGGTATCGTTTACGGACGCTTCCCGGGCGCTTCGACGAGAACGACCCGGTGGATGTCCTCGACGTGAGCATCAGCAGCAGATTAATCTTAGACAAGCTGTTGGACATAAGAGACCTGCGGCGTGACAAACGGATTGACTTCGTGGGCGGCTTGCGCGGACTGGGCGAACTGAAGCGCCGGTGCGACAGCGGCGAAATGAAGATGGCCCTTGCGCTCTATCCGGTGTCGATGCAGCAAATCATGGACATTGCAGACAGCGGGAAAATCATGCCGCCAAAGGCCACATGGTTTGAGCCCAAGTTGCGCAGCGGACTGGTCATCCATAAGCTTTCGTAAGGAATAGGAGACATAACTTTGCAACTCCGGTTGCCGGAATCGTCCGACAGCCGGAGTTTTTTTAATATGATTAGGAATGGAAGCAAGCGACGTATATAGAACGATTGAGGGGTCGGCCGAAGGGGAATACAGCGAGAAGCGGAGCAAGTTTCTGGCTTTCGCCCATCCCGTGCGCACGGTGGAAGAGGTGAAGCAGTGGGTGGAGCATTATCAAAAGGAGTACTACGACGCCCGCCATTGCTGCTATGCCTACATGTTGGGGCCGGAGCGGAAGGAGTTCCGCGCGAACGACAACGGAGAGCCTTCCGGAACGGCCGGCAAACCCATCCTCGGGCAAATTAATTCCCACGAACTTACGGACGTACTGATTGTTGTCGTCCGTTACTTCGGAGGCATCAAGTTGGGGACGAGCGGGCTGATACAAGCCTACAAGGCCGCGGCGCAGGAAGCAATATCCGCCGCGACGGTCGTGGAGCGGACTGTAGACGAGGAAGTCACTTTCTTGTTTGAATATCCCTTCATGAATTCCGTGATGCGTATCGTGAAAGAGGAGGGACCGGTCATCGTCAGCCAAGGATATGAACAAGACTGCAGCATGACGCTGCGCATCCGGAAGGGGAGCATGCCTCGCCTCAAGGCACGGCTCGAAAAAGTGGAGACGTTGCGGTTTGCGGAAGAATAAGAGGAAGCCGCGGCATTTGCCCGTACACAATGGGGGCATGCCACGGCTTCTTTCATTCTTCAGGGTTCGTATCTGAACCATTCCATCATGTTGGCCTTGTCCTTTGCCGGCCGCTTGATGGTGTAGGTATCGCCGCAACCGTTGATGCGGATGACATCCGGCGTGTGGTCGATGTAGGACCAATAAATTTCTCCTTGTTCTCCGAAGAAACAGCAGTCTGGCCGGAACTTCGTGCGGTCGATGTCCGGCAGGTGTGTCAGGAACTCCAGATGGTTTTCGAAAGCCTTGTTGCTGCGTTCCCCCGTGTGCGGGTTCTTCATCATCCGTATGTTCTGCACGAAAAGGCTCCCCTCGTTGCATTGGAGCAGTGCGGCCGCACGCAGGTACACCATACCTTTATAGATGCCAAAGAGAAACGAATTCCGGTTCGTCCCGATGGTGACGAACACCTCGTCGCCGCCGTTTTCCATATACGTCCCGAGTTGCCACTCTTGCAGCCGGGCCCCGATTTGGTCGCGGTTTTCTGCGGTCGGCATGTCGTAAGGAGCTACGGTTTCAATCGCTTCCACTTTCTTGAATGTTTCCTCATTGACAATGAGGTCGTCACCCCGCTTCGCCACTTCCAAGGGAGCATGCCGGTCAATGAGGATGGTGTCCGTGGAAAAGCGGACAGCCACATCGACCCCGCGCGAAGGCACTTTCAGCACGGCTATTCCTGTCCGGGCGGAATCTTCCCGCGAGAAATACATCAGGACGGAGTCTGTCATCACGATTTCGCTTTTCTGCGAAGCCCATACGCCACGAAGTGTGGGATTGGGAGCAAACGGCGTTGCCGCTTCCGCCGCCAAAGCGGCCAAGCCCATCACGCTTCCGGTCACCCAACGGGATATTTTTTTCATTTTGGATACCTTTTTCATCTTGTGTTTCGAACCTTTTATGGCTCTCTGTTGTCTATACGGACAAACAGTCATGTTGTGACAAGGTATCGCACACAAATGTTCCTCTTTAACATTCCGTCCGGCCATCCCAATAGTCCGGACGGAATGTTTTGGGGCTTCATCACGCCATCAGATGGTTGCACTCCTCAATCCATGCGGTGGCCGATGCGTCGCTGGGCATGCGCCAATCGCCGCGCGGGCTCAGGCTGCAGCTACCCACCTTTGGCCCGTCGGGCAGACACGAGCGCTTGAACTGTTGCGAGAAGAAACGCCGGAAAAAGGTTGTGATCCACTTCTTTATAACCTCGTCTGTGTATTTCCCGTCGAAGGCATGTTGAGCCAGATAGAAAATCTTGGAGGGGCGGAAACCGAAGCGCAGGGTATAATATAGGAAGAAGTCGTGCAGTTCGTATGGCCCTACCAAGTCTTCCGTCTTTTGGCTGATGTCGCCGTTTTCGTCGGCCGGAATCAGTTCGGGACTGATGGGCGTGTCCACGATGTCCAGCAGCGTGGCCTGCGACGTTTCGTCGATAATGCTTTCGGCCACCCACTTCACCAGGTGTTTCACCAATGTTTTGGGAATGGAGACGTTCACGCCATACATGCTCATGTGGTCGCCGTTGTACGTGGCCCATCCCAGTGCCAGTTCCGACAAGTCGCCCGTTCCGATGACCAGTCCGCCCACTTGGTTGGCCACGTCCATCAGAATCTGCGTCCGCTCGCGCGCCTGGCTGTTCTCGTATGTCACGTCATGCTTTTCCTCGCTTGCGCCGATGTCCTCAAAGTGTTGCAGGCAAGCCTTCTTGATGCTGATTTCGCGTATGGTGATGCCCAGGCTTTTCATCAGTTCCACGGCGTTGCGATAGGTGCGTCCCGTGGTGCCGAAGCCGGGCATGGTGATGCCCACGATGCCTTTGCGCGGCAATCCGAGTTTGTCGAAGGTCTTGGCGCATACCAGCAGGGCGAGGGTGGAGTCCAGTCCGCCCGACACGCCGACCACCACCGTCTGGCACTGGGTGTGCACGAGCCTTTTGGCCAGCCCTTCAATCTGTATGGCAAAGATTTCTTCGCATCTCTCGTCCAGTGTGCGACCGGCAGGCACGAAAGGCGTGGGCGATATTCTGCGGCTGATGTCGAAGCTCTTGGTGGTGAACAGTTCCGTGTCGATTTGCTGGGCGCAGCCATTCACCCGGGCCACGGCGGCCCCGAATGTCGTGTTGGTCCGCCGTTCCGCACGCAGCCGTTCCACGTCTATTTCGCTGATCACCAGCTGTTCCTTGAACGAGAAGCGCTCGTTTTCCTCCAGCAGGTGGCCGTCTTCGAACATCAGCGCCTTGCCGGCGAAGACCAGATCCTGCGTGCTTTCACCGAATCCGGCTCCGGCAAACACGTAGCCGCAAAGGCAGCGCGCGCTTTGTTGGGCCAGCAACGATTTCAAGTAGTCGTGTTTGCCCACCCCCTCGTTGTCTGCGCTCAGGTTGAAGATGATTTCCGCCCCTTTCAGGGTCAGCTCCGAACTGGGCGGGATGGGCGCCCACACGTCCTCGCAGATTTCCACGCCGAAGCGGCAGGAGGGAGTGTTGAACACCAGGTTGCGGCTCAGCGGCACTTGCTGCCCGCAAATCAGCACGGTGGTGTCGCCGTGCGTGTCGCCGGACGCGAACCAGCGCTGTTCGTAGAATTCCTTGTAATTGGGCAAGTAGGTTTTGGGAACGACGCCCAGAATCTTGCCCTTCTGTATGACGGCGGCACAATTCAGCAGCGTGCCGTGGTAAGTCACGGGAAGGCCGATGATGGAAATGATGTCCAGCGAGCGCGTGAAGTCGAGGATGCTTATCAGGCTCATTTCCGCGTCGTCGAGCAGCAGTTGCTGGGAAAACAGGTCGCCGCACGTGTAAGCCGTGACGCACAGCTCCGGGAAACAAATGATTTCCGCTCCTTTTCCTTCTGCCTGGATAATCAGGCTTTCAATTTGTTGCGCGTTGTTTTTGCAATCCCCGACTTTTACACAGGGGATAGCCGCCGCAACTCTTACAAATCCGTAGTTCATGTCCAATGTTTGCTTGGTTTACGCTCGCAAAGATAATACAAAGGTTATCAATAAAAGCAAAAAAAGGCTGTTATTTATCAAAAAAGCTGCCGGGCGTTTGGCGGTGAACAGAACTTGCGCTATATTTGCATTGTAAACAATACAAATTTATACTGGACGATGAGCGAAAGAAATGCCTTGGATACATTAAAGCATTACGGAATCCATCCGTCGGTGCAACGCATTGCCATCATGGACTACCTGCTGAAGCACTACACCCACCCCACGGTGGACGAGGTGTACGTGTCTTTGTGCAAAGACATTCCCACGCTGTCTAAAACTACAGTGTATAACACCCTCAGGCTGTTTTCCGAGCATGGCGCGGCACAGATGCTGACCATCGATGAAAAGAAAATATGCTTCGACGGCAACGTCACGCCCCACGCACATTTCATGTGCAGGCGCTGCGGGAAGTTGCTCGACGTGGATTTGCCCGAAGGGGCCGTGGACTACCTGCCCGAAAGCAAGGAGTTCAGGGTGGAAGAGACACACGTATATTATAAAGGTATATGCAAATCCTGCGCGGAGAAGACGGATGCCTGAACTGCCGCGGGAAGAGAAAATAAGAAAGATAACTGTTTAACTTAATTTAAAACAAGACGAAAATGAAGAAGAAATTTGTTTGTACGGTATGTGGTTACATTCATGAAGGTAGCGAACCCCCTGCCCAGTGCCCGCAGTGCAAGGCGCCGGCTTCCAAGTTCAAGGAACTGGTTGAGACTGAACTGACCTTCGTCACCGAGCACGTCATCGGCATCGCCAAGGACGTTGACCCCGAAATCAAGAAAGGCTTGCAGGCCAACTTTGAAGGCGAATGCACCGAAGTCGGCATGTATCTGGCCATGAGCCGCCAGGCCGACCGCGAAGGTTATCCCGAAATCGCAGAGGCCTTCAAGCGCTATGCCTTCGAAGAGGCCGACCACGCTTCGCGTTTCTGCGAGCTGCTGGGCGACATGGTTTGGGACACGAAGACCAACCTGAAGAAGCGCATGGAAGCCGAAAGCGGTGCTTGCTCCGGCAAGATGGAATTGGCCAAGATGGCCAAGCAGCAGGACTTGGATGCCATCCACGACACGGTGCACGAGATGGCCAAGGACGAGGCACGCCACGGACGCGGCTTTGCCGGGCTCTACAACCGCTATTTCGGTGACAAGTAATAATCCCCGACGGGGTTGAGAGATATACAAAAACCCCCTTCATCTGAAAATCCCGCGAGGCTCTTGGAAACGAGGCCTCGCGGGATTCTTTTTTGCCGCGCGCGCTGCCGTGCCGCGCAGGCTGGATTATTCATAATCCTTCAGTCTTTTGGGATTCTTGGGAAACCAACCTTTTAGCACGCGTTTCCGCTGGTCGAACACTTCGAGTATGCCCCAAAAGGAGGAGAAAGACACCACGCCCGAGAGGATGCTCACATAAAGGTTGCCGGCGCAGAGCGACAAGGCGGCAAAGAGCAGCCCCGCGGCCAGGAAGGCCCACCAGCATTTTGTTCCGAAATAGTATTCCCCTTTGATGACGAGAGGGTGGAAGAGGCCGATGATGAGAAAGGTGGCCAGCCCGATAAGTATGCCCACGTAGTTCATTGCGGTAAGGGTTTTTATGGTTTGTCGCCTGCAAAGGTAATGCTTTATTTCGGTATATGGCTGCGGGGGAAGCGTTTTATCGGAGAGAAGGGGGAATCTTTGTCGGCTGGCGAAAGGACAAGACCAAGGTCAGGTTTTTCCGGATACGGGTAGTTGCCTCCTGCCAGGGAGAGGAAAACTGGATGCTCGCAGAAGAACTTTCATCCGGTGAAGCCGTCTTTCTGAAGTGCAGGAACACGCAGCGCCTTGCGGAAGCCGTCAGCGTACTCTGCGGCAAGTACTCGAGTACTTTGCGGCAAGTACAATTCCGTACTCCGCAGGGGCGTTGCCTGCATTCCCGTGGCTATGGGGGCAGAAAGCCGGCTTTATGCCTTATTCCGGCTTCATCGGGCAGCAATGATTCCGATACAACCAATGCTGCACCAGTCCGCGGGTGGACAGATAGAGCAGAAAGGCCAGCCAAAGGGCATGGTTGTGCCAGAAAGGCGAAAGCGACAGGAACGAAGCGAAGAATACCAGTGCGGCACATGCCATGGACCACAGCATCTGGCGCGTGGCCGTGAGGCCGATGAAAACTCCGTCCCACACGAAAGCCGAGAGGCCGGCCAGCGGGATGCACACCGCCCACGGCAGGTAGGTCGCGGCCGTGGCTGTCACCGACGGCTCGTTCGTGAGCAAACCCATGAAAGCCCGTCCGCCAGCCAGATAGACCACGGTGAAAAGGGCGGCCACGCCGATGCCCCAGGCGAAGAGCCCGCGCACCACGCCCTTCAGCCCTTGGCGGTCGCCCGCTCCGGCGCACTTGCCGGCCAAGGCTTCGCCGGCAAAGGCAAAACCGTCCATGAAATAAGAATAAAGGGTGAAGTATTGCATCAGCAGGGCATTGGCGGCCAGGATGCTTTCGCCCTGCCGCGAACCAGCCGACGTGAAGTAGAGGGTGACACCCACCAGGCAGAGCGTGCGGAGGAAAATGTCGCGGTTGACGGTGAAAAAGCGGCGGATGGCATCGGCGCGGAACACTTCGGACTGTGCGAACCCGCGCGGCAGGCCGAGCTTGCGGCGCAGGCACAGGCTGAGCCACAAGGAGAGCGCCAAGCCGCAATATTGGGCCAGCAGCGTACCCAGCGCCACGCCCGCCACGCCCAGATGGAGGCCGAACACGAAGAAGAGGCTTGCCGCGATGTTGGCCACGTTCTGCACCAAGGCCACGTAGAGGGGATAGCGCGCGTTTTGAAGGCCGATGAACCAGCCCGTCAGGCTGTAGAGCCCCAACACGGCGGGGGCGCCCCACACGCAGATGCGGAAGTATGTAGCGGCCCCGTCTGACACAGCATCGGGAGGCGCCATGATGGCCAACGACAGACGGAGCAGGGGAGCTTGCAGCAGCAGGACGAGCAGGGCAATGGCCATGGAGGTAAAGAGGGAACGGCAGAACAGGTGCTGCACCTCGTCCGTGCGCCCCGCCCCGTAGGCCTGCGACGTCATGCCGCTGGTGCCCATGCGCAGGAAAGCGAAAATCCAGTATATCATGTTGAATATCGTGCCGCCCACGGCAATGGCGCCGATGTAGTGTGCGGCACCGAGATGTCCGGCGATGGCCAAGTCAATCAGTCCGAGCAGCGGCACGGTGATGTTCGACAGGATGGAAGGCAGGGCGATGTGCAGGATTTCCTTATGATATGATTTCTTCATGCGTTTGTGGTGGTTGATGATATGAAAAAAGGCACTGCCAACTTGCTAATCGCTTGTCTCGCAGTGCCTTTTCCTCTGTCGGGGTGAAAGGATTCGAACCTTCGACCCCCTGCTCCCAAAGCAGGTGCGCTAACCGGACTGCGCTACACCCCGTCGTGTCAAGAGGAGCTCTTTTTCAAAAAGCGATGCAAAGGTACGCCTTTTGAGCGGCATTTCCAAATTTATACATAAAAAAGTGGCATGCCTTCGAGCGAAGACATGCCACCGGTTGACAAGTCACCCCCGCCGGTTTCTCCGGTCGGGAAAGGGTGCAAGGGTTAATATTTGAACGGGTCGTTCTTCACGTAAATCTTGTAGGACTTGATGCTCTCGGGAGCGCCTTCCTCCACGCGCGGCAGGTATTGGAAGCCGCCGAGCCGCTGCACGGAACCCAAGTCGATGACGACGTAGTGCGGGAACTTCACGTTTTGGTTCGTGCTCCAGTAGGTGGATTCCTGCAAGTCGAAGATCTTGTCGGCAGTCTTGTTGCCCGAGGAGATGTCCTCGTCGTCGGCATAGGCCACGGTCCAAGGTTCGCGGCTAATGCGCTGGCCCTTGTCGTCGAGCATATACCACTCGGCAATGCAGGCGTATTCACGGTTGTTGTGGGAGTTCAGCGCCTCGATGCAGACGTAGCGTCCGCTCACGGGCTGGTCGAACTTCACTTCCTGCCAGCCGTTTCCGGGGGCAAATTCTCCGATCTTGCAGGGCGTTTCTCCTGCCAGGTCAAGATTCTGTCCCTCTTTGCGGTGCGTGTTCGGGGCATCCACGTTCAGCTTGTCGATGATGGGTTTTTCCAAACCTTCCACAACTGTTTCCTGCGGTCCCACGATGTCTTGCACGATGATTTCGTTCTCGCCCTTCTTCAGCCAGCACCCCGGCATGTAGAGCGTCTGTTGAGGACCGATTTTCCAGAAGCGTCCGATGGCATGGCCGTTGACATAGACCTGTCCCTTGCCCCATGTTTCGAGGTTGATGAAGGTGTCGCCCGTCTTCTTCAGGTTGAAGGTGGCGCGGTAGCAACCCGGCACTTTCTGTCCGGCCAAAGGCACGTATTTCATGTCTTTCTGTGCCTGGTAGCTGTCGCTGAGGTTATACACCTGCCAGTTCTTCAGGTTGATGTTCACTTGGCTGCCGTTCTCCATGGCATAGCTCAACTCCACTTTTTCGGTGATGCCCTTGAAATCCTTGATGGCGCGGCCGAAGTTGATGCGTCCCATGGCTTCCACAAGAATGTCCAGTTGGTCGCCGGCCTTCATGGCTGGGAGCAGCAAGGTCTTTTCGTGGTTGCGACGGTCCATGGAGCCAATCAGCTTGCCGTTGATGAACACCTGCACGTAGTCGTGCCCGTCAGTGACGGTGAGGATGCTCTGCGTAGGCACGGCCGGTGCCTGTGTGCGGTAGAGGATGGAACCCCAGCCTTGGTCGAAGGCTTCCATCGTCTGGATGTCCATCGACGTCTTGGGCTCAGGCAGGTTGTCGAACAAGGGCGCCACTTCCGTGAATTCCACTTTGGGAATGCTGATCACGGGGTAAGCCTTGGGAATGGACGGGAGCTTTTTGTCGCTGTACCCGGCCAGCATCTCGCGCAGTTCCATGTATTTGGGAGTGGTCTGTCCCGCCTCGTTGATGGGGGCGTCGTAGTCGTATGACGTCACGTCGGGAGAGAAGCCCGGGCTGTTGGCGCCGGCCCAATGGCCCCAGCTGGTACCGCCGTGGGTCATGTAGAGCGAGAAGGAAATGCCGTTGTCCAACATTTCTTTCAGTCCGCCGACCATTTCCTTGCTGCCGCGCGTCTCGTGGCGGCCGCCCCACTTGTCGAACCATCCGCTCCAGAACTCGGAGCACATCAGGGGCGACTCAGGACGCAGTTCTTTCAGCGGCTTGAATTCGTTCTGGATGTTGGCACCCGTGCCGAAGTTCATTGTCCACACCAAGTCGTCCAAGCCGTTCTTGGTGAAGTTGGAACTCCAGTCGCACTGGAAGAGGGTCACCTTGTCGAATCCGGACTCGCGGATGATGTCGCGGATGGCGGCCACGTAAGGCTTGTCTTCTCCGTAAGAGCCGTATTCGTTCTCTACTTGCACCATGATGATGGGGCCGCCTTTTTCAATGGTCAGGTCGCCAATCTGTTCGCCCAGTTTCTTAGCGAAGATGCGGTAGCGCTCCATGAAATAGGGGTCTTGTTCGCGCAGGCGGATGTCTTTCTTCTTCAGCAGCCACCACGGCAGGCCTCCCATTTCCCATTCGGCGCAGACGTACGGTCCGGGGCGGACAATGACATAAAGCCCGTTTTTCTGCGCCAGGCGGATGAACTCGGCCACGTCGTTGTTGCCCGTGAAGTCGAACTTGCCTTCCTCTTGCTCATGGATGTTCCAGAACACGTAGAGGCAGAGCGTGTTCATGCCCAATGCCTTGCACATCTTGATGCGGTGCTCCCAATAGGGGCGGGGGATGCGCGGGTAATGCACTTCGGCAGCCTTGACGATGAAAGGCTTGCCATTGAGAAGGAATGTCTTGTTTCCCACTTCGAAGGTTTCGGTCTTGGCCGAAGCGCCCGAAGGAGCGAATAGGAACAGCCCGGCCGTGAGCAGAGAAGCTTTGAGCACATGGCTGATGGTTTTGTTTAGATACATCATTATATTGTTTGTAGTTAATAAAATTGGTTTCTCATGATTTACCACGTCAAAAATACGACACTTATTTCTTTTATACAAGTTTTTTCGAAAAAAGGATGGTGCGGGGGCGAAAACTTTTGCCCGGTTGGCCGTTTCCTCATAAAAAAAGAATAACTTTGCATGTTGAATCAAAACCTAAGAAACAGATATGTTCAGGACGAATACTTGTGGCGAGCTTAGACTCGCGGACGCTGGAAAAGGCGTCACGCTGGCCGGATGGGTGCAGCGTGTGCGCAAGATGGGCGGAATGACTTTCGTAGACTTGCGCGACCGGTACGGCATCACGCAATTGGTCTTTAACGAAGAAGTGGACGGCGAACTTTGCGCCAGGGCCAACAAACTGGGGCGCGAAGACGTGGTGCAGGTGAAGGGCACCGTGAACGAGCGCGAAAGCAAGAACAAGAACCTGCCCACAGGAGAAATTGAAATCATCGTGGAGGAACTGCGCGTGCTCAACGCTTCGAAGACTCCTCCCTTCACCATAGAGGACAACACCGACGGGGGAGACGACATCCGGATGAAGTTCCGCTATCTGGACTTGCGCCGGGCTTGCGTAAGGAAGAACTTGGAGCTGCGCCACAAGATGACGATGGAAGTGCGCCGCTATCTGGACAGCAAAGGGTTCCTGGAAATAGAAACGCCGATGCTCATCGGCTCTACGCCGGAGGGCGCGCGCGATTTCGTGGTGCCTTCGCGCATGAATCCGGGGCAGTTCTACGCTTTGCCGCAGAGCCCGCAGACGTTGAAGCAACTGCTCATGGTGGCCGGCATGGACCGCTACTTCCAGATTGTGAAGTGCTTCCGCGACGAAGACTTGCGGGCCGACCGCCAGCCGGAATTCACGCAGATTGACTGCGAGATGAGTTTCGTGGAGCAAGAGGATGTGATTTCGCTCTTCGAGGGAATGGCCAAGCACCTCTTCCGCACGATTCGCGGCATCGAGCTCACCGAGCCTTTCCCCCGCATGCCGTGGAGCGAAGCCATGAGGCTTTACGGAAGCGACAAGCCCGACACGCGCTTCGGCATGGAATTCGTGGAACTGATGGACGTATTAAAAGGTACGGGCGACTTTTCAGTATTCAACGACGCCCGCTACATCGGCGGCATCTGTGCGCCGGGCTGTGCTTCCTATACGCGGAAACAGTTGGACCAGCTCACTGATTTCGTGAAGCGCAGCCAGATTGGCGCGAAAGGCCTGGTATATGCCCGAGTGCAGGAAGACGGCAGCGTGAAGTCCAGCGTGGACAAGTTCTACACGCAGGAAGTGCTCCAGCAACTGAAAGAGGCCATGAAGGCCGCACCGGGCGACCTGATTCTCATACTGAGCGGCGACGATGCCATGAAGACGCGCAAGCAACTTTGCGAATTGCGCCTCGAGATGGGCAACCGTCTTGGCCTGCGCGACAAAAACAAATTCTCGTTGTTGTGGGTGGTGGACTTCCCCATGTTCGAGTGGAGCGAGGAGGAAGGCCGGCTCATGGCCATGCACCATCCGTTCACGCATCCCAAGGATGAGGACATCCCCTTGCTGGACACGAATCCGGCAGCCGTGCGCGCCGACGCCTACGACATGGTCTGCAACGGCGTGGAAGTGGGAGGCGGCTCCATCCGTATCCACGACCCGGAATTGCAGGACAAGATGTTCAAGATATTGGGATTCACGGAAGAGCGCGCGCAGGAGCAGTTCGGATTCCTGATGAACGCTTTCAAGTACGGTGCGCCTCCCCACGGCGGATTGGCCTACGGACTGGACCGTTGGGTGAGCTTGTTTGCCGGGTTGGACAGCATCCGCGACTGCATAGCCTTCCCCAAGAACAACAGCGGCCGCGACGTGATGCTCGACGCACCGTCGTGCTTGGACCAGAAGCAGTTGGACGAGCTGAACCTCGTGGTGGACATTAAGGAATAGAAATTAAACCGAGTAAGAGGAAGACAAAATAGTTTTCCTCTTACTTCCGAATACGCCCATGCCGGGCATACAACAATAGGGGCGGAAAGAAAAAGCAATCTTTCCGCCCCTTTTGTTTTCCGAAGGCTGCATCCATGGCGAGATGGAGAGGGTGGTCTGCCTGCCCCGCCTTGCAAGGCCCTATTTCCGGTTGGCTTGCGAAGCCTTCGTTTCCACGCTTGGGAACAGGCGGGTGAACGAAGCGGGGAAGGGGGTCTCGAATTCCATCCACTCTCCCGTGACGGGATGGTAGAAGTTCAGGCGGAAGGCGTGCAAGGCCAACCGCCCAATGGGGTCGCTGCCGTCGCCGTATTTGCTGTCGCCCGCCACCGGATGCCCGATATCCTGCATGTGCACGCGGATCTGGTTTTTCCGCCCCGTCTCCAGTTTCAGTTCCACCAACGAGAAGTTGTCTCGCGCATCAAGCGTGTGGAAATGCGTGACGGCAAATTTCCCGCCATTGTCCGTGGGGCTGGAATAGGTCACATAAGCCTTGTTGTCCTTGAGCCAGGAAGAGACCGTTCCGCCTTCTTGTTCCATCTTTCCCGACACGACGGCCACGTACCTGCGGTCGGTGACGATTTCCTGCCAATGCTCTTCCAGGATTTTCTGCACCTCAATGCTCTTGGCGAACATCATCAGCCCGGACGTGTCGCGGTCCAAGCGATGCACGGTGTGGGCCGTACATTTGTAGTGCTTGCGGGCGAAATACGTGTCCAGCACGGTCTTCACCGAATATTGCCGTGCAGCAGCCGGCATGGAGAGGATGCCGACGCCCTTTTCCACCACAACCAGATGGCGGTCTTCATAGACAATCCGTACCAACTTGTTCTTCAGCTCGTTGCTTCGCTTGTGCTTGCTGATTCTCACGACCATGCCCGGCCGCAATTCAAAATTGTATTGCGACACGTTCTTTTGGTCCACGGTAACCCCGTGGCCGGCCAATATGTTCTTCACTTTGTTCTTGCTGATGCCATTCAGTGCTTCCATGAGGAAGTCTTGGAGCTGCGCCGGACGTTGAACCGTGAACTCCATATATCTCGATGCTGCATAGCGCATCCCGGATCTGTTGCCCATGTCTTTGATTTTTTTGCAAAGGTAATGCTATTTTTTCAAATTCGTGCCAAGGGGGCACGTCCTTATCCGCATAATCGTTCTTTCGGGGCTTCGTGGCAAGGCATTGGCCGGAAAACGGGGAAACGCCTTGCGGAGTTCCGGATTGTACTTTGCGGAGAGTACTCGAGTACTTGCCGCAGAGTACGCTGACGGTTTCCGCATGCCATGACGTGCTATCGGGCAGGGCCGTGCGCGGACGCGCGCTGGACATTCTCTGTCCTCCTGTCCGACAGTGAAGCCTCCTCCCTCATTGTGGAAGTCCGGAAACGACATGCCCCCGTGTCGGTGGAAGAACGCATCGGCACGGGGGCATTAGAAATATGCTGTCGTTGTCAGTTGAAGAAGTTCCACGAAAGGCCGAAATGGATGTTCAGCGGATTGATGGGGTAGTGGGGCACGAGGAACGCGTTCTTGTTGAACGAGCCGGCATTCACGTGGTTTACGTTGACATAGAAACGGCAATGCTTCAGGAAAAAGTTGATGTAGGCGTTGCAGATGGGGTAGTTGCCCAACTTGATGCGCGTTTCCGGGGCTTGCACGGTGAACTGCTGTATGATGGGCGCGTAGTCTGGCGCGTAGTATTCCGTGAAGTAGCGCACATCGGCGCCCAGCTGCACGCGCAGCACCTTGGCGTAGTGGAATACGATGTAGAGGTTGCTGTAGGCCGAGAGTTCCGGCAGGGGCAGGATGTCTGCGTTGCTCGTCTTCTGGTAGGCGACCTCGTTGTCCCAATGCAGGATGCCGAGTTTGAAGTCTTGGTTGAGCTTGGCGCTGAACACTTGCACGCTGTTGCCGTATTGCTTCACTGAGATGCGGTTGCTGTATCCGGCGAATTCGCCCGCCTCGTTCTGGTAAGCCACTTTATCCGTGGCGAAGTAGGCATAGTTCTTGATGTTTTCCACGCCCACGGTCAGTGCGGTCCGCGTGCGTTTCAGCGAAAGCGTTCCCTCGATTCGCGTGCGGAATTCCTTGCTCAGGTCGTTGTCCCACCAGGCGAACTGGGAGTGGTAGTGGCGCATGTAGAAACTGGGGTTCAGGTTCTTGACGAAGGCATGTGCGGCCAGTTGCACCGTGTCTTTGAACAGGCGGAAGTTCAAGTCCGCCTTGCCGTCCACGTCGAATTGTCCCACGTCTTCGCCCAAGAGCGTAATTTCCCCCGTGACGTCGTAGTGCAGCGTCTTGCCTTCCCGTTTGCTCAGTTGCCCGCCCACGGAAATGTTGTTTTCCGCGTAGCTCCGCTCTATCTTGTTGCCTCCGTGCAGGTCGGGCAGGATGAAGTGGCGGTATTCGTGGGCCGCGAATGCCGTGAGGCCCGCTTTGGCCCATTTGTTGAAGCCTTCGCGCAGGGCGATGCCCAAGGTGTTCTGGATGGAGTAGGCCCTCGTGCGGTCGCTCATGTTGTTCGGGTCGCCATAGAAAAGGTCGGCGTAGTAATAGTCCGGCGTGTCGTAGGAGTAGACCGTGTGCTTGGCGTTTCGGATGCGCAGGGTGTGGATGAAACTGGTCACGGGGACGAACTCTTGCGGTATGTCCTGCTGCGCCATGAAGTCGTTGCGCAGCGAGTCTATGACGCGGTGCTGGCGCGCGGTGTCGGCTTGGGTGTAGGCCAGGCGCACGCTGTCGCGCAGTCCGGCCAAGAGCGCCGAATCGGAGGGCATCACCGGCTTCAGCGAGTCGGGGAGCTCGGCGTCTTTGTAGAATCCCACGTTGTATCGGTGGGTCAGGTAGTAAGTCTGGTCCTCGTTTCGGTTCCAGTTTTCAGACAGGTTGGTGGGGATGTCCCGCGAGCCGAAGGAGCGGGTGAAGTCTTCGGGATGGGTGATGTAGTTATCGTCCTCTATGCCGCCGTTCTCGCCCAGTCGCATGTGGTTCACGCTGATCCAAGCGTGCATGTTATAGCGGTCGCCCAAATAGTATCCATAGAGCGAGCCGTTGAAGAGCGATGTGGCTTGGTTGTTGTAGTAGCCGCGGCCATAGAGATAATCGAGCTTGAAGCCGATGCCCGCAATTTTGTTGATGTTGCTGGCGAAGTAGGCCCTCAACCGGTCCTCGCCGTCTTGCTTTGTGCCGCAGGAGTGGTAGGACAGGTTGGTGATGGGACTCAAGGTGTTGGTGAACTGGAACTGCTCCACGGGGGTGTAGAAATAGTCGAACGGGTCGGCAAAGATGAAGTTGCTATACGGCTTGCGCTCCATGAAGAGGCGCGAGAGCCGCGGCGAACCCAGATTGCCCAGAAAGTTGTACTGTCCGGTGGGGCCGGCCGTGAGGTTGAAGTTCTGGAAATTGTTGGGCAGCGTGTCCACTTCCGTCGGTGTGATGTTGCCGAACCGGCTGTCGATGTTCCAGGCATACGAGCCGATGGGGATGATTTTCTGATTGTTGTCGGTGGTGTCGCGGCCCCAGATGAAAGCGTCGTTCCCGTTACCGTCCAGAATGGGATTGCCGTTGGCGTCGTATTGCAGCGGATTGCCGTTAGCGTCCACCGGGTTGCCGTAGGCGTCTGTGCCGTAGGGCGAGTCCCCGGTGGGGAATTGGGCCCACGCGGGGATGGCCGTCAGGAGATATATGCCGAGGGTGAATCCAAGTTTCAGTTTCATAACGGTTGCAAAGATAGTAAGAAAAAGAAAGAGGGGCGCGTTTCCCGGCAGGAAATGCGCCCCCTTTTAAGTTTTTTTCTCGGGAAGCCCGCCTCACTCGGCCGGGGATATGATGTCCATGCCCTTGCGCAGGGCGGCTTCGTTGAGCGGGATGAGGTCGTGGTGGCGTTCGGGGAGGGTCTTGCGGAGGGCATGCACCACGTCTTCCACGTCCACGAGCGGACGCACTTTCAGCAGGCCGCCCAGCACGATCATGTTGAACACTTTGCCGGCCTTCATTTCCGCCGCGGCGTCCATGGCGTCGATGTGGTAGATGCTGATGTCGCGGCGCGAGGGCGGGGTGGCAATGCCGTACCCGTCGTAGATGAGTGTGCCGCCGGGTTTGACGCAAGCCTCGAATTTTTCGAGCGACGGCTGGTTGAGGATGACGGCCGTGTCGTAGGTGCTGAGGATGGGCGACGATATGCGTTCGTCGCTGACGATGACGGTGACGTTGGCCGTCCCGCCACGCTGCTCCGGTCCGTAGGACGGCATCCATGTGACCTCCTTGCCTTCCACCAATGCGGCGTAGGCCAGGATTTTTCCCATGGACAGGACGCCTTGCCCGCCGAAGCCGGCTATGATGATTTCTTCTTTCATTTGTCTTCTTTGCTTTTTTTAGAGTGAATTGTCGGTTGTCGTGGTGTCCTTCAGGTCGCCGAGGGGGTAGAACTTGAACATGTTCTCTTCCATCCATTGGTTGGCCTTCTCTGGCGAAAGTTTCCATCCCGCGTTGCAGGTGGAGACAATCTCCACCAGGCTGGCGCCTTTGCCCGACATGCTGTTTTCGAACGCCTTGCGGATGGCTTTCTTGGCCCGCCGGATGGCGGCCACGTTGTGGACGGACTGTCTCGTGACGTAGCAGGTGCCTTCCAGCGTGGCGGCTATTTCGGTGAGCTTCAGCGGATAGCCATGCAGGTCGGCCACGCGGCCGTAGGGGCAGGTTGCCGTCTTCATGCCCATCAGCGTAGTAGGCGCCATTTGTCCGCCCGTCATGCCATAGATGGCGTTGTTGATGAAGATGACAGCAATGTGTTCGCCCCGGTTCAGGGCGTGGATGCTCTCGGCCGTGCCGATGCAGGCCAGGTCGCCGTCGCCTTGGTAGGTGAACACCAGTCGGTCGGGCCACAAACGCTTGATGGCCGTGGCCACGGCAGGCGCCCGCCCGTGGGCGGCCTCCACCCAGTCTACGTCGATATAGTTGTAGGCAAACACGGCGCAGCCCACAGGCGAGATGGCCACGGTTTTTTCCGCCATGCCCATTTCTTCGATGATTTCAGCCACCAGCTTGTGCACCACCCCGTGGCTGCATCCCGGACAGTAGTGCATGGGAGTGTCGTTGAGCAGTGTGGGCTTCTTATAGACCAGGTTTTCCGGTCGCATGATTTCTTCTTCTGTCATGATGAAACGAGGGATTAAAATAGGAAGCGTAATAAGAATTCAACGATTTTGAGAAACATGCCTGCGGCAATGATGCTCATGCCCAGGATATGCCGCTCTGGCAGGGCGAAATAAAGAATCAGCCCCACCACGGCGCACACGAGGAAGATGATGTTCAGCACGCGGCGCACGGTGTCGACGTTCAGCACGCGGCGCTTTTCGCGCTCCTTGCGGGCAGTTTCTTCTATCAGTTTTTCTATTTCTTCGCGGTCCATGGTTCTTGTTTATTTGATGAGTTTGTCTTTGAGTGCCTGGATGACTTCTTCGGGCGTCGGCACCACGCCGCCCATTCGCCCGTAGTGGGCCACGGGCGTTCGCCCGTTGGTGGCCAGCAGGATGTCCTCAAGCATTTGCCCGGCGTTGATTTCGAAGCTCAATATGCCTTTCACCTGACGGCCCATCCGTTCTATTTCCCGCGAGGGGAAAGGCCAGAGGGCGCTGGGGCGCAGCAATCCGGCCTTGATGCCTTCGGCGCGGCACATCTCGACGACCTTCAGCGCGATGCGTGCGGCCGAGCCAAAGGCCACGATGAGATATTCGGCGTCCTCGCAGTTGATGTTCTCGAAGCGCACCTCCGTTTCGCGTATGGTTTGGTATTTGGCTTGCAGGTGCAGGTTCTTTTGCTCCATCTTCGCGCAGTCCAGTTCGAGCGAGGTGAGAATGTTGGGCTGTCGCCCGTTCTTCCGCCCGCAGGTGGCCCAAGGGCATTCCGCCTGTATTTGTTCCTCTGAGCGGCGGGGCTTGAAGGGGGGCAGCACCAGCTTCTCCATCATCTGTCCGATGACGCCGTCGCTCAGAATCATGGCCGGGTTGCGGTATTTGAAGGCCAACTCGAAGGCCAAGTCCACGAAGTCGGCCATTTCCTGCACCGATGCGGGCGCGAGCACGATGACGTTGTAGTCGCCGTTGCCTCCTCCGCGCGTGGCTTGGAAATAGTCCGACTGGCTGGGCTGTATGGTGCCCAATCCCGGCCCGCCGCGTTGCACGTTGACGATGAGTCCAGGTATTTCAGCCCCGGCCATGTAGGCGATGCCCTCTTGCATGAGCGCCACTCCCGGGCTCGAGGAAGAGGTCATGGCGCGCTTGCCGGCGGCCCCGGCGCCGTAGACCATGTTGATGGAGGCCAGTTCGCTTTCAGCCTGAAGCACCACCATGCCTGTGGTTTCCCACGGCTTTTCGATGGCCAAGGTTTCCAGCACTTCCGATTGCGGCGTGATGGGATAGCCGAAGTAGCCGTCGCATCCGCAGCGGATGGCGGCATGTGCGATGGCTTCGTTCCCTTTCATCAAAACTACTTCTTTTTCTGCCATAGTTCTATTCTTCTTTCTTTCTATATACAGTGATACATCCGTCGGGGCACACGATGGCGCACGAAGCGCAGCCGTTGCAATTCTCCTTGCCGGTTGGCTCGGCATAGTGGTACCCTTTTTTGTTGACCCGCTTCCCCGCCAATGTCAGGACGTGGCTCGGACACGCCACCACGCAAAGGTTGCAGCCCTTGCAGCGTTCGCGGTCTACTACGATCACACCTCTAAATTTCCCCATAATGTTCTCTTTCTTAATGCAATCTGTTTTCTATGGATTATAATAATCTTTATGGTAATATTCCATTATGCCCACCAGCATGCGATAGGCTTCCGCGGCCGGGCTGTCCGGATTGATGGACAGAGCCTCCAGGTAGCAGTTAAGCGCCTCGGCAAAGTCGCCCCGCTTGCGGTAGGCATTGCCCAGCTGATAATAGAGCAGGTCGGCGGGCGCAGCGGCGGCACGTATGAGGCGCTGCAGGCGTGCTATGTTTTCGTCGCCCGCCCTGTTCCGTGGCATTTTGTCGGTTTCATTCTGTTTTTTCATTCCTGCCGTGGTTTACTCTATACACAAAGATAACTCTTATTTGCCAAAATCGCGAAGAAAGTTGCAAATAAAAGTGTTTTTAACTAAACAAAGCGCCCTTCTTTCCCCGGATTATTTTTCCAATCGGCTGTTTTTCATGAAGAAGCGTCCAATCTTGCTGTTGGTTGCGTTTAAAACTTGTTTTAAAGGAAAACAGAGCTCTTTTCTGCACAAAAAAGAGATTTTTGTGCCGTTTCAGGCGATTTTGCACACTGCGGCCTAAAAGTGTGCAATGTGGACGTTTTGCGCGGAAAACGGGCTATTCCGTTGCAAAGTGTCAGCCGTGCGGTGAGATGGCACGAGCTTATTCCTTCTCCCTTTTCGAGGTGATGTTCTGGTTGCCGCAGGCACGGCCAGATTTCCGGTTTGCAGAAAAAATGATGCGCTGGTGGGATTTTTGTGGCACAAATCCTTCCGTTTTTATGCTTTTTGTTATATTTTTGTTCGATAGGATATAATTAGGTAACCATTTAAAAACTGTTGGTACCATGAAAAGAGCATTTCCATTATTCATTCTATTGAGTCTGGCCTTGTCGGCCACTGCCCGAACGCAGGATGGATTATCCACGAATACCGATACCGGAACCCGGTCCGAAGCAGCCGAAGGCGTGGACACCTTCGAGACGGCCGGCGAGGCCGTGGCCCATGCAGGATTGGGATGGAACCTGGGCAACACGCTGGACAGCAATTCGGGCGACGTGGAGAACATGTGGATAGAGCGCTGGACGAACCGCACGCCGGCCGATTACGAGAAGGCATGGGGACAAGTGCCCACCACGCAGGCCTTCATCGACATGATGCGCGACGCCGGAATCAAGGCCGTCAGAGTGCCCGTGACATGGTATCCCCACATGGTAAGGAACTGGGCCTTCGTGGACGACGGGACGGAATGGGACCAGGAAAAAGCTCCCATGGAGCGCTTCGTCAGCCGGAGCTGGATGCGGAGGGTGAAGCAGACGGTGGATTATGTGATCAACGCGGGAATGTATTGCATCCTGAACGTGCACCACGACACCGGCGCCAGCAACACCGCATGGATTCGTGCCAGCATGGACCGCTACGACAGCAACCATGAGCTGTATGAATATCTGTGGCAGTGCATTGCCGAGGAATTCAAGGACTATGACGGGCGCCTGCTGTTCGAGGGATACAACGAGATGCTCGACGAGAAGGGCTCATGGTGTTTCGCCACGTTGAATTACCCCGGATATTACGATGCCGAGGCGGCAAGCGATGCCTACGACGCCGTCAACCACTATGCACAATCGTTTGTCAACGCGGTGCGCGCCACGGGCGGAAACAATGCCCACCGCAACCTGGTTGTCAACACTTACGGTTGTTGCAATGGCGGCGGAACATGGAATTCCCATCTCTTGGAGCCGCTCACCAACATGGACTTGCCCCACGACGAGGCCGCAGACCACCTCATCTTCCAGGTGCATTATTACCCCATTTTCAGCACGCTCGACGAAGGAAAAGCCGATGCCGACGCGCTTTTCGACCGGCTCAAGTCATATCTCGTGGCAAAAGGCGCGCCCGTCATCGTGGGCGAATGGGGAGCGGACTCAAGCAGCCCGGTGAGGTATGACAACAATAACGAGACCTATCTGGAGTGGGTCAAATACTTTGTGCGTCAGGCCAAGGAGAACGGCATCGGCACTTTCCTTTGGATGGGATTGAGCGACGGAGAGGCCCGGGCGGTGCCCGAGTGGAGCCAGCCGGACCTTCTCGAGGCCATGGTAGAGGGCTACTATGGCGAGGAGGGTGCGGCCATCGAGGAGGTGCGGCGTGACAATGAGGACGGAGAACGGCCAGCCGTTTACGACCTTCTCGGGCGCAAACTCGACAGCATGCCGCGCAAAGGCCTTTGCATCGTGGGCGGGAGAAAGATTTTTGTATCCCGACCGTAGCCTGTCGGGCATGCGGAGGGGATAAGACATGCAATGTGGAACCATTAAAACAAAATAAGGAACAAGACATGACGAAAAAGATTTTTGCTTCATTGTTGGTGGCGCTCACGGTGATTCCGGCCGTGGCGCAGCTGAAGAATCCCTACGGCTACTTGTATTGCCACATGAGCCGCAGGGGAGAGTGGACGGCCTTCGCGCTGAGCCGCGACGGAGAAAACTGGCACGACCTGAACGGCGGCAACGAGGTGTACGACACCGGGAAGCTCTCCGCCATCGAGGGGGGCGCGCGTGATGCCTATATCGCCCGCAGCGGCGACGGCAAGAGTTTCGTGATGGTCACCACGGACATGTGTACCCGAAAGAGCCGCCAATGGTGGAACTACGGCATCAACCTGCTACGCTCGGACGACCTGATACACTGGGAATCCGTGACCTTCGACTTCCGAAAGGGGCCGGACATCTTCTGCGACCCCGAGTCGCCCGACGTGTATGAGGACTACAGCGCCATCCACCGTGTGTGGGCGCCGCAGGTGATTTGGGACGAGAACTACACATGGGCCGACGGCCAACGCGGGGGATACTTCGTCTACTACTCGCTGCTGAACAGCAAGGAGGACCAATACGACCGCATCTTCTATTCCTATGCCGACCCGTCCTTCACCCGCCTCACCAAGCCCCGCCTGCTGTTCGACTGGGGCTATGCGACGATAGACGCCGACATCGTGTGGGTGGAGGCCGACAAGAAGTGGCACATGATGATCAAGAAGGAAGGCGGGCAGCGGGGCATCTTCACCACGAAGTCGGAAAGCCTCACGGGAATGTGGCCCGAACCGGACGAGAGCGACTACGTGGACTTCGAGGGGAACAAAAAGTGCGAGGGCGCATCGGCCTTCCGCATCGCCGGCGAGGAGGGTTGGCGCGTGGGTTACGTGGAGTATTCCTCGCGCCCCATCCGCTACCGCATCTGCAAGGCCGACGAATATCTGAGCAATTTCCACTCGCCCGAAGACATCAAGGGTGTGGCCGACCCGCAGCACGGTTCGTTCCTCCCGCTCACGAAGAAGGAATACCGCAGGCTGGAGAAGCATTGGAAGTAGAAACTGCAGCCGCGCCGTGCGGAAACCGCCAGCGTACTTTGCGGAGAGTACTCGAGTACTTGCCGCAGAGTACGCTGAAGCACGCCGCAGGCGGAAATGCCGCGGTCCGGTTTCTGCGGCAGTGACCTGCGGAAGCGCGCACGGAAAAGGGCCGCCCCGGAAAGTGTCTGTCAACCTTCCGGGGCGGCCCTTTTCATGTGCGCTTCCCCGCGTAGTGCGGGAAGCCCTGTTTCCTTGTCCTTATTCCTCAATCAGCTGCGTGGCCTTCTGGCGCTCCTCCACAGGCTTCTCGAAGGCGTCGCGTGCGCCGGTGAAGATGGCTTCCACGCGGTCCACGGTCTTGCGACGGAACTTGGCCGAGCCCCAAAGCAACTTGTCCTTGGCCTTGTTGAGGGCATTGGCGTCGTTGATCCACTCCTCGGCACGGTAGGTTCGTCCGTTGGTGCCGTCGAGGTCTTCTTCATAATAATAGCTGATTTGATTGAGACTCATGTGGCACTTGCCGTCGGAGCATTCCACGGTGAGCTGGTAGCGGAAGCGCGTGCGGTCCCACACGAAGGGTTTCTTCTTGAACGTCATCCATTCCTCAAAATGCCCCACGAGTATGCCCGACGCGGGGTCGTCTTCGGCAATCTCCGTGCCGGACATTTGGATTTCCTCCTTCGTCAGTTGCTGCAGGTAGCCTTTCAGCACGTTGTATATTTGTTGCTGGTTTTGTCCGGGCACGGCGAATGTTTGTTGGAACACCACCTGTCCGTTGACTTCCGGCACTGCGCCGGCCAGGTACTTGCTGTCGTCTCTCTTCGATTTGGCGCACACGATCATGGGCACGCACAACAGTAACAATAAAACTTTTCTCATGGATTCAAATCTTTTTAAGTTCTGCACAAAATTAATAAAAGAATGGCAAAATGTGGCAGCGAGCCTGCCTTTTTAGTCATTTTTGCACCATTTTATAAGGTGTACTTGTCAAAGTAGGCCGCGATGTCGGCCTTGTAGGTGTCCGATACGGGGATGCGTGTCTTTCCGAACACGATTTGGCCTTTGTCCATCGTGCGCACCTTGTCCATCTGCACGATGAAAGAGCGGTGCACGCGCATGAACCGCGGCGAAGGCAGGTGTTCCTCCATGGTTTTCATGCTGGCCAGCGTCAGCACGGGGCGCGGCTCGCTTTCCAGGTAAATCTTCAGATAGTCGCGCAGGCCCTCGATGTAGAGGATGTCGTCCAGCCGGATTTGCACCAGCTTGTAGCCGGACTTCACGTAGATGAAGTCTTTTTCCCCGGCCTTCGTGTCCGGCGCCTGCCGCTTGAGGGAGAACCACTCCAAGGCTTTCCGCGCGGCGGAGAGGAACTCGTCGTAGTTCACGGGCTTGAGCAGGTAGTCGAGCGCATTGGCCTTGAAGCCCTCCAGGGCATATTGGTCGAAAGCCGTGGTGAAGACGACGCGCACGTCCGGCGGGAGGAGGCGCGAGAACTCCAGTCCGTTGAGGTCGGGCATCTGGATATCCAGGAATATCAGGTCGATGTCTTGCAGGTTGGTCTCGTTCAGGGCCACAACGGCGCTGCCGTATTTGCCGGCAAGATGGAGGAACGGCGTCTTCTTCACGTAGCTTTCCATGAGTCCGAGCGCCAGGGGTTCGTCGTCGATGATGATGCATTTAAGGGTCATGATGCGGAAGTTTGCAGGGTTAGGATGGACTGGTAGACCGTGAGGGATTCGTCGGGCCCTTTCGTCCACTGGTATTTGCCGGGATAGGTCAGGTCGATCCGCTTTTGCACTTGCTCCAGCCCGATGCCGCTCCCGCTGATGTCGTTTCTCTGTTTGGGGAAATAAGAGTTGGCGATGTGGCACGTGAGGAATCCTTCGTGGGGACAATAGATGCGTATGTGGATGAAACTGGGCTTGATGGTGCTCACGCCGTGCTTGAACGCGTTTTCGAACAGCGAGATGAAGATGAGCGGGGCTATCCGGATGCTGTTTTCGGCCGGCACGTCGATGGAGAACTGCAAGTCGACGTTCGCGGCGAGGCGGATCTTCATCAAGGCCACATAGTTGCGCAGGAACTCCGTTTCGCGGTTCAGCGGGATGAAGTCCTGGCTGTTGTCGTAGAGCAGGTGGCGCAGCAGGCGGCTGAGGTCCTGCACGGCTTGTTGCGCCTTCTCGGCGTCGAAGGCGATGAGGGCGTAGATGTTGTTCAGCGTGTTGAGCAGGAAGTGCGGATTGATTTGGTTGTGCAGGTTCTTCAGTTCCGCCTCCACGCGGCGCAGTTCGGCGTTCTGCCGGCCCAGTTCCGCCACGTGCCACCGCTGGCTCATGCGGATGACGGCGGCCAGGGCCGCAATCAGTCCGAGCATGATGAAGTCCCGCAGGCGGAACATAAGGCTCCGCCAGACTTCCAATCCGCCGTCATGCGGGGCTACAGGCGGCTGGATATGGAAGTAGGCTTCGCCAAGTTTGAACCAAAAATGGATGAAGAAGAGCATGCCGACGCAGAGCAGGACATTGATGAGCACGTAGGTCTTATGCTTCTTTTCGAGCAGCAGGCGCGGCACGAGCCAGAGGTAGTTGAGATAGAACACCATGGCCATGGCCAGCGGCGGGCCTATCATGCGGAGCAGCTCCCCGTCCTCCATGTGCTCGTTGGGATGGCTCATGAGCATGGGGGGCAGTCCGAAGAGGAACATCCACGCCAACAGGTGGATGAGCCATTCGTGCGACAACTTGTGGGCAGGCATCTTCTTCATTCCGCTTTTATTCGTAGCGCAAGGCTTCTATGGGGTCCATGTTGGCTGCCTTCTTGGCCGGATACCAGCCAAAGAAGATGCCGATGAAGGTGCAGACGCCGAAACTCATCACGATGCTCCACCATTGGATGAAGATGGGCATGTTGGCCGCCACCTTGACGGCGTATGCCGCACCGATGCCGAGCAGGACGCCGATGACGCCGCCGGCAATGCTGAGGATGGCCGCCTCGATGAGGAACTGGCTCAGGATGTCGATGCCGCGTGCCCCGACCGACATGCGCAGGCCGATTTCCTTGGTGCGCTCGCTCACAGAGACGTACATGATGTTCATGATGCCGATGCCGCCCACCACGAGCGAGATGCCGGCCACGCTGCCCAGCAGGATGGTGAGCAGGTCCATCGTGGTGTTCATCATCGTGGCTATTTCTTCTTGGCTGCGGATGGTGAAGTCGTCCACTTCGGCTTCCGTGTTCTCCGTGCCTTCCTTCAGCTTATGGTTGCGGCGCAGCACGGCTGTGATGTCTTCTATGGCCAGGTCCGTGGCGTCTTCCGTCACGGCGGAGCAGTTGATGCCCTGCAGGTAGGTGACGGCAAGGATGCGCTTCATCACCGTGGTGTAGGGAGCCAGCGCCAGGTCGTCCTGGTCCATGCCCATGGAGTTATAGCCTTTGGACTTCAGCACGCCCACCACGCGGAACGGGATGCTGTTGAAGCGGACCACCTTGCCCACGGGGTCGCCCCCGTCGGGGAAAAGGTTGTCCACGACGGTCTTTCCCAGCACGCACACCTTGGCTGCGGTGCGGATGTCCTGTTCGCTGAAGATTTCGCCGTTTTCCACCTTGAGCTGGCGGATGTCGAGGTAGTCTTCGTTCACGCCATAGAGGGTGGAGGGCGTGTTGTTGTTGCCGAAGATGAACTGTCCGCTGCTGTTCACCGTGGGGCTGACGGCCGAGATGTAGCGCGCCTCGTCACGGATGCTTTCGTAGTCCTCTATCTTCAGGGTCTGCATCTCTTCAGGGTCGCGCCTCACCCCGCCACGCATGTCGGCGCCGGGGTGAATCATGATCATGTTGGAGCCCATTTCCGAGATTTGCTTGCGGATGCTGCGCTTCGAGCCTTGCCCGATGGCCAGCATGGCAATGACGGAAGCCACGCCGATGATGATGCCCAGCGCTGTGAGGAAAGAGCGCAGCTTGTTGGCGGCGATGGCCTTGAGTGCTATTTTGAAAAGATTGGAGATATTCATTTCTTATTGATTGTATAGGAGGTTTAGTCATCTTGCGGAAGGGGAATCTTCGAGAGGGCCTCGGCTGCCGAGAGGATATTGTCGTTGAGGGTGTCCTCGCGGATTTTCCCGTCGCGCAGCGTGATGTTGCGGCTGCTGTAGCGGGCGATTTCCGGATTGTGGGTCACGAAGATGATGGTGCGCCCCATGGCGTGAAGCTGCTGGAACAGCACGAGGATTTCGAAAGAGGTACGGGTGTCCAGGTTGCCCGTGGCCTCGTCGGCCAGCACCACGGCGGGGTCGTTCACCAAGGCGCGGGCGATGGCCACGCGCTGCATCTGTCCGCCGGACATCTGGTTGGACTTGTGGTAGAGGCGGTCGCCCAATCCCACCATCTCGAGGGCTTTGACGGCCCTCTCCTTGCGCTCCTTGGCCGACACGGCCGAGTTGTACATCAGGGGCAATTCCACGTTTTCCACGGCCGTGGTCTTCGGCAGCAGGTTGTAGTTCTGGAACACAAAACCTATCTTCCGGTTACGCAGCACGGCCCTTTCGCGGCGCTTCATGGTGCGGACGCTCACTCCGTCGAGGATGTATTCCCCCGACGTAGGCGTGTCGAGGCAGCCCAGCTGGTTGAGCAGTGTGGACTTGCCGGAGCCGGACGTACCCATGATGGTGACGAACTCGCCTTCGTAGATTTTGAACGAAATGCCGCGCAAGGCGTGCACCACCTCATCGCCCACGATGAAGTTCCGCTTCACGTTTTGCAGTTCTATGACCGCTTTCTTTTGGGTGTTCTCTTCCATTGCGGGGTTCTTTAGGCGGGTTATTTCTTTTTCTTGTCATCCTTCTTTCCCGGATGGGGCATGAAGGGGTTCGATTCGGGTTCGGCTTGGTCTGCCGGGTCCACGATTTCTGTCATGGAGATGACCACGTCTGTTCCGGCTTTCACGCCGCCCAGGATTTCCGTGCGTACTCCGTCGGTGGCGCCGACCTTCACCTCATGGGCTTTCAGGGTGTTGCCCGACAACGTCCAGAGTTTGTTCCGTCCGTCCACGTCCTCTATCTTATACGATTTTCCCAGGATTTCCTTGGTGGGCGTGAAGCGCAACGCGCGTGTCTTGACGCTCAGCACACCGGTGCGCTCCATCGTGTTGATGGACACGTTGGCGGTCAGTCCGGGTTTCAGTTTCAGGTCGTTGTTCGGGGCGGAGATGACCACCTCGTAGGTGATGACGTTGTCCGTGTCGGTGGCTTCGAGGCGCACTTGCGTCACGGTGCCGTGGAAAGTGTCGTTGGGATAGGTGTCTACGGTGAAAGTCACGGTCTGACCTTCCTTCACGTTGCCTATGTCGGCCTCGTCGATGTCGGCGATGACGCGCATGTCGGTCAGGTCTTTGGCTATGGTGAAGAGAGTCGGGGTTTCGAAACTGGAGGCCACGGTCTGTCCTTCTTCCACGGCACGGCTGAGCACGATGCCATCGATGGGCGATGTGATAGTGGCATAGCCCAAGTTCGTCTCTGCCTTTTTCACGCTTTCCTGCGCGGTCTTGTAGGATTCCAATGCTTTGCGGTATTCAAGGTAGGCCGTTTCGTAGTCGTTTTTGCTGATGAGTCCCTTCTCGTTGAGGGCCTTGTAGCGTTCGTGGTTGGCCTTTTGGTAGTCCAGTTCGCTCTGTGCACTGGCCAGGTTGGCTTGCGCGCTCTTCAATTCGCTGTTCAGGTTGGTCTTGTCGAGCTCGGCTATGACCTGCCCTTTCTTGACGATGCTATTATAATCCACGTAGATGTTGCTGATGATACCGGAAACTTGCGTACCGACTTCCACTTCCGTGACCGGTTCGATGGTACCCGTGGCGGTGACGCTGGTGCGGAGCGTGTCCGGCTGCACTTTGGCGGTTTCAAATTCTACGGGAATGCCCTTCTTGGGCCAAGCCAATGCGGCGATGGCTGCGGCGACCACCACTACAGCCCCCGCGACGATGATAGTTTTCTTCTTCATATTTGAGATGTTGTTGTTACAAGTTGATACTTTCTCCTTTATAGAATTTCAGCAGCTGTATGTGCAGCAGCGTGTTGTATTGGCTTTGCAGTTTGTTTTGCTGAGCGCTCATTAGTTCATCGCGTCCGTTCATGAGTTCCACGATGTTTTTCAGGCCGTTCTTGAACTGTTCGTCCAACAGCTCATAGCTGCTTTGCGCGCTCTTCAATTGTGCGAGCGATGCCACGTACTGCTGCTGGTTGTTGTAGGCATTGAGCCAATATTCTTCGATGGTGCTGTAGAGTTGTTTCTGCTGGTCCTGCAGCTGCAGTTCGCTGTCCATCTTGGTCAGTTTGGCTTTTTTGAGGTTGGTCTTGTTCCGTTTGTTGTCGAAGATGGGGATGGAGAGCGTCACTCCGGCCGATGCGTTCAGGTTTTGCTTCATCTGCTCGCCGGCCGATTCGCGGCTGCCGGAGTAGTGGCTGTCGCCGATGCCGGCCGTGATGGAGATGGAAGGGTAGTAGCCGGCTTTGGCGATGTCGATGTCCAGTTCCGCGGCATCCACGTTGAGCCGTCCGCTTTGGATTTCAGGCCGCGAGTTGAGTGCGGCCTGATAGACTTCGCCCACGTTGGGGATGATTTGTGTGGCCACGTCGTCCGCCGTGTGGATGCCTTGGATGTCAAACTTGCGCCCGTCGGTGATTTCGAGCAGTTCTTTCAACTGCCGGGTGTAGTTGGCAATCTGCGTTTGGGTCGCCACGCAGTCATATTCTGCGCTGGCGGCTTGCGATTCCAGCTGTGTGAGGTCGGCTTTCGAGATTTGTCCTTGTTCGAACATCTCTTTTCCGCGTTCATGCTGGCTTTGTGCTGTTTCGGCCATGGAGCGGTTCACTTCCAGCGCGTCTTTGGAATACAGGATTTGGATGTAGAGTTGTGTAATTTGTTCCTGTATGCTGTTGGCGGTGGTTTGTGTGGTCAGGGCCGAGATTTGGTTTTGCAGCTTTTGGGCCTTCACGTTCTTGTAGTTGGCTCCGCCGTCCCACACGGTCCACGAGGCGTTGAGCCCGTAGTTGCCGTTTTCCGTGAACTTGTTGGTCGAATTGTTCGCAATGCCGTTGGTCACGATGTTGGAAGCCGACTCCTGAAGGGGGCGGTAGGAGATGCTCTGCGTGGTGCTGAACGACAGCGAAGGGAAGAGTTCGGCCCGCTTTTGCGCCAGGTCGGCCGCGCCTTGCTGCTCCGCGATTTCGTTTTGCTTGAGCTGGATGTTGTGTTCGATGGCGTAGTCGATGCATTGTTGCAGCGACCATTTTGTCGAGTCTTGTCCGGCGGCGCACAAGGCCGGCAGGCAGAACGCGCCGCACATTAGGTAATTCTTATAACTCATGGGTACAGTCTTTTTTACGTTACAAAGTTAGGAATAATAAAGTTGGGGCGGAAATAAAATGTACCAACCGCATGTTTTTTTTCGACTGACATGCCGAATATGTCTACCAAAAAGGCTATATTTGAATCCCAAAAGCGGATTATCATTTAAATTGTTGCAGATATGTTCTCAGGGATAGTAGAAGAATGCGCCCGGGTTGTCGGGATTGTGAAGGAGCAGGAAAACGTGCATTTCACTTTGTCTTGCTCTTTCGTGGACGAATTGAAGATTGACCAAAGCGTGTCCCATAATGGAGTGTGCCTCACGGTGGTACGCATACAAGACGGGACCTACACCGTGACGGCGATGAAGGAGACGCTCGACCGGTCGAACTTGGGCCGGCTGAAGGTGGGCGACGAGGTGAACGTGGAGCGTTCCATGCTGATGAACGGCCGCTTGGACGGCCACATCGTGCAGGGCCACGTGGACGGAACGGCCGAATGCGTGGCGGTGGACGATGCCGAAGGTAGCCATGTGTTTACTTTCCGCCACGCTTTTGACCCCGCCATGGTCAGGAGGGGCTATTTTTGTGTGGATAAGGGTTCGGTGACGGTGAACGGCGTGAGCCTGACCGTGTGCAATCCCACGAAGGACACGTTCCAAGTGTGCATCATTCCCTACACCTTCGAGCACACCAATTTCCACGGCATAAAGCCCGGCTCTGTGGTGAACATCGAATTCGACATCATCGGCAAATACTTGAGCCGGATGATGGATTTGGTGAAGGAATAAGCAGTTTTTTCACTTTTCTTTTGCGAGAATCCCGCCCGCTCAGAGGTCTTTGAGCAGCACGGGATTCTCCTTATTTATATATCGCGCGCGCAATGCGCGAATTTCTTCCCATTCCTTATTATTATGGTGAATGGCGGCAGGAGTGAACTTGTCGCCGTAGTTGTCGATGCGTTCCAGCAGCAGGTTCACGGTCAGGTGGTGGATGTCTTCGGCAGGCGTGAAGCGGGCGGGCAGGTCGCGGTCGCGCCCGTTTACACTAATGAGACGCATCTGCGCCAGCTCTTCGGTGAGCCGCGTCACGACACCAAGCGGCAGGTCGGTCTCCACGGCCAGCCCGTTCACGGTGTATGAGGCCATGCCTTTCTCGAACCGTTTGCAGATTTTCGACATGACGAGTATCAGCAGCACGTCGTGGTAGCTGCGGCTGATGTGGTGCATGTCCTTGATGTAATAATAGCTTTTCAGGTTCTGGTTGGCGTAGGCCAGCTGTGCGCCGAAGAGGCAGATAATCCAAGAGAAGTTCACCCACAGGAAGAACATGGGCAGCGCCGCGAAGGAGCCGTAAATGGCGTTGTAGCTCGACACCCAGATTTGAGAGTGGATATAGAAGTATTGCAGCACTTGGAAGGCCGCTCCCGCGATGAAGCCGGGGAAGACGGCATGGCGGAAGTGCACCGTCGTGTTGGGCATGTACATGTACAGTCCAGTGAACAGGAAGCCGCTCAGCGCATAGGGCGAAAGGGCTATGAGCACCTTCACCGTCGAGCTGAGCACCATGAAGTTGGGATAGTCTTGCGCAATCGTGGCCAGAAAGATAGAGAGGCCGCTGGTGATGATGATGAGGATGGGCAGGAGGAGGAACACGCTGATGTAGTCCGTTATCTGGCGGTAGATCGACCGCTGGTTTTTCACCCGCCAGATGCTGTTCAGAGCCGTTTCGATGCTGCCCGTCAGCTGGATGACGGTGTAGAGGAGCAGGAGCAGCCCGAAGCCGATGAAGATGCCGCTTTGCGTGTGGGCCAGATAAGAGTTGATGAAGTCCAGCACCGTCTCTGCGAATTCGGGATTCACGCTCAGGTTCTTCCTGATGTCCTGTTCGATGATGGCGCCGTAACCCAATCCGCGTCCGATGGCGAAGATGATGGCCAGGATGGGCACGGTGGCCAGGATGGTGGAGTAGGTCAGGGCGGAGGCGTGGTTGCCCAGGTTCTTGTTGATGTAGCATTCTATGGTGATCACCAGCTTGCGCAATGCGTTGAAGGCGTAGCGCTTGGGCGGCGCGAACTTGGCGTCGTCCACGACCCAGATTTTGTGGGCGAAGAAGAACTCCAGTTGGTGGAGGTTGAATGTCATGGGCACTACAGATTAAAAGGTTTTCCGAAAAGAGAGAAAAAGCAGCAAGCCTGTAAGCCGGGTTCTGTTCCCGCACGTGGCGGGCGCCTGCCATTTATCCAGGCCTTGCGTCGCCGCAAGGCTCCATCGTCCTACCCTCCGGCTCGGGCGGGCAGCCCTCTCTTGTGTCGCCGGTATACGCGGACTTTCAACTTCCGGAATGCACGGCACGGATGTCGCCATCCGCCCGGTGGGCTCTTACCCCGCCTTCTCACCCTTACCTCCCTTGCGGGGGGCGGTTGTTTTCTTCTGCATGCTCTAACCCTCGCGGATTACTTCCCGTTAGGAAGCGGAACGCCCTGTGTTGCCCGGACTTTCCTCCCCCGGCCGAAGCCGGCAGCGGCAAGCCGGCCTGCTGCTTTTCTCCCTGCAAAAATACTCCTTTTTTCCGAGCTGACAAAATGCGGGTCAACGAATGTAAAATTGTCAGCCGCTCATTTTAAGCGCTGTTAATGGGGAAGAATCCTCTGTTAAAAGATAGCAAAAAGAAATCTGAAGCCATACGTGGCAAGGTTTTTGGATTTACTTTTGTGCAAGTTTATGACGAAAAGAACAGTTAGTATTACCATAAAACAACAGAAACGATGAAAGAGACGACAAAGAAAGTTTTGGGCACGGCGGCCTTGTGCATAGGTTGCTTTTGTGCCATGGGGTGCATTGAAGCTCCTGTCAAGGCGCAACCCTCGGTGGCGGCGCCCACGGGACTGGTGGACTTGACGCAGGCTGCCGAGGCGTCGGTCAACGCTGTGGTCTACATCAAGGTGACCACCAACAGCAAGACGAAGACGGTGCAGATGCGTGATCCGTTCTCCGACTTCTTCGGCGACTTCTTCGGGTTTGGCGGAGGAGGGACGCAGCAGCGCCAAATCCAGACCCCGAAGCGCGAGGGAGCCGGCTCGGGAGTGATCATCTCGTCCGACGGATACATCGTGACCAACAACCACGTGGTGAGCGAGGCCGACGAACTCATGGTGAAGCTCAACGACAACCGCGAGTTCAAGGGACGCATCATAGGCACCGACGAGCAGACCGACCTGGCGCTGGTGAAGATTGAGGGGAAAGACTTCCCCACGCTGCCCATCGGCAACTCCGACGACCTGAAAGTCGGCGAATGGGTGCTGGCCGTGGGCAACCCCTTCAACCTGACGTCCACCGTTACGGCCGGCATCGTGAGCGCCAAAGCGCGCTCGATGGGCGGCATGAACTCCATTGAGAGCTTCATCCAGACGGATGCCGCCATCAACCGCGGCAACTCGGGCGGCGCGCTGGTCAATGCGCGTGGCGAACTGGTGGGCATCAATGCCATGATTTATTCCCAAACGGGCTCATACACCGGATACGGGTTTGCCATCCCCACGTCCATCATGACCAAGGTGGTGGCCGACCTGAAGGAGTTCGGCGTGGTGCAGCGGGCACAGATGGGCGTTATGGGCAACGACGTGTCTGTTTACATAGACAATGAAAAGGAGAAAGGCAACGAAGTGGACTTGGGCACCATGAACGGCGTCTATGTGGCCGAAGTGGTGGAGAAGTCCACGGCCGACGAGGCAGGCTTGCGCGAGGGCGACGTAATTGTCAACTTCAACGGGCGGGATGTCACGAAGATGGCCGAGTTGCAGGAGGCTGTCAGCAGGACGCGTCCGGGCGACAAGGTGAAGATCACCTATCTGCGCGACAAGAAGAAGAACACCGTGAGCGCCGTGATGCGCAACTCGCAGGGCAACACCAAGGTGCTCGAGAAGATGGACATGGACCAGTTCGGTGCAGCGCTGAAGCCGCTGGACGACAACACCAAGCGCCAGTTGAACTTGCCCGGCGGATTGGAAGTCATCGCCGTGAAGAAAGGCAAGATGGCCGACGCCGGTGTGGAGAAGGGATGGATCATCCTGCAGGTGAACGACAAGCCGATGAACACCGTGGAGGACTTCGAGGAGGCCGTGAAGGAGGCCAACCGCTCAAGTGACCGCATCCTCTGGATTCGCGCCATCACCCAGAGCGGCAGGCTGAAGAGTGCCGTGGTGGAATTGGATGACAAGTAACAGGCCGACAGGCTGAAATACTGCACGTGCGGCGCACGAGAGGGCATAAGTCCCCTGCGTGCGCCGCACTTTTTTATGTCTTTCACTATCCGTGTGCTGATTTTTCTTCTTTCTGCCGGAGCGGTCCGAGTGTTTTTCTTAACTTTGCCGGTGAGAAAAATAAAGGAAGATGCTCAAGCCAATATTGATTTTAGCGCTGCCCATTGTCCTGGCTGCGGCTTGTACGGGAAAACAGGGGCGGGGCGACAGCCCTACTGCTGCGGACGGAAGCGGAGTGGTAACGATAGACATAGACCGCGCCAAAGAAGAGAAAGCCTTGCTTTATTCTTCCGTATTGGAAAAGCCGGACGTGATTGTCTTGGAGACGAAGCCTGAATGTATTATTCAGAATATCTTTTCTGTAGAACTTTATGAGGATAGGATTTATATTCTGGACGATGAAGTCAAGGCCCTCTATGTGTTTCACCGTGACGGCACTTTCTTAGATCACGTCGGACATAGGGGGCACGGCCACGGGGAGTACCGCGACTTGTCGGATTTTTCCATCGACCGCGAAAAGGGAATCATCTATTTGTGGGACAACGCGATGGATGCAGCACTCAAGTACGATCTGCACACCCACGACTACCTTTCCAGCATAAAGACGCAGCACGATGGTTATTTGAGCCTGTGCTTGCAACAAGCGGGCGACAAACTTTATGTGAACCGCACGGCTATGGACCTCACAGATCCCGACAACTACCTGCTCCGTGAAATTGATGTTCAAACGGGCGTACAGACCGACTCTTGCCTGAAGGCCGCCGACTACAACAAGGGCTGGAACCGCAACTTCGGTTTCCAGTTCGGTTTTTTCTATGCCAAGAACACCCGTTCGCCCAAGTTCATCGAGATGTTTTCCGACACGGTTGTGGCCGTCACGCCAGATGGGTTGCGTCCGGCCTACGCGATTAAAAGCAAGGACTTTGTTACGGACGAGGTGATAGCCGATGTGCGAAAGGATTGTGGCCCCAATCCGGATGGCCTTGTCGACTTGTCACGGCTTCGCGAGGGCGGATGGATTCATTTCGTCTCGCGATGGGTGGAATGGGACGGAATGGTGTCATTTCAATACCACAAGGGCGATGAGAGGCATTACGCGCTCCATGACTTGCGAACGAGGGAAACTCGTGTTTCCACGGCCTTTTCCGACGATTATCTGTGCGAGGACAACAACCTGCCGCTGGACATGTGCTACGCTGACGAGGGAGGCGTCTTGTCCGTTTTGCATGCCTACGCCATTCCTTATTTCCTGGAGCACATCGTTGCCAAGGGACGCCTGAAACCAGATGTAGACGAGCGCGAGAAATTGATGCGGCTCACGGATGGCGCCAACCCCGTCTTGTTCTACCATGCCTGCCCAAAGCGCCCCTCTTGATCCGGCCGGGTAGCCATGGCGGGCGGATAAAGAAGTTATTCGCGATTTTTTTTGAGAATTTTCGGCTTTTCTTGCATCATAAACCGGGAAAAAGTGGTAACTTTGTACGTTTAATATGGAGTAGGAGAATGAGACAGTTAAAGATTACCAAAAGCATCACCAACCGAGAGAGCGCTTCGCTGGACAAGTATTTGCAGGAAATAGGCCGTGAGGACCTGATTACTGTGGAAGAAGAAGTGGAACTGGCGCAACGCATTCGGAAGGGTGATCGTGCGGCACTCGAAAAACTGACACGTGCCAATTTGCGTTTTGTCGTTTCGGTAGCCAAGCAGTACCAGAACCAAGGATTGAGTCTGCCGGACTTGATCAACGAAGGCAACCTGGGGCTGATCAAAGCCGCCGAGAAGTTCGACGAAACACGCGGATTCAAGTTCATCAGTTATGCTGTGTGGTGGATTCGTCAGTCCATTCTTCAGGCTTTGGCGGAACAGAGCCGTATTGTTCGTTTGCCCTTGAACCAGGTGGGTTCGCTGAACAAGATCAGCAAAGCATTCAGCAAGTTTGAACAAGAGAACGAACGACGCCCGAGCCCGGAAGAACTCGCCGACGAACTGGAAATTCCCGTGGACAAGATCTCCGACACGCTGAAGGTGAGCGGTCGCCACATTTCGGTGGACGCGCCTTTCGTGGAAGGAGAAGACAACAGCCTGTTGGACGTGTTGGTGAACGACGATTCGCCCATGGCCGACCGGACGTTGGTCAACGAGTCGCTGGCGCGCGAAATCGACCGCGCGCTCTCCACGCTCTCCGAGCGCGAGAAGGAGATTATCCAGATGTTCTTCGGCATCAACCACCAGGAGATGACCCTTGAGGAAATCGGCGACAAGTTCAACCTCACGCGCGAGCGCGTGCGCCAGATTAAGGAGAAGGCCATCCGCCGCCTGCGGCAGAACTCGAAGAGCAAGTTATTGAAGTCTTACTTGGGCTGATGCCCGGGATTCACATTCGATAAGGGAGAGGGGCGCGTCCGTCGGGGCGCGCCCCTTTTTGCAACGGCGGTGGCGGGCATGCCAAGGACATGCCTGCCACTGCTGCATTTTGTCCTGTCTTTTTCTTCTTCCGTCCTGCCTCCCGTCCGATTTTGCAGGCTCTGTTTTTGGAGGTTCCTTTTCCCGGGAACGGGCTGACGGACAGCCGCAAATCCGCCCTCTCATCCGCGGATGGCAGACAAATGGCGTGCGCAGCCCGTCGCAATACTCTGCGGGAAGCACACGAGTACTTGCCGCAGAGTACTCGAGTACTTTGCGGAGAGTACTTTTTTGCGCTCCGCACGATGCCTTTCCGTCTTCTGCGGAGACGCAGGCGGGAAAGCGGTCGGCGTTTCGCGGCGGCGGGCAACAAGTGGCCCGCCATCCGTCGCGCTGTCCGTTAGGGGTACAAAGAGTTTGAATGTAATGTTATTTGCTCCGGACGGTTTCCCGCAGTAGGACATCCTTTGTGGAGAGAAATGCACCGGAACAAACGGGAAAAGGGCGCGGCGCGTTTCAGTCCATGTGCAGTTCGTCCGTCGTGCGGAAACCGCGCAGGAAGTCTTCTATGGCCATGCGCTTCTTGCCCGTGAGCTGGATTTCCTTCAGGTGCAGGTAGCCGCCGTCCACGGCAACTTTGAAATAAGTTTTCCCGTTGCTGACCACTGTCCCCACGGGTTCACCCGGCGTGCAGGGCTCTTTCTCCGTGGCATAGATTTTCAGGCCGTAGGCCTTTCCCGTGCTGTCCTTCATCTCGGTCCAGGCCGCGGGGTAGGGCGAAAGGCCACGCACGAAGTCGTAGAGCTGCTTGAGCGTTTTTCCTTGCCAGTCCATGCGGCAGGTTTCCTTGAATATCTTTGGCGCGGGGCGCAGGGGGCCGCAGTCGGCGATGCTTTCCTGGGGAATGGGATGGATGTCGTCGGCAAGGATGCGGTCCACGGTGTCCACCACCAGTTGGCCGCCCAGTTCCATCAGTTTGTCGTGCACGACGCCCACGTTGTCCGTGTCGGCGATGGGGATGCGCACCTGCTGTATGATTTCCCCTGTGTCGATTTCGTGGCGCAGAAAGAACGTGGTGATGCCCGTTTCTGTCTCGCCGTTGATGACGGCCCAGTTGATGGGGGCCGCGCCGCGGTATTGCGGGAGCAACGAGGCGTGGAGGTTGAACGTGCCGAGGGGCGGCATGGCCCACACCACTTCGGGCAGCATGCGGAAGGCCACCACGATTTGCAGGTCGGCCTGCAACGAGCGGAGCTCGTCGACGAAGGCCGGGTCTTTCAGCCGCTCCGGTTGCAGCACGCGCAAACCGTGCTCCACGGCATATTGCTTCACCGCACTGGGCTGGAGCTTGTCCTGGTGTCGGCCCACAGGCTTGTCGGGCATCGTGATGACGCCTACTACGTTGTAACCGCCTTCGACGAGGCGCTTCAGGCTCTCCACGGCAAACTCCGGAGTGCCCATATACACGATTCTCAAGTCTTCTTTCTTCTTCATCATCATTCTCCTTTCTGGTTTAGTCGTCGGACAGGTCGGCCATCATCTTGCGGTAGAGTGTCAGCACGTGCGACTTGCGGATAAATCCCATGAACGTGCCCTCGGTGTCCACCACGGGAAGCGTCCAAGCCCCCGTGCGGTCAAACGTGAGGAGCACCACGTCCATGGAGTCGTTGATGTTCAGCCGCGCCACCGGTTCGCTCATCAGTTGGCCTATCTGGAAGCGATGGTAGAGTTCCTGCCGGAACATGATGGGCCGCACGTTGTCCAGATAGATGATGCCCACGAGCCGGTGCTGGCGGTCCACCACGGGGAACACGTCGCGCCGCGAGGCAGAGATGCTCTTGACCAGCTCGCTCAGGTCCATGTCCGGATAAAGGTATTCGTCGTATTTTTCGATGACCGAGTCGAGGCTCATCAGGGTGAGCACGGCGCGGTCCTTGTGGTGCGTGAGCAGCTGCCCCTTTTTGGCCAGCCGCATGGAATAGATGCTGTGCGGCTCAAACGAGATGATGGTCAGGTAGGCACAGACGGACACAATCATCAGGGGCATGAACAGCTGGTAGCCGCCCGTGAGTTCGGCAATGAGGAAAATGCCCGTCAGTGGGGCGTGCATCACGCCGCTCATCAGGCCGGCCATGCCGATCATGGCAAAGTTGCGCTCGGGCAGGTGGATGTCCAGGAACTGGTTGATGTTCCACAGGCGGGCGAAGATGAAGCCCGAGATGCAGCCCAGGAAGAGGCTGGGGGCGAAGATTCCGCCGCAGCCCCCGCCGCCATTGGTGGCCGTGGAGGCGAACACCTTGAAGATGAGCACCAGGGCCAGATAGAGCAGGAGCAGGTTGCCATGGCCGTAGAAGAGCGAACTGTCCATCGCCGTGTCCCAGTCGGCCGGGCCTTGTCCGTTGAGAAGCAGTTCGATAAGCTCGTAGCCTTCACCGTAGAGCGAAGGGAAAAGATAGATGAGGATGCTCAGCACGGCGCCGCCGATGAGCAGCTTCACGTAGGGGTTGGAGTATTTGCGGAACACATCCTCCAGCGAGTTCATCGTGCGGGTGAAGTAGAGCGACACGAGGCCGCAGAAGATGCCCAGCAGGATGTAGGCCGGAATCTTCTCCACGGCGAAGGCGTCTTGCAGGTGGAACTCGAAGATAGTGCCCATGCCGGAGAAAGCGAACGTGACCCCGGCCGCCGTGACGCAAGAGACAAGCAGGGGGAGCAACGACCCCATGGTGAGGTCGATCATGAGCACCTCGAGCGTGAACACTAGCCCGGCGATGGGCGCCTTGAAGATGCCCGCCACGGCGCCGGCCGCGCCGCAGCCCACCAGCAGCATGAGCGTCTTGCTGTTCATCCGGAAAAGCCGCCCCAGGTTGGAGCCGATGGCCGAACCGGTAAGCACAATGGGCGCCTCGGCTCCCACCGAACCGCCGAAGCCGATGGTGATGGCGCTGGCGATGACGCTCGACCACGTGTTGTGTGCCTTGATTTTGCTTTGCTTCCGCGCTATGGCAAAGAGGATTTTGGTCACGCCATGGCTGATGTCGTCCTTCACGATGTAGCGGACGAAAAGCCCCGTGAGGAAGATGCCGATGACGGGGTAAACCAAGTAGAGCGGGTTGGATGCCGTGACGTCGAAACGGTAGGTCAGCACGTACTGGATTTGTTCGATGAGCCACTTCAGGAACAGCCCGGCAAAGGCCGTGAGCACGCCCACGAAGAAGCTGATGATCAGGATGAATTTCTGTTCACTGAAATTCATCCGCCGCCAGATGAACAGCCGCTCGATGAAAGTGAAGTTCCGTTTTACCGCACGCATGGTCTTTTCGCTCATTTCCTGATGATGGTGATTTCCCCGTCCGGGCGGAGCTTGATGATGCTGCTCGGGGCCGACTTCGTCTTTTCCCGTTGGCGGCTTTGCACGACGTAGTCCACCGCATTCTTGATGTCGTCGCTAATGTCGGCAAAGCAGGCCGGCGAGGGCTCGCCGCTCACGTTGGCCGAGGTGGAGACGATGGCCTTCTGAAAACGGTAGCACAGTTGGCGGCTGAACTCTTCGCGGGTGACGCGGAGGCCCACGCTGCCGTCCTCGGCAAGCAGGTTCGGTGCCAGGTTGCGGGCGTTGTCGAGAATGAGGGTGAGCGGCTTGTCGGCATATTCAATCAGGTCCCATGCCACGCCCGGCACGTCGCCCACGTAGCGTTGCAGGCGGTCGGCGGAGTCGACCAGGCAGATCAGTGCCTTGCTGTCGTCGCGCCGCTTGATGTCGTACACCCGCCGCACGGCTTCTTCGTTGGTGGCATCGCAACCGATGCCCCAGATGGTGTCGGTGGGGTAGAGGATGACGCCTCCGCGCCGCATGACCTCCACTGCCTGCCGTATGTCTTCTTCCATAGTCATGATTTGTTCTCCTTTCTTGATGTTAAAATTCGCTGGTGAAGTGGAATTTGATATGCTCGAAGTCGGACTGAGCCATCTGGAGCACGTAGTTGCTGTCGGCCAGGAACACGTCGCGGCCTTCGCGGTCCTTGGCCATGAATTGGTACTTGCGCTTTTTGAACGCTTCGAGTTGCGCCTCGTCGTCGCTCTCAATCCAGCATGCCTTGTAGAGGCTCAGCGGTTCCCAACGGCACTTGGCGTTGTATTCGTGTTCCAGCCGGTATTGTATGACTTCGAACTGGAGCTGGCCGACGGTGCCGATGATTTTCCGGCCGTTGAACTGGTTGACGAACAGCTGCGCCACGCCTTCGTCCATCAACTGTTCGATGCCCTTGGCCAGCTGTTTGGTCTTCATCGGGTCGGCATTCTCTATGTATTTGAACATCTCGGGCGAGAAGCTGGGCAGCCCGCGGAAATGGAGCTGCTCACCCTCGGTCAGGGTGTCGCCAATCTTGAAGATGCCGTTGTCGGGCAAGCCCACGATGTCGCCCGGCCAGGCTTCGTCGATGGTGCTCTTGCGCTGGGCCATGAACTGCGTGGGCGAAGAAAAGCGCACGGTTTTGCCTTGCCGAACATGCAGATAGGGCGCATTGCGCACGAACTTGCCGGAGCAGACCTTGCAGAAGGCGATGCACGAGCGGTGGTTGGGGTCGATGTTGGCCGTAATCTTGAAGATGAAACCCGTGAATTTCGGTTCTTCCGGTTCCACGGTGCGCTCCTCGGCTTGCGTGGGCCGCGGGCTGGGAGCTATCTTGACGAAGCAGTCCAACAGTTCCTTCACGCCGAAATTGTTCAGGGCCGACCCGAAGAACACGGGCGCGACTTCGGCGTCCAAATAAGTCTGCACGTCGAATTCCGGATAAACACCTTCCACAAGCTCCAGGTCGGAGCGGAGCTTGTCGGCGTCGGCCTCGCCCACGTGGGCTTCCAGTTCTTGCCCATGGATGTCCACCTCCACCTTCTCCGTCACTTTCTGCTTGTCCGGGGTGAAAAGGTCGAGGCGTTGTTCATATATGTTATATACCCCCTTGAAGCGTTGCCCTTGGTTGATGGGCCAAGAGAGGGGGCGCACCTTGATTTGCAGTTCCTCCTCCAGTTCGTCGAGCAGGTCGAAGGGGTCTTTTCCCTCGCGGTCCATCTTGTTGACGAACACGATGACGGGAGTCTTGCGCATGCGGCATACGGCCATGAGCTTGCGCGTCTGCGCCTCGACGCCCTTCGCGCCGTCCACCACGATGATGGCGCTGTCCACGGCGGTGAGCGTTCGGAACGTGTCTTCAGCGAAGTCCTGATGGCCCGGCGTGTCGAGGATGTTCACCTTGTAGCCTTCGTAGTCGAATTCCATGACAGATGTAGTCACGGAAATACCACGTTGCTTTTCTATTTCCATCCAGTCGCTGGTGGCGGTCTTCTTGATCTTGTTGTTTTTCACCGCTCCGGCCACTTGGATTTGCCCGCCGAAGAGCAGGAGCTTTTCGGTGAGGGTGGTCTTTCCGGCATCGGGGTGGGAAATGATGGCAAAAGTTCTTCTTCTTTCTATTTCGTCCATACTTGCTTGCAGCGTTTTTTATGCTTGTTCGAGCTTTTGGATGCACTCCTCCAGCGAGTCCTCCCAATAAGGGATTTCAATGTGGTAAGTCTCTTTGATTTTCGTCTTGTCGAGCACCGAATAATGCGGGCGCGCAGCCGGGGCGGGATATTCTTCCGTGTGCAGGGGGCGCACCTTGCAGCCGGCGATGCCTGCGATGCGGTGGATGGCTTTCGTGAAGTCGTACCACGAGATGACACCTTCGTTCGAGAAGTGGTAGATGCCGGGCACGATGCCTTGCTCCAGGACGGCAAAGATGGCAGCGGCCAGGTCGCGGGCATAGGTCGGCGTGCCGATCTGGTCGAAGATGACTCCGAGGCTTTCTTTTTCGCGTCCCAGCCGGAGCATGGTCTTGACAAAGTTGTTCCCGAAGGTGGAGTAGAGCCACGCCGTGCGGATAATGGCCGATTCGGGGCATTCCTGCTTCACGGCCTCTTCGCCTGCCAGCTTGGTCCGGCCGTATGCCGTGGCGGGACAGGTGGGAGCATCCTCGCGGTAGGGCACGTGGGCCGTACCGTCGAACACATAGTCGGTGGACACGTGCACCATTTGCCCGCCCCTTGCATGGACGGCGCGCGCCAAGTAGCCGGGGGCCACGTGGTTGAGCACGTCGGCACGGGCTTCGTCGGCTTCGGCCTTGTCCACGGCCGTGTAGGCCGCGCAGTTCACCACGCAGTCTATGCTGTTGGCTTCGATGAAAGCTTTCACGGCATTTTCGTCCGTGATGTCGAGTTCCTTCACGTCGGTGAAGAAGTAATTGAAATCGGGATGTCCGGCGGACAGGAGTTGCATCTCGTTGCCCAATTGTCCGTTACATCCGGTGACGAGGATATTCTTCATATTTATATGTTGTCTTTTGTTGGTTCATAACTCGAGTGCCCCGGCCTTGTCTTGTTTGTAATATTCCGAGAGCATTTCCAGCATTTTGCCGATGTCTTCCGCGGCGTGTGCCGTGCCCTCGCTGACCTCCTTCTGCTGGAGGCGGAGCAACGTCACGCCGTAGAGCGCCTCGAAGCAGGTTTCCAGTTCCGGTTTGTCTGTCCCGCCGCCCTTGCTCCTGATTTCCACGATGTAGGGCAGGGCCTTGTAATAGGTCGCCGCGTAGACGGGATGCTTGGTGGAATGCAGCAGGCTGTGGTGCAGGTCGGTGAGCAGGAGGACGATGTTCTTGTTGATTTGCAGGTGTCCGTGCTCTTGGACGCCTTCTTCGCGCATCATCCGGATGAGGTTGGCATACCATTCCTCTGCTTCCTTTTCCGCGTCGTCTGTCATTCTGAACTGCGTCAGGTAGTTGCGCCGGAGTTCGTCCATGTCGAGGTGGTGGGCACGCAGGATGTCCTCCACCTGCCACATGTAGAGCAGGTAACCGGCGATGTTGTCTTCCTTTAGTTTTCGGGCTATATACATAATTTTATAATGATAAACCGGTCAGCGTGATGATGATGCCGGCCATGGCGGCTGCGATGACCACCGCGCCGATGAGCCGGTTCAACCTGTAGATGCCCTTGACGTCGAAGCGGCAACGCACTTTGTCCACGGCGTAGGTCAGGACGAACCACCATACCAGTGCGCCCAGGAAAATGGACAAGTAGCCCAACGACTGTTGCAGCACGTGGTCGGGGACGACGAACGTGAAGCGGGCGAATAGGGCCACGAACAGGAAGATGATGAGAGGGTTGGAGAAAGTGACCAGGAACCCGGTGACCATGTTGTGCACGAGCGTGCCTTTGCGGGGGGACGTGGGACGGATGGAGCGCGCAGGATTGCTGCGGAACGTGTACCACCCGAAGAAGAAGAGCATGATGCTGCCCGCCAGCTGCAGGTAGAACATATTGTCTTCATCTTCAATAAACTCCACGACGAAGCTCATTCCGAATCCCGTTATCAAGGCATAGATGATATCGCTGAAGGCGGCGGCTACTCCCGTGACAAAACCATACCAACGGCCTTTGTTCAGCGTGCGCTGTATGCACAGGACCCCGACGGGTCCCATGGGAGCGGATGCCACCACGCCGATGAGCAGTCCCTTTATGATTAAATCTATTGTACTGACCGGTTCAAACCACATAATAGTTGCAAAATTGGGATTTTTTCACGAGACTATAAAGAAAAGACCGCTCTTTTTTTCTTTTTCGTGAAAAAGAGTTTCTTTCCCTTTGCCGTTAAACTTATTTTTCATAGCTTTGGAATCCGTAAAATTTGACGTCATTCATTTAAAATTGTATATGGAAAATAAACCTTATGTAATAGGACTGGATTTGGGTGGAACCAATTCAGTTTTCGGCATTGTGGACGCGGAAGGACACGTGGTGGCTTCAACTTCTATCCGGACAAAAGGGCAAAACGACCTGGAACTTTACATGGACAGCGCGTGCGCGGCGCTGGCCCCGATGATAGAGCAAGTGGGCGGCACCGGGAACATCAAGGGGATGGGCATCGGGGCGCCTAATGGAAATTACTACACCGGCAACATCGAGCTGGCGCCCAACTTGCCATGGAAGGGCGTGGTTCCCTTCGCCAAGAAGTTCAACGAACGGCTGGGCATTCCCGTGGTGCTGACCAACGATGCCAACGCGGCCGCCATCGGTGAGATGACATTCGGAGTGGCAAAGGGCATGAAGAACTTCATCATGATCACCTTGGGGACGGGCGTGGGCAGCGGTATCGTTATCAACGGTGAATTGGTCTATGGATGCGACGGCTTCGCCGGCGAACTGGGGCACGTGATTGTGGACCGCGGCCCGGAAGCCCGGTTGTGCGGATGCGGCCGGAAGGGGTGCCTGGAGACTTATTGTTCGGCCACCGGTGTGGCACGCACGGCACGCCAGTTCCTGACACAACGCACCGACGAGAGCGAATTGCGCAGCATTCCGTTGGACGACATAACATCCAAGGACGTGTCCATCGCCGCAGAGCACGGCGACAAGCTGGCGCGCGACGTCTATCAGTTCACGGGCGAGTTGTTGGGCCGCTCATGTGCCAACTTCACGGCCTTCTGCAGTCCGGAAGCCTACGTGTTCTTTGGCGGACTGACCAAGGCCGGTAATCTGTTGATGGACCCGCTGAAGCAGGCCTACGACGAGAACGTGCAAAACATCTTCAAAGGAAAGGCAAAAATGCTGGTTTCGCAGCTGGACGACGCCCAAGCGGCTGTGCTGGGAGCGGCAGCCTTGGCTTGGCAAATGCAATAGCAATGTGCATTGGGCTTACGCCTCAATAATTGAGCGGTACTTGACTGAAAAATTCATAAGAACGTGCGGAATACGGAATCGTACTCTGCGGTAGATACTCAAGTACTCTCCGCAAAGTACTCGAGTACTTTGCGGAGAGTACAACAACAAACGCAGGACACCTTTCTTCCGTTAGGCGTATTTTCTTTTCCTTTTCCGCGAAGAGCAGAATACGGGGTTGCCCTGCAGCCAGAATCATTCACAACCGGATACAGGCTGGCGTGTAAGTCATGACGTAAAATTGTTTGTGATTGGCTTTGTTATTTTCCTGCGGGGTTTGGTATATAAGGATTATTGGTCGCGTCTTGATACAAAGAACCGGACAGAAGGGTTTTCCCATTGGGGATGGCGGCCATCTGTCCGGTTCTATTTTTATTTCCAATAAAAAGATGCTTTTCCGTGCGGAAATAGGAACTTCCGCCGTTGGTGTTTCCTCATCTCAGAGGTTGCCGAGGCTTCTTGCGCTTCGGGCGGAGCTCCTCGGCTCTCACCTCCACGACTTGCCCTTCGCGCGCAATGACCAAGGTGGTGTGGTTGTGCTTTGCACGTGCAATGAGGCGTTCCTGAGCCAGGTATATGCCTTCATCTATCTTGCGCTGCATTTCGTAAACCTCATCCTCGCTCATGATCATCTTCTTGGGTGTATTGGTCTTTGAATCTTTCATATACGGCTGGTTCGATAATCGTTATATTCTCGTCCTTGCACCCGAAGGCGATTTTGTTGGCCGGGCAGATGCTGTTGTCGTAGAGCGCCCAATAATCGCAGACGGGAATGTAGAGGTTGAACAAATTGCTCAAGCCGTTGTCGTAACGGCGGTATATCACGTCGAGCGGGATGTTGTGCCCGCCCTCGCTCACTCGCTTGGCCACTCTTTTCACGGCCTGCTCGGGGGTGCTGAGCGAAAAGAAGAGCAACGTGACGAAATAGCCTCTTTTTTGTGCCTGCTTGATGAGCTTCACGTAGGAGCGCGTGGCCAAGGTTGTTTCGAAAGCGAAGGTCTCGCCTTCTTTCAGCAGATAGATGATACGCTCAATCATCAGGCGTCCGGCCTGCAGGGCCACACCTTCGGGGTTGAACGGGGACAGCCCGGCGGCGATTTCGTCGGCATTGACAAACTCGCGGCAGTCCAGCATCTCCGGCAGTACGGTGAAACTGGCCGTAGTTTTCCCCGCTCCGTTGCAACCGGCAATGACATACAAGTTGCGTCTTGGTTCTCCCATTGTTGATTTGATTTGTTACTTTCAGGCAAAGATACGATTTGGGCGTGAATCCGCCAATAAATCCCGTCTCTTTTTCTTCGTGCGGCAGTGAAAAAAATGTTTTTATCCTTTCTTTTCCAGCAAGTCCGGACGCAGGGCTTTCGTCCGTTCGTAGGACTGCTGCAGTTCCCACTCCTTGATTTTGGCCTCATGCCCCGAGAGCAGGATGTCCGGCACTTTCCATCCCTTGTATTCGGCCGGACGGGTGTAGACGGGGGCGGCCAGCAGGTTGTCCTGGAACGAGTCGGAGAGGGCGCTCTGCTCGTCGCCGATGACGCCGGGCACGATGCGCACGATGGCGTCCGTCATGACGGCGGCGGCCAGTTCTCCGCCCGTCAGCACATAGTCGCCTATGCTCACCTCCTTCGTGATGAGGTGTTCGCGGATGCGGTAGTCTATGCCCTTGTAGTGTCCGCACAGGATGATGAGGTTCTCGCACAGTGAGAGGCTGTTGGCCATGGGTTGGTTGAACTGCTCGCCGTCCGGCGTGGTGAAAATCACCTCGTCGTAGTCGCGCTCCGCCTTCAGTGCCGAGATGCAACGGTCTATCGGTTCGCATTGCATCACCATGCCCGCAAAGCCCCCGAACGGGTAGTCGTCTACACGGCGGTACTTATTAGTGGAGTAGTCGCGCAGGTTGTGCAGGTGAATCTCCACTAATCCTTTCTTTTGTGCACGTCCCAGGATGCTTTCGCGCACGAAACCCTCGAGCAGTTCCGGCAAAACGGTGATGATGTCTATTCTCATACGTGTCTGTCTTCTTGAAATCCGCTGCAAAAGTAGTCATTTTGCGGCACATTCCGGCGGGTCGTGCCGTTTATTACTAAAAATGGAAGTTAAAAACGCGCCTTTCAGTGCAGAAAACCGTCCGTTTCCTTGCTTATCTAAAACCTTAGATATACATTTGCCGTATCAATAACTAAAGGTTTAGATATTATGAGGAAGCAAGGAACTTTGACCCAGGCGGAGATGCAGGTGATGAATATCCTTTGGAGCCGTCCCGGCATGAAGGGCACCATCGCGGACATCCTTGAGGGATACGGCGACAAGAAGCCGGCCTACACCACCGTGGCCACCTTTATGAAGATTTTGCTCAACAAGGGGTTCGTGGGATTTGAGAAGATGAAAGGCACGAAGACGCAGTGCTACTATCCTTTGTTGTCGAAGGAGGACTACACGCGGCAGGTGCTCGACGGAGTGAAAGATGACCTTTTTGGCGGTTCGTTTTCCTCGTTGGTCCGCTTCTTCGTCAAGGAAGAGCGGATTTCGGAACGCGAACTCAGAGATATGCTCGACATTGTGGAGCGTCAGGACACAGTGGAATAATCCTGCCGCCGCTCCGCTGAAGCATCAAGAAGTACGGACCTTTAAATCATCCTAACATGGGAACATTCTTAGTCTACATCATCAAGTCGGCCTTTTGTATGACGTTGCTTTATTTGCCCTATACCTTATTATTAAGGAGGGAGAGGCTGCACCGCCTGAACCGTCTGGCTTTGCTCGCCATTCTCGTAGTGTCCTTTCTGCTGCCTGCCGTGCGCGAGGAGTGGTTCGGCGGGGCATGGATGTCGTGGCAGTCGGCAGTTCCTGATGGGGCATACGCTTCCTTCCTCGGGCAGATTGGCGGGACGGGAATGCGCTTGCCCGAGTTGGTCGTTACGCCCGGTTCGTCCGCCCCGTGGTGGCCCGTGTGGCTGGTGGGTGCCTATTTCCTCGGGGTGGCCGTATCCTTGGTCGTCCGGCTGTGGCAATTGGGCCGCCTGTTGTGGTTCATTCCCCATGGATGTCTGTGGAAGGAGCATCGCGAAGATGGCATCACGCTCTACTGTCATGCCCGTCCCGTGCTGCCGTTCAGTTGGATGCGGAGCATCGTGGTGTCGGAAGCCGATTGGGAGGGCACGGAGGCTCGTGCGGTGTACCAGCACGAGAAGGCGCATGTGCTTTATGGCCATTCTTGGGACACGATGCTCATGCTGGCGGCCGAGACCCTGCAGTGGTTCAACCCCGTGGTCTGGATGATGGAGGCCGACATGCGCTGCATCCATGAATATCAGGCGGACGACTTCGTGTTGCGCCAGGGCATCAACGCGAGGAACTATCAACTCTATCTAATAAAGAAAGCCGTTGGCTCTCGACTGCAATCTTTTGCCAACGGCTTGAATCAAAGCACACTTAAAAAACGTATTGCTATGATGTGTAACAAGAAGTCAAACAAGTGGGCGGCATTGAAGTACATGTATTTGCTGCCCGTTGGAGCTTTTGCCACAGTGGCATTTGCCCACCCCGAGTTAACCAACCAAGTAGACAGCCGGCTGGGGCAGGTTTCTGCCGTCAAAGTTACGGATTTATCCGCAACCCAGAGCGCTGTCGCGGCTGAAAAATCGCAGTCGGAACCTTTAAAAAATGGAAAAACCGAAGACGAGGAAGTGACAAAAGCCTCAAGTATCTACTTGCCGAAGCCGGAACGGGGGAACGATCTTGTCCTTCCCAACGGCAACCTGCGCCCCTTGCAGGTCATGGCCAAAGGGCCGAAGCATCTTGCCGGCGAGGCTACCGGTAGCGTCATGTCCGCTTGCCCGTGGCAGGAAAGTACCCGCGTGCAGACTGAAGAAATCTACGACACGGTAGACGTCAGTCCTAAGTTTCCCGGTGGTGTTGAAGCGAACATGAAGTTTCTGGTTGACCATGTCAGCTATCCCAAGGCGTGCATTGAGAACGGTATATCGGGACGCGTGTTGGTCCAGTTTGTAGTGGACAAGGACGGAACCCTTAGGAATATTAAGGCCATCCAAAGCCCGGATTCGCGTTTGTCCGAAGAAGCCGTGCGCGTCGTGAAACTGATGCCCAAGTGGGAACCGGGGAAGAAGGACGGCAAAGCCGTGGCCGTGCGTTACGTTTTGCCGATAACATTCCGGCTGAAATAAGGGGCAATTTGAGTAAGTCTGAATTTAATTGATTGTGAAAGATGGGAGCATTCGTAGTCTACGTCATCAAGTCGGCCTTGTGCCTGGCGCTTCTCTATTTGACGTACGCTTTGCTGCTGCGCGGTGAGAAGTCATTCCGTTTGAACCGTGTGGTGCTGTACGCAGTTCTTTTTGCTTCATTCTTGTTGCCTTTAGTCCAAGAGGAGTGGTTTGGCGGAACTTGCATGTCGTTGCAGTCGGCCGTGCCGGAAGGAGGCTATGCCGTGTTCATCGAACGGATGGAACAGTCCGGCGCGATGTCCGTTCCGCAGCTGACGGCCGAGGAAGAATCGGCTCCCGTTTGGCCAATGGCCTTAGTGGCTCTCTATTTCGCGGGCGTCGCACTATGTCTGGCCATCCGTTCTTACCAACTGGTGCGTCTACGGATGACCATCGCCCGCGGTTGTTTGTGGACGGAACGCCTCGAAGGCAGCATCACGCTTTATTGCCATGCCCGTTCCATCCCGCCGTTCAGCTGGATGCGGAGTGTTGTGATGTCTGAAACAGATTGGGATAGCGAGGCCGGCCCAACCATCTTCGCCCATGAGAAGGCCCATGTGATTTATGGCCATTCTTGGGACACGATGCTCATGCTGGCGGCCGAAGCTTTGCAATGGTTCAATCCCGTGGTGTGGATGATGGAGATGGACATGCGCTGTGTTCATGAATATCAGGTTGATGACTACGTGTTGCACCAAGGCGTCAACGCCCGCGACTATCAACTCTATTTAATAAAGAAAGCCGTTGGCTCTCGACTGCAATCTTTTGCCAACGGATTGACACAAAGTACACTTAAAAGAAGAATTACGATGATGACCCATAAGAAATCAAGCAAATGGGCTGCATTGAAGTACATGTCTTTGCTGCCCGTGGGCGCTTTTGCCACTGTGGCATTCGCCCGTCCTGAAATAGCCGGCCAGATGGACCGACAATTAAAACAACTTTCTGCCGTTACGATAGCTCATCCGTCCGCACCCGTGGCACCCGAAAAGAGTTCATCTGTGCAGCCGGACTATCAGGCCAAAGAACCGCAGGCTGAAGCCGCAGGAGAAAACATCGCGAAAGCGACTCAGGCAAAGCCGGACGAAGGGAGCGGAAATACGGCGTCGGACGTGCCTTTGAGGAACGATTTGAAAAAAGTGGTGGTGATGTCCTATCGCAACCATGAGCAGTCCGACAAGACGGAATATAACGCATCCTTTACGGTCAAAGAGAAAGAGGCGGAAGAACGTCAGGTTGCGCTCGACTCCGCCCGCTTCTATTTGCAACTCGAGGAAGCTAAGGCGAAATCCGGAGGTGTATATGTGCGAGTGGAAGAAATGCCTTGCTATCCCGACGGAGAGGAGGAACTGATGAAATTCCTGGTGAAAAACATCCGCTACCCGGAGGTTTGTCGCGATGCATCGTTCCAAGGCATGGTGTATTGTCAGTTTGTGGTACAGGCCGACGGAGCTATCGATGCCAATGGAATCAAGACGTTTACGACCCAAGTGACC
>CALULQ010000027.1 GCA_944321525.1 uncultured Paraprevotella sp.
CAAGTGACCGATGTTGTCAGTCCGGTGCGGATGGCGTTGGCACGCCAACTGGAGGCTGAAGTGGCCCGAGTGGTGAAAGAAATGCCCCGCTGGACACCGGGAAAAAGAAATGGCGAACCAGTGGATGCCGTCTACACCTTGCCGGTTGAGTTCAGGCTCCAATGAGGAGTTCGTCCCGCCAATGAAGAGAACAGGCCGCCTTGCGGATAGGGAAGCATCCCCTTTCACAAGGCGGCTTTGCCGTGTTCATGCCTGCAGGCAATGGCTTGGGCCACGGTGTAGGCCGTGGTCCAGGCTGCTTGAAAGTTGAAGCCGCCCGTCACGCCGTCGATGTCGAGCACTTCGCCGGCGAAATATAGTCCGGTGCAGGTTTTGCTTTCCAGCGTCTGCGGTTGCATTGATTGGAGGCTGATGCCGCCGCACGTGACGAACTCCTCGCGGAACGCGCTTCGGCCGTCCACCTCGTAGCGGTCGTTGCACAGCGCGTCGGCTAGTTTGCAGACGCCTTTCCGTCCTATTTCTCCCCATTTCCTTTCTTGCGGAAAACCGGCTTTCGAGAGCAGATGGTGCCACAATCGTGCGGGCAATCCGAACGGCCGCATGCCGCCAAGTTGTTTCAGCGGGTGTTGCCCGCACAAATCTTGCAGCGCGGCAGTCACGGTTTCGGCGTTCGTCTCGTTGGTCCAGTTCACCAGGAGGGGGAAGCGATAGCCCGATTCGTGGACGAAGCGTGCGGCGTGCGACGAGAGTTTCAGTATGGCCGGGCCGCTCAGCCCCCAGTGGGTGACGAGCAAGGCCCCGGATTGCTTGAACTTCGTGCCGGGAATGCCGACGGCGGCAGGCTCCACCACGGTGCCCATCAGGGCACGCAGCGAAGGGTTGGGGACATTGAAGGTGAAGAGCGACGGGACGGGCGGTTCTATGCGATGTCCCAGCCTTTCCAGATAGCCAAAAGTTTCGCCGCGCGGCGAACCGCCGGTGGTGACGGCCACACAGTCGAACGTCTGGGATGGATTGTGCGGGTCGCGGAACCGGATTTCATACCGCCCGTCCCGCTGTTCGATGCTTTCTACCGCATGCGATGTCTTTACGGTCACGCCCAGTTTCTCCGCATGTCCTTTCAGGCAATCGGCCACGACATGGGCGTCCTGCGCTGCGGGAAACACGCATTGGTCGTCCTGCGTGACAAGCCGTACGCCATGCGCCTCGAACCAGCGATAGGCATCTTCCGGGCCGAACGTCCTGAACAGCTTCTTCAGCAGCTGATGTCCCCGTGGATATACTTGCTTCAGGTCCGTCACGCCCGCGAAAGAGTTCGTCAGGTTGCAGCGTCCGCCGCCCGAGACGAGCACTTTTTTCAGCACGCCCGTCTGTTTCTCGAAAATCGTCACCCGCACCTGCGGCGCGAGTTCTTTCAGGTTCACGGCCAGGAAGAAGCCTGCCACCCCTCCGCCTACGATTGCCACGTCCATTCTGTCCATATCCTTTTAGAAAGGCGCAAAGTTAAGCATTACGCCGCGGATTTGAAAGCAGAACGGCAAAATGCGGGGCGCGATGGCGGCAGAATCTTCATTCCTGTGGACGTTTTTTATCCGATGCGGGGCGGAATTCAGGTGAAGATGATTAACTTTGCAGCATGTTTGACGAACAAGGAACTGAACGATGAGTTGGATCATACTGATTGTGGCCGGCTGTTTCGAGTCGGCTTTTGCCTTTTGCCTGGGCAAGATGAAGGGGCTTTCGGGTCTGGAGTACTACCTTTGGGGAGCGGGCTTCCTCGTATGTCTGGCTTTGAGCATGCTGCTCCTGGCCAAGGCCGTGCAGACCCTCCCGATTGGCACGGCCTATCCGGTGTGGACCGGCATCGGGGCCGTGGGGACGGTGGTGTTGGGCATCCTGTTCCTGCACGAACCGGCATCGTTAGCCCGCTTGTTTTTCATCGCCACACTGATTGCCTCCATCATCGGGCTCAAGATGGTTTCCCACTGAAGTCGAGCCTTGCCTTGCGGCCTTGCGAAGGCTGCGCGAGAGAAGGAATAGCAGAAAAAAACGGGTTTTCATTTCGCGGTTTCGCGGAAAAGCGCTACTTTTGCATAAAAATACAGTTTAAGGTCGATTAATGAATAGGAGAGGGACTTACGCTACACTTTTGGACAAACACGCCGAGAAGCATGTTTGCAGGATTGTGTTTGTCCATTGGTTCAGCGGATTTCTCTAAGTCGTATAGCTTTTAAGATTGTGTGACGCACTGATTGTATCATTTTAAAAGCTATTATTCCTTATGTTTATCATCTTGTCATTGCTGCTCCTGGGCATGGGGGCGGGCTATGCGTTGCGCGGCATGCGCGGCGTGCATCGGGTGGAGCAAAGCACCCGTTTCACTATCATGTTACTTTTGTTTGCGTTCGGCGTGTCCATCGGGTCGAACCGGGCGCTGGTGGCCGACATCGCGCAGCTTGGCTGGCGGGCCATGGTCATCGCCTTGCTGGGCGTAGTGGGCAGCACGGTGGCTGCCGGAGTGTTCCAGCGCGTTTGGAAAAACAGCGGGAAGAAAGGAGGTGCGGCATGAAAGGCAACCTTCTGCTCCTGTTGAGCTTGTTGTGCGGCATCGGGCTGGGGGCAGCCGATGCCACTTTGGGCGAGTGCATACGGCACTACGCCCTTCCCACATGCCTGCTGGCCTTGTTGGTCTTGCAGGTAGGCATTGGCCTCGGTTCGAACGGCGACTTGGGGGCGTTGCTCCGTTCGTTCCGTTGGCAGATGCTGTTGCTACCGGTTTTCACCATCGTGGGCACCCTCTCGTTCACGGCTTTGGCCGCGCTGTTGTTCCGCGACTGGTCGGTGGGCGACATTCTGGCCATGGGTAGCGGCTTCGGCTACTATTCGCTTTCGTCGGTCATGATTGCCGACCTGAAAAGCGCCACGGCCGGCGCGGAAGTGGCCACGCAACTGGCGGCCGTGGCCTTGATGGCCAATATGGTGCGCGAGGTAGTGGCCTTGTTCGGCTCTTCCTTCTTCAACGGGAAAGGCGGGCGGTTTGCTCCCATTTCCGTTGCCGGCATCAATTCGATGGACGTGTGCCTGCCCACGATTCTCCGCACCACGGGCGACAAGGGACTATTGCCCTTGGCCGTGATCCACGGCATCGTGCTGGAAATCAGCGTTCCCCTGCTCATCACACTGTTCTGCTGACGGCAGGACTGAAGGTTCCCCCTTCGTCCTCGTCCGATACGTCATGTTGCCCTCGGCCGCCCGGCCGGGGGCTTCTTGTTGTTCCGACGCATAAACCACAACCGTGTGGCGGGGGCGGAAGCGTTCCAGATAAGTATGGTTGATGAAATATTCCATCTCGAGCAGCGTTTGCCGGCGCACGGCAGGTTTCAACTGGCACTCCCAGATGGTCATCACGCGCCAGCCCATGCGCTTCAGCTCCGCCTTGTTGCGGGCGTCCCGTTGCCTGTTGCGTTCTATTTTCTTGCGCCAGAAGTCGGTATGGGTGCGGGGCACATGGCTGTCGGCCTCATGCCCGTGCCAGAAGCAGCCATGGATGAAGATGACAATGCCATACTTGCGCATGACGATGTCCGGCGTTCCGGGCAGTCCCTTCACGTTCTTGCGGTAGCGGTAGCCCCGCGAGAAGAGATAGCGGCGCACAATCCACTCCGGTTTTGTGTCCTTGCTTCTGATTTTCGCCATGACGGCGGAGCGTTTCTTTTTGTCCCAAATGTCCATTCCGGCGGAGGTTTGTTGCAAAGTTAGGGATTTTACCGCGGATTCATCGCCATCGGAAGCAGGAAAATAAGCTTTCGGATTTCAGGACAGCGACTCCGGGGAGGGAAGGAGGGCGAAGAAGGCCGGACGCGTCCGGCATCTCCTGAAAGCGGACGAAGACCATGCGGACAACGGAAAAGTACTTGCCGCACAGTACTCGAGTACTCTGCGGCAAGTACTCGAATACGCTCCGCACGGGAGGGATTCGCTTTCCGTAGAAAGGTTGCCGGGAATCAGGCCGACATCGGCTGTGATGGAAGCAATGGGCGGGCCATTGGGAGATACATAAATGATTACAATGCACACTGTGTGCTGCGGGCGGGCGCATAATCGTTTATCGCACAGCGCAAAAAAACAGACTTGATGATGGAAAATCAGACTGATTTGCCCTTTTCAACGCCCGTCACCGGACTGTTTGCCCCATATCACCGTTACAGGAGCGACAAACGGGAAGCGACCAAACGCCCCATTTCACCGTCGCCCGGCAGAAGAATCCGTGCAACTACATCGCGCCTGCGCTTCTCCAACTCCACGAAATCTTTCCCCGCATCTTTGTCTACGGCTCTTTCTCCTGCCTTGCGGGAATCCGGAAGAGGGCCATTTCCGGACATTCAGGGGCATAACGGCCTTCAAATCCTTGCGGATGAATCCGACAACAGGCGAAACATGATTTTATGGGGCCCGGCAATGACTGCCACGTCACTTTTTTGCATAATCGGCTTTGGCTTTTTGGCCGAAATTCCTATTTTTGTAAGCCGAATGGAGGCGTATTGCGGAAGGACGGAGGCCGGAAGCAGTAGGGTTCCCAGGACTAAAACAAAAAAGGACATGGAAGTGAAAGAACAAATCGAACGGCTCCGCAGCGAGCTGGACCGACACAATTATAATTATTATGTGCTCAACGCGCCGGAAATCTCCGACCAGGAATTCGACCGCATGATGCGGGAATTGCAGGATCTGGAAACGGCCCATCCGGAATTTGACGACCCCGACTCGCCCACAAAAAGGGTGGGGAGCGACCTGAATCAGGAGTTTGTCCAGGTGCCGCACCGCTATCCCATGCTTTCACTTTCGAACACCTATAACAAGCAGGAGGTGGCCGATTTTTATGAGCGGGTACGGACGGGGCTGGAAGGAGAACCGTTTGAGATTTGCTGCGAGATGAAGTACGACGGACTGTCCATCTCATTGACCTATGAGAATGGGCGGTTGGTGCGTGCCGTGACGCGCGGCGACGGCGTGCAGGGCGACGACGTGACGGAAAACGTGAAGACCATCCGATGCATCCCCCTGCGCCTGCGCGGAGAGGGATATCCGCAGAATTTTGAGATACGCGGCGAAATCCTGATGCCTTGGACGAGCTTCGAGGCCCTGAACCGCGAGCGGGAGGAGCGCGAGGAACCCCTCTTTGCCAATCCGCGAAACGCAGCGTCGGGCACGCTGAAGAGCAAGAACTCATCGGTGGTGGCCGACCGCAAGCTCGACGCCTACCTTTATTATCTGTTGGGCGACGAGATTCCCTTCGACGGGCATTACGAAAATTTGCAGGCGGCGCGCGCTTGGGGATTCAAAATTTCCGAGGGCATGAAAAAGGTCGGGACGCTGCAGGAAATCTACGATTTCATCGACTATTGGGACGCTGAGCGGAAGAACTTGCCGGTGGCAACGGACGGCATCGTGCTGAAAGTGAATTCGCAACGGCAACAGCGCGCCTTGGGCTACACGGCCAAGAGCCCCCGCTGGGCCATCGCTTACAAATTCCAGGCCGAACGGGCCAGAACGCGGCTGGACGCCGTGACCTTCCAAGTGGGGCGCACCGGGGCTGTCACGCCCGTAGCAAACATGGAACCCGTGCAGCTGGCCGGGACGGTGGTGCGCCGCGCAACGCTGCACAATGCCGACGTGATGGCCCAGCTGGACCTGCATATCGGTGACATGGTGTACGTGGAAAAGGGTGGGGAAATCATCCCGAAAATCGTGGGCGTGGACAAGGAAGCGCGCGGGCCGGAAACCGGTCCCAAGGCGGAATTCATCACCCGTTGCCCGGAATGTGGCGCCGAACTGGTCCGCTACGAGGGGGAGGCGGCATGGTATTGCCCCAACGACACGGCATGCCCCCCGCAAATCAAGGGGCGCATAGAGCACTTTATCAGCCGGAAAGCCATGGACATCGACAGCCTTGGACCGGAAACGGTGGATGAATATTACCGGCGCGGATTGATACACGACGTGGCCGACCTCTACGACATACGGGTGGAACAGATAAACGGTGCCGACGGCGGACGCGAGAAGTCGGCACAGAAGATAGTGCGCTCCATTGCCGATTCCGCACAAGTGCCTTTCGAGCGCGTGGTCTTCGCGCTTGGCATCCGTTTCGTGGGCGAAATTGCGGCCAAGGCACTGGCCCGGCACTTCAAGAGCATGGACGCACTGGCTGCCGCTACGCTCGACGACTTGTTGCAAATCAACGGCATCGGAACGGTGATTGCCGAAAGCGTCATCCGCTATTTCCGCAACGAGACCAACCGCGAGTTGGTGCGCCGCTTGCGGGAACACGGAGTGAAAATGGAGCTTACGGACGAGGAACTGAGCGCACACTCCGACAAGCTGGCCGGGCAAAGCATCGTGGTGAGCGGCGTGTTCTCACGCCATTCGCGCGACGAATACAAAACGATGATAGAACAACACGGCGGAAAAAACGCAAGCAGCATCTCGTCGAAAACGGCTTTCGTGCTGGCCGGAGCCAACATGGGACCGGCAAAACTGGAGAAAGCGCGCAAGCTGGGAATCCCCATACTTTCGGAAGAAGACTTCCTGAAAAAGATAGAATAGTATGAATCTGTTTGCGTTTTGGGATTTTATTTGTATTTTTGTCGCGAATTAGATAGATATACTTTACTTATGGCACAAAATAAGTTCAAGGGACTGGGCATTGCTCTTGTCACTCCTTTCAAGGCAAATGGAGACATTGACTATGAAGCGCTCACCCGTTTGGTGGAATACCAATTGCAGAATGGCGTGGATTTCCTGTGTATCATGGGCACCACGGCCGAAACTCCTTGTCTCTCGGCAGACGAGAAGAGAAAACTGAAAGAATTGTTGGTGGAGCGCGTGGCCGGGCGCGTGCCGTTGCTCATGGGGTGCGGGGGAAACAACACCGCAGCCGTGGTGGCGGAATTGAAGGCGAACGACTGGAGCGGAATCGACGGAGTGCTCTCCGTGTGCCCTTACTATAACAAGCCATCGCAAGAAGGCTTGTACCAGCACTTTAAGGCCGTGGCTGAAGCTTCGCCCATTCCTGTCGTATTATATAATGTGCCGGGACGGACGGGTGTGAACATGAGCGCGGAAACAACGCTCCGCCTGGCCCGTGATTTTGAAAATATCGTGGCCATCAAGGAAGCCAGCGGGAACATCACGCAGATGGACGACATCATCAAGAACAAGCCGGACAACTTCGACGTGATTTCCGGAGACGACGGCATCACCTTCCCCTTGATCACGCTGGGAGCCGTGGGCGTGATTTCCGTCATTGGCAATGCGTTGCCGGCTGAATTCAGCCGCATGGTGCGTATGGCATTGAACGGCGACTACGAACATGCACGTGTCATTCATCATAAGTTCACCGAGTTGTTCAAGCTGTTGTTCGTCGACGGGAATCCGGCGGGCGTAAAGGCCATGTTGCACGCCATGGGCATGATTGAGAATCAGTTGCGGTTGCCTCTGGTGCCTACGAGGCTGACGACGATGGAGAAAATAACGGCTATATTGAAAGAGCTGGATATACGTTATTAAAGGATAAGGCGCCTCGAAAGGGTGGGGTGCTGCATGAGCTTGCCCATAACACCATGGGCAAGCTTTTTTAGTATTCAACGGTAAAGCCCGGCGGGCTTGCCTTTTTCATTAAGAGAAGAAAAATGAAAACGAAAGTGCTTTATGCCTTATGGGGATGCTTGGGATTGTTTTGCGCCTGCATCAGTGAAAAAGAGAGCGATGAACCTCGAGCGGATGTCGTCCACGTGGGAGACTCGTTACCGGACTTTTCTGTGGAGATGGACAACGGGAAAGTGGTCGCCAGCCGTAACCTGCGGGGAAAAGTGGCATTCATAGTCTTCTTCAACACGTCATGCACGGACTGCCGGAAGGAATTGCCCGTGGTGCAGCAAGTGTATGACCGCTATGGGGATAACGGACGCATGGAGTTTGTGCCCGTCAGCAGGGAAGAGGAAGCCGCTTCTGTCAGTCGTTATTGGGCGGAGCACGGCTTGACGTTGCCCTTCTCCGCGCAAGCTGACAGGGCGGTGTACAACTTGTTCGCTTTCTCCTCCATACCGCGCATCTATATCACGGACACGGCTTCCGTCGTACGCTATGTCCATAAGGACTCACCTTTGGCCACGTTCGAAGAGCTGGTGCACGAAGTTGAACAGCTATTGCCCATAACAGAATAAAGCAAACGCATCCGGCCATGCAGTTGTCAGGCTGCGGCCGGATGCGTTTGCTTTATCATGCGGACAGGCGCGGAACGGCTGAAACGTCAGGCTGTTCTTCCGCTGCGTTTCCGCCAAAGCGCCGTCATGTCCTCCAATGTCTTTCCCTTGGTCTCCGGCACCCATTTCCACACGAAGAATGCGGCTGCCAGGCAAATGATGCCATAGAGACTATAGGCGAACATGGGGCTGAAGTCGTACAACGCCGGGAAGGTTGAGGACACCAAGTAGTTGAACACCCATTGGAACGCCACGGCGATGGCCACGGCTTGGCCACGGATGGTGTTGGGGAAGATTTCCGCAATGAGTACCCAGCATATCGGTCCCCACGACATCATGAAGAAGGCCGCGTAGACGATGATGGACAATACGGGTACGATGCCTTTGATGCCCATCTGGTCGCAATATGCCACGGCCAAAGCGCCGACAGCCATGCCCAAAGAACCGATGATGAGCAAAGGCCTGCGCCCGAAACGGTCGACAGTGAAGATGGCGACCAAGGTAAACAGGATGTTGACCACACCCATGATGACGGTCTGCATCATGCCGCCACCTTCGGCTCCTGCATTTTCGAAGATGCGGGGCGCATAATAGAGCACGGCGTTGATGCCGATGGCCTGTTGGAACACGGACAGCATGATGCCGATGACAATCACGGCCACCCCGTAAGTGAACAATTTCTCCGTCTTTTCCTTGGATGTCAGTTTGATTTCTTCCAGAATCTTTTTCGCCATCGTGCGCCCGTTGATTTTCTCCAGCACGGCAAAGGCGCGCTCTTCCTCGCCGCACAGCACAAGATAGCGCGGCGTCTTAGGCACGCAGAAGAGCAGAAAACCGAAGAGGGCTGCGGGGAAAGCTTCTGAACCGAACATATAGCGCCATCCGGTGTAGACCGTCCACATGTCGGACTCCGGGCTGACCGACAAGGCGCCGGTTGCGGCATCTTTGAGGATGATGGGGTTTTGATGGTCGCCCAATATCAAGTAGTTGACGAAATAGACGACCAGCATGCCGAAGATGATGGCGAACTGGTTGCAGGATACCAACGTGCCGCGGATGTGAGACGGGGCTATCTCGGCGATGTACATGGGACAAATGGCCGATGCCAAACCTACGCCCACGCCACCTAAGACGCGGTAGAAGTTGAACGCCAGCAAAAGGTTCCAATCGGCTTTCCCGTAGTCGAAAAACAAGAATTCGGGATAATAGGAACCCAAGGCCGACAGGAAAAACAGCACGGAAGCCACACGGAGGGAATTACGGCGGCCCAAGCGGGACGCGCAATAACCGGAAATGGCGCCTCCGATGACGCATCCTATCAATGCACTCGAAGACGTGATGCCGTGCATGACCTTGTCATACTGGAAATCTGTCGCGGTGAGGAAAAACGCTTCCAAGCCTTTCTCGGCACCGGAAATCACTGCTGTGTCGTAGCCAAACAGCAATCCGCCCAAGATGGCTACGGTCGTAATGGAGTACAAATATAGTCTGTCTCCTTCTTGTGTCATGTTCATGATGAGTTTATTTAATATTAGTATTAATAAATTTCAAGGTTTCTCGCGTTTTAAAAGTACAATTTAGTCGGAAACAAAGTTAGCATTGAAAATTCAGAATGAGGCCATGTCGTGTATGTTTTACAACATAAAAAGGAAAGAATGTGCGGCACAAGCAACTGCCGGATGCCGGGCGACGCACAAGGTGCGGAGGACGGGAAACAACGAAAGCAGGCAAGGAAACTTAATCTTTCCTTGCCTGCTTTCGTGTCATATAGGCATCCGTGTGGATGCACGAGCCGGTAACTTACTGGGCACCTGCCTTCCAGAAGTTTTCTTCGCGCTCCTGTTTAGCCTTCTGGGCCTGATATTCTGCGTTGGCCCGTTCATACTCGGCGTTCTTGCGCTGCACTTCCTGAATCTTTGCTTTCAAGCGATTGGCCGTACCGGAGATGCTGACATCCTCTTGGGCAGCCTTCGTGCAGTAAGCGATAGCCTCGGAGAAGTTCTTCGACGTGGCCTCGATTTGTGCGCGCACCAAGTTGGCCTTTCCTGAGATTTCAGGATTGTACTCCACGGCCCTGTCCAGATAGGTGAATGCCTTAGACGAGTCGCCCGTCTTGGCAATCGCATTGGCAATCTTCAGCGCGATGGCGGCCTTGTTCTGGTTTGTGGTGCACAACTCCAAAGCCTTGTCGTAATATTGGATGGACTCAGCCACCTTGCCGTCTTTGTAGTACTTCTGGGCCGTACCGATGGCGGACTCGTAGCTCGGCTCTATATTATAGGCATATTCAGCCGCCTTGAAATAGATGTCCGTGTCGTCGCAATTGTTGGCAGAAAGCAGCGTCAAAGCCGATTTCAGGTAAGCCAAGTTCGTCTTGTTTGCCTCAATTTTCGGACCGAAGATGGCAACCAGCTGTTCGCGGTTGGCAGCCTTGGACTGGGCGAACATGGTCTCGATGCGGTTCAGCGTCGGGTCATACTGAGACACGATTTTCTGAGCGGCAGTAGAGTCTTTCGCCTGGTTGGCCAAGCTCAGCATGCCTTCGCACGCCTCGCGGCTTTCCAAATAATCCTGAAGGAACTGCTCGCGGAAGTTGGTGGAGTCGGCCAAATACTTCTGGTACGACATTTCGAAGAACTTGTCCAACACGAATCCCGGCACTTCCTTTGCGCCGTCCTGGTTGATGAGGTCCACGCCTTCCTTCAGCATGTCGTAGGCCTTGTCCACCGAGTAACCGTCGGCCACTCCGGCGCCGTAGTAAGCGTAGTCGAAGGCCTTGCGGGCAATGATGTCGCCTTTGGTAGCGCGGCTCTGCACTCTCGTAAACGAGTTCAGGGCGTCAAGGTTCTTCAGACGCGTGTCATACAAGTTCATCAACTCGTTGAAATAAGCCTTCTTCTTTGTCATGTCCTGCTCCTTGACCAACACGTTGGCCAAGATCATGGCGCCGTAGGCGTATGTGCTGACTTCGGCGCAGGGGGCTTTGGTGAACACAGCTTTCCACGGTTCGTAAGCCCCGAGATAATCCTGAGCCTTGTAACTGTCCTTATAGGCGACAATATTACCTAACGTCGTAATACTGTCTTGCCCATGGCCGATACGGTCGTACACGGTCGTTCCCTCGTATTGGGCCATTGTCGGGAGGCATACTGCAGCCAGGCTCAAGGCTGTTGCAATCTTCTTTAATTTCATTTTCACTTTTCCTTTATTGATTCAACTAATAGTTCTTAATAAAGCATCCTTCGAAAACTTCTGCACAAAAATACAAAAAAAAACATCCCGCGAAGCGGATTTAAGAAAAAAAACAAAGAATTGGGCTGATTTTACCTTTTATTGCGCCTTTTTGTCCTTCAGAATGTTTTTCCCCTTTCATAAAAGCGCCTTTTGATGATGGCTTTTCAGATTCTTTTTCGACCTTTGCACGAACTTAAAAAAGTGTTTTATGAAAGTATTGCATTCTGATTTGGCCCCTGCGGCCATCGGCCCATACAGTCAGGCCATCGAAGTCAACGGGTTCATCTTCGCTTCCGGGCAAATTCCCATCGACCCGCATACCGGGAAGATGGTGGAAGGAGGCGTGGCGGAACAGACGCGTCAGGCACTCATCAATGCCGCCCACGTGCTGGAGGAGGCAGGCCTCGGCTTGTCGAGCGTGGTGAAGACCACCGTGTTCTTAACCGACATGGCAGACTTTGCCGCGATGAACGAAGTGTATGCTTCCTTCTTCAAGGCACCTTACCCCGCCCGTTCGGCTGTTGCCGTGAAGGCATTGCCGAAAGGTGCCTTGGTGGAAGTGGAGTGCGTAGCGGCCAAGTGAGCCGCCGCCATCCTGCGCACGGGCCCGGTGCTTCTCCTAATAGTGGTCGTAATGCTTGACCGCGGGAGGCTCCGGGCTTGTCCGTTCTTCATACCGGGCGCAGAGGCGTCGGGCTTCGGCCACGTAGCGTTCCCCCGTCCAGTTGCATTCGCAGATGATGGGGTTTTTCATCCATTGCATGTATTTCCCATGCCTGCAATCCAGGCATCTCACCATTTTGCTCTTACCGGTTGCCATGGTCGTCCGTTTGTGTTGTGCGGTGGAATCGTTCAACAACGTGCGTGCGTGCGTCCTGCAGCACCAGCGAATCCGGCGTGAGTTCCAGGATGTTGAGCGTGTCCTTTCGCGTTTTTCCTTCCGTTTTCAGCCTGTGTCCCTCCTGCAACACCAGTTGGCAGTTGTACAAGCCCCATTCTCCTTCTTCGTGCGTCCCTGCGGGCAAGGCCTGCGCTTTCCCGTCGGCTTCCAGACGGAAGGCGTGCAGGCTGTCGGCATCCGAGGCCCATTCCCGTTGCACGAGCTGGCTCACGTTCAGCGCTACGAGCACGCTCTGCCCGTCGTTGCGCGTTGTGATGGCATAGCGGTCGGTATAGTTGGCGATTTCCCCCAATATGCGTCCCGGGTCGCCTGTCCGTTCGTCTGTTTTGTTCAACACCAGCGTATCCCCGCTTTCCGTGACAAGTTCCAGGCAACTCATGCCCGTGCCTTCCCCCAAGTGCCCGTAGAAGGCCGTGTCGGGCGCGACAGTCGTCTCCGTCTCGCTTCTTCCGGTTTCCTTCTGTCCGCCGCCCTGTTGCCCGTCAAAGCAACCGGCCCACAAGCCGGCCGCGGCGGCCATGAAAACCAAGGGGTGTATCAGACTTTTTTTCATACGTTTGATGGATTTAGTCTATAAGTAATATACAAATATACTAATTATTCAAAAAAGAAAGCCCTTCTGCGCGGTTTATTTATGTTATTCGGCGATTCTTCTTTATTTTTGCAGCCGTTGGCACGGATTTTGATGTTCATGCTCATATATAAATCATTAAAATAAAAAACTGTATGACATTGTATTGGATTATTTTCATCGGAGTGGCGCTGGCCAGTTGGCTTGTGCAGGCCAATTTGAAACGCAAGTTCGAGAAATTCTCGCAAATTCCCGTCGACGGAGGATTGACGGGGCGCGACATTGCCTTGAAGATGTTGCACGACAACGGGATTTACGACGTGCAGGTGACCAGCACCCCCGGTTCGCTCACCGACCATTACAACCCGGTGAACAAGACGGTGAACCTGAGCGAGGACGTCTACGATTCCTGCAGCGTGGCCGCGGCAGCGGTGGCTGCCCACGAGTGCGGCCATGCCGTGCAGCATGCACACGCGTATGCTCCCTTGCGGATGAGGAGCAGCTTGGTGCCCATCATTTCTTTTGCCTCGAACTGGGTGCAGTGGATTTTGCTTATCGGAATGTTCACGTTGCAGGCCTTCCCTGAAATCATGTTCCTCGGCATCCTGCTCTTTGCCGCCACCACCTTGTTCAGCTTCATCACGCTGCCCGTGGAAATCGATGCCAGCCGCAGGGCCGTGAAGTGGCTGAGCGCCGCAGGCGTGACGAACATCCGCAACCATGGCGCGGCCGTGACGGCCTTGCGTTCTGCCGCCTACACCTATGTGGTGGCCGCATTAGGCTCGTTGGCCACCTTATTATATTATGTGATGATATTCCTTGGGCGTCGGGAATAAAGGCTCGGAAAGCTTATGTTTCTGACAGTAGCATTATTTGTTGTCGGCATCGTACTCGTATTGTTCGGTGCCGACAAACTGGTTTCCGGGGCCATCTGCTGGGCCCGGAAATGCCATGTCGCGGAGATGGCCATTGGGCTGACCCTCGTGGCTTTCGGCACGTCGTTGCCCGAATTCGCCACTTGCCTCACGGCTGTGGGAACGGGGCATGCCGACATGGCCGCAGGCAACCTCTTGGGCAGCAACATCTTCAATGTGCTGGCCGTGGTGGGTTGCGCGGCCTTGTGCAGCCCCATTGCCGTCAGCAAGTCCACCGTGTCGAAGGACATACCCTTCGCGCTGTGCGCCACATTGGCTTTGATGGTGGCCTCGTCCGACGCGCTGCTCGACGGAGCCACGGGCGGCAACACGCTTTCGCGCACCGACGGGTTGCTTTTGCTGGGCTTCTTCGTGGCATTCATGGCCTATACGGTTGTTGCGGCAGGGCGGCATCCGCAAGAACGCGAAACTGCCGATGTGGCGCAGCCGGCCGCCAAGGCGGGAGCACGCATCGCGGTGGCCATTGCGCTCGGGCTGGTGGCCCTTGTGGCCGGTGCACTACTATTTGTGGATTCGGCGTCGCAACTGGCCGCAGCCACAGGAATCAGCGAGAGCCGCATGGGACTGACTGCCATGGCCATGGCCACGTCGTTTCCGGAACTGGCGACGTCCATCGTGGCAGCCCGCAGGGGCAGTTCGTCCATCGCCATTGGCAATGTGGTGGGCAGCAACGTCTTCAACATCTTTCTCGTGGTGGGATGTTGCGCCACGCTTTCCCCGATGCCGATGGGCGGCATTCTGCCGTTCGATTGGATCGTCATGCTTTCGGGACTCCTGCTGTTGTGGTATTTTTCAAGCACCAGGCATGTCGTAGAGCGATGGGAAGGGGGAGTCTTGATGGCCGTTTACTTGGTCTATCTGGCCCGCTTGGTATGGCAAACTTGGGGGTAAGCTTCATTTTTTTCCCTTTTCATCGAAAAAAAATAGGGCAAAGGCTTGCATGTTTAAAGGAAAGGAGCTACCTTTGCATCGCAATTGAGAAAGCAAGCCCGCCGCCGGCGGAATGCAGTTCTCCAGCGCAAGGAAGTTTGGGTGAGTGGCTGAAACCACCAGTTTGCTAAACTGACGTACGGGTTTACCGTACCGGGGGTTCGAATCCCCCAGCTTCCGCAGTTATATAGGTTGAATTAAGTAAGGAAACAGCTTACAAGCGCAAGATTATACTGAGAAGTATCTTCTTGCGCGTTTTTTTTATTCCGTCGGGCCGCCGGCGGGGCGCGGAGTTGACTTTTTTGAAGAACCGGATGTTTTCACAAGTAGAATTTGTATGGAACGACGCGGGTTCTTGCTTTTTTACAGGAGCAGTTATTCTCCATAGTTTGTTCCTTTCGGGATTCCGGCGTTTTTGTTTCGTATAGCTGCCTGTTGCCGGCTGTGCAATCGTTTGGCCCGATGATGGCGACCTTCCGGTCGGCATGTTTTACCTTGCCGTTTTTCTCGTTCATGTTTCAGGCGGAATATTTTCACGCTGCAACTATATTTAAATCAGCGAGATACAGTACTTTTATCAAGGACCTTCTTATACATGTCCTCGGATGGCAAAACGGCAGTCCGATTTCCGACTACCTTTCTTGCGGCAGGCGAATGAATTTCTTGCGGAGTCCGTCGCTGTACTCTGCGGAGAGTACTCGAGTACTTTGCGGCAAGTACTTTTCTGCCTTGCGGCAAAGCGTCCTGTGCTTTGCGCAAGATTGTCCCGCATCGACCGGACAAACGTAGTTTCCAAAGGCGGAGGGAGCTAAGAGCAAAATTGACATATTTATTTTTTTAACTGTTTCCCATTTCCAAATTAGCGGAGAAACAGATATATTTGTCATATTGATTTTTATTCACTTAAATCATACGGCAATGAAAGCATCAGTTATTTCCTTTTCAAGACGAAGCAGGGAGGCGGAATGCCGTACCCGACGTTTCGGGGCAGCCCGGACAAAGGCGCTTTTGTGCTTTTGGGCAATGGCCGCATTGGGAGGCGGCGCAGCCTATGGGCAAGCCTATTATTCTTATTCCGATGAACCGTCGTTGGTTTCTCCATCCGACGTGAAGCCGTTGGGCGAGAAAGTAACGGTGGATGACATGCGCCAGCGGTTCCGGGAATGCCAAGGGCAGGAAATCGCGGTGCCAAACGTCACGCAGGACTTGGTGAACGGCATCTGCATGCTCTATCCGGCACCGTTACGGACAGACGGCAGGCAGGGCGTGGACCGCAAGTGCTTCTGGTCCACCCGGCAAACGCACAGATTGCTGAAGGAGGAAAACGGACGGAAGTATTACACGCCCAAAGGCTACCCCGAATATTTCCGTCTGGACAGCATCGAAGGACTGCGGCGCGAGGAGTGGCCGGAGGGGATAAGCGAAAAGTGCAGCTACCGCGACGAGGCGCTGGGCGAGGTGTATGCCAAAGGGCTTTCGGGCACGTTCTACAGCTGCGAGCCTCAATATTGCATGGGTTGGTGGGTGTCGAACTTCTTCAGTGTGTTGGAAGTGGATGGCGGACGGGTCAAGACGAGTCATTGCATCCGGAATGGCAAGGCAAGGGACGTGGCCTTCGACAAGGGATTTTCCCCGGCGATGGGACGTGTGGGAATAGGGAATTACCTGCCTGAATTCACCATCGCGCTGGGCAGCTACGTGAACGGGGTGGACGGCGTGAGGAAGGACAGCCGCAACCCGAAGGTGTACGACTTTCTGGTGAGCGAGAACGGGGAGGGATACGACATAGAAGTCCTGAATTGTTCGTCCGAAACCGGACCGGAGTTCGAGGCCCTGCGGGAAAAGGTGCGTCAACTGCCCGCCGACTATTTCACTCCGCTCTACACCTTGGGCGGCGTCCGGCTTCCGGGTTTCTATCTGGAGGGCTCTTATGAGCCTGCGGACGACGGGCGGAACTGGCGCTTCGGTTGCCGCAAGTATTTCGCCGAGGGCGGCAAGTTCAAGCTGGAATGAGGAGCCGCACAGGGCATGGCCATAAAAAAGCAATCGGGCGACAAGGACACTAAATCCTTGCCGCCCGGTTGGCATTGCGGGACGCGCCCGCTGTCAGTCGAGATATTCGGCCACAGCCTTTTCCAGTTCCTCGCCCCGAAGTTGCTGGGCGATGATGGTGCCGTTTTGGTCAATCAGAATGGTATAGGGGATGGAGGTGACGTTGTATTGTGCGGTCATCACGTTGTCCCACGACTGCAGTTCCGAAGCCTGCAACCAAGTCATGCCCATGTCCTTGATGGCTTTCTTCCAAGCCTTCTCGTCTTCGTCGAAGGAGATACCCACGATTTCAAGCCCTTTGCCGTGGTATTTCTTATAGAGTTCCACCACGTTGGGCATCTCGGCACGGCAGGGTCCGCACCAGCTGGCCCAGCAATCCACCAGTGTCAGCTTATTGGCCTTAACCACGTCGGAGAGCTTGAGCTGTCCGCCGTCGGCCGACGGGATGGTGACGTCGATAAACTTCTGCCCATTGGATGTCTTGCTGCTCTTGTCAGCCTCTTCCTTGAGCAGTTGCAGGGGCTTGCTTCCCTGATAGTTGGCAGGCACCTTGCCGGCCAGTTCCAACACTTCGGCCGGTTCGAACAAATCGTAGCAAGACAGCAGGAGGAAGTATCCGCAGGGCTTGCCGATGTATTTCTCCACGTAGCTTTTCAGCACCTGATTGGCCTGTTGGTCCAACGCCATGAGTTGCGCGCTGTTGTCGGCCAGTTCGGCCGTAGCCGAGTCGGCCTGTGCCTGCTGCGCATAGAGTTCGTTCATTTTCTCGTGGATACCGAAGATGGAGTCGGAGAGTTCCTGGTAGATGTCGTTGTTTTCCGTGCCGGCCACCTTTCCGTCACGACCGATGGAAAGCTGCACGTTCCCCGGTTCCATGAAGAAGATGTTGCTGTACACCGCGTCGTTCTGCTTGTCGTGGAAGAAGAAGCTGGCGATGATGGTGGAATCACAAGGTGTTTCGAGGGAGAATTTCCCGCCCTTGACGATGATGGTGTCGCTCGGTGCGAAGTTGCCATCGCACATTCGGGCCAGGAACAGCGTGTCGCCGTCCGTTGCGTTTTCCACAGTGCCGCTGATCTTGCAGTTTTGCGAAGAGCAAGACGCGAACAGGCCGATAAGGCCCAGCATGAATAGTTGCTTTGTTTTCATATCTTTTCTTTATAAGGATTAAAAAAAGGCCGCCGGGATTCCCGACGGGGAAATCCGCGGCGGCCTTTTGTGGTTATCTCTCAGTGTCGGAGGTTAAATCAGGTATTGCGAGCTGATGGACTCATCGTTCTCCACGCGCCGGATGGTTTCGGCCAGAATATCCGCTATGCTGATTTGCTTCACTTTGGCGCAACGGTTGGAGTAGGGGATGCTGTCGGTGAACACCAGTTCCTCCAAGGCAGAGTCCTGCACGCGCTCCGATGCCGGGCCGGACATGATGCAGTGAGTGGCGACAGCCCTCACGGAAGCCGCCCCTTTCTCCATCATCAGGTTGGCCGCCTTGGTGATGGTGCCTGCCGTGTCCACCATGTCGTCCACCAAGATGACGTTGGCATCCTTCACCTCACCGATGATTTGGATGTCGGCCACCTCGTTGGGTTTGGCCCTCGTCTTGTTGCACAGCACGAGCGGGCACTCCAAGTATTTGGAATAAGTGCTGGCACGCTTCGAGCCGCCCACATCAGGAGCGGCAATCACGATGTTGTCCAGGTTCAGTGATTTGATGTACGGCAGCAACACGCTGGAAGCGTAGAGATGGTCTACCGGGACGTCGAAAAATCCCTGTTCCTGGTCGGCATGCAGGTCCATGGTGATGAGCCGGTCGATGCCCGCCACGCTCAGCATGTCGGCCACCAGCTTGGCCCCGATGGACACGCGCGGCTTGTCTTTCCGGTCCTGTCGCGCCCATCCGAAGTAGGGCACCACGGCAATGATGCTTTTGGCCGACGCCCGCTTGGCGGCGTCGATCATGAGCAAAAGTTCCATCAGGTTGTCCGAATTGGGGAAAGTGGACTGCACCAGGAACACGTCGCGGCCCCGGATGGACTCCTCGTAGGAAACGGAAAATTCTCCGTCGGCGAAATGGGTGATGACCAATTTGCCGAGCGGGCATCCTAAGCTGGAACAAATCTTTTCGGCCAGATATTTGGATTTTGTGCCGGAAAAGACCATAAACGAATTCTTTGCACTCATTTCTCTATAACGTATTTATTTAAAAGTAGCTTTAGTCCATTGTTACTCAATCGGCAGCCTTGCGCAGCTTCCGGAAGTGGTTGATGAGTTCCTTGTAGTCTAATGTGGAATGGATGTTGAACCGGTTCCACAAGTCGCCCAGTATCACCACGCCGCCGAATCCCAGGTCTTTCACCACGGCCATGTTCTCCGTCGTGATGCCGCCGAGCGCCATGACCTTCTTGTCGATGATGCCGCGGGCGGAGGCTTCTTCGAGGGTCTTCATGTCGAAGGCCGCTGTGTAGTCGGATTTGGAGATGCTGTCGAATATGGGGCTGAGGAAGGCGTAGTTGAAAGCTTTCTTTTCGGCTTTCAGTTCGTCCAAGTGGTGGAAAGATTTGCTGATGTGCCCCTTGTAGCCGGCCGGTGCCTCGGGGTTCCGGCTGTTCAGATGGATGCCCCTCAGGTTGAACTCATCCTTCAGGTAGAAGTGGTCGTGGACGACGATTTGGTCATGATGGCTTTCCGGCAGCAAGGTGAGCAGGCGCTCCGAGTAAACGGGTTCCGCGCCTGGTTTTCGCAGGTGAAGCAGGTCCAATCCCTCTTCAAACAATGCGGAAAGTATCTTGTCCTCCTCCACGAAGAAGTCTGGAGGCGTCAGTAGAATCAATTTCATGAGTTTGATGTCACTATTTGCATTGCAAAGTTATGCAAAAAAACTATAGGCACGCATGCCGCAGCCATATTTCTTTTGTTTTTCATTTAAAAAGCATTCTTTTTACAAACGGGGGAGCGCGAAACGCGCGATGGCGCACCTGCTCCCCCTTCTTTTGCTTGGCAAGGGGAGAGGTGCGCCATCGTACGGGGTCGCGCTCGGTCAGAGTTCTTGGTGCAGGCGTGCTTCTTCTTCCGAATCAAACTCGCAGTCGCGCAGGTTCTGGCTGATGCGCATGGCGCAGAAGTTCGGGCCGCACATGGTGCAATATTTCCCGTTGAAGTGATTGCCGGCCTTGTAGTATTCCAAAGCCCGCTCGGGGTCGAGCGCCAGGTTGAACTGGTCTTTCCAGCGGAATTCATAGCGCGCCTTGCTCAAGGCGTTGTCGCGCACCGTGGCACCGGGATGGCCCTTGGCGATGTCGGCGGCGTGGGCGGCTATCTTGTAGGTGACGACTCCCGTGCGCACGTCCTCCTTGTTAGGCAGGCCGAGATGCTCTTTCGGGGTGACGTAGCAGAGCATGGCCGTGCCGTACCAACCGATTTGCGCAGCCCCGATGGCGCTGGTGATGTGGTCGTATCCCGGAGCCACGTCGGTCACCAGCGGGCCGAGCGTATAGAAAGGTGCTTCGTGGCACTTCTCGATTTGCCGGTCCATGTTCTCGCGGATTTTCTGCATCGGCACGTGCCCCGGCCCTTCGATGAAGGCCTGCACGTTTTTTGCCCAAGCCCGTTGCACGAGTTCCCCCATGGTGTCCAGTTCGGCGAACTGGGCGCGGTCGTTGGCGTCGTAGATGGAGCCGGGACGGAGGCCGTCGCCGAGCGAGACGGCCACGTCGTATTGGGCCAGAATGTCGCAGATGTCGTCAAAATGCTCGTAGAGGAAGCTTTCTTTCTGATGATAGGTGCACCATTGCGAGATGATGCTTCCGCCACGGCTCACCATGCCGCAAAGCCGCTCGTTGGCATAGTGCACGTTTTTCAGGCGGATGCCGCAGTGGATGGTGAAGTAGTCCACGCCTTGCTCGCACTGTTCGATGAGCGTGTCGCGGAAGAGTTCCCACGTGAGGTTTTCGGCTTTGCCTTTCACCTTTTCCATAGCCTGGTACATGGGCACGGTGCCGACGGGCACGGGGCAGTTGCGCACGATCCACTCCCTCGTCTCGTGGATGTTGTCGCCCGTGGAGAGATCCATCAGCGTGTCGCCTCCCCACTTGCAGCTCCAAAGGCACTTGTCCACTTCTTCCTCGATGCTCGACGTGGTGGCCGAATTGCCGATGTTCGTGTTGATTTTCACCAGGAAGTTGCGCCCGATAATCATCGGCTCGGCTTCCGGGTGGTTGATATTGGCCGGAAGCACCGCGCGGCCGGCGGCGATTTCGTCGCGAACGAATTCGGGCGTGATGTAAGTGTCGATACCCAGTTCCGCACAGTTCATGTTCTCGCGTATGGCCACGTATTCCATTTCCGGCGTGATGATGCCCTGCTTGGCGTAGTACATTTGCGAGATTTGCTTTCCTTTCTTAGCGCGATAGGGCAGCCTGATATGCGCGAAGCGCAGGTGGTCCAGGCTCTTGTCTGCCTGGCGCATCCGCCCGTACTCCGAAGTCAGCCCGTCGAGCTGCTCCACGTCGCCGCGCTGCAGAATCCAGGGCTCGCGCAGTCGCGGCAGTCCTTTCCGCAGGTCAATCTCCACGTTCGGGTCGCTGTAGGGACCGCTGGTGTCGTAGACATACACGGGTGCATTTTCCGTCATCACCCGCTTGCCGTTCTCCACGGTCACCGTCGGGGTGAGTGTCACCTTCCGCATGCCGACCTTGAGCTCGGGATGCAGCCTTCCGGGGATATATACCTTTTCCGAACTGGGAAAAGTGATTTTGAATTGGTCTTCCATTGTTCCTGTCTTTTTATAGTTGTTGGTTTGTTAATGCTTCCACTATTTTCCGGGTCTCCTCCACGGGATTTTCAGCTCTCAGTATCGTGCCGCTCACCGCGATGCCGTCGATGCCCGTCTGTGCCAGAGCGGGGATGTCTTCCAGCTCAATACCGCCGATGGCCACGATGGGCAGTCGGCATCCTGCGACCCGCATGCCCTCCACGATGTGCCGATAGCCGTCCAGCCCGAGGGTCGGGGCGAGCTTCTCTTTCGTGGTAGTGAAGCGGAACGGCCCGCATCCGATGTAGTCGGCTCCCCGCCGGGCATGCAGGAGGATGTCCTCCAGCGTGTTGGCTGTTCCGCCGATGATGCGTTCCGGTCCCAGTATGCGTCGCGCCTCGTCGATGGGCATGTCGTTCTTGCCCAAGTGCACGCCGTCGGCTTGCAGGCTATCCACCAGTTCCACATGGTCGTCGATGATGAACGTCGCCCCGTAAGTCCGGCAGAGCCGGGCCACTTCCTTGCCCGTGCGCGCCCATTCTTCTTCAGTAGCGTCCTTCATGCGGAGCTGTATCCAGCGGCATCCGCCTTCCAGAGCCAGGCGCGCGCCGTCGGCATATCCGTATTGCGCCGTATGGTGCGTGATGAATTGGAATTCAGTCATTCTTCTCTTCTGTTTGTTATATGATAACCTATGGAGAAAGGGGAGAAGACTAACGTACTGTGAGGTGGATTCGAGCACAATCCCTTCGGCAGCATTACCTGCATCAGGTTCACAGGGTATAATCTCAGCCATGCCCAACGGGGCGGCACCCCTTTGCACGGGCAAAGATAAGCATAATAATCAAAATGCGGACGGAAACGGCGAATTATTTTCTTCTGCCGGATGCTGCATCGTGTCTTGAATGCCCCCACTTCTTGTTTTGTGGTGGACGGCTCCATCTAAAACAAGCCCCCATACTCACGTATAGGGGCTTGCCAACACCTTTCTAATACCTTTAAACTAAAGTTCTATCTTTTAGAACACTCAAAGATACGCATTTCCGGCAAAACGTCCATGGCCGGCAAACGCTTTTTAAGTTTTATTGTGTTGTATCAACTTTTAGTTGCCTATGAGGCGCGCTTGACGTGCCGCAAATGCAGGATTTGCAGCAACTTGCGCGTGATTGCCGCCCACAGGGGGAAAAGGCTGCATGTGCGGACGATGAAGTAGGGGAGAGAGTAGCAACGCGGGGCGAGCGGGTAAAGCCCGGCTTGCCTCATGCGCTTCAGGAAGCCGGTCAGGAAGGCCGTGTCCGGACTGTCGCACATCAGGGTGTAGGCCATGGCCATGCGCAGCATGTCCGTCCGCCGCACCATGGCAGCGGCGGCGTCTCCTTCCAGTTCCCGTGTTTTCGCCGACAGACGGACAATGATGCCGAGAAAGTCTGAGAAGCGTTTCTCTACGACCCGGCGGTCGGCCTGGTGCACGATGGAGTCCCGACGTTGATAGTAGGCATACACGGGCAGGTCGGTCACTATGCCGCGGCGCGTGTTCAGCAGCAACTGTGGGGAAAACTCTTCGTCCTCGTGGTAGATGCCGGGGGTAAACCGCAGTTTGCCGAGCACTTCTTTCCGGAACACGTATCCCCACGCACCGCCACGCAAGTTTTGGCGGAGCATGATGTCCGTCCCGCTTCCTTCGCACAGGATGTGCCATTCCGGCAGCGGCATGTCGTGCAAGTTCGTGTCATAGGTCTTCCGGAAATCGAAGGCCACGAATTCGGCATCCGCATGCGTTTCCATCAGTCGCAGGAGCGCCAATGCCGGAGTAGTGAACAAGTAGTCGTCGGCATCCAGGAACTGGACGAAATCTTTCGTCGCAAGTTCCATGCCCGTGTTCCTTGCGCCGCCCAGCCCTGCGTTTTCCTGGGCCACATAGTGCACGCGCGGCTCGGCCAGTTGCCCGACGAACTCTTCCGCCTCGTGTCCGGGCGTGCCGTCGTCCACCACCCACACTTCCCAGTCGGCCCTGTCGCCCAAGCGCATGATGCTCTCCACGGCCCGTGCCAGCAGGCCGATTTCCACTTTATAATAAGGAATGACGAAACTGACCGACGGCTTGCTCATGAATGGAATACTTTGCGGGTTTGGGCCACGATGCGGCAATAGTGCGTCCCGCTCAGGGCTTTCAGGATGGCCTTGAGACGGTAATTCCATGGCCGGCGGGTGAACACGGCGCGGCGGAGCGGCACCTTCCGTTCGGGGATGCACAGCGAGCCGCCGAGCTGCAGCCTGAGGATTTGGGGGTCGCACAAGTGCAGGTACATTTCGTCCAGGTCCTTTTCGTCCAGCCCGCGTTCGCGCAGCAGCGATGTGTAGAGCTGAAGCCGGGCCTGCAACAGTTCGTCCACACTCCGCTCGCACAAGGTGTTGGAAATGGAACCGTCGCGGCAGCAATAGTAATACAGGCCCTTGTCGGAATTCAGGATGCGGCGGGCGCGGTGCAGCACGACGGGGACGGTCAGGATATCCTCGAACCACCGCCCCTCGGGGAAGCGCACGCCGCTCCAGAGCGGGCGCCTGTAGATTTTGTTCCAGGCATAGCTGTGCATGTAGCCCTTGTTCCTGACCCATCCGGCGTAGTCGGTGGCCTCTCCCGTCCCCGGCTTGTAGCGGTAGGCTTGCGACGTGCCGTGGTAGACGCACACGGGATATTCCAGCACGTCGGCCTCCGGATGCCTTTCCAGCAGTTCCATGTTGGCTTGCAGCGTGTTGGGGGCGAGATAGTCGTCCGAATCCACGAATGTGATGTATTCGCCCCTTGCCGCCTCAATGCCGGTGTTGCGCGCGGCACTCAGGCCTCTGTTCTCGGGACAGTGCACCACGCGGAAGCGCCCGTCGGCCTCCGCCCACCGGTCGCAGATGTCTCCGCAACCGTCGGGCGAGGCGTCGTCCACGAGAATGACCTCCATGCCCTCCACGCCTTGTTGCGCTATGCTTTTCAGGCAGAAGTCCAGATAGGCTTCCACCCCGTATATGGGAACAATGATACTGAGTTTCATGTTTGCTTTGAAATCGTCCGGCTTATCATGCCCTACCGGCTCCAGAAGTCCACATACTGCTGCGCCACCTTGATGTGGTCATGGTGCCGGCGCACATATTCGATGCTTTCCGCCGAACGGCGCGCGATGTCGTCGGGGTGCAGGATGAGCTGTTCCATCTTGGCATACACGTCTTCCGCCATGGGCTGCACGTTGACGATGGGGCGCAGTTCCTTCTCCCCCAAAATCGCGTAGTTCTCTTCTTCGCCGCCGCCCACCACCACCAGGCCTTTGGCCATGGCCAGCAGCGCGTTCATGGCCGGCGTGTAGGAATAGAGTTGGTCGAGCAACACGTCGCACTGGTTCATCATCCGGCTGTATTGCGCGAAGGGGACGGATTCCGCCTTCACGATTTCAATGCGGTCGGGATACTGCCGTGCCAGGCGCACCAGCGACTGGTACATGATGTCCGTGCCCTTGTAGGCGCTCCGGTTGCGCTGAATGCCGATGAAGAAGCGCACGCGGTCGGTTTCCGGGTGGGGCATGCGGGGCGACACCTCGCCAAGGTTGATGGGCAAGGGGATGAACCGGGTCTTGTCCGGATAGTCGGGCCGATAGCTGGCGTCGTATTCATAGAGTCCGCTGACGATGCCGTCACAGCCTTCGGCGATGTAGCGGTTCAGTTCGCCCTTCTTTCCCGTGAGCCATTCGGCCACGAAGTTGTCGTTGTCCTTGTTGTGGCGCAATTCATGGCCGATGTTGAAGTCGGAATAGCGGAACGTCTCACAGTCGAGCCCCGCCTTCACCCAATAGTAGTCCATGCCGAAGGCGCCGAGGAATATCGACTTGTTGTGTGAGGCCAGGAATTTGTAGATGGGGAACAAGCGTTCGGGGCGCAGCTCCATGAACACGGGGTTGATGAGCTGCACCACGTCGTAGCCTTTCATGCGGGGCAAGGCGAGGGCCACCCGGCGCAGGAAGTCCAGCGTGTCGAGCTTTCCGGTCGACCTGCGGCAGAGGTCGATGTCGCGCGGATAGTCTTTCCAGCCGTCGCCGTCCGAGGCCACCACCACCGTGTGGCCCAGCTCGCGCAGTCCTTGGGCCAGTGTGTGGTGCACATTGCTATATTCTCCCAATAAGAGGATTTTCATGATACTTTTTGGGCAAAGGTACGGAAAATAAATGGATTTGATGTATCTTTGTTCTTGTTATTTATGAACGGGATGCAGGAAACAAGGAATAATCCGGAGGGCGCGGGGCGCGAAGGCGGGGGCGAAAGCCGTTCCGCCTACGGGCACATTGTGAAGTACACGGGCTTCCTGGGCTTGGTGCAGATGCTCACGATGCTGGTGGGCGTGGCGCGCAACAAGCTGGCGGCCGTCCTGCTCGGTACGGCCGGCGTGGGGCTTTCGTCGCTCTATTGGAACGTGGTGAACTTCGTGAACAGCGCCTCCAACCTGGGCATCTCGTTCAGTTCCGTCAAGGAAGTGTCGGAATGCTACGGCCGCGGCGTGCCGGAGCGAGTGGCACGGCAGGTGGAAATCGTGCGCACGTGGAGCGTGTGGACGGGCGTGGGCGGCATGTTGCTCTGCCTGCTGTGTTCCCCTGCCATCAGTTTTCTGGCCTTTTCCGACTGGTCGCACACCCTTCCGGTGTGCCTGCTCTCGCCGGTGGTGGCCTTCATGTCGGTCACGGCCGGCGAGGTGGCCATCCTCAAGGCGGTGCGCCGTTTGGAGCGCGTGGCGCTGGTTTCCGTCCTTGGCGCCGTTGTCACGCTCCTGCTCACCGTTCCTTTTTATTATGCGTGGGGCATTCGGGGCATCGTGCCGGGCCTGCTGGCCAGCACGCTGGGCGTGATGGTGGCCCATCTGTCGCTGTCGCTGCCGGTGTTTCCCTGGAGGGTCAGCCTGCGCAGCCGGGCCCATTTCCGTGCGGGATGGAGCCTGGTGCGGGTGGGTGCCCCCTACATTCTGGCCACGCTGGTGAACATGGGCGTGGGGCTGGGGCTTTCGATTTTCATTGCCCAGGCGGGGTCGCTGTCCGACGTGGGCTTGTATGGCATGGGCTACAACCTCGTGTTCACCTATGCCGGCGTGGTGTTTGCGGCCGTGGACGCCGACTACTTTCCCCGCTTGTCGGCCGTGCACCACGACGCGCGTGAGATGAACCTCGCCATCAACCGCCAGGTGAAGGTCTGCGTGCTGCTGATGGCGCCGTTCGTGGTGGCTTTCATGTTGGCCATGCCGTTGGTGGTACGCCTGCTCTATTCTTCGGCCTTCCTTCCCATGACCGGCATGGCCGTGTGTGCTTCCGTCCATTTGTTTTTCAAGTCGATGACCCTTCCCGCCGCCTACGTGTCGCTGGCCAAGGGCGACGCGCTGACCTACCTTTGCATGGAGGTGGCCTACGATGTGTTCATGGCCGCATGCGTCGTGGCGGGCTACCTTTTCGGCGGCATACTGGGCACTGGCGTGGCCCTGGCCGTGGCCGGCATGTTCGACTGGTGGATGATTTATGCCGTTTATGGCCGCCGCTACGGACTTTCCCCCGACCGTTCCGCCCGTCCCTTCATGGCGTGGCAGTTCGTGCTGGTGATGGCGGCTTTGGCCCTGGCCCTGACGGGCGAGGTGTGGCTGAAGGCTTTGGCCGGCGGGTGCGTGTTGTGCCTCAGTGTCCTGCTTTCACTGGGCGCATTCCGGCGCGAGACGCAGTTGTTCTCCGACCTGAAACGGCGCTGGGGCGGACGGTTGCCGCTGGGCCGCAAGTAGGGGAGCGACGGTGCGCAAACGCGCGGGAACTTCATGTTCACCCCGATGAAGGGAACTTCATCCCAAGCATTCCAAACTCCATACAGATTTTTCTATTCCATGACGCGGGCGATGCCCTCATGACGGCGTACCCGCCACCTTTCGGCATTCGCCGGACAGCAAACCGTCCCGTGCCGGTTGCCTTGTCCCTCGGATGCTCGATGCGCCGTCGGGACGTGCGGAGTCCGTCAGCGTACCTTGCGGAGAGTACTCGAGTACTTTGCGGAAAGTACGATTCTGCATTCCGCAAGGCGCTTTTCGGCCCGTGGCAGCGGAATGGCCCGAAACGGGCACGATGTTTCATCGCACGGAGACACGTCCGCACACCTTTTCGGTCCGGCGGACAGAAAAGGCAATTCTGGTTTGATTCCTTCTTCGGAGGATTACGGAATCTGTTACATTCCAGAGCAGTCCGCGAGTTGCCGCAGCCTGTCCGGTTCTTGCCCGCGAGTAGCCGGCGGCTACCGCACAAGTAAAGGCGGACATACAAAAAATCCGCCCCGGATGGCCCTCATGGCGCATTCCCGGAACGGATTGGATGGATGAAGAAGTAATGTGGCGTCAGCTCTTCCGGCTGACGAATGTCACGAGCGAACGGGCGGGGATGACCGTGGATTTGCCGTTGCGCACTTTCTTCTGCGGCTTCAGGTCCAGTCCTTCACCCTCGGCCGTCAGGTAGGGATACCAGTCCTTCACCTTGCGGTCGTCCACATGGAACGTGACGGGCTTGTCCTCGCGCGCATAGTTGATGAAGACCACCGCCCACGAACCGTCCGCGTTGCGGTAGGCCGTGCACATCAGCCCTTGGTTGTCCGTGTCTCCCTCCGGCACCACCTGTCCGGCCTCGTCCGATGCCGTGATGCCCATGCGCGTGGCGCCCGGGCGGACAAAGCGGCTGTAGTTGCCCAGTGCCCACAAGAGTTTCGAGTCGACCACCCGGCCGTCCGTGCCTCCGCGGTTGCTGAATTCGCGCAGCAACCCGTCCTTGTAGTCGCCGCCCACGGCACGCCACCATTGCCAGCTCCGCGCACCGGCATACACCAGGTCGTGGTGGATGATGCGGGCCACGTAGAGCGCCGTCTTCATGGTGCGGTCGAATCCGCCTCCGCCGCCGATTTCCTCGTCGTTGCCCATGATGCAGGTTTCCGTCTGCCAGAACTGCACGCCGTATTTGTCCAGCGTGTCCTTCAGCTGCACGCGGATGTCGCGCAGCGATTTCAGCGGCGTGTTGGTCCAGTAGCTATGTCCGGCCATGAGTCGCGGCACGCCCGGGGTGTCGCCCAGGTAAGTGTCCGTGCTGTCGGGGCAGAAGAACGACTGGATGGCATATCCGCGTTGCCAGTCGGTCATGTGCGTGGCAAACATGCAGCGGTAGTCCGACGATTCGTTGACAAGGATCTTCGTGTCCAGCCCCTTTTGCGCGAAAGCCTTGCTGAAGTCGCGGGCCAGGCGCGCTATTTCGCGGTTGGTGGCCGGCGAGCCTTCCTGCTTCGGCCCCTGCCAGTTCCAGTGGCCGTCCGGTTCGTTCACGGGACAGACGTAGGCCAGCTTGATGCCGTCGTGCCGCTCCAGTCCCTCCACCACGTTGGCGGCAAAGCGGGCGAAATCCTCGTAATGTTCCGGCTTCAGGTTGAGCGTCCCGCCGCGCCCCGTGTTGGTGGCCATCCCGTTCTGCGTGTAGTAAACGGGCGGCGAGTTGAAGAAGCCGATGAACGTCTCCACGCCGCGCTCGCGGGCCATGCGCATGAAGTTGCGCTGCCCCGCCTGCTGGTCCCAGTCGTACGACCCGTCGGGACGAAGGAAACATTCCGTGCGGGTGGAACGCGACCCGATGCCGCTCTCCCGCCCTTGGTCGTGGCTGCCAGCGCCGATGTTGAACCGCCAGATGGAAAGCCCGATGCCGAGCGGTTGGCCCTTGCTGTCGCACTCCCGGCTGAAGAGCCAGTCGGCCGCCTGGCGGCGCACGCTGTCGGGCCACAAGCCCAGGAACTGTATGCTCCAGGCGTCGGAGGCACCGAAACCGTCGATGGCCTGCAGGGGAGCGGAAGGGTCGATCTCAAAATGCGAAGCGCTGTGCTGCGCCGGTGCCGGCATGGCGGCCAGAAGCGCGCAGCAGCAGATGCAAAGAGTGTGTTTCATGTTGCTTTTCCATTAAATATGATAATAATTGTTCAAATATAGCCCGTTTTTCCGGAACGGGCAGGACGGATTCACTTTTTTTTGATTATTTTTGTTTCTCGCATACCTATAATTATAATATAATTGGAAACTATGGTGAATCCTGTTTATGCACCGGCTGCCGACCGATATGAAAACGGCATGGCCTATCGCCGCTGCGGGCGGAGCGGCGTGTTGCTGCCCGAAGTGTCGTTGGGATTGTGGCACAATTTCGGCGATGTCAATCCCCTGTCCAACTCATTGGCGATGGCGCATTACGCCTTCGACCACGGCATCACCCACTTCGACCTGGCCAACAACTACGGTCCGTCGTACGGGAGCGCCGAGGAGACCTTCGGGCAAATCATGAAAAAGTCGTTCCGTCCCTACCGCGACGAACTCTTCGTCGCCACGAAAGCCGGATACGACATGTGGCCCGGCCCCTACGGCAACTGGGGAAGCCGCAAGTATCTCATGGCCAGCCTCGACCAAAGCCTGAAGCGCATGGGGCTGGACTACGTGGACCTCTTCTACACCCACCGTTACGACCCCGACACCCCGCTGGAAGAAACCTTGCAGGCGCTGGTGGACATCGTGCGGCAAGGCAAGGCCCTCTATGTGGGCATCTCGCGCTATCCGGCCAGCGCGGCCGAGAAGGCCTACCGCTACCTGGCGGAGCGCGACGTGCACTGCCTCATCTACCAAGGCCGCTACAACTTGTTCGACCGCGCTCCCGAGGAGCAGGGCATCCTGGACCAGGCCCACCACCACGGGGTGGGATTCATCGGTTTCTCGCCCCTGGCGCAGGGGCTGCTCACTTCGCGCTACCTGCAGGGCGTGCCCGAAGACTCGCGCATGGCCCAAGGGCGCTTCCTGAAACGGGAAACGCTGACGGAAGCCGTGGCGGCAAAAATCAAGGCGCTGAACGAGGTGGCCACGGAACGCGGACAGACATTGGCCGAAATGGCGCTGGCATGGGTGCTGGCGAACGAAAAGGTGACGTCCGTCATCGTCGGGGCCAGCTCGGTGGCACAGTTGGAAGACAACCTGAAGGCACTGCGCAAGCCCGGCTTCACCCGGCAGGAACTGGAGCGCATAGAAACGATATGCCGCTTGCCGGACGGCGGAAAATAGAAGGCAAGGAGGCGGGACGCGCAATCAGAAGGGCGGGGGAACGGTGATGTGCACCGGTTTCCCCGTCTTGAAATGACGGAAACTGAGCGACTCGGCATGCAGCAGCAGGCGCTGCGCGGGACGGCCGTAAAGATTGTCGCCCACGATGGGGGCGTCCAGCCCTTCGGCATGGGCGGCATGCACACGGAGCTGGTGCGTGCGTCCGGTGAGCGGATAGAGGGCCACGCGCGTCTGTCCGTCTTGCCGCGCGAGGACTTCAAACCGCGTGACGGCAGGCTTGCCATATTCGCGGCTCACCATCTGGCGCGGCCGGTCGTCGGGGTTGGGACAGAGAGGCAACCGGACGAACCCCTTGTCGGCCTGCACGGTGCCGTCGAGCACCGCCACGTAGCGTTTCCTGATTTCGCGCGCTTCGAACATCCGTTGCAGCGCGCGGTAGGCTTCGCCCGTCTTGGCAATGAGCAGCAGGCCGGAGGTGTCCATGTCCAGGCGGTGGACCAGGAGCGGCCCTTGGGCGTCCGGGTAACGCTCCCGTGCCCAGCCGGCCACAGAGGGCGCGTCGGACTTTCCCGGCACGGACAGCATGCCTGCCGGCTTGTTGACGACGGCCATCCACTCGTCCTCGTATACGATTTCGGGCTCCTGCGGGCTGTGCCGCCTGTCTTCCTGCGGGTTGGGAGCCACGTCCAGCCCCCGCAGCATGTGGTGCAGGATGGGTTCGCACTTGGTCTTGCAGGCCGGATAGAAATGGCCGTGCCGGCGCACATCATGCTCCGGCGACGCGCCCCACCAGAATTCGGCCACAGCCAACGGGCGATAGCCCTGCCGGTAGGCATGTTGCAACAACTTCGGGGCGGCGCATTCGCCCGCTCCGGAAGGCGGTGCCGACCGTCCGGCCTCGCGGAAGATTTGCCACAAGTCTTTTTCCTCGCCATGGGCGTCCAGCATGCGGAACTGCGCGAAGAGCCATTCCTGCAAGGCTTCCGAACGCTGCCTGCGTTCGGCCTTGAGGGCCTTCACCCGCTCGTCCAGCAGGCGTTGGCGGCGCAACAGGTCTTCTTCGTCCGCCTGCCATTTTCTCTCCATCCGCTTGTATTCCGCTTTCAGGAATTGGCTTTCGCGCGTCAGCTGCGCTTCTATCCCGGGAATGGCGGCGGCACGCAGTTCGTCCCTCACGGCCTTGGCGGCCTTCAGCGCTTGCCGGGCCGCCGAGAGTTCCTCGTCGCGCGCCTGGCGCAGTGCGGCAAGCCGTGCGTCCAAGGCATGGGCCAGGTTGCCGTGTTCCAAGGCCTCCACGTGACGGTTGATGCCCGAAATCTTCCGCTCTTCCTGCTTGAACCGCCCGTCTGGACGCAAAAGGTCGAACACGGGAGGGACGAAATACGGATGGTCGTTGCGCCCGGCCAGCAAACCGGAATAGGCCGCAAGGAATCCCGTGTGCCCGTCCTTCTCCACGACGAGCACGCCGAACATTTTTCCTCTTCCGAGTTCCTCCTGCCAGGCGGTTTGCCCGGCAAGATAGGCCTGCACCGCTGCTGCAGCCCGCACGGCCAGAGGGTGGGGACGGTAGCAGAACGGGCAATTGAGGCGCACGGGCAATTTCTGCGGGGCGGGGGCGGGAGTGAAGGGGTGAAAAGCGATGTCCATGATTTCCATTTTCGTAAGTTTTGAAGTCCGACGGCGCCTGCCACTCCTCCGGACAGCGGCAGGCGGCAATCGCAATACAAAGTTAATGCAAAAAAGGAACAAGAATGTTTTTTTTGCAAAAGAAAGAAATAAAGAACAATATTTCGTATAGTTTAACAAGAAAAACCGTATCTTTGCACTCGATTTAACCAACAAAAATAATTTTTTGAGAAAATGAAACGGATTTTAAGCGCGTTTGCCCTCTCGTTTTCGATAGCTTGTGGGGTTGCAAACGCACAAGTTGCGGATTCCACGGACGTGAACTCCAGCAAAGTGGATTCCTTGACACAGGTGGTGGAGTCGCTTTCGTCACAAATTTCAGATGCCGAGAACGAAGACTTGCAAAAGGCGATATGGAAAGACCGCGCCAAGTATATGAACGTCGGCTTCGTGAAGCAGACTCTCACTTCGAAGGACAACGACGTGAAGTACAAAAGCAGCGCGGGCATGAACCTCACGTGGGGTAAGACGTATTACCTGCACAAGAAGCCCATCCTGAACATGATCAAAATCGGGTTGGACTGGAGCTGGATGGACTTCACCTACGTGAAATATTCGGAAGTGGAGGAAACCTATGAAGGGGAATACGCAAATCCGGATGATTATTGGGACGTGGACTTCTCCGGCGAGGAGGAACTGGACCTGGGCTGCCACCAACTGGAATACGGCATGCAGCTGGGCCCGTCCATCACGGTGAACCCCATCCATCATCTGAAAGTCAGCACCTACTTCCACTTCCAGCCTTCGGGGTCCGTCATTTTGCTGGACGATGAGGTGTACTACGGCTTCGTGCCTTTCTTCAACTTTGGCGCGGCTGTGGCATGGAAGGCCATCTCCATCGGTGTGGAAGGACGCTGGGGCGCCACGAAATACAGCGGCGCTTCGGTGGACGACGAAGAAGACAGTTCTTATTGGGAAGAAGGCGACGCCGATTTTTCCGACTTGGTGGACACCTTCAGCCAGCGGATGCGCACCAAGTCGTTCCGGGCATACATCAGCCTGAGGTTCTAAGTCTGTTTTCAAGAACATAAAGGAAGGCGGCCGGGCATGTGAAAGCATGCCGCGGGCCGCCTTCCTGCGTTTCCCGCGACATCGACGGAAAGGGAAACGAAATTCGCCGGAATGTTTCCGGGTTCGTGCTTTTTTCCTTATTTTTGTGAGGAATAACCAATAAAACATGATATGGAAGCCAACGCAGAATTAATCATGGTGAGAATCACCGGGGAAGACCGCCCCGGACTGACCGCCTCCGTCATGGAGGTGCTGGCGCGCTACGACGTGACCATCCTGGACATCGGACAGGCCGACATCCACAACACGCTCACCCTCGGATTGCTCATCCGGGTGGTGGAGGAGTATGCCGGATACGTGATGAAAGACCTTTTGTTCAAAGCCACCGAACTCGGAGTGAATATCCGCTTCTATCCCGTGAAAAGGGAGGAATATGGGGAGTGGGTGAACATGCAGGGCAAGAACCGCTACATCCTGACCCTGCTGGGCCGGAAACTCTCCGCACGGCAAATCGCAGCCGTGGCTTCCGTGCTGGCAGAACAGGGCCTGAACATCGACGCCATCAAGCGACTCACGGGGCGCATTCCACTCGACGAACAGCGGGAAAGCATCAGGGCGTGCATCGAGTTCTCCGTGCGCGGGACACCCAAAGACCGCGAGGCCATGCAGTCGGAATTGCTGAAGCTTTCCAGCGAGCTGGGCATGGACTTCTCTTTCCAGCTGGACAACATGTACCGCCGCATGCGCCGGCTCATCTGCTTCGACATGGACTCCACGTTGATTGAGACCGAAGTCATCGACGAACTGGCACAACGGGCCGGAGTGGGCGAGAAGGTGAAAGCCATCACCGAGCGGGCCATGCGAGGCGAGATTGACTTCAAGGAGAGCTTCACCGAACGGGTGGCGCTGCTCAAGGGGCTGGACGCCTCCGTCATGGAGGACATCGCCCGCAACCTGCCCATCACCGAAGGCGTGGACCGGCTGATGTTCGTGCTGAAACAATATGGCTACAAAATCGCCATCCTTTCGGGTGGATTCACTTATTTCGGCAACTACCTGAAACGCAAATATGACATTGATTACGTCTACGCCAACGAACTCGAGATTGAAGACGGCAAACTGACGGGACGCTACGTGGGCGAAATCGTGGACGGACGCCGCAAAGCCGAACTGCTGAAGCTCATCGCCCAAGTGGAGCACGTGAACCTGGCGCAGACGATTGCCGTGGGCGACGGGGCCAATGACCTGCCCATGCTGTCGGAAGCCGGACTGGGCATCGCCTTCCATGCCAAACCGCGCGTGGTGGCCAACGCCAAGCAATCCATCAACACAATAGGTCTCGACGGCGTGCTTTATTTCTTGGGATTCAAGGACTCCTACCTGGAGGAAAGAGGAAAGCTGTAAGCCAAATATAATAAGTAATGGAAGAAAACATCATCCTGAACGCACATAACAAGGCGGAATACCCGCCCATGCACACTTGTGAGCACATCCTGAACCAGACCATGGTGCGGATGTTCGGTTGCGAACGCTCGAAGAACGCACACATAGAGCGGAAGAAAAGCAAAATCAACTATGACTTGCCCGAGAAACCGACCGATGAGCAAATAGGGGAAATAGCCAAAAAGGTGAACGAAGTCATCGCGGCCGATGTGCCCGTGACTTATGAATATGTGAAGCGGGAAGACGTTCCGGCCAATGTGCCGCTGGACAAACTGCCCGATGCCGCGGAAGACACCTTGCGCCTGGTCCGGGTGGGAAAGTATGACGTATGCGCCTGCATCGGCGCCCATGTGGACCACACGGCGCAAATCGGGACTTTCCACATCAACAGCACCAGTTACAAGGACGGACAGTTCCGGATTGTCTTCAAGTTGCTGGATACCCAATGGGAATAGGTCGTGCCGAAAAAGGAAAAAGGCTCTCTCACGAGAGCCAAATCCCCAATTTAAATCCAAAACGATATAAAGAAATTGTATGAAAAGTGGTTATTATGATACGTTTTGCAGGCATGCGGTGCGCTTGCAGAAGCGTTCGCACTGCATGCAGATGTCATAACCCAGCAGCGCGCCGAGGATGAAGTCTTCTTCCGGACTGAGTTGCTGCAGGGGACGGGTAATCATCCGCTTCACGACTTCGATACATTCACTCCGGCCGAAAAAGATGTTCGTGCGCCCGTTGCCGACTTCCTGCAACTCGAAAGCGATGCTCTCGCTCCTCAAGCGCCTGACGGCCTCTGGCACGTAGCGGTTGTTGACCGTGAAGAGCACCATTCTGCGCACACCTTTCTTATATTCGTAGATGTGATTGGCAAAGACCCGCAAGGCGGAACTTTCGGTGGGACGGCTTCTGCCGGATAATGTCTCCATGTGTGAATGTCTTTTTTTCTTATTGCAAAATTAAAGGATGGCACAGGATTGTGCAATAGCTAAATTCCATGATTGTGCAGGTTCCCGCGCCACCCTTTCTTACTTGATATTGAGTAGGTGGCTCAAGCCATTTCCTCTTGGAGCTGTTGTGCCCATGCCGTTATCCTCTCCTCGCTCTTGTCGCTTTCGTTCACGTCGTCGAGCGCCAGGCCGATGAACTCATCACCGTCTACGGCAGTGGAAGCCGTGAAGGTGTAGCCCGCCGTCGGTACTCTGCCGATGAAGGAGCATCCGCTGGCAGACAAAGCCTCCTTTATGTGCGTCATGGCTTCGCAGAAAGTGTCGCCGTAAGATTCACCGTCGCCGCAGGCAAAGAGGGCAACCTTTTTCCCCTGCAAGTCGGCTTGCTTCAGTATTTCCACTCCATCATACCAATCGTCTTGCAGGTCACCGCACCCCCAAGTGGACGAACCGAGAATCAGCACGTCTTGGCTTTCCACAGCTTCCTTTGTCATGTCGGTCACGCTGTGCACGTTTTCATCTTCCACACCCAATGCTTTCGCAATCATCGAAGCCAGGGCCTCGCAAGTGCCCGTGGTCGATCCGTAATAAATAGCAATTTTTCTCATCTTGTAGTTTGTTTAATCGTAATGTTATGGCATATATTACTTTCGATGCGGCAAAGTTAAAGCGTAAGGCGGGAACCTGCAATCGCCTGTTTCGGTGATTTTGCAGGTTCCCGCCTTACCTTATAATAATGAGTGGGGATAACGCCTTCTGCTGTCAGAGCTTAAACTTCAGCATCTTGCCACCATAGGCAGGTATGTCGGTCAGCAGGCTTTGGCTGGAATTGAAAGTGACGCACTCCTTGTCGCCGCTCAAAAGGTCGGTAGCAATGACTTCGTCCTTTTCGCTGATGTTGAAGTACTCAAACAGATGGTGGGGAAGGTTGACGGCCACGTGCTGTTCAGCGTCGGAAAAGTTGGCGATGACCACAATCAGGTCTCTGTCCTTTCTCCGCACGAAAGCATAACACTCATCTGCATTGAAGAGGTCGGAACCTTGGTTGACATACATCACATCGTAGAAGTCTCCCTCGCGAAGTGCTTTTTCACTGTTGCACAGGTTGAGCACCTTGCTATAGAAGGCTGCAAGAGCCAGTTCTTTTCCAGAAAGCTTGGCCGTGCCGAAACGCCCGTTATTGCGCCAGCGCCTGACGGTGTCCACGCACCAATAGTCGAAGATGGTAGTACGCCCGTCGCGGCCGCTGAACCCTTCTTCGTCCATTCCTCGCTCGCCGAGTTCCTGGCCGAAGTAAATCATCATGGGATTGCGGCCAAGAGTTGCGCTGACCAACAAGGCCGGCCGGCCTTTCTCGCCGTCGCCCGCAAAGAAATCCGACGCAATGCGTTGTTCGTCATGGTTCTCCAAGAAGTTCAGCATGTGGTCTTTGATATCGTCCACGCTTTGCCAACAGCTCGTAATCTGGCGGGCGGAAGCATGCCGGCAAACGATGGCACGTAGCGTGTCGTAAAGTCCGACCTTGTCGTAGAGGTAGTCAAAGTGTCCACGATTGATATAATTGCGATATTCCGCTGGATTATACACTTCGGCAATGAAGACGATGGACGGGTAACGACATTTAACCTGCGGGATGGCCCATTCCCAGAACTCCACGGGAACCATCTCGGCCATGTCGCAACGAAATCCGTCGACGCCCTTTCCGGCCCAGAACAACAGTATGTCGCGCATCTTCGTCCATGTGGAAGGCGTGGGGGAGAAGTGCCGGCCTCCGCCGTGGACATAGTCTATGCCATAATTGAGTTTGACGGTCTCATACCAGTCGTTGCGTCCCGGAGAGGGCGTAAAGTTGTCGTTTCCCGTGGCCTTGGCCGGATTTTCCTGATAGGGTGACGGCGCATTGCCCTGCAAATCGAATTGCGGTGCGAAGGATTGTCCGGGAATGTAATAGAAGTTGTTTTGCGGGTCAAAAGCGGCATCCTTATTGTCGTCTTCCCCAAGGTCTTTTACGCCATCCGGTTTGTGCGTGGAATGATACTGCCTTGCCACGTGGTTGGGAACAAAGTCGATAATGGCTTTCAATCCGGCATCATGCGTACGATAAATCAGGTTCTGGAACTCTTGCATCCTCTTTTGTGGTTTGTTCGCCAAGTCCGGATCCACGTCGTAGTAGTCTTTGATAGCGTATGGCGAACCGGCTTTGCCTTTTACCACGGCCGGGTGGTCGGACGGGATGCCGTATGTGCTGTAGTCGGTTTGTGTGGCATGCGCGATGATGCCGGTATACCAGATGTGCGTGGCGCCGAGCTTCCGGATTTCGCCTAATGCCTTGGCCGAAAAGTCAGAAAAGTGCCCACAGCCGTTCTCTTCCTTGGTTCCGTTGGGGATGCAAGTGGTGCAATTATTACCGAACAGACGGGTGAACACTTGGTAAATAATCATCTTGTTCTTCATGTTACTTGTCAATGTTATAAGGAAAAAATCCCCTTGCCTGTTTGGAGAAGGCAAGGGGATGGATAGTCAGACGGTTTATGCTTGAATGCCATGCGCAACCACGGTGTCATTTCCTTTAGCGATTTTTGCAATCATGCCTTGGAGCGCCTTGCCCGGACCGCATTCCGTGAAATCGGTGGCCCCGGCATCTATCATGTTCTGCACCTCTTGTTTCCAACGCACAGAGGCAGTCAACTGTGCAATAAGGTTGGCCTTGATCTCGTCGGGACAAGTGTGCGCTTGTGCGTCGACATTCTGGTATACGGCGCACTTAGGAGTATTGAATGTGGTGGCTTCGATGGCGGCCTGCAGTTCATCCTTGGCGGGCTGCATCAATGGAGAGTGGAACGCTCCGCCTACTGCCAAAACGAGCGCGCGCTTGGCTCCGGCCTCTTTCAACTTTTCGCATGCGGCCTTCACGGCTTCCACATTGCCACTGATGACCAACTGGCCGGGGCAGTTGTAGTTGGCCGGCACCACGACGTTGCCCGGAGCATTGATTTCTGCGCAAACCTTCTCAATGACATCGTCATCCAAGCCCACGATGGCAGCCATTGTAGACGGGGCAGCCTCGCATGCCTTCTGCATGGCCATGGCGCGGGCGTAAACCAGCTTCAGACCATCGTCGAAGTTCAGGGCTCCGGCTGCGACCAGAGCCGAGAATTCACCCAAAGAATGCCCGGCCACCATTTCCGGCGCGAAATCATCGCCCATGCACAACGCGGAGATGACAGAGTGGAGGAATACGGCAGGTTGCGTCACTTTGGTCTGCTTCAAGTCCTCGTCCGTGCCGTTGAACATGATGTCCGTGATGCGGAAGCCCAAGATTTCGTTTGCTTTCTCAAACAAATCTTTTGCCAACGGATTATTGTCATACAGGTCTTTGCCCATGCCTACGAATTGTGCTCCCTGACCGGGAAAAACAAATGCTTTCATAATGTCTAATTCTTTATATGATGTTTGTACATTCAGTAACTTGAATGCAAAATTAGTAAAACTTACTTTACCATCAGCCTTTTTGGCTCAAAAAAGTGGTTCAGCGGGCCATGTCCTTTCCCTATGGCGATGTCTTTCCCCGCCGAAAGTGCCCGGGTAAGATATTCCTTGCCCAAGCCGACCGCCTGCGGGAGGGGGAAGTGTTGCGCCACGTAAGCTGCGATGGCAGACGAGAGGGTGCAACCGGTGCCATGCGTGTTTGACGAATCGACCTTTGCCGCATGGTAACGGTAGATGTCCTGCGGCGAGGTTCCCGCCACGAGAAGGTCGCTCATGTCGTTGCCGTCCAGATGGCCGCCTTTGACCAACACGGCTTTGCATCCGGTTGAAAGGATGCGCAGGCCAGCAGCGGTCATGTCGTCAGCCTCGCGGATGGAGCAGCCCGACAAGACTTCGGCTTCGCGCAAGTTGGGAGTCACCAATGTGCAAAGCGGAATCAACCGGTCGCGGATAAGTTCCAAGGACTTGGGCGTGACCAGCGGATAGCCACTGCTGGAGACCAGCACGGGATCAAAAACCGACGGGATGCCGCTCGAGGCCAAGAAATCGGCAAGGACATCAATGATGCCTTCATCCGTGACCATTCCGATTTTCACCGCGTCGATTTCCATGTCATCGGATACGGCTTGTAGCTGTTCTGCAACCGCTTGGACCGGAACGGGATATACCTTACGCACCCCGCAGGTATTCTGCACCGTGACGGCCGTGACCACGCTTGCGGCATAGCAACCCAATGCGGAAAGTGTTTTGATGTCCGCTTGGATGCCGGCCCCGCCACTGCAGTCGGAGCCAGCAATACTTAAAACGACTGTGTACTTCATCATTTCACCTGCAAAAATAAGGGAATGTGCGGGGGTGTGCAAACGAAACCGGAAAAAGATGAAGAAAATATTGCGCACTTTTATTCACTTTTTTGGAAAAATAGTCGTATTTTTGTGGATAAACTTATTCTCGTGATATTTAAGCAATGGAAAGAAGCAATAATCATTTGGTAATTATGGCGGGGGGCATAGGCAGCCGTTTCTGGCCCATGAGCACTCCCGAGTGTCCCAAACAGTTCATCGACGTGTTGGGATGCGGCCGTTCGCTGCTGCAGTTGACTGCAGACCGTTTCAAGAACATCTGTCCGCCGGAGAACGTGTGGGTGGTGACCTCCGAGGCTTATGCGGATATCGTGAAAGAACAGTTGCCTGATATCCCCGAGGCCAACATCTTGAAGGAACCGTGCCGACGGAATACGGCACCGTGCATCGCCTACGTAAGTTGGCGCATCAAGAAGTTGAATCCGAAAGCCAATGTGGTGGTGACGCCCAGCGACCATATCGTCATGGACGTGCCGGAGTTCGAGCGTGTGATCAACTCAGGCTTGAAATTCACGGCGGAAACGGATTCCGTGCTGACGCTGGGCATGAAGCCCAACCGTCCGGAGACGGGTTACGGATACATCCAAGCGGATTTAGGTTATTCTTCGCCAAGGAACAAGGAAATATACCGTGTGGATTCATTCAAGGAAAAACCGGACTTTGCCACGGCCAGCCGCTACATCCAGAAGAACAATTACTTCTGGAATGCGGGAATCTTCTTGTGGAACGTGAGCACAATCGTCAATGCGTTCCGCGTTTACCAGCCTGCCATCGCACAGATTTTCGAAGGGCTGATGCCTGTCTACGGCACAGCGGAAGAGCAGGCTGCCATCAACCGCGATTTCCCGCAGTGCGAGAACATTTCCGTGGACTATGCCATTATGGAAAAGGTGGAGGAGATTTTCGTCCTGCCGGCCAGCTTCGGTTGGAGCGATTTGGGCACGTGGGGATCCCTGCATGAGCACACGCCGCAAGACGCGTACGGAAATGCCTGTATAGGAAACGACATCTCCGTTTACGACACCAGGAACTGCATCATACATACTACGCAAGAACGCAAAGTCGTGGTCCAAGGCCTGGACGGTTACATCGTGGCCGAGAAAAACGGAACATTGCTCATCTGCAAGTTGTCGGAAGAGCAACGGATAAAGCAGTTCAGCGAATAAAGCAACCGGAGACATAAAAAAGGGAGACGGTGTCCTGCCGTCTCCCTTTTTTATGTCCGTCTTTAAATGGTCAACAAGAAGCGCCGTCGAAGTTGAAACGCATGAACCAGTCGCTGTGGTTGACGACATAGTTATAGAAATCCTTTGCTTCTACCTCTTCGGGGATGAACTGCCCAATGGTATATTCCAAGGCCTCGGGGGCTTTTTCGCAGGCAATCTTCAAATAGGAGAGAAACTCCCTGTAATTGCTTTGCATGAGGGCGCAATAAGACAAGTAGGCATATACCGCGTTTTGCTTTTCCTTTTCCGCTTTGCCGCGGTCGTTCTCCAAGACGAGCATGAAATGCTGCCAGGCATCCTCGTAGAGTTTGTTCTCCATGAAAGAGATGCCGACGAAAAGATGGGCTTCCGACGGATTCCCGTGATAGGTGAGGTAGTCCTCAAAATACTTGATAGCCCGTTCTTTATTGTCGTTTTGCAGCATGACGTGCCCCTTGTGCAGCGCGGTGTCATAGTCTGTGCTGATGAACAACAGCTTGTTGATGAACTCAAAGGCCTTGTTTATCTTGTGAAGCCGGCTGTACACGTCCACAAGGCTGGCATAAATCTGCTGCTGGTCCGGCGAACAACCGTTCGACAGCTTGTCGGCCTTGAGCAGTTGCTTCAGTGCCTTCTCCGGTTCGCCGAGCGCATTCAGGCAAGTGGCGTCGAAGAGGTAGGTCGTTTCACTGGCGGCATTCTGCTTGATATATTGCGCATACAGTTCGTGTGCCTTCTCGTAGTCCTGCTGTTGGAAGTAGCAATTGGCTTTCAGCAGCAAGGCCTGCCCGTCGTTTTCATCGATGGCCAGCGCGAAGTCGGCGGCTTCCAAGGCCTTCTGGAAATCCTCGTTGGCCAGATAAGCCTCGCCCAGCGAATGCCAGGCCCCCAAGTCGTAGGGCGCATTGTCCAGCATGTCGTTGAGCATCGCGATGGCATTTTCCGGGCGGTCTTTGGCGATGAAGAGGTCGGCCTTGAGCTTGAGGAACTTTTCATTGTCCGGCTCCAGCCTGAAAGCCTTTTTCCCCCATTCGAGCGCCTGTTCCACGTAGCCGTAATCCAAAAACAAGCCGGCCACGTCGTAGGCCACATAAGCCTCGTCGTCCTTTTCCCTTTCAGCAAGCATCTCCATGAGTCTTTCCGCTTTTTCCACATTGCCTTGGCGCAGCAACATTTCAGCGTCGAAGAACATCACCTCGCGGTCTTTCGGGTCGGAAACCTTGTTGCGAATGCGTATCGCTTCGCTCCAGTCCCCGTCGAACATTTTCTGCCGCGCCAGGAAAATCAGCGGGTCCACGCTATCCGGGTGTATGCTCAAGGCGTAGTCGATACAGGCCATGGCTTGCTTCATTTTGTTTTTCACCATGTAGTATTCGGCAATGTCGGTCAGTTCATCCGCTTCCAGATAAACCGGCTGTCCGCCCTGCAGCATTTCTTCGTAGCGTGCGAGGCTCTTCTTGAATTCCTCCTCTTGGAAATATGAAAGGTCTTCTGTAGGCATTTATTTTATTTGTTTTTCTTGCTCCAAGTATCTTTTAAGCTTGCCGTCCGGTTGAATACCAGATGGCCGTCCGTGCTGTCCTTGTCCATCGTAAAATAGCCGATGCGTTGGAATTGCAGGTAGTCGAGCGGTTTCTTTGTCGCGGCAAACTCTTCCACGTAGCAGTCCTTCAGGACTTTCAGAGAGTCGGGGTTCAGCAGTTCGCGGAAATCGCGTTCGTCGGCGCCCGGGTTTTCCACGCTGAAGAGCCTGTCGTAGAGGCGCACCTCGGCCGGCAGGCAATGGCCGCAGCTCACCCAGTGGAGCGTGCCTTTCACCTTGCGGTCCGAACCGGGCATGCCGCTCTTCGACTCGGGGTCGTATTCGCAATACACTTCCGTGACGTTTCCTTGCCCGTCTTTCTTGCAGCCCGTACACTTCACGATGTAGGCGCTCTTGAGCCGCACTTCGTTGCCCGGCGTCAGGCGGAAATATTTCTTGGGCGCCACTTCCATGAAGTCCTCCCTTTCAATCCACAGTTCGCGGCTAAAAGTGATGGTGTGCGTGCCGTCCTCGGCGTTTTCCGGGTTGTTCACGGTTTCCAGTTCTTCCGTTTGCCCTTCCGGGTAGTTGGTGATGACGAGCTTCACAGGGTTCAGCACCGCCGAAACGCGGATGGCCCGTGCGTTGAGGTCTTCCCTCACGGCAGCCTCCAGCATGGCGAAGTCGTTCAGGGCGTCGAACTTGGTGTAGCCTATCATGTCGATAAACTTGCGGATGGCCTCGGGCGAATAGCCCCGGCGACGGAAACCGCACAAGGTCGGCATGCGCGGGTCGTCCCACCCATTGACCAGTCCTTCCTTCACCAAGGCGAGCAGTTTGCGTTTGCTCATCACGGTGTAGGTCAGGTTCAGGCGGTTGAACTCAATCTGCCTCGGGCGATGGTCTTCCAGGTCCTTGCCTTCTTTCAGTTCGTCGATGAAGTGGTCATAGAGCGGGCGGTGGGGCACGAACTCCAAGGTGCAGATGGAGTGGGTCACGCCCTCGAAATAGTCGCTTTGCCCGTGGGCGAAGTCATACATGGGATAAGCCTTCCATTTGCTTCCCGTGCGATGATGCTCCTTGTTGATGATGCGGTAGATGATGGGGTCGCGGAAGTGCATGTTGGGATTGGCCATGTCCAGTTTGGCGCGCAGCACCATCGAGCCTTCTTCGGCTTCCCCGCTGTTCATTTTCTCGAAGAGGGCCAGGTTTTCCTCTATGGGGCGGTCGCGGAAGGGGCTGGGTGTGCCGGGTTGTGTCGGCGTGCCTTTCTGCTCGGCGATTTGCTCGCTGGTCTGCTCGTCCACATAGGCCTTGCCTTCCTTGATGAGTCTTATGGCAAAGTCCCACAGCTGCTGGAAATAGTCGGACGCATGATAGATGTTGCCCCACTTGAATCCCAGCCACTGTATGTCTTCCTTGATGGCCTCCACGTATTCCGTGTCTTCTTTGATGGGATTGGTGTCGTCCAACCGCAAGTTGCATGTCCCGCCATATTTCTCGGCGATGCCAAAGTCCATGCAGATGGCCTTGGCGTGTCCTATATGAAGGTAGCCGTTGGGCTCGGGCGGGAAGCGGGTTTGCAGTCTCCCGTCATTCTTTCCGGCCTTCAGGTCGTCTACCACTATTTCTTCTACGAAATTGAGTCCTCTTTGCTCTGATGCTTCAGCGTGATTCGTTTCAGTCATAATCCATTTGTTTTTTGTGCGGCATGCCGCATTCGGGCACAAAGATAGCATTAAAATCGGAAAAGCCGTATAATAATAAGGTGTAAAATGAGTTTTCATGCTCTTGCAGAAAAAAGATTTGGTTTTCGTGCAAAAAACATCCCGTTTTACTTGTGTGGTTGGTGGGAAAATGCGATATTTGCAACTGTTATTCTGAAAACAATCTTTTTACCTTAAAAGAACTAATACCTATATGAGATTTCAAGGAGGATGTGTCGGGAGACACGTCCTCCTTGGCTTTTTGCCCCATTCCCCGCCATTTCCTGCCCCACGATGCTTGGAGGGTCCTTCCTTTTTGCGTATTTTTGCCCATGTTTAAAATTGTTTCACATGAAAAGGTTATTCATTGTGTGGCTTTGTGCCGCGCTGAAGTTCGGAGGTTTGTGCGGTTGTGTGGGATGCCTGTGCGCCTGCTCGGGGAACAACGGCGGTGGCGATGCGCCGGTCGTTGCTTTGGACAAGGCGGGCGAAGACGCGGTCGGGTTCGAGGATGTGTTCCGCGTGGTGGAAACTGTCCCCTTGGAGTTGAATGACGACTGCATCTTGTCCTACATCATCAAAGTGGAGGCCTGGAAGGGCAACTTTTATGTGCTGGACGGCCAGCTGAAATCCGTATGCGTCTTCGATCGCGACGGGCGGTTCGTGCGGCGCATCGGCACGGCGGGCCCCGGCCACGGAGAGTATGCGAGCGCGACGGACTTCACGCTGGACGAGGAGCAGGGGAGGGTGGCCATCCTTTCCGGCCCCATGCGCGTGTACTGCTACGACTTGCAGGGGAATTTCATTTCGTCCAAAGACATCAGCCCTTATTGGTCGTGGAAGATAGCCGCCAGCCCCGGCGGTTTCGTGGGGCTTACGCAATACCAGACCTATACCGAAGGCGAGCACGCCTTCCTTTTCTACACTTTTGACCGCGATTTCAATGCCACGGGAGAGTGGGTGGACGTGCGCAAGGAGTATTGCCTGCCCATGCCGCGCTCCTTCCTGCAGAAGTCGGCCGGACGGGTGTATGGCTTCGACGACCGCCGCAACGCCATTTTCGAGTGGGACGGCCGCGCCGACAGCATGCGGCAGGTGTGCACCTTCCGCTTCGCACACCCGATGCCTGCCGGCGTCGGGGGGCAGGAGGAATACATGAACGCCATGTTCCGCTACGACGTGATGCTGGGCGGCGCCGTGGCCGGCGGCAAGGCGGTGCTGTTCTATCTGCACGACGGACGGCAGCATGCGGCCCTTTTCGGGCTGGACGGCACTCTTTCCGCCGCCGGCCCGTATGAGGAAGTGCCGCCCGCCTTATTCGGCGGCGAAGGCGACGAGGTGTTGCTGTACCTGGATGCCGGGCGCTATGCGGAATTTGCGGAAAGTCATCCCGGCCTGGTGCCGCGCATGCCGGCCGACGGCGAAGTCAACGCCGTGGTGTTGCGTTGCCGGTTGAGATAGCCTATGGCCCGGACGTGTATGTTTTGTTGACGCAAAGCGCCACGGCACGGGGCGCCATGCGCTTCCGCCCCGTGCGCGATTCCGAAAAGTACTTGCCGCAGAACACTCGAGTACTTGCCGCAAAGTACTCCGGTACTCTGCGGCAAGTACTTTTCGGCCGTGCGGAAGGGAAATGCCGGCACGGCGGCCCGACCTTTCTTTTGTCCGGGAAACGGACAAATCCTTTGCCTTCGGGAAACTAAGGAGCCCCGCCTGCGTTTCCCTTTTTTCCTCATTTTTTCTTCCTTTTCCTTGTTTTTCTTGCGCGGGAATGCGCAGAAACGATTTTTTTGTGTTACTTTGCAAGTAATATCAGAACACTGCTAACGACGTTAAACTTGGTTGCTATGAATTTGAAGGTGCGCTTGACGGTGATGAACTTCCTGGAATATGCCGTGTGGGGGGCCTACCTCACTTCGATGGGAAGTTATTTGGTGAAAATCGGGCTGGAAAACCACATCGGGTGGTTCTACTCCGTGCAGGGCTTCATGTCCCTGTTCATGCCTGCCTTGGTGGGCATCATCGCCGACCGCTGGCTGCAGGGGCAGAAGGTGTTGAGCCTTTGCCATACGCTGGCGGGCCTCTTCATGCTGGCAGCCTCGTTCTACGGTTTCGAGGCGGAAAGCAGTGTGTCCTTTGCCACGCTTTTCACGCTCTATGCCCTGAGCGTGGCATTCTTCATGCCCACCATCGCGTTGGCCAACTCCGTGGCCTACTCCGCCTTGGAGGGGGCAGGCCTTGACGCGGTGAAGGACTTTCCGCCCATCCGCGTGTTCGGCACCGTCGGGTTCATCTGTTCCATGTGGGTCGTCGACTTGGGAGGCATGCAGGAAAATGCGGGGCAGTTCGCCTTTTCGGGCGCACTGAGCCTGCTGCTCGGAGCCTACGCGCTGACGCTTCCGGCCTGCCCCGTGAGCCGCGCTTCCGAACGCAAGAGCCTGACGGAAGCCTTGGGGCTGCGGGCCTTCGCGCTGTTCAAGCAGAAGCGCATGGCCTTGTTCTTCGTCTTTTCCATGTTGCTGGGCATCTGCCTGCAAATCACCAACGGCTTTGCCAGCCCCTTCATCTTCTCATTCGGCGCGCTGCCCGAATATGCCGACACGTTCGGCGTGCAGCATGCCAACATCCTGATTTCCATTTCCCAAATCAGCGAGACGTGCTGCATCCTGCTCATCCCGTTCTTCCTGAGCCGCTTCGGCATCAAGCGGGTGATGTTCATCGCCATCCTGGCATGGGTGCTCCGCTTCGCCTTCTTTGCCATTGGCAATCCGGGGCCGGGTGTGTGGCTGTTCGTCTTGTCGATGCTGGTCTATGGCGTGGCTTTCGACTTCTTCAACATATCGGGGTCGCTGTTCGTCAATCAGGAAACAGACATGCGGATACGCAGCAGCGCGCAGGGACTGTTCATGATGATGACCAACGGGTTCGGCGCCACTGTGGGCACGCTGTCGGCCCAGGCCGTCATCAACCATTTCGTTTACGACTTGCCATCGACGGCAACGGGACAGGAAATCGTTGACGGATGGAACACATGTTGGCTCATCTTTGCCGGTTACGCCTTGGTCGTGGCCATCTTGTTTTCCATCTTTTTCAAGTACAAACATGTAGTTAAGGAGTAGAAAAGGAAAAGGAACATGAACGAGGGGGTGAAAGAACTGAAGATACTGACCGTTTCCAAGTGTACGGAAGACGGGGCCGCGTACATGGCTATCCTGCGCGAAAAGGACGGCAAACGCATCCTGCCGGTACTGATGGAGCGGAGCGAGGCGCTGCAACTGCTGATGAAGATGAAAGACGGGCGGCGGCCGGTGTTGCCGTCGTCCATGGCCGACGTGATGCGCGCCGCATTCCTGCAATGCGGCATGGACGTGGAGGAGGTGCGCATCGCCAACGTGGAGGCCGGGGTGACGTATTGCCATCTGCTCTACAGGGACGAGAACGTGTTCCACATGGTGCGCTATTGCAAAGCGGCCGACTGCCTCATATTGGCCTACACCTTCGACTGCCCCATCACCATCAGTGAAACATTGCTGGAGAAACAGTACATGCGCGAAGTGGGGGACGGGCTGTATTCCATGCCCGTGAATTCGGTGAACATCGAGGCCTTGCAGGAAGCGCTGAAACGTGCGGTGGAAGAAGAAAATTACGAATTGGCATCGCAGTTGCGCGATGAAATAAGACGGCGGAAATGAAGGAAATCCATACTTTTTATGTCCCGGAGGCTGATTCGGCCACGGAACTACCGGCGGAGGAGGCCGCACACTGCCTGCGGGTGCTCCGCCTGCAGGCAGGCGACGAAATACGCCTGACCGACGGAAACGGCTCTTTCTACAGGGCCGAGATAGCGGAAACGACGGGCAAACGCTGTTCATACCGCGTGTTGGAGGCATGCCCGCACGGGCGGGAGTGGCAGGGACACCTGCACCTGGCCGTGGCGCCCACCAAGAACATGGACCGGACGGAATGGCTGGCCGAGAAAGCCACGGAAATCGGGTTCGACGAACTGACCTTCCTGGACTGCCGCTATTCGGAGCGGAAAGTGGTGAAGACGGAGCGCATCGACAAAATACTGGTGGCGGCCATGAAACAAAGCCACAAGGCTTTCAAGCCCCGGCTGAACGGGATGGAGGATTTCAAGAAGTTCGTTTCCCGGCCTTTCAGCGGGCAGAAGTTCATCGCACATTGCTATGACGAAGCCGACGTGAGGGGCGAAGACAAGGCCGAAACGGACAAGACCATGGACGGGGGAAAGCCTTTCCTGCTGGACGTATTGGAAACCGACGGAGAGGCGCTGGTCCTTGTGGGACCGGAAGGAGACTTCAGCCTGGACGAGGTGCGCCTGGCGTTGGCCAACGGATTCCGTTCCGTGAGTCTGGGCCGAAGCCGCTTGCGCACGGAAACGGCCGCACTGGTGGCCGTGCACCTGATGCACATCCGCCATGCGATATGAAAACTCATGTAACAAGATAAAACAGGAAATAATGAAGAAAAAAACATGGATATGGATGGCGGCCGCGGCGGTCGTGGCCTGTGCGGGAGCTTATTGGGGCTACCGTACCTGGGCAGCCGACGACTACGTGCACGCCTTGCCCGCGCGGCCGAAAGTGCTGATGGCCGTAGACTGGGCACAAGTGGCCGAAGGAGCGGGCATAGGAATGGACGGGCTGGCCTCGCTAGCGCCCGGCGGCATGGAAATCCCGGAAGGGATTGATTGGACAAAGACGTCGTATGCCTTTGTTTCGGGCAAGGAATATGTGGGCCTTCTGGCTGCAGTGTCCGATGAAACGCGCCTGGCGGAATGGTTCCGCAAGGCGGCCGGAAAGGGGCTGTGCAAAGACGTGGAAGAACGGAACGGACGCCATTGGACGGTGTGGGACAACAGTTGGATGGTGGGGTTCGACGACCGCGCTTTGCTGGTCATGGGCCCCGGCGTGCCGTCGGCCATGGACGTGTTGCGCCAGGAAATCACCGCCGACCTGCGGCAAGACAAGGAGAAAAGCGGAATGGCATCTGCCTTGTTTGCCGATGTGGAACAAGCGGGCGGAGGATGCGTCTTTGCCGCCCGGCTGGATGCGCTTCCCGACATTTATGGCAACGAACTGGCTTTCGGCTGGCCGGAACATGCCAACCTGAGCGACGTGAATGTGGTGGCGGGAATGTGCTTTCTGGAAAACGGATTGACCGTGGATGCGGAAATCCGCTCCAAAAATTCCGAAATCAACAAATATTATGAACAGTTGGCCCTGCTGGGCGGGGAAATCTCGGGCGAATATGCCTCTTATGTGCCCGAAAAGGCCTTGGGGTGGCTTTGCATGGACATCGACGGCGAACGACTGCTTGAGCAGTTGCGGAAGAACCCTCTGGTGCGCACCTACCTGATGGGACTGAACATGGGAGTGGATGCCGACCTGATGATCCGGAGCGTAGATGGCGACGTGGCCATCACTCTCGTGCCGCGCGATGCCTTGGAGAACGGGATGCTCTTGACGGCACATTTGGGGAAGAAAGACTTCCTGGAAGAAGCGCCCTATTGGAAAGAAAGCGCCGCCAAAAGCGGGGCGCTGGAGTTCCGTGACTTCGGAAACAACCGTTTCTTCATGGGGACGGGAAGCCTGAGAGCCTATTTCGGAGTAGCCGGAGAGACGCTCTACGTGACACCTGACGAGGAATTGGCCCGGCAGGTGTGCGCACGGAAGACTTCCACGCTGGACGAATGGGAAGACGAAATCGAAGGCAGCCGCTTTTTCTTGTGGTGCAATCTGGAGCAACTCCGGCACTTGGACGAGTGGCCGCAACGGCTGGACTTGTTTAGCGACCTGGTGTTGCGGTCTTCCGACGCGCGGCATTTCACTGTCGACCTGAGGGGCGCCAAGGGGCAAAAGGTGTGGAAAACATTGTTGGAATAAGGTATGGACAAAATTGAGTTGAAGAACACGCTGCCGGAAGTATTCGCACTGCGCGACGACATCCGGAGCGACATTTGGCACCAAGAGGTCACGTTCGAGCGCGGACACCTGTATCTGGTGGAGGCCGAATCGGGAACGGGCAAATCATCATTGTGCAGCTACATCATCGGTTATCGCGACGATTACCAAGGCATCATTTGTTTCGACGGGAAGAACATCCGACACAACAAGGTGCAAGACTGGGTGGAACTGCGCAAACGCTCGTTGAGCATGCTGTTCCAGGAACTGCGGCTGTTTCCGGAACTGACGGCTTATGAGAATGTGGCCATCAAGAACAACCTCACGGGGTTCAAGAAGAAGAAACAAATAGAGGCGTGGTTCGGCGCTCTTGGAATTGGCGACAAAATGCACGAGAAGGTAGGAAGAATGAGTTTCGGACAACAACAGCGTGTGGCCATGATGCGGGCGCTGGTGCAGCCTTTCGACTTCCTGCTGGCCGACGAGCCGGTCAGCCATCTTGATGACGAGAACGGGCGCGTGATGGGGGAAATCATGATGGAAGAGGCCCGTGCGCAAGGTGCGGGAGTCATCGTGACCAGCATCGGAAAACATATAGGGTTGGACTACGAAAAGACATTCAAGTTATGAGTTTGGTTTGGAAGTTACTTCGCCAGCATATCAGCTTGCCGCAGTTCGCAGGCTTTTTCTTTGCCAATTTGCTGGGCATGCTCATCGTATTGCTGGGCGTGCAATTTTATTATGACGTGCTCCCCGTATTCACGCAGGGAGACGGCTTCATCAAAAAAGATTATCTGATTGTGTCCAAGCGCATCAGCATGGTGGGCAGCTTTGGCGGACGGAGCAACAGCTTTTCGCCGGCGGACATTGATGAAATACGAAACCAGAAATTCTGTAGAAGCGTGGGGGCATTCACCTCGAGCCACTACGAGGTGGGAGCAAGCATGGGGGCCGAAGGCATGGGATATATGAGCACGGAAATGTTCTTTGAATCCGTGCCCGACCGTTTCGTGGATACCGACCGCGACGGCTGGCACTTCGACCCGTCGGCCGACCGCACCGTGCCCATCATCTTGCCGCGCAGTTATCTGGCCATCTATAACTTTGGTTTCGCACAAAGCCGCTCCCTCCCAAAATTGTCGGAAGGCGTAATCGGCATGGTGGATTTGGCCATACACTTGCGCGGGAACGGGCACGAAGAGATCATGAAAGGGCGGGTCATAGGCTTCAGCAACCGGCTGAACACCATATTGGTGCCCGAGAGCTTCATGGAGTGGAGCAACCGGACGTTCGCGCCGGAAGCGGATACCGCCCCCACGAGGCTGATAGTTGAAGTGGACAATCCCACAGATGACGCCATCGCACGGTTCTTGCAAGAAAAAGGCTATGAGACAGACAGTGACAAACTGGATGCCGGACGCACAACCTATTTTCTGAAAGTCGTTTCGGGCGTCATGCTGTGTGTCGGGCTCCTCATCAGTGCGTTGTCTTTCTACATCCTGATGCTGAGCATTTACCTCTTGGTACAGAAGAACACGACAAAGCTGGAGAACCTTTTGCTTATAGGATATAGTCCGTGGAGGGTGGGGATGCCTTACCAAGCCCTGACGGTGGGGATGAATTTATTGGTATTAATGTTGGCTTTGGGCTTCCTGTCGCTCCTGAGGGGCTTCTATATAGACACCATTTCGGTGCTGTTCCCTCAGATGGAGGATGCCGGAATGTGGCCTGCCTTGGCCTTGGGCATTGTGCTGTGCCTGCTGGTGAGCGTCCTGAACGTGTGCGCCATCCATGCCAAAGTGTTGGCCATTTGGAAACATAAAGGATAAGGTGAAATGGAACGAGTTCTACAATTATATAAGGAATGGAAAGGTTGCATGCCGCGAACTGCGGAGCAACTGCCCGGCGCTGGAAGCAACCGGAAATATTATAGGCTCACGGACGACAGGGGAGAGACGGTGATTGGTGTCGGGGGGACGTCGCGCGAGGAAAACGAGGCTTTCGTCGGCCTGGCTCGCCATTTCGCATCCAAGCAGCTGCCTGTTCCCCACATCTTGGCAGTTTCGGCAGACAGCATGTGTTATCTGCAAACAGACTTGGGACACCGCAGCTTATACGATGCCCTGGCCGAAGGGCGCAAAAGGGGAGGGGCTTATTCTGAAAAAGAAAAGGAACTGTTGCGGCGAACCATTGAAGCCTTGCCCCGGATTCAATATAAAGGAGCGGAAGGTTTGGATTTCGGTTGCTGTTATCCCCTGCCGGAGATGGACGCGCAGGCCGTTGCTTTCGACTTGAACTATTTCAAATATTGCTTCCTGAAGCCTTCTGGACTGGACTTCCACGAAGGACGGCTGGAGGAGGACTTCCGCGCAATGGCAGCAGACTTGGCGGTACGGCCAAGCGAGAACACCTTCCTTTACCGCGATTTCCAGGCGCGAAATGTGATGCTGGACGATGAAGGAAGGCCCTATTTCATAGATTTCCAAGGTGGACGCAAAGGAGCTGCGGAATATGATGTGGCCAGCTTTTTATGGCAGGCATCGGCACACTATTCCCCAGCGTTGCGGCAAGAATTGGTGGATGCCTACTTGAAAGCATCCCGCCCATACAGACGTATAAGTGACGAAGCATTCCAATCAAGGCTGAAACGCTTCGTGTTGTTCCGCACGTTGCAAGTGTTGGGCGCTTATGGCTTCAGGGGCTACTTTGAACGGAAACCTTATTTCTTGGATAGCATCCCGCCTGCCATCGCCAATTTGCGGTGTTTGTTGGAGAACGACGAAGTTTGCCCTTACCCTTATCTTCATGCTTTGTTAAAAGAATTAGTTGCATTGCCTCGTCTTGCGGAGAGCATGGAAATGCCTTCGCCCGGTGAAGAAAAAAACTACGGAAAAGTTGTTGACGAATGCAAGGCAACACCCGAAATAGGAAAATCTCCGTTAGTGGTGCGTGTGTTTAGTTTCTCTTATCGGAAGGGAATACCGGAAGATGAAAGCGGGAACGGTGGAGGATATGTGTTCGACTGTCGCGCCACACACAATCCCGGACGTTACGAACAATATAAGACGTTGACCGGTTTGGACGAACCGGTAATCCGTTTCCTGGAAGAAGACGGGGAGATTCTTCGTTTCTTGGAGAGTGTATACCATCTGGCCGACACACATGTGGAGCGATATATGGAACGTGGATTCACCGACTTGATGTTTGCATTCGGCTGCACCGGCGGACAGCACCGCAGCGTGTATTCCGCCCAACATCTGGCCCTGCATCTGCATGAGAAGTATGGCATAGAAGTGCGGCTCGAACATCGCGAACAAGGCATACGGGAAACGTGGCCGGCAACTTAATCCGGATTCCGGTCTTGGCACTTGTTTCATCGTATCATTAAAAAAGATGAACCTTTAACTTGGAATTTTGAACACCTTTAAATTAAGGACAAAAGAAAAGAGGGGTCAGTCCGAAAAGTTGTATCATGTACTCACCTGACTTCGTCAATGCGTCACCCCAATTAGAGATTACCAGCTGGCAGGTTGAAAAGGGGCTTGATTGCACGATGCTTTTCGGTAAGGAACAATGTTTTTGTGAATACCGATTCATTTTCCGGCAATCTTATCTTGATAGTTGCGATTGTTTTGTATCCATCCGAAACTCGGCGTGTTTCAAGTAAAGTTGTAAGGCAGTAACTTTGTGAGTTCGTCCTCTGAGATGCCCGGGTATAAGTTGTCAAGTGCGTGTTCCATCCATTTGAGCGGATTGACATTGGCGATTTCGCAGCTTCC
>CALULQ010000028.1 GCA_944321525.1 uncultured Paraprevotella sp.
CCTTGCGCAGGGGCGGATTGTACTTTGCGGAGAGTACTCGAGTACTCTGCGGCAAGTACTCGAATGCTCTCCGCAAAGCATGCTGGCGCACGCCGCAGGCCCGCGCGACGCAAACCGGGGCCGCGCCACGCGGCATCCGCTGTTTGCGCCGCACGCCACCGTTGCGCGCCGGCGCGCAACGTGCAACAAAACGGACAATCAGGCAAGAGCCCCCACGCCCGGCACCCCCCAGCACCTATTTCTCCCCACCTTGCCGCCGCGGATTTTGAAGGACATGACACAAACTTTTGCAGCCCGTCGTGCAAAGCCCTTTCATTTTTTCTGTGTATCTTTGCAGTCAGAAACTTGATATTATGGCAGAAAGCAACACTATTCTGGACAAACTGGAAGGTCTGGTGAGCCGCTACGAGGAAGTGGGCACGCTCATCACCGACCCGCACGTGATCGGCGACCAAAAACGCTACGTGAAACTCACCAAGGAGTATAAGGACCTGGGCGACATCATGAAGGCCCGGAAGGATTATCTGGACTGCCTGCAGACCGTGCAGGACGCCAAGGAGATGCTGGCCACGGAGGACGACCCGGACATGAAAGACATGGCCCGCGAGGAACTGGCCGCCGCCGAAAAGCGCATCCCCGAAATAGAAGAACAAATCAAGCTGCTGCTCGTTCCGGCCGACCCGGAGGACGACAAGAACGTCATCATGGAAATCCGCGGCGGAACGGGCGGCGACGAAGCGGCCCTCTTTGCCGGGGACCTCTTCCGCATGTACACCAAGTTCTGCGAGATGAAGGGCTGGAAAGTGGCCGTGTCCAGCTACACGGAAGGCGCCGCGGGCGGCTTCAAGGAAATCATCTTCAGCGTGACGGGCGAAAAGGTCTATGGCACACTGAAATACGAGTCGGGCGTGCACCGCGTGCAGCGCGTCCCCGCCACCGAGACGCAAGGACGGGTGCACACGTCGGCCGCCACCGTGGCCGTGCTGCCCGAAGCGCAGGAGTTCGACGTGGAAATCAACGAGGGCGAAATCAAGTGGGACACCTTCCGCTCCAGCGGCGCGGGCGGGCAGAACGTGAACAAGGTGGAGTCCGGCGTGCGCGCACGCTATATGTGGAAGAACCCCAACACGGGCGAAACGGAGGAAATCCTCATCGAATGCACCGAGACGCGCGACCAGCCCAAGAACAAGGAGCGCGCGCTGGCGCGCCTGCGCACGTTCATCTACGACAAGGAGCACCAGAAATACATCGACGACATCGCCAGCCGCCGCAAGACCATGGTGTCCACCGGCGACCGCTCGGCCAAGATACGCACCTACAACTACCCGCAAAGCCGCATCACCGACCACCGCATCGGCTACAACATGCAGAACCTGCCGTCGTTCATGGACGGCAACATACAGGACTGCATCGACCAGCTGACCGTGGCCGAGAACGCCGAGCGGATGAAAGAAAGCGAACTGTAACGCAAAACCGCACGTCATGAAGAGCATCTTTCCCCGGCAAGCCTTCGCTCAGAGCCTCCGCCGATGCCTGGAGCGCTTCCCCGCCGCAGCGGGCTTCATCGCCGCGCTCACGGCCTTGCTGCTGGTGCAGTCGTGGGGAGACAAGTGCGTGCCCGACCGGCTGTTCAGTACGGGGCTTTATTACCTCTCCGTGGGCGGCCTGCTGTCGCTCGTCCTCCGGCTCTGGAGCGAGGAGACGGAGAACCGGCGCACGGTGCTGGCCGCCAAGGTGGCGGGCCACACCGCCTTGCTGATCGACGCGGCCTACCTGTACGACCTGCCCGCAGGCGCCATCGGCATGGAAGCCATCCTCATGCACGCCTCCCTCGTGACGGCGCTGGCCCTGAGCGTGTGCATCCTGCCGTTCCTCCGCGAAAAGGACGACATCGCCTCGTGGAATTTCGCCTGGGAACTGGCCGGACATCTCATCAGTTCCTGCCTCGTGGGGATCCTCATGTTCGGCGGCTTGAGCCTGCTGACCGCCTCGCTTTCCGGACTGTTCGGCCTGGACGTCGACTCGCGGTGGTACCAGACGTGGTGCACCGTCTGCCTGCTGTTCCTTTCCCTCCTCCTGTTCCTGGGACGGATTCCTGCCGGAGAAGGCAAACATGACCGCATGGCCTACACCCCGCCCTTCGTGCAGAAAACCATCCGCTACTTGTTCCTCCCGCTGATGGGGTGCTACCTGTTGGTGCTCTATGCCTATCTGGCCAAGATACTCGCACAATGGGAACTGCCGGACGGATGGGTCTCTTGGCTGGTGACAGCGCTCATGGGCGGCTGCATCGCCACGGAATGTTGCCTCTACCCCCTGCAGCGGCAAAGCGGACCGCGGTTTGAACGCCTCGTGGCGCGCTGGCTGCCCGTGGCCATCCTGCCGCTGCTGGCGCTGATGACCGTAGGCATCGCCCGCCGCATCGGCGACTACGGCTACACGCCCAGCCGCCTTTACCTCCTGACGCTCAACCTGTGGTTCTACCTGGTGTGCGGCGGACTGTTCCTCTCGCGGAAACGCATCCGGTGGATTCCGGTGTCGTTTGCCGCGATTTTCCTGCTCACGTCCGTGCTGCCGTGGAACCTGACGAGCGTCTCGCGCCGCTACCTGCTGCGGTCGGTGGACGAAGTGTTCCGCGCATCGTGCAAAAAGCCCCTGCCGCTCAGCGACGAAGACTATCTGGACTGGCTGCGTACCCTGCCCCGCCAGGAAGCCCTCAACACGAACGACCGCCTGCGCTACCTGGCAGAAGAACTGGACGAACCCGCCGTCGCCCGCTACATCAGCCCGGACATCTACTTCTGGAGCATCCGAAACGCCATCAGCGAGCCGGAGAAATATACTTATACCAAAGGGAAAGACGGCCGGATACAAGTGGTGGTGAAGGACGTCCGCAACTACTCCACGTCTTCCATCCGCCCATTCACCCTGCCGATAGAAGAAGGCTACAAGGCCATAAGGCTGTATGAAAACCAGGAATGCGACATCCGTCCCTGCGGAAAGGACGGCGAATGGTGGGCGATTACCTGCCGCGACAGTCTGATGTCCGACACCTTGTATGTACGGCCGGACTCCCTGCGCCAATGGGGTTCCGGGGAAGCGTTCACGCCCAGCGAGCTGTCCACCCGCAACCCAGGCAACCGCTTCATCATGACCGGATTCAACTTTTACGATAACCCGGCCGACAGCTTCCGGCACTTCGCCCTCTGGGGCTATTATCTCATGAAATAGTTTCAACTACATCCAAACATAACAGCATGAACAAGCAACAACTTTTCGAGAACATCAAGAAGAAACAATCCTTCCTTTGCGTGGGACTGGACACGGACATCAAGAAGATTCCGCAGCATCTGTTGAAAGAAGAAGAAGACCCCATCTTCGCCTTCAACAAGGCCATCATCGACGCCACCGCGCCCTACTGCATCGCCTATAAGCCCAACCTGGCCTTCTACGAAAGCATGGGCGTGAAGGGATGGCTCGCGTTTGAAAAGACCATCAAGTACCTGAACGAGAACTATCCCGACCAGTTCATCATCGCCGACGCCAAGCGCGGCGACATCGGCAACACGTCGGCCATGTATGCCCGCACCTTCTTCGAGGAAATGCAACTCGACGCGCTGACCGTGGCCCCCTACATGGGCGAGGACAGCGTGACGCCCTTCCTCGGCTACGAAGGCAAGTGGGTCGTCCTGCTCGCCCTGACCAGCAACAAGGGCTCGCACGACTTCCAGCTGACAGAGGACGCACAGGGTGAACGCCTCTTCGAGAAAGTGCTGCGCAAAAGCCAGGAATGGGGCAACGACGAGAACATGATGTACGTGGTGGGCGCCACGCAAGGACGCATGTTCGAGGACATCCGCAAAATCGTCCCCGAACACTTCCTGCTCGTGCCGGGCATCGGCGCGCAAGGCGGTTCGCTGGAGGAAGTGTGCCGCTACGGCATGAACCGCACCTGCGGACTGATAGTGAACAGCAGCCGGGCCATCATCTACGCCGACCCGTCGGAAAACTTCGCCGCCACGGCCGCCGAAAAAGCACGCGAAGTGCAACAGCAAATGGCCGCCCAGCTACAGAACCTGTAAAACCGCCCCGCGCCCCCGCAAAGCGCCAAAAAGAAAGCATAAAACGGGGGCGCGAACGATTTTATGGGCCAAAATATAGCGTAATTCGATTTTTTTTGCGAAATTTGCAAAATTAGTAATGACAATAACACAAGGCCATGGAATTTACCGCCAAGCAAATCGCTGAATTCATACAAGGGACGGTAGAAGGGAATGAAAACGCTACGGTGCACACTTTTGCCAAAATAGAAGAAGGTGTGCCGGGAGCCATCTCGTTTCTGTCCAATCCCAAATACACCCATTACCTCTACGACACACAGTCGAGCATCGTGCTGGTCGACAAGGCACTCACTCTGGAGAAAGACACCCAAGCCACCCTTATCCGCGTGGACAACGCCTACGACGCCGTGGCCAAACTGCTGACACTGTATGAAATGAGCAAGCCCAAGAAAAAGGGCATTGACCCGCTGGCATACATCGCACCGAGCGCCACAGTGGGCGAAGACTGCTACATCGCCCCGTTCGCCTACGTGGGCGAAAACGTGCGCATCGGAAAAGGCACACAAATCTACCCCCACACGACCATCTGCGACAATGCGTCCGTGGGGGAAAACTGTATCTTATATCCTAACGTGTCGGTCTACCACGACTGCCGCATCGGCAACCGCGTCATCCTGCATTCGGGCTGCGTCATCGGCGCCGACGGCTTCGGCTTCGCCCCCACTCCCCACGGGTATGACAAGATCCCGCAGATTGGCATCGTCACCATCGAAGACGACGTGGAAATCGGCGCCAACACGTGCGTGGACCGCTCCACCATGGGCTCCACCTACGTGCGCAAGGGCGTCAAACTGGACAACCTGGTGCAAGTGGCGCACAACGTGGAAGTGGGCGAAAACACCGTCATGTCCGCGCAAGTGGGCGTGGCCGGGTCCACCAAAATCGGACAGTGGTGCATGTTCGGCGGACAAGTGGGCATCGCCGGGCACGCCGTCATCGGCGACCAAGTGAGGTCCGGCGCACAAGCCGGCATCGCCGGCAGCATCCGCAAGGGACACGTCACCGTGCAAGGCTCGCCGGCCATCGAAGCCAAAAACTTCGCGCGCTCGAGCATCGTGTTCAAAAACCTCCCGGAAATGTACACCGACGTGAACCGCATGAAGAAGGAAATAGAAGAACTAAAAGAATTACTGAACAAGAAGAAATAAAGCGCCATGTTGAAACAAAAGACATTACAAGGAAGTTTCTCTTTGTACGGCAAAGGATTGCACACGGGACTGAACCTGACCGTCACGTTCAACCCCGCTCCTGAAAACCACGGATATAAAATCCAACGCATCGACATGGACGGCCAACCGGTGATAGACGCCGTGGCCGAAAATGTGATAGAAACCACAAGAGGCACAGTGCTCGGGCGAGGCGAGGCACGATGCAGCACCGTGGAACATGCCATGGCCGCCTTGTACGCCATGGGCGTGGACAACTGCCTGCTGCAGGTCAACGGGCCCGAACTCCCCATCCTGGACGGAAGCGCCGAAATCTATGTGGAAAACATCAAGCGCGTGGGCATCGCGGAACAGAACGCCGTCAAGGATTGCTACATCATCCGCAAGAAACTGGAAGTGAAGGACGAGGAGACCGGCTCGTGCATCACCATCCTCCCCGACGACCAGTTCAGCATCACCGCCATGATTTCTTTCAACTCCAAAGTGCTCTCCAGCCAGTTCGCCACTTTGGACAACATGGACAACTTTGAAAGCGAAATAGCTCCCAGCCGCACGTTCGTGTTCATCCGCGAAGTGGAACAGCTCATGGCCGCCGGACTCATCAAGGGCGGCGACCTGGACAACGCCATCGTCATCTACGAGAACGAAATGCCGCAGGAGAAACTCGACCGGCTGGCCGACTCCATCGGAGTGCCCCACCATAACGCAAAAGAAAAAGGATACCTGAACCACAAGCCCTTGGTGTGGGAAAACGAACCGGCACGCCACAAGTTGCTCGACATCATCGGCGACATGGCCCTCATCGGGAAACCCATCAAAGGACGCATCATCGCCACACGGCCGGGACATACCATCAACAACAAGTTCGCACGGCTCATCCGCAAGGAAATACGCGCACACGAAATCCAGGCACCGGGCTACGACTGCAACGAACCGCCCATCATGGACGTGAACCGCATCCGCGAACTCCTGCCGCACCGCTACCCCATGCAACTGGTGGACAAGGTCATCGAACTGGGCCCCACTACCATCGTGGCCGTGAAGAACGTGACAAGCAACGAACCTTTCTTCACGGGCCATTTCCCGCAAGAGCCCGTCATGCCGGGCGTGCTGCAAATCGAAGCCATGGCCCAGGCCGGCGGACTGCTGGTGCTGAACTCCGTGGACGAACCGGAGCGCTGGAGCACTTACTTCTTACGCATCGACCAAGTGAAGTTCCGGCAGAAAGTGGTGCCGGGCGACACCTTATTATTTAAGGTGGAACTGCTGGCACCCGTCCGCCACGGAATCTCCTCCATGCGCGGCTATGTGTTCGTGGGCGAACGCGTCGTCATGGAAGCTACATTCACCGCACAAATCGTAAAGAACAAGTAAGACATCAATTATATATATGAGCAAAATAAGTCCTTTGGCATACATCGACCCGGAAGCCAGAATCGGAGAAAACTGCGAAATCGGCCCATTCTGCTTCATCGACAAAAACGTGGAAATCGGCGACAACAATGTACTGATGAACCACGTAACGGTACTCTACGGCGCACGCATCGGGAACGGAAACACCATCTTCCCCGGAGCCGTCATCGGCGCCGTCCCGCAAGACCTGAAGTTTAGGGGCGAGGAAACCACCGCCGAAATCGGCGACAACAACAAAATCCGCGAGAACGTCACCATCAACCGGGGCACCGCCGCCAAAGGCCGCACCAAAGTGGGCAGCGGCAACTTGCTGATGGAAAGCGTGCACGTGGCGCACGATGCCACCGTGGGCGACGATTGCATCATCGGCAACGGCACGAAACTGGCCGGGGAAATCGTGGTGGACGACCATGCCATCATCAGCGCCAACGTGCTGATGCACCAATTCTGCCGCGTGGGCGGATATACCATGGTGGGCGGCGGAACGCGCTTCAGCCAAGACGTGCTGCCCTATAGCATGTGCGCCCGTGAACCGGCAGCCTACTGCGGACTGAACATCGTGGGACTGCGCCGCAGGAACTTCGGCAACGACGTCATCGAAAACATTCACAGCACCTACCGCATCATCCTGCAAAGCGGCCTCCAACTGGCCGAAGCGCTGCGGAAAGTGCGCGAGGAAGTGCCGTCTTCACCGGAAATCGATTATATCATAGACTTTATCGAAAGCTCAAAACGGGGCTTCGTCCACTAACCATATCATAACTGCGAACCATGGTATACCGTTTTACCCTCATCTCTAACGAAGCGGATGACTTCGTACGAGAAATCAAAATCGACGCCGAAGCCAGCTTCTACGACCTGCACAAGGCCATCCTGGCTGCCTGCAACTACGCCGACGACCAGCCCACCAGCTTTTTCACCTGTAACAAGCATTGGGAACAAGAACAAGAAATACTGCTGGAGGACATGGGCACGAGCCGCGAGGACGAAGACGTGCTGCTGATGAAAGACACCCGCCTGAGCGAACTGCTGGAAGACGAGAAGCAACGCTTGGTCTATGTGTTCGACCCATTGGGCAACCGCATGTTCTTCATGGAACTGACGGAAATCATTTTCGGCCAGCCACAGCCGCAGCCCGTCTGCAGCCGCAGCCATGGGGAAGCACCGCAGCAAGCCATGGACGTGGAAGAGTTCCTGAAGAAAGACACGGCTGCAACGCCGGACAACCTGAACGAAGACTTCACGGACAACGAAAATTTCGACGCCGAGGAGTTCGACCCCGAAGGATTCGAAATCAGCGACGGCGACCCGTACAAGTAAACCATGAAGCCCCTGCTGGTCGTACTGATAGGCCCTACGGGCGTGGGCAAGACCGAACTCAGCCTCAACTTGGCCGAGTTCCTGCACACTCCAATCCTCAACGCGGACTCCCGGCAATTGTTCCGCGACTTGCCTATCGGTACCGCCGCACCTACCGCAGAACAGCAACAGCGCGTCAAACACTACTTCGTGGGCACGCTGGACCTTACGGACTACTATAGCGCCGCACAATACGAAGCCGACGTGCTCCGCCTGCTGGACATCCTCTTTTCCCGCCACCCCCTCGCCCTGCTGTCGGGCGGGAGCATGATGTATGTTGATGCAGTGTGCAAAGGCATCGACGACATCCCTACCGTGGACGATGATACCCGCCGCATCATGCTGGAACGATACGAAACGGAAGGACTCGACACCTTGTGCCGTGAACTGAAACTTCTCGATCCGGAATACTATCGCACCGTAGACCTCAAAAACCCCAAACGCGTAGTGCATGCCTTGGAAATCTGCTACATGACAGGAAAGCCTTATTCCTCCTTCCTCACCAGCCAAACCAAGGAGCGCCCTTTCGACATCCTCAAAATAGGACTCCGCCGCGAACGCGAGGAGCTCTACGACCGTATCAACCATCGCGTGGACGAGATGGTGGCACAAGGCTTGGAAGCCGAAGCACGCCGCGTGCTCCCCTACCGGAATACCAACGCGTTGAACACCGTGGGATACAAGGAAATGTTCCACTACATCGACGGTGACTGGACTTTGGATTTCGCCGTGGAGAAAATCAAGCAGAACACACGTATCTATTCCCGAAAGCAAATGACTTGGTTCCGTCGCGACCCCTCCATCAACTGGTTCCACCCGGAAGACGAACACGGCATAAAAAAACTACTGGAAAAGGTGATTATCCGATAAACTTTTTCTAATTTTGCTCAGACAAATGCCCGTTCAACCCGATTAATTCCATTTGCATGAACCGCATACTCCGAAAGACAAGCACTGGGCTGAAGAAAGCCTGGACACAATTCACCAAACTATACCGCGGCCCTTGGTACAAGAAGACGGCCAGCTGGCTGGTCACCTGCATCATCGCCTTCATCCTTTTGCTGGTCGCCGTGGACAACAATTTCCTCTACCTCTTCGGAAAATCGCCCGGACTCAAAGACATTGAGCATCCTGTCAACAGCGAGGCATCCGAAATCTACAGTGCGGACAGCGTGCTGATCGGACGTTTTTTCAGCGAGAACCGTACTCCCGTGGAGTATGAAGACATCTCGCCCATTATCATACAGACCTTGATAGACACAGAAGACGAGCGCTTCTACCGCCACCACGGGATTGACTTTCAAGGTCTCTTCGCTGCCATCAAAGACATCGCGCAAGGAAACGCCCGCGGAGCCAGCACCATCACCCAGCAATTGGCCAAAAACATGTTCCGGGTCCGGACACAATACTCCACAGGGCTCCTGGGAAAAATCCCCGGAGTGAAAATTCTGGTCATGAAAGCCAAGGAATGGATAGTGGCTGTCAAACTGGAATCCATCTTCACGAAAGAGGAAATCCTCACCATGTACTTCAACACCGTGGACTTCGGCAGCAACTCGTTCGGCATCAAGACAGCTTGCCGCACCTACTTCAACACCACACCTGACAAGCTGACATACGAGCAGGCCGCCACTCTCGTGGGACTGCTCAAGGCCACTTCCACCTATAACCCTAAGCTGAACCCCAAAAACAGTACCCAACGGCGCAACGTTGTACTCACGAACTTATACGACCACGGGCATCTGATCATCAACGGAAAACAAGCCACACACGCGCAGCTGGACTCCCTTATGGCCCTGCCCATGCTGGTCAACCCGCCCAGAGAAGAAAGCAGCTACGACGGCATCGCCCCCTACTTCCGCGCAGAACTACCGGCCTACATCGACCGCTTGTGCGAAGAAGGGAAAATCGCCGGCTGCGACAGCGAAAACAAACTGGACTTGTACGCCGACGGCTTGAAGATTTACACCACACTGGATACCCGCATGCAAAAATACGCGGAAGAGGCGGCCAAAAAGCAAATGGAAATTCTCCAGCAACGCTTCTACCAGCATTGGGGCAACACCAACCCTTGGCAAGACGAGCGCCACAGGGAAATCCCGAACTTCATAGAAGACTTGGCCAAAAAGACAACACACTATAAATATTTGGCCAAGCGCTTCCCCGACCAACCGGACTCCATTACGTTCTACCTCAACCAGCCCCACAAGGTCAAGGTCTTCAGCTACGACGGACCGATGGAAGCTGAAATGAGCACGATGGACTCCATCCGCTACATGGTCAAATTCCTGCACTGCGGCTTCGTGGCCATAGAACCGGACACGCGCCAAGTCAAGGCTTGGGTCGGCGACATCGACTTCGGTTCGTGGAAATACGACAAGGTGACGGCCATGCGCCAACCGGGTTCCACCTTCAAACTCTTCGTCTATGCCGAAGCCATGAACCAAGGACTGACACCGTGCGACACGCGCGTGGACGAATGGATGCAATATCCCGATACCATTGACGGAAAGCCTACCAAATGGACTCCCCACAATGCCAACGGCACCTTCTCCGGTGCCGCCATGCCCCTGAAGTCGGCCTTCGCCCAAAGCATCAACAGCATCGCCGTCAAACTCGGATACGAGATGGGCATCCACAACGTGGCACAAACGGCACACGCCATGGGCATTGAATCACCCTTGCACGAAACCCCGTCGCTCAGCCTCGGCTCTTCGGACGTGAACTTGCTGGAACTCGTCAACGGCTATTGCACGGTCATCAACGACGGACGGGTGAGCGCCCCCATACTCATCACCAAAATCCTCGACCGCGACGGCAACATCCTCTATGCGGCAGAACTCGAAGAGCAGCAAGCCATCCCCTACCGCTCCGCCTTCTTCATGCAACGCCTTTTGCGCGGCGGACTGACGGAGCCCGGAGGCACCACCGCAGCATTGTGGAGTTACATCCATCCGGTCTTGAAATATTCCGAATTCGGCGGAAAGACCGGCACGTCCAACAACCATTCCGACGCTTGGTTCGTGGGCGTCACGCCCAAGCTGGTAGCCGGCGGATGGGTGGGCGGCGAGTACCGGAGCATCCACTTCCGCACCGGTGCGCTGGGACAAGGCAGCCGCACGGCCCTGCCCATCTTCGGCAACTTCATCCAAGACGTGCTGCTCGACGACCGCTTCGCCAAATACCGCGAGAAGTTCCCCAAGGAACCGCTGGAGGACATAGACAAGTCGTGCTACATCTGCGACAGCTACTACCCGGTGCCCGACTCCCTCTCCACCGATTCCGCCGGAGCGGCAGGCGACTCGCTGGGGGTATTGCTCCAGCCCGGTATGGAGCAACCGACTGAAACGCACGCACCGGGCCCGTCGGCTGAAAGCGAAGCCGACACCCCCGACGAAGCGGCCCCCGACACGGAAGAACCACCCGCGGGGAGTATCGTATACTGAAACATAAAGCTTTGAAAGAAGAGCCCGAAATAGATACCCGCAACCCGGAATTCCAGTCTACGCTAAAGCTGGTACAATTCACCCGCAATTCGGTTTTCCTCACGGGGAAAGCCGGAACGGGCAAGTCTACCTTATTAAAATATATATGCGCCCACACGCGCAAGAAACATGTCGTGCTGGCCCCCACCGGCATTGCCGCCATCAATGCCGGTGGCAGCACGCTCCATAGTTTCTTCAAACTCCCCTTCTATCCGCTCCTGCCCGACGACCCGCGCTTCAGCACACGCCGGCTCAAGGACTTCCTGAAATACAACTCCGCCCACCAGAAGCTCATCCGCGAGGTGGAACTCATCATCATCGACGAAATCTCCATGGTGCGGGCGGACATCATAGACTTCATCGACCGCGTATTGCGACTCTACGGACATAACACCCGGGACCCTTTCGGCGGCAAGCAGCTGCTGCTCGTGGGGGACATATTCCAACTCGAACCGGTGGTCAAGGCCGACGAACGGGAGATGCTGAACCGCTACTATCCCTCGCCCTATTTCTTCTCGGCCCAAGTGTTCCGGGAAATGCGCCTCGTGTCCATCGAACTGAAGAAGGTGTACCGGCAGCAGGATGCCGCCTTCATTGCCGTACTCGACCATATCCGCACCAACGTGGCCGGAAACGCCGACCTCCAACTCCTCAACAGCCGTTACGACCATCCCGACGACGGGAAGACGGACCACGGTCTGAACATCACCCTTGCCACGCGGCGCGACAATGTGGACTTCATCAACCGCCAGAAACTGGCCGAGATAGACTCTTCGCCCACGACCTTCACCGGCGAAATCCAAGGCGACTTCCCCGAAAGTTCGCTCCCCACCCTGATGGAGCTGGAAGTGAAACCCGGCGCGCAGGTCATTTTTGTCAAGAACGACATGGACAAGCGGTGGGTGAACGGCACATTAGGCGTCATATCGGCCATCGACGAGACGAACGGGCGCATCTACGTCACCACGGAAGAGGGCCACGAGCTGGAAGTCACACGCGAAGTGTGGAGCAACATGCGCTACACGTACAACGAAGAAGAAAAAAAGATTGAAGAGGAAGAACTCGGCACCTTCAGACAGTTTCCCCTGCGGCTGGCCTGGGCCATCACCGTTCACAAAAGCCAGGGCCTGACGTTCCGCAAGGTGACCATCGACTTCACCGGGGGCGTCTTCGCCGGCGGACAGGTCTACGTGGCCCTGAGCCGTTGCACTTCGCTGCAGGGCATCACGCTCAGGAAGCAGATTTCGCGCTCCGACATCTTCGTCAAACCGGAAATCATCAATTTCTCCCGCCAGTTCAACGACCAACAGGCCATCGAGCTGGCCCTGAAACAAGCCAAGGCGGACATCGAATACCAAGCGGCCGTGCAGGCCTTCGACCAGGGCTTGTTCCGCGAATGCCTCGACCATCTCTTCGTGGCCATACACAGCCGTTACGACATCGAGAAACCCGCGGTCAAACGCCTCATCTGCAAGAAGCTCCACATCATCCAGCGCCTCAAGGCCGAAAACGAACGGCTGAAACAGCAACTGGCCGACAACCAGAACCTGATGAAGCGATATGCACGGGAATACTACGAACTGGGCAACGTCTCCATCCTGCAGGCCCACAATGCCCGCGCGGCTTTGGCCAACTACGACAAGGCGCTGTCCCTCGATCCCGGCTACGTGGACGCCTATGTCCGCAAGGGAGTCACTCTGCAGGACTTGGGCGACTGCGACGAAGCGCTCAAATGCTTCAACCTCGCCGCCGCACTCTCCGCGCCCAACTTCAAGGTCTACTACAACCGCGGGAAGAACCACCTGCTTTGCGGCCGCACCGAACAAGCCGTGGCCGACTTCGACAAGGCCGTGTCGCTCAAGCCCGGACACGCCAAGGCGCACGAACTCTTCGGCGACGCACTGGCCCGCAGCGGGAAGGAAGAAGAAGCCGCCATACAATGGGCCATTGCCGAATCCATCCGCGAAAAGCGCAAGAGAAATTAAAGTTCGTTAATTATCGGCCGGAGAAAAAGCGACAAAGGCGTTTTTTTGTACTTTTGATTATTTATTAACCTATTTATTGTAATCATGAGAAAGAACCTACGACTCGTATTGGGCCTTTGCCTGACCTGCGCCTGCCTGTTCGCCGGCGCCGCAACCCTCCAAGCCAAGAAGAAAGTGGCTTATCTGTTCACCTATTTCACGGGCAACGCACCCGAACAGGAACAAATCTGTTATGCCATCAGCCACGACGGCTACAACTACACCCCGCTCAACGACGGGCGCCCCGTCATCTCCTCCGACACCATCTCGCTGAAGAAGGGCGTGCGCGACCCGCACATCCTCAGGGGCGAGGACGGCTACTTCTACATGGTCGTCACCGACATGCGTTCCAGCGAGGGATGGGCTTCCAACCGCGGCATCGTGCTAATGCGCAGCAAGGACATGGTAAGTTGGGAACACCACACCGTGCACTTCCCCGAGAAATACGCCGGCACCATGTTCTCACATGTCACCCGCGTATGGGCGCCGCAAACCATCTACGACAAGAAGGCCAAGAAATACATGGTCTACTTCTCCATCCTCACCGACGACGGCAGCTGTCCCTACGACAAAGTGTTCTGGGCATACGCCAACGAGGACTTCAGCGACCTGGAAGGCGAACCGAAGGTGCTGTTCGACTATAAGAAATCGGCCATCGACACCGACATCGTGCAGGACGAGGAAGGCACCTACCACGTGTTCTTCAAAACCGAAGGCGAGCAGAAGAAAGGCATCCGCCAATACCAGACCAAGGACTTGCACGACTTCGCGCAGTGGGAACTGCTGCCCGGCACGTTCGAGGACACCGACAAGGCCGTGGAAGGCTCCGGCGTGTTCCAACGCATCGAGGGCGACTGGGTGCTGATGTACGACTGCTACATGAACGGCCACTACCAGTTCTGCACCAGCAAAGACCTGATGAGCTTCAAGCGCGTGCAGGACACGGCCACACAGGGAGCGTTCACTCCGCGCCACGGCACGGTCATCGCCATCACGAAGAAAGAACTGAAACGACTGGAAAAAGCTTTTCCCAACACCAAATAAAGGTGTTGGGAAAAGTCCCACACACCATTAACGAAAACCAACCTTTCACATCATGAAAAAAGAATTATTGACTTTTGCAGCGGCCCTCGCGCTCACCCACGCGGCCATAGCCGACAACACCATCGAGAAGGTGGAACAGGTGGCCTCGGCGGTCACCCTCACCGACGACGTGGACTACGTCATCACCGGCGACGAACCGTTCACAACGACCGGCAGCGTAGACATTGCCAACACGGAGCATGCCGTCGTCATCCTGGAGAACATCCGCCCGAGCAAGGCCATCAGCTATCTGGGCTACATCACCATCAACGGCGAAGCCGCCGTCAACGACGAGAACTGCCAGGTGAAGATGTATGCCTCGGGCGCCATCATCATGCCCTATGGCAAGGACTTCAAGCCCCTCACCGTATACTCCGAACCCGACTTCGGCGGCGAGTCGGTCAACGACTTCGGCCTCGAGCACTCTAACGGTTACATGAACACCCTCACCACGGCCAAGCTCAACAACCGCATCCGCAGTTTCAAGCTCAAGAGGGGCTACATGGTGACCTTCTCCAACAATCCCGCCGGACGCGGCTACAGCCGTTGCTTCATCGCCGACCAGGCAGACCTCGAGTTCGCCTCGCTGCCCAAGGAGATGGACCAGCGCATTTCGTCCTACCGCGTGTTCAAGTGGTACAACTATGAGAAGAAGGGCATTGCCAGCGATGCCAGCGAAGAAATCGTCAACGCCCTCAACGTCACCTGGTGCTACGACTGGGGCCAGGGCAATGCCGACCGCCTTCCGGACGCCGAATGGGTGCCCCACCACATCTACGAGGATTGGCCTTCCGTGTCGGTCTGCGGCAGCGTCACGCAGTCGCCCCACATGCAGACCAACAACGAGCCGGGCAACAGCGCCGACGACCACCCGCAGGACGTGGAGACCGTGCTGAACAACTGGGAAAACCTGATGGCCACGGGCATGCGCCTTTGCTCGCCCTCTTCCCACGACGGCAGCCTCAACTGGATGTACGCTTTCATGGACTCCATCGACGCACGCGGCTGGCGGTGCGACATCCTCGACATGCACTGCTATTGGCCCGAATGGAACCTGAACAACCAGCTGCAGGGATGGTACGACCGCTACAAGCGCCCCATCTGGGTGTCGGAGTTCGTGTGGGGAGCCTCGTGGAACAACAACGGCATCTTCGCCACCGACCGCTCCTTCTCCATCGAAAACCAGCAGAAGAACTACGACGTGATGAGCAAGGTGCTCACCAACTGGAACAGCTGGCCCTACATCGAGCGCTACGCCTACTGGAACCGCGAGGCCGACTGCTCCTTGCTTTACAAGTACGGCACGGGCCTCTCCATCCTTGGCGAGTGGTATGCCGACATGAAGTCCGGCATGGGCTACAACAAGGCCTACGAGTATGTGCCCCGCGTGGTGCAGAAAAGCCCCACCAACTTCCGCGCCAGCTACGACGAAAGAGACCGGGAGCTCGAAGTGCGCTGGACCAACCCCAACATGGAGTTCACCGACTCGGCCCGACTGGAGATGCGCTTCAACGACGGCGAGTGGCAGACGGTGCAGGTATTCCCTTGTGCAGAGCGGACCGACTATCTCTACACCGAAACCTTCCCCGAGGACTTCGAACCGGGCGTGTACACCTACCGTGTGCACAACTATGACATCGACGGCCAAGAGCGCTACACGCGCGAAGCGCAAATCTCGCTGGTGGCCGCGCAAGGACAGCCCGGCTTCCAGTACGGCACGCTCAACGTGAAGGACATGGTGGAATTCGACACCGACTTCGACGCCATCGGCGAAGGCCAGGCGGCCGTGCTCATGGGCCTGATTTCCTACAACAACTCCAAGGTCGTGCCCACCAACATGGTGTCCAACGTCTCGGACGACCACTTCACCTACGGCGCCTTTCCTTGGAACTACGGTGACTACGACCGGAACATTTCCGGCGACGAGACCACCGATTTCATGGTGCTTGCCGAAGGGACGCGCCAGTTCGGCGACATCACCCTGCAAGTGGGCGAAAGCAGCGACCGCATCACGGCCGACAGCACATGGATCAGCTTCGCGACTCCGTTTCCCGAAGGCGTGACGCCGGTAGTCATCGCCACCGTCGTTTCGCGCTACAAGGCCTACCCCTACATGGCCAAGGTGTGGAACATCACGAATGAGGGATTTGCCGTCAAACTGATGCGCCAGGCGGCCATCACCAGCAGTTCCTTCGTGGGACAGTACATCTACTACGCTGCGGCCACACCGGGAACGGCCACCATGGACGACGGAAAGGTGCTGACCGTGGGGCGCAACCTGACCGACCCCGTGGACGGACGCCGCGCGCGCCTCGTCCCGCTGGTCGACGAGCAGGGCAATGCCGTCAGCCTCTTCAACCCCTTCATGATCATCGGGCCGCAGACCGACAACTACGAGGCGGCTTCCGTCTACAGGCTCTCGGAATATGAAACCGACGACAGCCAGCTGAACGCACAAGGCGTGCCCGCCACTACGGGTGTCAGGGTCATCCGCCAGAAAGACGAGACGAACACCGACGCCCCCACGGACTTCGCCAGCCAGAACGGCGACTACTTGGGATGGATTGCCGTCAGCGACGGCAATGGCGGCGGTGACAACATCCAGGCCATCCGGCAGCAAAACGGCTTCAAGGCGTATGCCTGCGACGGACGCATCGTCGTGGAAGGAGCCGAAGGCCACTACACCGTGCATGCCGTCGGCGGCCAGCAGGTGTCCGCCACCGCGCATCTCTCCCGCGGCATCTACATTGTGAAGTGCGGCGCGCAAACCGCCAAGGTGCTGGTGCCTTAAAAAAGCCTTTACCGCGTCCCGGATTCCCCGGACAGCAACGGGATTCTCCGTCGATTGCGACAATCAGCAAAATGCAATGCCCCCGAATGGCTGTCATGCCATTCGGGGACATCGCGTTTAAGGCGAACAGACTGCCATGCTCGCTTTTCATGACATAATGGCAGCATGCCGCCTCCCTTCCGGAGACCGGTTCCCTCAAAAAATCCGTTCGCCTTCCCGGTTGTTCCGCTGCGGAATGCCGTGACAGCCCGTGCGGAGCGCGCCAGCGTACTTTGCGGAAAGTATTCGAGTACTTGCCGCAGAGTACTCAAGTACTCTCCGCAAAGTACAATCCGAAACACAGCACGGCGCTCCTCTGCCGACATGGAAACTGCCCCCGAATGCCGCCGACGGAGACACCCCGCCTCCACAACCACATATTCGGAATCTCGAAAAACAAAAATCCACGACATACGCCCTGCACAAGACTTCCCCGCACGGAAGACAAGGCATACCGGCGGAACCGTCAAAAATGTACGGACGAACCGACAGACCCCTCCAACCGGAACATCAAGAGTCTCCATAAGGAAATGAGAAAATCGCCTCTGAACCTCGTCTTTTTATGCGTTATCAAAAGTTAATTCAACAAATCAGTAAAGATAAACACTTTAATAAGTGTTTCCATATTGATTAACAAGCAAATGCAGAGCCTCCGAAAAATGAAGTTGTCAACACGTTTTTTTGGAAAATACCTCTTATATGATATAACTTTGCAAAGGAAGACATCCTGAATCCCACGAAATGGAGAAAGGTTCGTCCCAATTAATGTAACTATGGCATCAAACCGGAGAATAAAAAAAATCGGCATAGATATGAAAAGATTGTCACTTTGCTTCATGCTGTTCATTTCCATCCTGTCTGTTACGGCGCAGCCTACAGCAGGAACCGACTCCCTCTACCAAAAAGTGGAGGTCCTCGGACAAATACTGCCGCAGGAGAAGGTGTACCTGCACCTCGACAACACGTGCTACTTCGTCGGCGACACGATTTGGTATAAGGGCTACGTGACGCAAAGCGACAAGAGGACACTCACGGAACTGAGCAAAATCCTCTACGTGGAACTGCTCACGCCCGACGGATACGTCGTGGAGCAACAGCAACTCGAGATGCCGGACGGGATGGCCAACGGCATGTTCGTGTTGGAAGACTCGCTCTATGCCGGATACTACGAACTGCGGGCCTACACCCGGTGGATGCTCAACTTCGGACAGCGGGAGCACCCACACGGCGGCTGGATCGTGGACGCATTCTACAACGCCGACATGGCGCGCGACTTCCTCCGCGACTACGACAAGCTCTATTCCCGCGTCTTCCCCGTCTACGACAAGCCCGAGGAAGAGGGGCGATATCCCAAGGACATGACCGTGCGCCCCTTGCGGCGGTACCACAAGACCCGCTCCGGAAAACCGGAAACCGACCTGCGCTTCTATCCCGAAGGCGGACAGCTCGTGGCCGGAACGGACGGGCGGGTGGCGCTGGAGCTCAACACCGAAGAGGGGGAACACCTGAAAGGCGTGGACATCACCATCCGGGACAAGGACAAGCAGGAGGTGGCACGGTGCCGGACGGACGAACGCGGAAGGGCCGTGTTCCCCCTGAAAGACATTTCACCATCGGGAGGCTATCAGGCCGTCTTTTCCCTGCGCGGCAACAGCTATGAGAAAGATTTGCCCGAAGTGACCGAGAGCGGATGCGCCCTCACCGTCGTGCAGGATGACAGCGCCGTGGTGGCAAGGGTGCAGGCCGTGGGCGCGGAAGGGCCGCTTGCACTGCATGTCATGAGCCAGGGCGTGAGCCGCTTCTACCGGCCTTTAAACGGGGAAACCTCCGTTTCCATCCCCTTGGACTCGCTCCCCACGGGCGTCAACCAGCTCACCGTCTTCAACGCCGAAGGACGCATCTATGCCGACCGCCTCTTCTTCGTCAACCACCACGATTATGACGCCCCGCGGCTGGACGTCTCCGGCATCCGGACGCAATACGAGCCCTTCGACTCCATCACCCTACGCCTGCAACTCTCCGACCCGACCGACTCCGTGGCCGGACTCTCCCTCGCCGTGCGCGACCGCGCCACCGAGGAGTTCTCCTACGACAACGGCACCATGCTCACCGAGATGCTCCTCGCCAGCGAGATACGCGGGTTCGTGGAGAATCCCGGCTACTACTTCGAGGCCGACGACAACATCCGGCGGCAGGCGTTGGACCTGCTCCTGATGGTGCAGGGATGGAGGCGCTACGAATGGCGCACCATGGCCGGCATCGAACCGTTTGAGCCGCAAAGCCCTCCGGAGACGCGGCAGACACTTAACGGCAGCGTGCACCGAGGGTACTCGCTCTTCCCCGACAACGAACCCGGGGAACGCAGTTTTATCACGACCTTGATGAAGACTGACTTAACCCAACCCATTGACTTTAATACCACGGAAAACTGCGCATGGGAATATCGAGGAATGTCGCTGCAGCAAATCTATGGTACGCTCATTCCCAAGATGGACAAAGAAGCCAATATCTTCGCTTCGTTTTCGCAAGGGGAAGAAACATTGAACCAGATGGCGAAAACGGAAAACGGATCGTTCTGTATACCGACACCCAAACTTTACGGCAACTACATTCTCGAACTGACAGGCACCGACGCCGACATCGCCCCGCACATGGCATTCACGGAAAAATATAGCAAAGGATTCAACGACGAAACTGCCGAACCGCTCTTCTACGTGAAGTTGGACCCCTTCTTTCCAAAATTTCCAAAGCCTTACAGCTACTATCAGGACGCCAGTATCCTTGTGGATTCCGCCATGCCCTCCGACTCCCTGTCCTTCACCAACCGCAGGCTCCCCGCCGTACAAGTGAGCACCAAGAAGGGCGGACTGCGCAAATTGGACCGCAACAAACCGGCCGTGGTAATGGATGCCTATGACGCCTTCAACCTTGCCGCCGACTACGGACTCAACGGCGGGAAACACGACTGGCGCACCTTCTCGCAACAGGTGGCCGTGGCCACAGTGGCCGACATGGGACTCGACCGCCGCTATTTCATCCAAGAACAATACAACGGAAAGGCGCAAAACCTGAAAGCCAACGAAAACGTGGACTGGCGCAACAGTTTGAGGAAACATGAATGGGACGTGGAAATAGAAGTTCCCCAGGCAAAAGCGGTCAGCATCTCCAAAGAGACCATCAAGAAATACCGACTGCTACGCAACTTGGACAAACTCTATATTTACACCGACTATGCCCCACGCGAACAAGGCAGCTGGAGATACGAACAAAGCAACCAGCCGGAAGTCATCATCGACTACCGCCTCTTTCCCGACGGAGGTTACCAACGAACTTACCGCGACCGCCACTACGTCCTGCGCGGCTACGCCGTGTGCGACGACTTTTACAGTCCCGACTACAGCCGACGCCCGCTGCCCGACGTCAAGGACCACCGCCGCACACTGCTCTGGATGCCCGACGTGAAGTTCGACAAGGAAGGGAAAGCCACCGTCCGGCTCTACAACAACAGTAAACCAACCGCCATCAGCATCGAAGCCGAAGGCATCACGCGAAACGGGAAACCCATACAGTTCAAAAGCAACGGCCAATGAATCCGTAGCCGTTCAGAACGAGGCGAAAGACACGAACGGCAAATCTCACCCGGTTCAGTAGAAATCCAGTAGAGGAACCAGCTACAACACCTGTGACGGATTGTCACCAAAGCACGGATTTTCCTGCCAGAAAGAAAGGCTTTCCCTTCGCTTCCATGTTTCAATGACAGGACGGAACGCCGCAAAAAGGGGCCGGACTGTTAAAACGCGGACGGAAAAACTGTTTGTATGGAGCATTTCTCCGTCCCGGCAGTCGTTTTTTCGCGGAAAAAACAGAATCGCTTTCCGCAAAGAAACGAACCGCCTTCCGCAAAAACGAAACTTTTCTGCCGCAAGGCATTCCTTGCGGGTGCAGAAAGACGGGAAAAACAGGGCTTCGGAGGGCATTTCACGCTCTGGATGAAGTCCGCCCGCATGCAAATCCCGTTTGTCCTTTTGCAAGCCATTCCCCTTGCGGGACTGACGCGGGGGGAGGGCTCCGGCCGCACGGCGTTCCGTGGCGGGCGGCAAAATGTCGCGGGAACCGGCTTTCGGCTTTCATCCTGCATTCCCTTGGGCGCGTATGGTTCGCGCATTTCCGTCCTGTTCCCGCCCCGCGCCCGTTTGCGCGGTTCTCGCAAGCGCTGTCTTGACGTTTTGACAAAATGATCATTGGGGGCTTGTTGCCGTCCGCCGGCTTTTTGGCACCTTCGCGACAAGAAGCGGCCTGCGCCATCGAAACAGGCAAGGGAGTTTCCGAGGGCCGTCTTTCTTCCCTTTCCGGAACCGCTGAAACATACGACTGTCCCCATTGGATTCCTACTGAGCCCTCATCCGGTTCTTGTCGGGAAACAACAAAATTTAAAAGGGACGGCTTCTTTGCGAAACCGTCCCTCCATTAAATATCCTTACCGGAATCCGCGCCGGATTACAACGGGCGAATCACGTAAGTAAAGTCATAATCTTGGTAAGCCATGCGGTACTTCTCCAAAGGTATGGCTCCCCAGCTGTTCTCGCAAGCCAGACCGCGCTGGCGGAGCGCCAGCTTGACAACGCTGAAGTCGCGCGGAATCAGGTCGCCCGAATGGCTCTGGTGGGCATACTTGTCCATGCCGTCGTCCAGGTCTTCCGCAAGGAAGTTCAGCGTGCTGCACTCCATCGGTGCGAAGGAGTAGAATTCCAAGCCCTTGCCGGCCTCGTCCTTCACCTGCCAATAGCGCACTTCGGTTTTGTTTCCACTCTCTTGCGGACGCACGTAGCCCCAATATTGGTCGGCCACCTTCGCGTTGTAGACTCCCAGACGGTCGCCGTTGTTGCGGTCGATGTAGTTTTCGCCCGGTCCCTTGCCGTAGAACGTCAGCAGGCTGTAAGCCTTAGGCATCACTAATTGCATGCCGTAGCGCATCAGTTCGGGCTTTTCTTTCGCGTCCTTGTTCACCGTCATGGCCTCGTTCACCACCAACTCGCCGGCCGTGGTCAGCGTGTAGGTCATGGTCAGCGAAGCTTCCACCGACGGCATGTCGTAGACCACCACGACATGCTTGTCCGCGTCGTTCTCGCCCCACTTCACGTCGAATGATTTCATTCTCATCGCGGGCTCCTTCCATGCACGCAGTTTCCGCTGCGCGTTTGCACCGTAGTCATTGTCGGTCGGTGCACGCCAGAAGTCGGGCTTGATGGAGTATCCCTCTTCCAACATGGGCTTGCCATCCACGTCGAGATAGTCAATCCATCCCGTCCAGCGGTTAAAGGTCACGGACGTGTTGCCGGCCGTGAGCGTAAGCCATGATGCCTTGTCTTCTTTCTCCACCGTCAGGCCGCCCGCTTCCTCGGAAGCCGCCTTGGCATTGGCCCATACCGTCTCCATCGTGGGGAAGGTGTAAGGATTCACCACGAACTGCTCGCGTGCCACGGCATAGCCGGCCTTGAGCATCGGTTCAGCTTGGTTGAGCACGAAGTCCAGATTCAACACCAGTTCGCCTTCCGGTTTCTCCGGTGCCTGGTAACCGTTGAGCTTGATGGTGCGGCGCTCTTGTGCCGGCACGTCCAAGCTATTCTGTCCACTGGCGATGACCTTTCCTTCCAATTCCAATGTCCACTGCAGGTTCACGTCCTCCAGCGACTTGAAGAAGTTCTCGTTATAGATTTCAATCTCTCCGGTTTTCAGGTCCTTCGGCGTAGCCCAGATGTTCTGATAATAGTAGCGCACCTCGTTGGCATGCGGATTGGGCATGCGGTCGGGGTTAATGATACCATTGTTGTTGAAGTTGTGGTCGCTCGCGGGGAAACGTCCGAAGTCGCCGCCATAGGCGTAAATGTAATTGCCCAGTTTGTTCTTCACGCGCAATCCCTGGTCAACGAAGTCCCAGATGAAGCCGCCTTGGTATTTCGGATACTTGCGCACCAAGTCCCAATACTCCTTGAAGCCACCCATGGAATTTCCCATGGCATGGGCGTATTCGCATTGGATGAGAGGCCGCGGATTGTCACCCTTGGAGTAAGCCTCGCAACCGCCGTAGCCGTAATACATCGGGCAGAAGATGTCCGTCTTTCCGTTTTGCCCAGCCTGCTCATACTGGCAAGGACGGCTCGGGTCGTAGGCTTTCACCATGTCGTAAGCCTTCTCAAAGTTCGGACCATAGCCGGCCTCGTTACCCAAGCTCCAGAAGATGATGGACGGATGGTTCTTATAAATCTTGATGTTGCTCTCGTTGCGCTCCAAGTGAGCCTTCTCAAAGTCGGGGTTCTTGGCCAGCGTCTTGTCGCCGTATCCCATTCCGTGGCTTTCGATGTTAGCCTCGGCCACCATATAAATACCATACTTGTCGCACATCTCATACCAGCGCGGATCGTCGGGATAGTGGCACGTACGAACGGCATTGACGTTCAGTTCCTTCATGATTTGGATGTCCTGCAACATGCGGTCTACCGACACCACATAAGCACTCAGCGGGTCCATCTCATGACGGTTAACACCCTTGAAGAGCACCGGTTTGCCGTTCACCAGCACTTGGGCGTTCTTGATCTCCACCTTGCGGAAGCCCACGTTCTGGCGAATGACTTCCGACACTTCGTTGCCATCCATGAGCGTGGTGTACAAAGAATAGAGGTTGGGCGTCTCGGCGGTCCACTTCTGCGGGTTCTTCACCTCGAAGTCCACTTCCACCTTGCCATCCTTGCCCACTTGTGCCGTTTGCGAGGCCACTTCCTTGCCTTCGGCATCCTTCAGCGAGAATTTCACGGTCTTGCCCTTGGCGTCGGCTGTTTCCAGCTTCACGTCCAGCGTCCCGTCCTGATAGTTATTCACCAAATCCGGAGTGAGGAACAAGTCGGTGACCTGCGTCTCAGGCCGGGAATAGAGATACACCTCGCGGGCGATACCCGTAAGTTTCCAGAAGTCCTGGTCTTCCAGATAAGAGCCGTCGCACCAGCGCATCACCTGCATGGCGATGAGGTTCTTCTGCCCCGGCTTCAGATACTTCGTCAGGTCGAACTCGGCAGACACTTTGCTGTCTTCGCTGTATCCGACGAACTTGCCGTTCACCCAAACCATCAGGTTGGACGTGGCCGAACCCACGTGGAGATATACTTTCTCCCCTTTCCAGTCGGCCGGAACGGTCACCATCTTGCGGTAAGAGCCGGTGTAATTGTTCAGTTCCTCCACAAAGGGCGGATTGGGCGCGAACTGGTTGCTCCAGGCATAGCCGACATTCCTGTACGTCGCGTCGCCATAGCCGTTCACCTCCAAGATTCCCGGCACGGGGAAGTCCACCCACTGCGAGTCGTCATAATCCAAAGCATAAAATCCCTTCGGTGCTTTATCATGGTCTTTGGAGAAATTAAATTTCCACTTCCCTTCGAGCGAGAGGTAGCGCTCCGAGCGGTTCTTCTGGCCTTCCTGCGCCAGCTGTTCCGTCTCAAATGCGAAAAACGCCGCCCTCGGGGGCATGGTGTTCACTTCGTTCACCTCGGGATCCAGCCACCAAGGTGTGTCTTTCTGCGCACTGGCCGACAATGCCGCCAGACAAGCACAAGAAAACATGATTTGTTTAAGCATGGTAATTTGTTTTAGTGCGTCACCAGACGCGGTTATTACTGTTTTAAGAAACATAATGCAAAGATACGAATTTTGTTCGTTTTTCCTCTTTCTTGCAAAGTTTTCCTTAAAATATTGCAGTTGCGTACCAATAATCACTAACTTTGAAGAACAAAAACCGAACATCTCAAGAAAAAAAGGCTGAAATATCATGAACACAGACTTTTCCCGACCTTTTGACCCGCAAGCCCCGGCTGCCGTACAAGCATCCGGAAAGCGGACAGCCGCGCGCATTGCCGCCCCCCTTCTCCGCTGGTTCTACGGGCTCATCGTGCCTATCGTTTTGGGCGTGGCGCTTTACGCCTACGAGCAAGAAACCTTGTTCCGCATGCAAGAACTCAACTTGTTCCTGCCCGGTTCCACCTTCTACCACACGTTTGAGATTTATCCCGGCGGCGCATTGGAATGGGCGGCTTGTTTCTTCACCCAGTTCTTTTACTATCCGGCTGTCGGCGTGGCCCTGCTCTTCCTGATTTGGGCGGGCCTCTGCGCCGTGATACGCTCCGCGTTTCGCACCTCCGCCACTTTGGGTTTCATCCCCGCGCTGGTGCCGGCCGCCTTGTTGGCGGGCATCGTGCAAATGGGCTACTTCATCTACTACATCAAATTGCCCGGATATGCCTTCGTGGCCTCTCTCGGCATGCTCGCCGCCCTCTCCGCCACATGGGTGTTCTCCAGGCTGGGCCGCCGTCCGGCCGTGGGATGCGCATGGATAGCCTTGTGGACCGCAGCGGGTTACCCGCTCTTGGGAGCCTACGCCCTGGCAGGCACGGCCTACATGGTGGCCTTGTGCTGGCGGATGCCCGGCGCGTCGCGGATGTACAGGATTGCCGCCAGCGCCACGGGCCTGCTCTTCGCTGTCGGCGTCCCCTTGGCGGCATGGCATTTCTACGCACAAACCAACCTTTCGACCGTCTTCACGGCCGCGCTTCCCAGTTTCGACGCTGTGGGCGAAGTGTTCCATGCCTACCGCATACCTTATTATATAATGTTCGCCCTTCCGCTGGCCGCTGCCTTCCTGCGCGACGCTGCCCCGAAACTCTCCGCGGAATGGCTTTCGCCGGCCCTCCATATTCTGGTATTGGGCGCCACGGCATGGGGCCTCCACTCCGTTTGGTACGTGGACGAGAACTTCCGCAAGGAACTGCGCATGGCACGCGCCATAGAGGAAGAGGACTGGGAAAGCATCCCCATCATCTTCCGCGAAGGCACGGCCGAACCCACACGGCTCATGGTGATGAACAAGAACCTGGCGCTCTTCAGGCTGGGACGCGCCGGCGAAGAGATGTTCCAATACCGCGAAGGCGGCGCACGCCCCAACGCCCCCTTCCTCGTGCGGCTGGCACAAGTGGGCGGCAAGACGCTCTATTACCACTACGGACTGGTGAACTACAGCTATCGCTGGTGCATGGAAGACTGCGTCATGTACGGCTGGCGCGCGGAATACCTGAAGCTCATGGCCAAGAACTCCATCGCGAACGGCGACTACGAAGTGGCCCAGAAATACCTAGACATGCTGGGGAACACACTCTTCCACAAAGATTGGGCCGAGAAGTACAAGACCTTCCTCGGCCAGCCCGACCGCGTCCGCGAAAGCAGCGAGTTCGGCCCCATCGTGCGGTTGCTCCCGCCGGAGGACCAGCTCAACTCGGACATGAACGTCATCGAGATGTACCTGCTCCGGACATTTGCCAACGCCATGAGCGACGACCCGCTCTATCAGGAACAGACCCTGATAGCCGCATTGCAGATGAAAGACATCGGCCTGTTCTGGCCGCGCTTCTTCCAATATGCCACCCTGCACAACGGAGAGCACATGCCGCGCCACTACCAGGAGGCCGCCTACCTCTACGGCCACTTGGAGCACCAGGTGGACATCAGCCGGATGCCTTTCGACCAAGAGGTGAAGGACAGCTACCAGCGCTTCATGGAGTTCACCCAGCAATGCGCCGGGATGACCGAAGCACAAATGGCTGAAGCCTTCCGCCCGCAATTCGGAGGAACGTTCTATTATTTCTATTTCTTAGTCAACGGACTGCATACGTATTAACCATGAAACATTTCTGCAAAAACATCGCCGCCGCACTCGCGGCCGCACTCTGTTTCGGCTGCACGCCACAGGCGCCCGAACAATACACGGACAGCCACGAGCTGCCCGACATTTACCCCGACTATACGGAAGTGACCGTCCCGCCCAACATCGCGCCCCTGCATTTCATGGTGGACGAAGAGGCCGACGCCTACGTCACCCGCTTCAGCTACGGCAACGAGGAATGGACAACCGACGAGCGGGACGTGACGCCCGGCCTCTCGCGCTGGCGCGACATGCTGGCCGCCGCCAAGGGCAAGGCCATCGGCGTGGAAGTGTTCGTGGAGCACGACGGGCAATGGACCCGCCACAAGCCCTTCCGGATACACGTGGCCGAGGAGCCCATCGACGCCTACCTGACCTACCGCCTCATCAGCCCGTCCTACGTCACCTACCGCGACCTGACGCTCAACCAGCGCGACCTGACCAGTTTCGACGAAAGCATCATCTACGGCAACATGATCAACTCCGACGTGGACCACGCGCAGTGCATCAACTGCCACTCCTGCCAGAACTACAACCCCGCGCGGTTGCAGTTCCACGTGCGCGAAGCCATGGGCGGCACGGTGATTGCCTACGACGGGAAGCTCACCAAAGTGAACCTCAAGACGGATTCGCTCATCTCGGGCGGAGTGTACCCGGCCTGGCATCCGACGGAGAAACTCATCGCCTACTCGGTGAACCAGACGGGGCAGACGTTCCACACCCGCGACCTGCAGAAGGTGGAAGTGCAGGACATGCTAAGCGACCTGATCCTCTACGACCTGGAGAAGAACGAGGTGACCCGCATCCTGGGCGACAAGGACGAACTGGAGGTGTTCCCTTGGTGGAGCCCCGACGGCAAATACCTCTACTACGCCTCGGCACACTTCGAGCGCAAGGACTCGGCCGAACGGCTGGACAACGAAACCATCCGGCGCTACCAGGAATTCAAATATAACCTCTACCGCCGCCCGTTCGACGCCGCCAGCCGCCAAGTGGGCCCGGCCGAACTGGTGTTCGACGCTGCGGCCATCAACAAGAGCGCCACGCTGCCGCGCATCTCGCCCGACGGGCGCTTCCTGATGTTCGCCATGGGGAAATACGGCGTGTTCCACATCTGGCACAAGGAAGCCGACCTCTACCTGATGGACTTGCGCACGCGGCAGGTGCGCCCCATGACGGAAATCAACTCCGACGACGTGGAGAGCTACCACACGTGGAGCAGCAACGGACGCTGGGTGGTGTTCAGCAGCCGGCGCAACGACGGGAACTACACCCGCCCCTTCTTCGCCTACATCGACAAGGACGGGCGCGGGCGCAAACCCTTCGAACTGCCGCAGGAGGTGCCCGACATGCACCGCCGCTTCACGCGCAGCTACAACATCCCCGAGTTCATGAGCGCTCCCGTGGACATCGCGCCCCAGGAGTTCGCGCGCCTCATCCGCAAGGACGCCGTGCCCGCACGCCAACTGAATTAACCTAATTCAAACCATCTCATAAACTGACACAATGAAGAAAAGAATGATTCAATGCCTGATGTTCCCGGCCTTGCTCGCCATGGCCACGAACCTCATGGCGCAAGGCACCGTGGAGGACTACCGCAGGGCCTACTCCGCCTACGGCAAGTTCAACGCCTCGCAAGTGTACGACGACCCGTCGAACATTCAGTGGAGCGGCACCCGCGTGTTCCACTATTCCACCCAGACCCCTGAGGGAACAGCCTACCACGTGGGCCTCGTGGAAGCGGAGGGCCAACCGGCCAAGATGCAGCACGTGGACATGGACGCACTGGCCGCACTGCTCGCACGGGAGACCCAGAAAGACGTGAAGCGGGCCAACCTGCGCCTCTCGCGCTTCAGCGCCGACAAAGATACCCCTTCCGCCATCTCCTTTGAGTTCGACGGCTTCAGGTGGCGCGTCAAGGACGCCTTCGGAAGCGGCCTGGCCCTCGACAGCAAAGAGGAACTGAAAAAGGCGCCGTGGCGCAAACAGCGCCACTGGATGGAGGTGGACGACGAGAAGGGAGCCGGACCGGTGGTGTCGCCCGACGGCAAACGGCAAGCCTACATCAAGAACGACAACGTCTACGTCAGCGACCGCGACGGGCGCAACGAGCGCGCCCTGAGCAACGACGGGACGGCGGGCAACTACTATTCCAGCTGGATTCGCTGGAGCCCCGACAGCCGCTACGTCAGCACCAACAAAATCAGGCCGACGCAGAAGCGCTACGTCTACTACGTGGAAAGCTCGCCCAAGACCCAGCTGCAACCCATACTGCACAAGCAGGAATATGCCAAGCCCGGCGACGAGCTGCGCTTCAAAGTGCCCTGTGCGTTCAACGTGGAGACGGGAAAGGCCACCATCCCTTCCACCGAACTCTTCGACCACCAGTACGACATCTCCGGACCGGAATGGAACCCCGACAGCCGGACGCTGACTTTTGAATACAACGAACGGGGACACAAGGTGTACCGCGTGCTGGAACTCGACGCCGAGACGGGCAACGTGCGCACCCTCGTGGAGGAAAGCAGCCCCACTTTTGTCAACTACCAGCGCACCTTCCGCCACAAGCTCAACGAAGGAAAGGAAATGATATGGATGAGCGAGCGCGACAACTGGAACCACCTCTACATGATCGACATGGTGAAGGGGAAAGTGAAGCACCAAATCACCAAAGGCGAATGGGTGGTGCGCAACGTGCTCCGCGTGGACGAGGAGAACCAGACCATCTATTTCACCGCCAGCGGCGTGAACAAGGACGAAGACCCCTACCACGTGCACTACTACAAAATAGGCATGGACGGCAAGGACATGGTATGCCTCACCCCTGAGGAGGGCAACCACTCGGCCGTGTTCAACGAGGACTACACCATGCTGGTCGACAAATACTCCACCGCGGAGCGCGCCCCGGTCACCGTGTTGCGCAACACGAACGACGACCAGCCGCAGACCTTGGCACAAGCCGACCTGAGCAAAATCAAGGCTGCCGGATGGATGGCGCCCGAAATCTTCGCCGCACCGGGCCGCGACGGGAAAACCATGATGTGGGGCATCATACAGCGGCCCACGAACTTCGACCCGCAAAAGAAATACCCCGTCATCGAATACATCTATTCCGGCCCCGGCGATGCCTACACGCCCAAAAGCTTCCTCTCCTACAACGGCTACACCACGGCCTTGGCCGAACTGGGCTTCATCGTGGTGCAGCTCGACGCCATGGGCACGTCCTATCGCGGAAAGAAGTTTGAGGAAACCTGCTACAAGAACCTGAAAGACGCCGGATTCCCCGACCGCAAACTGTGGATCAAGGCCGCAGCCGAAAAGTATCCCTACATGGACAGCACCCGCGTGGGCATCTACGGATGCTCGGCCGGCGGACAGGAAGCCATGGCCGCCGTGCTCTTCCACCCCGAATTCTACAAGGCCGCCTACTCCAGCTGTGGCTGCCACGACAACCGCATGGACAAGATCTGGTGGAACGAGCAATGGATGGGCTATCCCGTCGACAGCAGCTACATCGAGTGCTCCAACGTGGAGAACGCCTGGCGGCTGACCCGCCCGCTCATGCTCGTGGTGGGCGAGATGGACGACAACGTCGACCCGGCTTCCACCATGCAGGTGGCCAACGCCCTCATCAAGGCCGGCAAGGACTTTGAGCTCATCGTCATCCCGGGAGCCGCTCACACGGTGGGCGAAAGCTTCGGCGAACACAAGCGCTACGACTTCTTCGTGGAAGAGCTCATGGGTGTGCGCCCGCCGAAGTGGGACGAACTGAAGTAAAAGAAAGAGCACACACGGAGCACATACAAAATCCGAACCCGCACAGGCCCGTTCCTCCCGCAGGAACGGGCCTGAGTTTTTATACCCGTCCCCGGGGCACGTCGGGACCGGCCGCCCCGCGGCGAACGGGACGACGGAAGGCCCCAACCCGGACGGCGTCACCCGGCAATGCAGGAAAGTACCTTGCGGCAAGTACTCAAGTACTCTCCGCAGAGTACGCAGCCGGCCTGCGCACGGCGCTGCGGGGCACACAATACCGGAAACCATTCTTTCAACCTGAATATTGGGCATCCTATCCTTATGCTGTTTGGGGCTTAAAACAACTAACGAGCAAGGAAGCCACAGTAAAAGCGACTCCAACCCCTACAACACCGCCCCATCCGTAATGCTGCCAAAACAGACCAGAAACGAATGTGCCGGCGGAACCGCCCAAGAAGTAAATGGTCATATAAACGGTATTGACACGGTTGATGGCAGATGTGTCAAGGGCGACTACGCTGGTCTGATTCGACAAATGGATGCATTGCATACCGGCATCAATCAACAAGATGGCAACTATCATCCACAAGTAGCTGTCATTTCCCAAAAATGCCAGTAGCCATGCAAACAAGATGACGCTTCCTCCGACAATAGAGAAAAATCTTGCGCCGTACTTTTGGATATAGCCACTGATGAAAACCACCGTGGACGCACCCGCCAATCCGCACAAGCCGAGTGCTCCGATAATGTCGTCACTTGCAAAGAAAGGCTCCTGTTTCATCCGGAAAGCCAGGCAACTCCACAGAGCGAAGAACGAGCCATAAGCCAATGCCGCCCTCAGCGATGCGATACGCAAATAGGGGTATTGGGAGAGCAGGCGCAACAAAGATTTCATCAGCCCTGCATAACTTTCTTGAGAACGGGCAGACAGCACGGGCAGCATCTTGTGAATCATCAGAAAGCATCCGAGCATAAACATGCAAGCCACAAAATAGACTGAACGCCATCCCCATACGTCAGCCAGAAAACCACTGAATACCCGTGAACCAAGAATGCCTATGAGCAGGCAGGATTGTATAATCCCCACGTTGCGCACCTTGTGTGCAGGTGCTGAATGGTAAGACACTAACGGGATGAAGAATTGGGGCATAACCGAAGATGCTCCGGCAAGCAAGGATGCGCCCCATACTAAATAGATGTTAGGGGCTAAAGCGATGGCAAGCAAGGCGCACGAAGAAATAATGTAACTGGTCAATATCAGCTTCTTTCGTGAAACCAAATCGCCAAGCGGAATGACAAACACGAGCCCGGCCACATAGCCTATCTGGGTCAATGTCGCCACCATGCTGGCGGAAAAGTCATTGACCGCAAAATCCCTCGCCATGCTACCCAACAAAGGCTGGTTGTAGTAGCAATTGGCAACGGAGAGTCCGGTAGCGACTGCCATCAGAGCCAGCAGAGGTGCCGGAATGCCTTGGTTTTCACTTAATTCATACTTCATCTGTCGCCCCCTTTCAATATGACACGACTTTCAACCCTATCAGGGAAGCGATGAGCGTGAAGAGAAAGAAAAGCCGGATGGGAGTGGCAGGTTCTTTGAAAACAAATATCCCTATCAAGACCGTGCCGACCGCCCCGATGCCTGTCCAAATGGCGTATGCCGTACCCAAAGGCAACGTCTGAACTGCCTTGGCAAGCAAGGTCATGCTTAGTACGGTGGAAACAAGGAAACCGCTTCCCCACAGATAAAACTCAACTCCTGACGCCGCCTTCGTTTTACCCAAGCAGAATGTAAGGCTCACCTCAAACAATCCTGCCAATAATAAGATTATCCAATTCATACCTATGATTTATTAAAATTCGGGCGCAAAAGTAAGCAAGTAATCCCTAATAGCTTTTTGCATTTGGCAAAAACTGATTTTGCATTTGCAAAAAAGCAACCGTTCATTCCCGTTTCCGTGTGCTATTTTTTATAATTTTGCACACCGACAACAGCAACGAACTTATGGATATAAAAGAAATCATCAACTTGAGATATGCCATGCCCGACGCATCCCTCGACAGGTTACGGCAATGCCTGACAGAAGTTTCATACCCCAAAGGATTCCGTGTGTTGGAAAGCGGCAAGGTGGAGAAGAATATCTTTTTCATCAAGAAAGGCATAGTCCGCGCCTATACTTCGGTGGACGGGAAAGAAATTACCTTTTGGGTCGGCAGGGAAGGGGCGACTCTCGTTTCCATGAAAGGATACGTGAACGACGAGCCGGGATATGAAACGATGGAGCTGATGGAGGATTCAGTCCTGTATGTATTAAAAAGGAAAAAACTGAAAGAATTGTTTTCAGAAGACTTGCACATCGCCAATTGGGGGCGGCGTTATGCGGAAATGGAATTGCTCTCCACCGAGGAGCGTCTGATTTCCATGTTGTCCGCCATCGCCTCGGAACGGTATAAAGAATTATTGCAGAAAGAACCTGATTTGTTACAACGGCTACCGTTAGGAAGCATCGCCACCTATTTAGGTATCACGCAGACAAGCCTAAGCAGAATTAGGGCAAAAATAAAGTGAAGTTTCAGCCAACGGGAATAACTCATAAAACTGTGGGCTACTCGAAGGACAACTTGCGGTTTCTGTCGGAAACGAACGGGTTTCCCGGAAAAGCTCCTGACATAAAGGTCTTTAACAGGAGCGGTGCATGAAACAAATCTCCCAATGAGTTATGACTTTTTGTTCCCCAGAAACCCGAGATGGTGTCGGCGGCTTATTGAAGGATGGAAGCCCAACGAATGAACAACTGAACAGTCCAATATATTGGCAACTGACAATGCGTCAATTCTCCGAATTCTGAAGGCGCTTCTAAGAATTTTTCACAATCCATTTTGAATTTTCATATATAATTTTCACCTTGCCAAAAGGTTCATTTTCGAAAAGCATGAGCCCTAATGTTAAACCTCAAACCAACTAAGGCATGAAAAAGATTTATTGGTTGGCAGCATGCTGCCTATTGGCTGCAGGATTCGCATCGTGCAGCGATGATGATGACAACAAGGGAAATAACAACAATCCGCCAACCACTGGCGACTTGGGCATCCAATTCCCTGTCACGTCCGTCACGGGATATGACAACAGTTATTTCCGCTATGAAAACGGACGGCTGGCAAGCGGCTACAGCGACGGAGACCCGTTCACCATCTCACAGAACCCGCCGGCCATACGAATCTCGTATGAAAGCGACAATGAAAGCTACGTGGAAAACTACACCGACATCCGACTGAATGCCAGCGGCTATGCCACCTTTGCCAATTACTCCGCCACGGATACTTATGAAGGGGAAACCGAGCATTACAGCGGAACAGCCAACATGCAGTACGACCAAGACGGGCACATCACCCAGAAAAGTGTAAGCATCCGCGAGGGCAACTTCTTCGAAGACAGCTACACCATTTCTTACACGTGGCAAAACGGCAACCTGAAGCGTATACGAATAGATGAAACGTATAGGGAGTACGATGAAACCGAAAGATACGTGGAAATCTACGAATACACTTATGCAGCCCCGACGGAAAACCCGAATTCCGGCATATATTTGTATGACATGTGGTATGCCACCTACGATTTCATGTGGTATGCAGGCCTCTTCGGTAAAACGACACGCAACATCCCCGTCGGCATGACATACACTTATACCAACATGTACGATGATGGAACGACCTCGGAAAACAGTTATGACTACACCATTAATACCCAATACAACGACAATGGCTCGGTGGCACGGATGGAGTATCGCCAACTGGGTAGCAGCTATGCCGACGAAGTGTTCGTATATGGCTACGATGGAATGATACCGGACGCCGCACAGCCGCGAATCCGGAAAAAGACAGCGGACGAGGGCATCTTCCACAAGGGACCGGCCTTCCGGCGCCAACGGTAACCTTACTCTCCGCGCACAGACGTAATAACCAGCATTTGCTCCGGCACACAACGAGGGCACAAGAAAGCGTGACGCTTGCAAGGGATTTTCTCCATTCCAAGCGTCACGCTTTCTTGTGTACGATGTCCGATATTTACTACAGAAGTTTCAACGTCACGCGGTTCCCCGCCGGCGTGTCCGAGCTGTTGCCGTAGAAAATTTCATAGTCGCCCGGCTCCACGCTCATGGTGTTGGTCTGCGGGTCGAAGAACTCAAACGCCTGCGACGGCAACTCAATGGCCACCTCGCGCGCCTCTCCGGCCTTCAGCTCCACACGGCAGTATCCGCGCAGGCTCTTCAGCGGTCCGCCGTCGTCGCCCACCTTGCGCACGTAGACTTGCAGCACCTCAGCCCCGTCGCGCTGCCCCGTGTTCGCCACGCGGGCCGTGAAGGTCACGCCCTCGCCCGCCTTCGTGGCGGCCTTGTCCAGCCGGCCCTGCGAGATGGCGAAGGTGGTGTAGCTCAGCCCGTAGCCGAAGGGGAAGAGCGGCGCCTCCGTCATGTAGCGGTAGGTGCGCCCCTTCATGCTGTAGTCGTCGAAGTCGGGCAACTGTTCCGTATGCTTGTAAAAGGTCACGGGCAACTTGCCGCCGGGATTGTAGTCGCCGAAGAGCACGTCGGCCACGGCCAGGCCTCCGGCCTGCCCCGGATACCATGCCTGGAGAATGGCGTCGCACGACTCCAGTTCGGGCACCAAGGCCATCGCCGCTCCCGAACAGTTGACAAAGACCACCTTCTTGCCGGCAGCCTTCAGCGCCTTCAGCACGTCGCGCTGCACCTGCGGCAGCTCGATTGTCGTGCGGTCGCCCCCGGCAAATCCCGGATAGTGCACGTGGTTCATCTCTTCACCTTCCAACCGGGGCGAGATGCCGCCGACGAAGACGACCGTCGCCGCATCCTTCACGCGCCCGGCCACTTCGGTCGGCGAAATCCGCCGGCGGATGCCGATGTCGAACTTCAGCACGGCGCCCTGCCCGGCCTGCATGTATTCCACCTTCAGGCCGTAGGCTTTCCCGGCCTGTGCCTTCAGGACGCACTCGCGCTTCTCGCTGGCATGCTGTCCCCAGTGGTCTATCACTTTCTCCCCGTCGACATACACGCGGTAGCCGTCGTCGCCTTCCACCGCAATCGTATAGTCTCCGCCCTTCTCCGGCCGGAACGTCCCTTCGTAGACGGCCGTGAAGTCTTCCAGATTCACGCCCGGGGCGAAAGCCGTGTTCCCGCCGTTGTTCAGGTTCACGGGCGTGGGCAGTTGCTGCACGGCGGCCACGTCGCCCTCCATGCGCAGGTTGTTCCAGTAGGTGCCCTTCAATCCCCTCTGCCCGCCGTTCGACAAGCAATGGTAGTAGGATTCCAGCACTTGGTCGTCCACCAGGTCGCAGCCTTTTTCGTAGATTACCTGGCCCACCTTGCCACGGATACCGTCGAGAATAGTGTACGTGTGCGAAGGCGTGCCCTCGTAGTTGCCCCACTGCATGACGGAGTCCGCAGCATTCGGTCCCATCACGGCAATCGTGCCCGCCGCGCCCTTGTCCAACGGCAGGACGCCGCGGTTGTGCAGCAATACCATCGACTTGCGCGCCACGTCCAAGGCCATCTGCCGGTGCAGGTCGCAATCCACCGTGTCGATACCGATGCGGCTCCAGGGCACGAGGGCGTCGTCGTCCATCTCGCCCAAGGCGAAACGCGCCTGCAAGAGGCGGCGCAGGCTGGTGTCGATGCGCTCTTCCGTGATAAGCCCTGCCTGCACGGCCTCGCCCAGATGGGCATACTCGCCGCCACACTCCAGGTCTGTGCCGCGGTCTACGGCCGCGGCACTGGCCGACGCGGCGTCGGGATGGGTTTCATGATGCCCTTTGCGGAAAAAATCGCTGATGGCCCCGCAGTCGCTCACCACCAAGTGCTTGTATCCCCACTCCTCGCGCAGGATCTGAGCCAACAGGCGGTCGCTCCCGCAACATGGTTCACCCTCGAAACGCTGATAGGCGCACATGACTTCCTTCACGTCGGCTTCCTGCACCAAAGCCTTGAAAGCCGGAAGATAGGTTTCCCACAAATCGCGCGGGTCCAGGTCCTCCACGTCGAAGAAATGCCGCGTCGACTCCGGCCCGCTGTGCACGGCAAAATGCTTGGCGCAGGCATGGAGCTTGTCGTAGGGCGCGTCGGCCGGCCCTTGCAGCCCCCTCACCACGGCCACTCCCATGCGCGACGTCAGATAGGGGTCTTCGCCCCACGTCTCCTGGCCGCGCCCCCAACGCGGGTCGCGGAAGATGTTCACGTTCGGGGTCCAGAATGTGAGCCCTTCGTATCTGCGCCCGTAGCGTCCGTTCCGGCGGGCGTCGTGGAACTTGGCGCGGGCCTCGTCGCTCACGGTCGTGTAGACGCGCTCCACCGCCTCGTCGTCGAACATGGACGCCATCCCCATCGTGATGGGATAGACCGTGGCCAATCCGGCACGGGCCACTCCGTGCAATGCCTCGTTCCACCAGTCGTAAGGCTTGATGCCCAAGCGCTCCACGCCCGGCGATGAATTCTGCATCAACGAGATTTTCTCCTCCAGCGTCAGCCTGCCCAAGAGGTCTTCGGCCCGCTCTTCGGGCGAAAGCTCCGGGTTCTTGTAAGGCTCCACCTGCGTCTGGCAACCGGCTACGGCCAGCATGCCCACGCAAAAAGCAAAAACAATTGTCCTCATACCTTTTCTCCTTATTATATATGTGTTCTGTTTGGTTTCTCCATTCCGCCTGTTCCGGTTCCAGACCGGCAGAAACTAAAGAAGGCCTTGCGGTGTCCGCAAGGCCTTCTTTAATTCGTTCTCTCCGCGGTGTCCGCCCATCACTTCAAGGTGACGGACAACGGTGTCTTCAGCACGCGCGCATAGCGCTCCAGGCTCTGCTGCCAGTTCCCCATATCCGGCATGTCGTACTTGCTCCACGCGGCACCGAAATAATAAGTATAGGTGCTGCCGGGCTTGTACTCACCCACGCCCACGACGTGGCCCGTGGCACCGGCTTCTTCTTTCTCCATCGGCACATACTTCACCGCATCCAGGCCGTCGGGGAAGAGACAGGCGATGTAGATCAGCCCGTTCATGGCCTCCGGGTGGTCCATCGGGTCGGCATAGGCCACATAGCCCTTCTTCTTGTTCATGACATAGGCTTCGGGGTTGCTCTTGTGCACCACGATGCCTGCCGCCACGTCCCGGGTTTCCGTCAGATTCGTGTACGTCAGGTCCAGACGGTTCAGGTGCGTCCCCTTGTCAAGGGTGATGACACGGCTCTCTACCACATTCTGGTCGCCGCCCACCCGGACACCGCCGAACGTCATGCGCACGGCAAAGCGCAACGGCCCCATGTCGAGCACCTCGGCTTCCTTATAACACAACGGATAGACGAAGTGTCCCCCGTCCAGCAAAGCCGGTACGCCGGCGCCCAAAGTCGGGCCCACGGTATAGGCATCCATACCGAAGCCATGGTCGCGGTGGTAAGTCATCGTGCGATGCAGCGCGTCGCACTCATTGCCCCGACCGGCCTTGCGCAGGCGGTCTTGCAGTCCATACGAGGTCAGCTCGCTGTTGTAGAAAGTCTCCAGCATGGGATAGGGCACATTCTTGTTGAACACGTCGAAACCGTAGATGTGCTGTCCGCTGTTCTGGATGGCCGGTCCGTAAGCGCGCCATGCGTTACGGTCGTTCTCCCACGCCAGGTCATCCTCGCGCGAAGCATAGGTGCGCCCCCATGCCGTGAAACGGAAATCGGAAGGCATACCGTTCACGATGGTCAGCGTCGTGGCCGACTGCGGACGGACAAACGCCTGCAACAGCAGCTTGCCGTCGTGCGTCAGCTGGTAAGGCACTTCCGTATAGTCGCCGTCGTAAACCACCATCTGGCGTCCGCCCCCGAGGCCCAGCTTGCTGAACACGGCCTTGGCGTCCAGTTCAATCACATCGTTCCGGTTATCGTCCGTGGGATTCTTTATTTCCACCGTGACTTTCGGCGAACCCGTGCCTCTCACGCTGTTATCCAGATAACGCACCCGTTCGCACGCGGCCAGCAGCCAAGCCCCCGTGCCGAAAGGCGCCTGCGACTTCGCGTCCACCTTGCGGGTGGGGTCGGGCTTCTCGCCGATGGGCTGCACGTAACCGATACTGCCGTCCGGCTGCAGTGCCGTCGTCACCAAGTAGTTCCAGGCTTTCTCTATCACCGGAGCATATTCGGCCTTGTCCAAATAACCATGGTTCACGCCCCACATCAAGCCGTAAGCGAAGAATGCCGTACCGCTGGTTTCCGGTCCCGGCGCATCTTCCTCGCAAAGCATGCTGCGGCTCCAGTAACCGTCCGGACGCTGGCAACGCGCCACGCCCTGTGCCAGTTCGCAGAAACGCTTCACAAAAAAGTCGCGGTGCTCGTAATCCTTGGGCAGGTCGGCCAGCACCTTGGCCAGTCCGGCCAGCACCCAACCGTCGCCCCGCGCCCAGAAGCTCTTGCCGCCGCTGGCCGTCTTCACCTTCGGATAGATGTATTTCGCATCGCGATAATAAAGCTGCGCCTCCGGATCGTACATCAGGCTGTCGCTCCAAAGATAGTTCTCGTACATGCGGTCGAGGAACATGCGGTCGCCCGTCAGCTTGTACATTTTCGACATCAGGGGCATGGCCATGTAGAGCGCGTCGGCCCACCACCAGAACTTGTTCTCGTTGAGATGGCAGGCATAGGTCATCACCTCCTTGGCCCGCGCCACTTTGTAGTCAGCGGGATTCAGATGGTACATGTCGATATAGGTCTGGAAACAAATCTGCCAGTCGCCGAAGAGCACGAAGTCCTGCCCCTCGCCGTAGGTCTTGTACTTCCAGTTGCGCTTGTCGTCGCTGTTGGCGCCGCGCCAGCGGTTGTGCTCGCACCACTCGTTGCTATACTCATAGTAGGCGGGCTTCCCCGTCAGCCGGTAGGCTTCCATGTTACCGGTGTAGTAGGCGGCATGATCCCAGAAAGCCCTTGTCTTGGGCGAATTGTGCGCCTGCCAGTAATCGTTCACTTTCTCTATCAGCTGCAATACTTCAGCCGACCCCGTCCCCTCGCCCCGGACTGTGACGGGCAAGAACATCATTGCGCAAAACAGAGCCGCGCAATGGGACAGAAACTTAATTCTTACGTGTTTCATGTAGATTGATATTAATTATTAAATGAATGGCCTTTCATCAATAATGACTTGTGCGCAAAAGTAAATAAAAAAAACGTAACCGCGAAGCTTTTCCCCGATTACCTTCCGGCCAAACGTCCTTGACAGGTTCCCCGCTCCCCCATCCGTCGTTTCAGCCGCTCGGTGAACTCATGGTTCTTCAGCCCCCAGTCGGGAGCAATCAGCAATTCCTTGGGCGACTGCGACACGAAACGCTCCAGATATAAATCGGAGCGCAACCGCTCAATGTAGTCGATAACCAAGTCGATGTATTCGTCCACGGCATATAAATGAAACTCCTCGGGGTGTTCGGCATATTCGCGTGCCATGCGTGTCCCGCGAATAAGCTGGAGTTGGTGGATTTTCAGGGCTGTCAGCGGCAACGCCGACAGTTTGGCGGCTTGCAGCATCAAGGCGTCACGGCCCTCGCCCGGCAGCCCGAGTATGACATGACCGCCCACGGGAATGCCCGCTGCTGCCGTGCGCCGCACTGCTTCTTCCGTTTCGGCAAAGGTGTGGCCACGGTTGATGCGGGCCAAGGTGGAGTCGTCCGCGCTCTCGATGCCATATTCCACCATCACGAACACCCGGCGGGCCAAACCGGCCAGATAGTCCAGCAACGGTTGGGGCATGCAGTCGGGACGTGTCCCGATGACGATGCCCACTACGCCCGGAACGGCCAAAGCCTCCTCGTACTTCCGCATCATATCATCCAGTTCGCCATAAGTGTTCGTGTAGGCTTGGAAGTAAGCCAAATAGCGCATATCGGGATATTTCCGGGCAAAAAACCGCTTGCCTTCTTCCAATTGCTCCGCAACGGATTTCTCTGTCCTGCAATAGGCCGGATTAAATGTCTGGTTGTTGCAATAAGTACACCCGCCCCACCCTTTCGTCCCATCCCTGTTGGGACAAGTAAAACCAGCGTTAACGGAAATCTTCTGCACCTTGAAAGGAAACGCGCGGCGGAGGAATTCGCCATATTCTGTGTATAAATAAGGTGTAACCATACTTTTTCAGGGCCTATCTCTCCGCAAAGATAGAAAAAAAACTTATCTTTGCGGTCATAAAGGTTTAAGATTAAAACATTATCCATACATCTATAATCAAATGAAAAAGATTTCAACCGTACTCATCGGATGCATGATGGCCATCTTCCCCGTGCATTCAAGCGCTGCAGAACTTTCGCTCAAGGACTTGTGCTCCGGCGCGTACGCGGCCAAACGCATCAACGGCGTGAATCCCCTCAACGACGGAGAAACTTATTCCCGGCTGAGCGATGACCGCAAGCAAATCATCACCTATTCTTTCAAGGACGGCAAGCAACAGGGCATCTTGTTCGACGTGGCTACGGCACGCAATGTCAAATTGGACCGCATTGACGGCTACATCATGTCGCCCGATGAAAAAAAGATGCTGATACAGACCGCGACCAAACCCATTTATCGCCACTCTTTCACGGCCGTCTATTACCTTTACGACATCGGGAACAACACCCTTGAGCCGCTTTCGGACAACGGGCCGCAGCAGGCACCCAAGTTCTCACCGGACGGCAACATGGTGGCTTTCGTGCGGGACAACAACCTGTTCCTCGTCAAACTCTTGTTCGACAACAGCGAAAGCCAGGTGACCAAGGACGGCAAGTTCAACGAAGTGATCAACGGCATCCCCGACTGGGTCAACGAAGAGGAGTTCAGCAACAACCGATCCTTCGAATTCAACGCCGACAACACGATGCTTGCCTGGATTCGCTACGACGAAAGCAAAGTGCGGACATTCTCTTTCCCGTGGTACAAAGGCAGCCATCCGGCCAAAGAGGAATACGCCGAATATCCGGGCCAGTATGAATACAAATATCCTATGGCCGGTACGACAAACTCCACCGTCAGCGTGCAAACCTTCGACATCAAGGCACGCGTCATCCGCACAATGAACCTGCCGCTCGAACCTGACGGCTACATTCCGCGCATCCGCTTCACCAACGACCCGTCCAAACTGGCCATCTTCACCCTGAACCGCCACCAGGACTGCCTGGAAGTGTACATGGCAAACCCGCGCTCTACGGAATGCAAGAAAATCCTGCGCGACGAAGTGGACAAGTACATCAACGAAAACATATTCCGCAACCTGGCATTCTACCCCAACCGCTTCGTGCTGACCAGCGAGCGGGACGGGTACAACCACATTTACCTCTACGACCTGAACGGAAGCCTCGTGAAGAAAGTCACGGACGACAAACTCATCGTCAAGAACTTCTATGGCTACGACACCAATGACGGAAACTTCTACTTCTCGGCCAACCATGCGGACGACCCGATGCGCACCTACATCTACCGCAGCGACGGCAAAGGCAAGACGGTGAAACTTTCCTCGCAGGAAGGCGAGCACAGCGCCATCTTCAGCAAAAACCTGAAGTATTACATGGATGTCTATTCCAATATCCGCACGCCCTACGTCACGTCGCTTTGCAACCGCAGCGGCAAGACGCTGAAGGTGCTCGAGGACAATCAGGAACTCAACGCCAAGTTGGCCGGACAGTCGCTGGGTAGTCGCGAGTTTTTCAAGTTCACCACCGGAGAAGGCGTTTCGCTGAACGGCTACATGGTGAAACCCGCCGATTTCGACCCGTCGAAGAAATATCCCGTCGTCATGTTCCAATACAGCGGTCCCGGTTCGCAACAAGTGCTCGACTCGTGGGGCACCGGCAGCATGGGCGGCACGCTCTATGAACAATACCTGACGCAACAAGGCTTCATCTGCGTCTGCGTGGACGGCCGTGGCACGGGCGGACGAGGCGCCGAATTCGAGAAGTGCACTTACCTGAACCTGGGCCTGCTGGAAGCCAAGGACCAAGTGGAAACGGCCCTCTATCTGGGACAACTGCCCTACGTAGACAGCCAGCGCATCGGCATCTGGGGATGGAGCTACGGAGGATTCAACACACTGATGAGCATGAGCGAGGGGCGGCCCGTATTTGCCGCCGGAGTGGCCGTGGCACCGCCCACCTGCTGGCGCTATTATGACACGGTATACACGGAACGCTTCATGCGCACCCCGAAAGAGAACGCCGAAGGCTACGGCCGCGGCCCCATCGGCCAAGCCGGAAAACTGCACGGGAAGTTGCTGATTTGCCACGGCACGGCCGACGACAACGTGCACTTCCGCAACTCCATGGAGTATGCCGAAGCCCTTGTCCAAGCCGGAAAACCGTTCATGATGTTGCCGTACAACAACCGGAACCACAACATTACGGGAGGCAACACCCGGAACCATCTCTACACAAGCATCACGAACTTCTTCATCGAAAACATGAAATAAAAAGCTTGCCCGACCGCTCCTCCACCACGGAGGACGGCCGGGCAAAATGTATCACGCCGTGGGGAAAACAATGAAAAAAAACAACCATGCGTCACTTTTTCTGCCCTTTCCTGTTGCGTTGCCAATACTTTTTAATTAATTTTGCCAAGCTTTAAACATCTAAAGAATTAATACCAAGAAAAATAGGTATATATGGAAGCAGTATTCGGTTACATTATCGGCCTCGGAGCCGCAGTCATGATGCCCATTATCTTCACCATATTGGGCGTTTGTATCAAAATCAAGTTCGGGAAAGCGCTCCAGAGCGGCCTCTACGTGGGCGTCGGCTTCGTCGGCCTGTCCGTCATCACGGCGCTCCTGACCACCAGCCTCAGCCCCTCGCTGTCCAAAGTGGTGGAAATCTATGGTCTCAACCTCGAAGTGTTCGACATGGGCTGGCCTGCCGCTGCGGCCGTGGCCTACAACACGTCGGTGGGAGCGTTCATCATCCCGGTCTGCTTGGGCGTGAACATCCTGATGCTCCTCACCAAGACGACGAAGACCGTGAACATCGACCTTTGGAACTACTGGCACTTCGCTTTCATCGGAGCCATGGTTTATTACACGATGGGCAATATCGCCTGGGGCTTCTTCGCCGCCATCATCTGCTACATCCTGACGCTGATTGCCGCCGACTACACGGCTCCCAAATTCCAAAAGTTCTACGACAAGATGGACGGCATATCCATCCCGCAGCCTTTCTGCCAGGGTTTCATGCCTTTCGCCATCATCATCAACAAAGCCCTCGACCTGATTCCGGGCTTCAACAAGCTGTATATCGACGCTGAAGGTATGAAGAAGAAATTCGGCATCCTGGGCGAACCGCTCTTCCTCGGCGTGCTGGTGGGCTGCGGCATCGGCGCCTTGGCCTGCAAGGACGGCCAGGAACTGGTGGACGGCATCCCGGGCATCTTGGGACTGGGCATCAAAATGGGAGCCGTCATGGAACTGATTCCGCGCATCACGGGCTTGTTCATCGAGGGCTTGCGCCCCATCTCGGAAGCCACGCAGCAAATGATTGCCCGCAAGTTCGGCGAGAACGCCGGCCTTCACATCGGCATGAGCCCGGCCTTGGTCATCGGCCACCCCACCACGTTGGTGGTGTCACTCCTGCTCATCCCCGTAACGCTCTTCTTGGCCGTGGTGCTGCCGGGCAACCAGTTCTTGCCGCTGGCCTCGCTGGCAGGCATGTTCTACGTGTTCCCCATCATCCTGCCCATCACGAACGGTAATGTGGTGAAGACGTTCATCATCGGCCTCATCATGATGACCATCGGATTGTATTTCGTGACCAACCTGGCTCCTTACTTCACCAGCGCGGCACACGACGTGTATAACCTGACGAAGGACACGGCCGTGGCCATCCCGGCCGGCTTCGAAGGCGGCGCGCTCGACTTTGCCTCCAGTCCGCTGGCATGGATTATCTTCCATCTGACCTACACGGTAAAGTACGCCGGACCGGCCATCCTGATTGTCTGCACGCTCGCGCTGGCCATCCTCAACCGCCGCGCCATCATCCGCAAGAAATATTAATAATATAAGGAGGAAACCTAAATTAAAATCACAAATAAAAAACCAAAAGACATGAAAAGATTTGCATTGGCTCTTTGCCTCGGGCTCGGCGCCTTCACGGCAAACGCCCAGATGAACTACAAGGTACAGACTGCCTGCCATCCGCAAGACGTCAAGCACTACGACACCGAGCGCTTGCGCAGTTCCTTCATGATGGACAAAGTAATGGCCCCGGATGAAATCAACCTCACCTACACGCTCTACGACCGGCTGATTTACGGCGGCGTGATGCCGGTGAACAAGGTGCTGAAACTGGAGAAGTTCCACGAACTCGGCCCGGAAATCACCTATTTCCTGGAACGCCGTGAACTGGGCGTCATCAACATTGGCGGCGACGGCGTGGTGACCGTGGACGGCAAGGAATACGAAATGAAGTATAAGGAAGCGCTCTACGTGGGCTGCGGCAACAAGGAAGTCACCTTCAAGAGCAACGACCCGGCCAAACCCGCCAAATTCTACATCAATTCGGCACCGGCCTACAAACACTTCGTCACACAGCTGATTACCACCGACGCAAAAGCGCAGAAAGCTAACCCCAAGAAATATGCCTTGGCCATCTCTGACCACTACGGCAAGATGGAGGAAAGCAACGACCGCGTGGTCAACCAGCTCATCGTGAAAGACATTCTGGAAAGAGTGGAAGGCGGCGGAACGAACCAACTGCAGATGGGACTCACCGAACTGGCTCCCGGTTCTGTGTGGAACACCATGCCGGCACACACGCACACGCGCCGCATGGAAGCTTACTTCTATTTCAACGTCACGGGCGGCAACGCCATCTGCCACTTGATGGGCGAGCCACAGGAAGAACGCCTCATCTGGCTGCACAACGAACAGGCCATCACCTCGCCCGAATGGAGCATCCACGCTGCCGCTGGCACCAGCAACTATAGCTTCATCTGGGGCATGGCCGGCGAGAACCTGAAGTACAGCGACAAAGACGAAATCAAGTATCTGGATATGAAATAACAATCCGCCAAAGCCGACGGCTTCGCGCTTGACGGAAATCCCACTACAAGACACTATATAGTAGGTAGCATCTTGTTGTAAATGGAGACGCGACACCCCGCGTCTCCATTCTTTTTGCAGGTTAATACATTTTAACGCATCGCACCGCCATTTTCCCAAATCTTTCCCATTTTACTGCCGAACTTTGCATCAAGAACAATAAACAATGTCTAACTCTTAAAAAAGAACGATTATGAAGAAGTTATTAGTTGCCCTGTTAAGCGTGTTCACAATGCAAGTGGCCCATGCCGACAACGACAAGCCCGTCACCGTGGCCCAACTGCCCACCAAGGCGCAGACGTTCCTCAAGCAGAACTTCCCGAACGAGAAGGTGGCATTTGCCAAGATGGAAAAGGAATTCCTCGACACCAGCTACGACGTGACCTTCGTCAACGGCGACGCTGTGGAATTCGACAAGAACGGCGAGTGGACAGACTTGAAATGCAAACGCGGCGGAGTGCCGGCCAAAGCCGTACCGGCACAAATCGCGAAGTTCGTGAGCGAGAACCACGACGGCGCCAAGATTCTCAAGCTGGAACGCGATCGCTTCAGCTATGAAGTGAAGCTGTCCAACTTCTGGGAAATCAAGTTCGACAAGCAGTTCAACGTCATTGACATGGACATGGACGACTGACCGAAGGCGTCCGCCTGCAGCCACACCGGCCCCGCCCCACAAGGCGGGGCCGTTTCGTATCCCCCACACACATTGCAAATCCACACGCCCAACGCCTGTTTCCGTTCCGGCGCATACGTTCCGGCAGAATTAAGCGAACAAACCCGATGCCCACCGATAGCACGGGAACATCAAGGCCGGACGCGATGCCGGACAAATACCAATTCGTTGAAATCCACCTGCCCGGAAGGATTCAGCTTCGGGCGGCAAGGCGCATCGTCGTCCCCGGCAGCAAGCCCGAAATCGTCATCGTTGGCCACCACCAGGATGGAATCGCCCACCAAGGCCAGCCCCTCGGCCTTGTCGTGGGCATAACCGGGCACGGCCTGCAGCAAGTCCAGCTCCAGTTCCTTCCGCACCCTGACCGGACGGCCCGGAACGGCCTGGGGCAACCTGACACGATAAATGCGTTTCAGCCCCCGCCCCTCGTCGGGGAACGCCCCGTCGCGCTCCAGTGCCAGCAACGTGCTGTCGTCCACGCAGGCCAAGGCGCTCACGCCCTCCGCCCCGGCATCCAACGGATAGAGATACTCCCTGACGTCGCCACCGGGCAATGGGACGACACACAGCGGAAGCTCGTCCGGCGAAGCATAGCCCGCGGCATCGAGCAGGGGCGACTGCAGGATGCCGTAGAGCAGCGTCCCCGCACGGTTGGCACAAAGCCCCTCCATCCCGCGGTTGGGACGGCGGCGGGCATAGACGGCCGGCAAGCCGCCATTGAAAGGTGAACGCACCTGCATGCAACGGCCCTCGGCGGAAAAGTGCATCAGAAACGGCCCATACTCGTCGCTCACCCAAAACGTCCCGTCCGGCATCAGCGCCAGGCCTTCGGGGTCGATGCCCCGCCGCTGTCCGGCATGCAGCACGTTGCCGCCTAAACCGAGGGCCGACTCGCCCGTCTGCCCCTCGCCCGTCTCGTTGGGCAATCCGCAGAACCTCCGGCCTTGCTTGTCGAACAACAAAATCCTGCGCACCGACCGAAGGCTGTCGCCTTCATAGCGGAACACGCCGACTTGCGGCACATAGTCCGGCAGGGGGAACACCTTGGTGTCCGCCTCCGCCCCGTCCACGTTCGGCCCGCGGTCGGTCAGCAACCAGAAGGTGGAGTCCTGGGCCGAAAAGGCCAGGGCCGACCCATAGCCGCCCAAGCGCACCGGCGCCTCCATCCCCTCCACCGCCACTTCCGCCGAAGGGACGGACACCGCCTGCGGCCACTCCGCCTCGCCGCCGGGGGAAGCGCATCCGGCCGCCACGAAAACCAAAAGGACGGCTCCCGAGAGAGCCGCCCGAACATTGTGTGTAATAATCATAGGTAGAAAATATTCTTCAAGTCCTGCTTATTTCTCGGCCTTGCCGTTGTTGCTGGCGTTTTTCGACACCTCGGTAAATACTACCACCTCGGCGCCGCCGTCGGTCTTGCGGCCCGTGCTGTAGATTTCGTTGTCCTCGAAGTCGCCCGTCTCCAGTTCGTCCACCAGCACGCCCTCGGCGTTGTAGAGGAACACAGCGTCGCCACCCTTTCCCAGTCCGAAGGCCGGCCCTTCGGTATTCTTCTTATAAACGTCCAGCGTGAGGAACGAACGGGCGGGGATGACCGTACCGGCGGGGAAGGTGTATTTGTCTTCCTCCTCGTGCTTGTCGTCGTAGAGGCTGAACCCGCCCAGGTCTATGTCCTCATCCGTGGCGTTGTAGAGTTCGATGAAGTCCTTCGTGTCATCCCAGTCGGCCGTCTGCTCGTCCTGGTCGTTGGTGAATACCTCGTTGATGTAGACGCCCGACGTGTTGACCACTTCCTGCTTCTCTGCCGCCCCGTCGTTCGTCTTGCCCGGCGTGAGTTCAGCGAAAATCACCCATTCGGCTGCGCCGTCCGTCTTACGGCCGTAAGACTGGTTTTCAGAAAGATTGGGCGTGGCCACCTCGTCGATGACGTTCTGCTGCGCGTCGGCCAGCACGATGATTTCGTCGTTCTTGCTCAGTCCCCACGAAGGATAGTTCACGGGGTCGTTGTGCAGCCCTTCCTTGTCGCACTCTATGAGCAGGTAGCCATGCGCGGGAATCGTCTTCCCCGCCGGAATCGTCCAAGCCTCTTCCGGGCCGCCGCCTTCCCACATGAGCAGGCCGCCCAGGTCGACGGCCTCGCCTGAAGTGTTATACAATTCGATGTAGTCCAGGTCGTCGATGCTCTCCTGTCCGCTGAAGGTGTACACCTCGTTGATGACCACCACGCCGCGCAAGGAAGGCGCGGGGGCCGCGCCGTTGCTCTCTCCGGGCGTAGGAGCGGTCGTGACGGCCCAAGTCGTCGCCCCGTCGGCCGTGCGGGCATACGACGTGCCGTCTTCCATGGCTGGCAGCTCCACCTCGTCGATCAGGTCGCCCTTGTTGTCGAGGAACGTCACCTTGTCGCCCTTGGAGCCCAGCCCGAAGCCGAAACTGCCGTCGGGGTTGCCTTCCTTCACCTGCGTGAAGAGCACCACGGCGCCCGGCGCGATGGTCGTCCCCTCCGGCATCACGTACTGCTCGCTCTCGCCTTTCTCGTCCTGAAGGACGAAGCCGCTCATGTCCACTTCCGTCAGACCGGGGTTGTAGATTTCTATAAAGTCGAAGTCGCCGTCCAGCGGGGCGCTCATCACCTCGTTGATGACGAGGTTCACGGCGCTCTCTCCCGGTTCGGGCTGTTCGTCGGGCGTCGAGGTGTTGCCCTGCCCCTTCGTGCCGGCGGCCATCACGGTCCACTGCGCGCCGCCGTCGGTGGCGCGGGCGTAGGTCTGCCCGTCTTCGAGGGCCGGCACCACCACGTCGTCCACGGGCTTATAAGCCGCGTCGAGCAACTTGATTTCATCGCCGTCGCCGGAGATGCCAAACTCGAAGTCGTCATCCTTTTCCAGCACCAGGTAGCCATGGGCGGCAATGACGGCATCGGCGGGGAAGACGTATTCCTCTTCCGTTCCCTTGCTGTCCTGCAGGCGGAAACCGGCCAGCGCAACGTCCTCGTCCGAAGCGTTATACAGCTCCACCCAGTCCGTCCCGCTGGAGCAGACTTCGTTGATGAACACACCGGCCACGTCGGACGGGCCTACGTTCAAATCGTCCTCGGAGTCGTCCTTGCAACTTGTCACACACACTGCGGCCGAGAGCAACAGGGCCGCGCTAAAAAACTTCTTATTCATATATGTCTGTCCTATAATGGTTTCTACTTTTCTTGTCCTCAAAACGAGAGCATCAGCCGCAACTGCATGATGTGGAAGTCCAGCCCCTCCGGCAGGGCCTCGCTCAGCGCCTTGCCGTCCTTGGTGATGTGTCCCTTGTCGTCGGCATACTTGTCGTTGTCCATGAAGGTGTAGTTCAACCCGAACATGATGTTGGGCACGGGGAACCAGTTCAGGTTGACGCCGTAAGCGTATGCCGCCCCGCCCGTGACGGGCGACGTGATGTCGTGGAAATCGTTCAGGTTCGTGCGGCTCACACGGGCGGCCAGCTCCAGGCAACCGCCCTTGCGCCGCTGATAGACGGGAGCAAACTCGGCATCGTCCGGCATGTAGCGGCGCTGCTGCCCCAATATCATGTAGGAAGCCGCGGCATACCAGCCGTTGAACTCCGCGTTCTTCAGGTCAATCTTCCGCTCGCCCTCCTTGCGGTAGCGCGAAAGGCTGGTGAACATATATTCGCCGTAGGCCAGCAACTTGTCCCACCGGACGGCCGCTTCCACGCCATAGGTGGCATAGTGGTAGACGTTCGGGATTTCCGCCCTCACGAAACGCCGGCGGTCGGTACGGCTCTCGGGGAAACTGCGGAACTCCACCAAGCGGTCTTCCGTGCCTCCGCCGTCCGGCGTGCGATAGGTGGCATATCCGCCCAAGTGCACCGTCCACGTGTCGTTGTTCACGGGCGAAAGGCCAAGGCGGCCGGTGAACCCGTAACCGTCGCTCCCGCGGTTCTTCTCCTTTTGGATAATGTCGAGCTGCTGTCCGAACACTCCGCCCGAGAACCACCAATGGTTGCCCCAGGCCGTGACGGCGGCCCCCAGCCGGCGCCCTCCGGCAAACATCTCCACGGGCATGGGCCGCTCGTTGAACGAGAGGTAGCGCGAACTCGTGAGCCGTTCCATGCTCATCGGCTCCTTGAAGTGCCCGGCCTGCACGGAAATGTGGTCGTTGAAACGGTAGCCCAGGTACATGTCCTTCATCTCGATTTCATTGTAGGCGAAGTCCAGGTCGAACTCGGCAAACCACTTCTCATAAAGCGTGGCCTTCAAGGCAAAGCGCGCACGGCGGACGTTCGCCCCGTTGTTGAAGCGGAACCGGCCGTCGTCTTCCTCCAAGTCGTCGTTGGCTTTGGAACTCAACCCGTCCACCGACGTGGTGGGATGATAGAAAGAAATGTCGGTGTAAATCCGGTTGTCCAGTTTCAGGCGGAAATTATTGTTTTTGGTGGCAAAATTCAGTTTGCCTTCCTCGAAATAGATGTCCGCCCGCTCCCTCACGGCCTCTCCCCGTGCGTCGGTCTGGGCAAACGCCCCTGTGCCCATTGCAGCAAGGAGCGGCACGATAATCAGTCTCGTCCTCATAACTCTCAATTTTTCCGCAAAAGTAAGGCCGTGCCGTTTCCTTTTCATGACATTTGGATAAAGATTCAGCTACACGCCCCTCCCCTGCGCGTTTTCTTCCACTCGAATAAAAGACGAGCACTGCAACACGACGAAAACCCACCATCATCCCCGACCGCCCGACCGCGGAAAATGGAACGACGCCTTGCGGAATCCCGAATCGTACTTTCCGCAAAGTACTCGAGTACTTGCCGCAGAGTACGCAGACGCACTCCGCAAGCCACTGCGCAATGCACCCGTTCCCCGTTCCGGCGGATTTGAAATCCGCCGGAATTAAATATAAGGATTTATAATCCGATTAAACATACCGCTTTGTGTGCCGCAACCTGATGACGTCATCGCAATAAAATAGGAATAAGTTCTCTATCGGATTTGAAATCCGGCCAAACGAAGATGCCCAAACGAAGGCGCCCCAACGGAGTTCCCCGAACGAAAACACAAAAATAAAAGCATGCTCCGCCGCCTTTTATTTTGTATTTCGCTCGACTTGCACTATCTTTGCCCTTATATAAAACAAGGAAATACAAGGTATGACGGATACAAGGACCACGCCATTTACCCCGGCACAAGCACAACTGCCGGACACGATACATGCGCAACACCGGAATCGCAGTACGATGCGCCTTATGGCAATGCCTTAAAGTCCGCTTACTCCATACAACCCACACCCCTCATGAACCTGACACGCAAACTTTTCCTCTTCTTCGCCTTGGCCGGCACCTTGTGCCTGCCTTCCTCCGCCCAAGAGCGGGCCAAACCACGCAACGGCGAAGGCGTATCCACCTTCCTCTATCGCTTCGGCTACACCTCGCGCGCGGCGGAAAAAGAATTCAGGCAAATCAACAAAGGAAAATTCACCAAAGACGGCGGACTGATTCTGGGACGCAGCTACCGGTTGCCCACATCGCCAAAAGGAACAGCAAAAGGAAAAGGCCAACGCCAAAGTTCCAGCGGCAGCGTCACCGAACCGCTCTTCGGACCAAGCCTGCAGAAAGTGAAAGTGCGGTCGCACGAACTGGACGGCGCCTGCCTCTATCTGGTGAGCGGACACGGAGGACCCGACCCGGGAGCCATCGGCAAAGTGGGCAAGAGGGAATTGCATGAAGATGAATATGCCTACGACATCATCCTGCGCCTGGCGCGCTCACTGATGCAGAAAGGAGCGAAAGTGCACATCATCATACAGGACGCCAAAGACGGCATCCGCGACGACCGCTACCTGTCGAACAGCGAACGGGAGACGTGCATGGGCCAACCCATCCCCCTCGACCAAGTGGCGCGCCTGCAACAACGGTGCGATGCTATTAACCGCCTCGCCCGAAAAGACAAGGAGAAATACAAGCGAAGCATCTTCATCCACGTGGACAGTCGGGGGAAGAAGGACCAAGTGGACGTGTTCTTCTACCACTCGCCGGGCAGCAAATTCGGGAAAAGACTCACCGAAAACATCCATAGCACATTCGAACGCAAATACGACAAGCACCAACCCAACCGGGGCTTCAGGGGAACTGTGAGCGAGCGCCGCCTCTACGTGTTGCTGAACTCCACCCCCGTCGCAGCCTTCCTCGAACTGGGCAACATCCAAAACGAACGCGACCGCAAGCGGCTGGTCCTCCCCTCCAACCGACAAGCGTTGGCCGACTGGATTTGCGAAGGCATCGTCCGAGACTACAAAGAACGCTAACCCGTTCCGACGCCGTTCCGTTCCCCGTTACGGCGGGTGTCGTTCCCAGTTCCGCCAAGTGCCGTTCCACGTTCCGGTGGGTTTGCAACCCGCCGTACCTAAATATAAGAATTTTCAATCCGAAAAAAGAATACCGCTTTTAAAAACAGCCACAAACGCTTAACCATCATAAAAGCTATTTTTAGCCATAAGCCCCAAACCGTCCCTTGCTTCTATATCTCATAATCAAAATACATAAGCACGAAACAGCAAGAGGGCGCGTCAAAGTGACGCGCCCTCTTGCTGTTTCGTATGTTCAGCGGAGAGAGAGGCTCTCGAACCTGTACTATCTCAAAATATCACACAATCGCAAATGCCTATTAATAACCAGCTTAT
>CALULQ010000029.1 GCA_944321525.1 uncultured Paraprevotella sp.
AAAAAGACAATCCGCCCACCCGTCCGACCGATGAAAAAAAATCCGCCCGCCACGGAAAAAAGAACTGCCGGAAGGAGAAAAACAGTTTTTCCGGCCGCACGGCAAAGCCGGAAAATGCGGAAAACGCAAGGGCGCCGTGCGCAGTCCCGAATCGTACTCTGCGGCAAGTACTCGAGTACTTGCCGCAGAGTACGCTGCCGCGCACCGCACGACCGACCGGGACAGACGGGAAGATGTGGCTCTGCAATGCCATCCATCTTTTCCAGCCCAAGTGTATTCTTTATTATAATATGTATAATAGGGGAATGGTTTCTGCGGACTCAAACAAGCATGTAGAAGGCAAGCCTTCTAAAAAGGGAGCATGTCCGACCGGACATGCTCCCTTAAAAAAAAGAAGGTTGTCATCTCGACAACCAATCTTCCATTAACCTTAAATCTAATACCATGAAAAACACAATGCAAAGGTACGGGTTTTCCATAACCCTGCAAACAAAACGGCAAGAAAATGCACTGCGTTTAACATGTTTTATACATTCTGGCCGTTTTTACTCCACATATAGCACCAAACCCTTCAAATATTCCCCCTCGGGATGGTAGATATTAATAGGATGGTCGGCCGGTTGGTGGAGCTGATGAAGGATGCGCACCCTGCGCCCGCTTTGTGCCGCAGCCGTGAACACCGCCATGCGGAAATTGTCTTTGCTGACCACCTGCGAACAGCTGAAGGTAAACAAGATTCCCCCGGGCTTGATTTTGGAAAATGCCTTCGCATTCAGCCGTGTGTAGCCCTTCAGCGCCTGCCTGAGCGCGTCTTTGTGCTTGGCGAAAGCCGGGGGATCAAGAATAATGAGGTCATAACGGCGCTCCATGGCGTTGAGGAACTTGAAGGCATCTTCCGCAAAAGCCTCATGACGTGCATCACCAGGAAAATTGAGTTCCACATTGGCCCGGGTCAAATCGATGGCCTTGGAAGAACTGTCGACGGAATGCACCAGCGTGGCCCCGCCGCGCATGGCATAGACGCTGAAGCCGCCCGTGTAGCAGAACATATTGAGCACGGCCCGGCCGCGCGCATAGCGCTCCAGGAGCGAACGGTTGTCGCGCTGGTCGACGAAGAATCCGGTCTTCTGCCCCTTCAGCCAGTCGATGTGGAACTTCAATCCGTTCTCCACGGCCACGTCGTCCCGGCTTCCGCCAATAATGAACCCGTTTTCGGGACCCAGTTCAGCCTTGAAGGGCAATGTCGTCTCGCTTTTGTAATACACATTTTCTATTGTGCCTTCCGAGACTTTCACCAATGCGCTGGCCACGTCATGGCGCGCGACATGCATTCCCACGCTATGAGCCTGCATGACCGCCGTCCGCCCGTAGACGTCCACCACAAGCCCCGGGAGTCCGTCCCCTTCGCCGTGCACCAGCCTGTAAGTGTCTTGCCCATCCCCACGTCCGGCCACGCCGATGCTCCGGCGCATTTCGTATGCCACGCGCAAGCGGCGCTCCCACCAGTCGAGGTTGATGTCGCTTTCCTCGAAGTCGAGCACTCTGACAGCAATGGAGCCGATTTGCCAATGCCCCAGAGCAATGAACTCGCCGTCCGCCGTGAGCACTCTCACGACCTCCCCCTCTTCGGGCTCTCCCCCTTCGATGCGCTGCACGGCGCCCGAAAAAATCCACGGATGGAAACGCTTCAAGCTCTCTTCCTTCCCTCTTTTCAAATATAGGTTCTTATACATCGCCTTTGTTGTCATTTGCATTTGTTTCTTCTACTACGGTAAGTTTATAATCATGATTTTCCCTCAACGCCTCCAATTCGCGATAGAGCCGGATGCAAGCCCAGGCATCTGTGGCGGCATACAATTTCTGCCCCTCGCTCAACACATCGGCCTCCCAATTGCTCAACCGCTGGCCCTTGCTGATTTTCTGCCCGAAGATGTTGGCATACAGCTTTTGCAGGCTCATGTCCTCGATGCCAAAGGACTTCACATAATCTTGCAACTCAAGAAAAGCATGAGGCTCGAAATCCTCGCGCTTATGCAACGATGCGAAATCGTCGCGCAAGGAAAGGCCCACTTTCAGCACATTCTTATCTTGCAACAGCCGCTTCACGCTATCGGTTACGCCAATACGATTCAAGCGGAAGAGAAAGCACGTGTCATCGGTAGACACCTGCAACAACGCCACCTTGTTGGTCATTCCCTTGCGGAAAGAAGGACGCGTCTCGGTGTCCACCCCCAATATGGGAGACGTCAACAAATAATCGACGGCCTTGGAGGCCTCACTCTCTGTCTGTATCACAAAAATTCGTCCTTCGAACAGGACGCGCGGCAATGCCGGAATCAGTTTCTTGTCAAACTTGCTATATAGTGTTTTCATTTCATATTAAAAAAAGGTCATTCCAAATCGTACTCCTCATCGTCGTCCTCCCGAATGGCATATCTGGCACGGTGCAGGGCGCGCATGGCATTCGTCAGCGTCTGCCCCCAATAGAGCAAAAAGGCATTCTTCACCTCTCCGACCGCTTCGTACATGCTCTCTTCCAATCCCACGCGGTAAGTCTCCGTGAAGTTTTTCAGCGCTTGGTAGATGTCTGCCAAGTCCTCCGAAATCGTTTTCACGGCCGGTTCGTCGCTGAACTTCACGTCTTCGTTACAGAAATCCAAATAGTCGTCATCGTTCCCCATAATGTTGGAAAGCGTCAGCTTCACCACTTCATAGTCCTGCTCCGAAACGAAGGCCTCCGGCAAGAAATCTTCCGCCCCCTCCACGCTCTCCAGCAAAGACGCTTTCAGATAGAGCAAAGGTAAAAGTTTCAAAACCGTGTCCATGAAATCTTGTCGCTTGCGCCCCTCCGATTGTTCGATGTAAGCGCAGAATTCCGCCGCTACAGTGACAAACTCCACTGTGTTTCGGGCGTATACCGTTGTATTCCTGTCATTCAAATCCATTGATGTTGCCTTATTCATTTCCTAAAATGTACAAAGCTACAAAAAAATGAGCGAAAAAGTAGAAAAATTGGGGCTTTTCATTTACTTTTGTAGTCGTTTTAATGAGATTCGGCCAAGATGAATAAGAATAAATCAAGCATACAGGTAACCAAATTAGGCAATAAGATAGAACAAGGCAAGGGACAAAAATCATCAAATAAAGCAAAAAAAGGCGGCACGCCGTCCAAAAGCGACGGGGCGCCGGTGGGACACAAAGAAACCATCCGGTTCTTCTTCGGTTTGGTCGTGCTGATTCTTGCGCTTTTCATGCTGCTTGCCTTCACCTCCTACTTGTTCACGGGCGCCGACGACCAGTGCCTTATCGAGCAAGGCGCAATGGAAGGCTTCCTAAACTATGCCGGTACGGGAGGGGCTTATTGTGCGAACTTCTGGTTCAACCGTTGCTTTGGTTTTTCGGCATTCCTCATTCCGGTGTTCCTTGTCATCGCCGCCATGAAGCTCACCCGTGCCTATAAAGTACGGCTGTGGAAGTGGTTTCTCAACTGCACCATACTTATCTTTTGGTTTTCAGTTACTTGTTCTTTCCTCTTTCAGCACGCGTTCGAAAATCTGAGCAACTGGAATTTCATTAATCCCGGCGGCGACCACGGCGTGTTCGTCTGCAATTGGCTCAACCAGCGCGTGGGGCAAATCGGCACATTCATGATATTGGTTTTGGTAGCCGTCACTTATCTGGCCTACCTCAGCAACGAAACCATACGGCTGGTGCGCCGCATTCTGAATCCCGTGGATTACATCAAATCCAAGATGCCCGACAAGTCGGCCGCCCACCAGTCCGAGACAGAGGAACTGACGACAGAAGGAACTGACGAAAAGGCACAGACTTGCAACACGGGAAAAATGGAAGACGAGGCATACAGTCCAACCATCGACTTTGAAATGACCGCAAGCACGACACCGGCCAAGACGGAGGACAACCGCTCTGAAGGGAAAGCCAGCGACAAAGATGCTTCCCCCACAAGCGCACGCCCCGAAACGCCGGAACTGGATATCGTGGCAACGGAAAAAGAAGAACTGGCCGACGAAAGCGGGAAGGGTGCCTTGGAACCCTACGACCCCAAGCTGGATTTGGAAAACTATCACTACCCCACTTTGGAATTGCTGAACAAGTATGCAGACGATGCTATTCCCATCGACATGACAGAACAGAACCAGAAGAAAGACCGCATCATCGAGGTGCTGCGGAACTTCGGTGTGGAAATCGTGTCCATCAAGGCCACAGTGGGCCCCACGGTGACGCTCTACGAAATCACACAAGCACAGGGCGTGCGCATCTCGCGCATCAGAAACCTGGAAGACGACATCGCCCAAAGCCTGAGCGCCAAGGGCATCCGCATCATTGCGCCTATTCCGGGAAAGGGCACCATCGGCATCGAGGTGCCTAACGACAAACCGCGCATCGTGTCGATGGAAAGCATCTTGAACAGCCGGAAATTCAGAGAAACAGAATACGAACTCCCCATCGCGCTGGGCAAAACCATTACGAATGAAGTCTTCATGGTAGACTTGGCCAAGATGCCGCACTTGCTGGTGGCCGGTGCCACGGGGCAAGGAAAATCAGTAGGATTGAACGCCATCATCACTTCCTTATTATATAAGAAGCATCCGGCCGAGCTGAAATTTGTCATGGTCGACCCCAAAAAGGTGGAGTTCAGCATCTACTCCCCCATCGAGAACCACTTCCTGGCCAAAATCGCGGACGAGGACGACGAACCCATTATCACGGACGTGCAGAAAGTGGTGGCCACCCTGAAGAGCCTCTGTGCCGAAATGGACATGCGCTACGACTTGCTGAAGAAAGCGCGCGTGCGGAACATCAAGGAATACAATGCGAAGTTCAAGAACCGCCAACTGAATCCGGAAAACGGGCATCGCTTCATGCCCTACATCGTGGTCATCATCGACGAGTTCGGCGACCTTATCATGACGGCGGGAAAGGAAGTGGAACTGCCCATCGCCCGCATCGCACAGTTGGCCCGTGCCGTAGGCATCCACATGGTTATCGCCACGCAACGCCCCACGACCAACATCATCACGGGTACCATCAAAGCAAACTTCCCGGCCCGCATGGCCTTCAAGGTCAGCCAGATGATCGACTCGCGCACCATCCTGGACCAGCCCGGTGCCAACCGCCTTATCGGACGAGGCGACATGCTCTTCCTCAGCGGCAGCGAACCCGTGCGTGTGCAATGCGCGTTCGTCGACACGCCGGAGGTGGAGCGCATCACCAACTACATCGCCAAACAACAGAGCTACCTCGGCCCCTTCGAGCTTCCCAAAGTGGAGATGGAAGGCGAAGAAGGCGGCATGGGCGACACATCGGACATCGGCAGTTGGGATCCTTTGTGCGGACAGGCCGCACACTTGATTGTTGCCACCCAGCAAGGCTCCACGTCCATGATACAGCGCAAATTCGCCATCGGCTACAACCGCGCGGGCCGCATCATGGACCAGCTGGAGCGGGCCGGCGTGGTGGGCGCCACGCAAGGCAGCAAGCCCCGCGAGGTGCTCTACGCCGACGAAAATTCGCTGCAAATGAGATTAGACCAATTAGGCATCAAATAAAACAACAGATTACACGATGAAAAAAATCTTATGGCTCATGGCATTATGCCTCTCCTTCTCCGCCGTTCGGGCCGGAGAAGCCGCGCGCGCCCGGAAAGTGCTGGACGCCACAGCCGCCCTGATTACCGGGAAAAGCGGAGTGAAAGCAAACTTCAAGGCAGACAACTTCGTCGACGGGGTGCTGCAAGGAAGCGCATCGGGGACAATGTGCCTGCAAGGCGAGAAATTCCATATCACGACCCCCGAGATGGTGACGTGGTACAACGGAGAGACGCAATGGAGCTACATCAAGGCCAACGAAGAAGTTAATGTCAGCGTGCCGACAGAGGAAGAGAAGCAGAACATGAACCCCTACTCCTTCGTCGGCCTTTACAAGAAAGGTTATGATTGCCAGATGAAGGAGACGACCTTGCGCGGCAAACCTTGCTACGAAGTGACACTCACGGCACAAGACCGGAGCAAAAGCCTGCTCACCGTCATCATCGACATCGACCAGCGCACATCCGCCCCGATGTGCATCCGCATGCAGCAAGACAACGCCAAGCATTGGACACGCATCACCATCCACCAATTCCACACAGGGCAGTCGTTCAAGGCGGCGGACTTCGAGTTCGACGCCCGCCGCTACCCCGAAGCGGAAATCATCGACTTGAGATAAGGAACAATCACCGCATATATCGCAAAAAAACATCACACTAAACATACAGAAACATGGAACATATTCGTTGCTTGATTATCGGTTCAGGACCGGCCGGCTACACCGCGGCCATCTATGCAGGGCGAGCCAACCTCAGCCCGGTGCTTTATGAAGGCATACAGCCCGGCGGGCAGCTGACCATCACGACCGAAGTGGAAAACTTTCCGGGCTACCCCGAAGGCGTGGCCGGCCCCGACCTCATGGAAGACCTGCGCAAGCAGGCCGAACGCTTCGGCACCAACATCCGCAGCGCCATCGCCATGCAGGCCGACCTGAGCGCAAGCCCCTATAAAATCACGTTCGACGACGGCAACACGGTGGAAGCCGACACCGTCATCATCGCCACCGGAGCCACGGCCAAGTACCTGGGCCTGGACGACGAAAAGAAATACGCCGGCATGGGCGTCAGCGCTTGTGCCACCTGCGACGGCTTTTTCTACCGCAAGAAGACGGTGGCCGTAGTGGGCGGCGGCGACACGGCCTGCGAAGAGGCCATCTACCTGGCCGGGCTCGCGTCCAAGGTCTACCTCATCGTGCGCAAGCCTTTCCTCCGTGCATCCAAGATCATGCAGGAGCGGGTGGCCGACAATCCCAAGATTGAGGTCCTCTTTGAGCACAACGCCGAAGGGTTGTTCGGCGAAAACGGCGTGGAGGGCGTGCATCTGGTGAAGCGCCTCGGAGAACCCGACGAGCAGCACTACGACCTTGCCATCGACGGTTTCTTCCTCGCCATCGGCCACAAGCCCAACTCCGACATCTTCAAGCCTTGGGTGAAGACCGACGAAACCGGCTACATCATCACCGAAGGCGACTCGCCCCGCACGGGCATCCCCGGCGTCTTTGCCGCCGGCGACGTGGCCGATCCCCACTACCGGCAAGCCATCACCGCGGCGGGAAGCGGATGCAAGGCCGCCATCGAGGCCGAGCGCTACCTGGCAGCCCGCAAACTGTAGGCCGCCTTGCACGGAAGCAGAAAATCAGCATTTTTTGAAAGAAAAAACGCCGGAATGCTTTGCCAAATGCGCTGTTATTCGTAACTTTGCAGCCGATTTAGTCCAACGAGGCTCAAACAAGTGATGCCACAACGGTGTCCGCCTCTTGGAAAAACCCGTTTAATCCATAAAAAATGTACGCAATTGTAGAAATTAACGGTCAGCAGTTCAAGGTGGAAGAAGGCAAGAAGCTGTTTGTACACCACATCCAGAATGCCGAAGCCAACCAGGCTGTTGAGTTTGAAAAAGTGTTGTTGATTGACAACGACGGCAATGTGACCGTCGGTGCGCCCACCGTAGAAGGAGCAAAGGTGGTATGCGAAGTCGTATCCCCCTTGGTAAAGGGCGAAAAAGTCTTGGTGTTCCACAAGAAGAGAAGAAAAGGTTATCGCAAGCTGAATGGCCACCGCCAGCAGTTCACCGAGTTAACCATCAAACAAGTTATTGCTTAACCCCTTAAACGTAGAAGAAACATGGCACATAAAAAAGGTGTAGGTAGTTCTAAGAACGGCCGCGAGTCAGAATCAAAACGATTGGGCGTGAAGATTTACGGTGGACAGAAGTGCGTGGCTGGCAACATCATCGTGCGCCAGCGTGGTACGGTTCACTATCCCGGTGCTAACGTAGGCATGGGCAAGGACCACACTCTTTACGCATTGGTAGACGGCGTAGTGACTTTCAAGAAAGGTTGCTACAGAGGACGTCAAGACAGAAGCGTGGTTTCTGTCGAAGCTCAAGCTGAAGCATAATAACGAGTTTATTATACAGCCGCACAAGCGGGAAGGAGACACATTGCTGTTTCCTTCCCGCTTTCATTTTATCCCTATGGCAGCCCGACAGGCCGCCCCGGCAGTTTTTCCTCTCTCGTCATGCCCCGTCTCCGGCCGTCCTCCTGCGGAATATGGACGAACGCCTTGCGGAGTTTGGATTTGTACTTGCCGCAGAGTACTCGAGTACTTGCCGCAGAGTACGCTGGCGCACTCCGCACAAGGCGTTGGCCCGGTCAGCCCATCGCCAACGCGAACACATCAGAAAATATACTGCAGGCGCAGTTGGCCCAGCAAGAGGTTCTCCGTGTAGAAGCTCTGGCAATGGTCGCCCACGAACACATAGCCGGCATTGAGCTTCATGCCCAAATACTCGTTCAGGTAGAAGTTGACGCCGACCGAAAGGTCGCTTTCCCGTCCGCCCATGATGCCCGCGCGTGCATCGTTCAGGTCTGTGTAGTTGAACCGTGCCACGAGTTCCACGGCCCGGCTGGTGGACGGGCGACCGGGGATGCCATAGAGGGCGTCGTATTCGAACCCGCGCCCCACGAGCAGGATTCCGGCCTGCACATATCCGCCCTGCGGACGGTAGGCCTCCCCGCGCGTGCGGTTGAAACGGTTCAGGAAATATTCCCCCTGCACCATGAAGCGCGGGCGCATGTAGAGGAGTTCGAAGACGCCTTTCAGTTCGGTGCCCAGATGGTCCACCGTGGCCTCCATCAGGGGTGCGGGCAACATCGAGGTGATGCCGTCGTTGCCCACGTTCCCTTCGGGCGGCGTGTCCGTGTTCACCGGTTTCGTGCGAAACGAGAAAGCCCCTCCGGCATGGAGCAACGAGCCGTCCTCCCATTGCCTGCGCCACACGCCCCGCGCGGTGGACACCATGGCGTTCACCTGCCCCTCGCCTATCTTGTTGATGTCGTTGTGGGTGTAGAGTCCCGCGGCCCAATACCATGCCGGAAGGCTGTGATGGTAGGTCACGCCCAGCTTGCGGCTGTCGGTGAAGGCCAGCACCGAACCGGCCGACTGGTGGAAGCGCAGGTCCGCCGTGCTGATGAGCATGTCCATGGAATAGGGGTCGTAGGCGTTGCCGAAGGAGAGCACTCCATGCCCGAAATGATAGTTCAGCAGCAGGTCCTTGATGGCCAACTTGTTCCCGCCCAAGCCGATGTCGGCCTTCATCTCATATTGCTTGTAGGTGGCCTTGAAGCCCACGCGGAAATCCTCCAAGCGGTAATATCCTTGCACGTCGTCCTTCCCATAGCCCGACACCGTGGCGTCGAGCAAGGCCCGCGAACGGAACTGGATTTTCAACGGTTCTCCCGCCCGTGCTCCCGTGGCGCACAACAGCCACAAGGCAGCCCACACGAATGTTTTCTTCATACGCCCTCCGGAATTAAGTTCATCAGTTCGGGTAGCGCCTCCTCTATCCGCACGGCCCACCCGTAGTCCGCCACGCCGAAGATGGGGGCCGTCCGGTCGGGATTGATGGCCAGAATCCGGCCTGCTCCCGTGATGGCGGCCGTGTGCTGTATCTGGCCGCTGATGCCAATGGCGACATACAGGTCCGGCGCGACGGTGTGCCCGGTCTGCCCCACCTGCAGCGAGGCGTCCACCAGACCGGCCTCCACCGCGGCCCTCGACCCGGCCACCACGGCGCCGATGCGTTCCGCCCACGAGCGGATGGCGTCGGCACGCTCTTTGGTCTTCACGCCCCGCCCTATGCCGACGATGATCCGGCTGTCGGCCCACGACGCACCCTGCACGGCCTCTTCCACGACCGACAACAGGCGCACGCGGGTGTCCACGCCTTCTTCCGCCTCGTGGAAAACCACTTCGCCCTGCCGCAGGGCGTCCCACTCCAAGGCCCGCATCACGCCGGGACGTACAGATGCCATCTGTGGCCGATGGACCGGATTGACAATGGTGGCCATCAGGTTGCCGCCAAAGGCCGGACGGACTTGCCGCAACAGGCCGCTCTCCGGGTCGATGGCCAGTTCCGTGCAGTCGGCCGTCAGTCCCGTCTGCAACACGGCGGCCAGACGGGCTGAAAGCCCGCGCCCCCTCTGTGTGGCCCCCACCAGCAAGATGGAAGGGCGCAACTTGCGGACAAGCCCGGCCAACACGCGGGTATGGTTCTCCTCCAAGAAGACCGAAAAATCCAGCGATTCCACCACGTGCACGCGGTCGGCCCCATAGGCTATCAGGTCGCGCGGCAAGTCGCCGGCCCGTCCGGTCACCACGACGGCTTCCACCGGTTGGCGCAGTTCGGCCGCGAGCGCCGCCGCCTTGCCCAGAAGCTCCTTCGTCACGGGCGCGACAGTGCCCTGTTCCTCTTCGGCCCACACCCAAACGCCGGACGCCTTGGGCGCCACGACATCACCTTGCGGGCGCTCCATCTCCAAGGCTCCCGCCGGACAAGCCTGCACACAACTGCCACACAGCCGGCAATCTTCCTGACTGATTTCCGGATAGTCGCCCATCCGGAGCGCCCCGTAGGCACAACTCTCCACACACAGTCCACAAGCCACACAACGCCCTTCTTGCAGGCGGAGGGCAAAATATTTCTCTTTCTCCATTTCGTTCGTCTGTTATTAAAGTCCGGATTACACATTGCGGCGGGCATACACTACAGCTGCGGCAGCCTTTGCGTCCGCCAGCCATTCCACCGTTTTCTTCCTTTGCGGCACGTCCGTGGCCACGACCTGCGTGGGCGAAGCTGCCAGGCCCACTTGTCCGGCTTCAAGTCCCAAGTCGTTTTCGTCCCACGTCGCCACCGGCCGCTCCTGTGCACGCCGCCAACCGGACAGGTTGGGAAAATCCAGTTCGCAGTTCTCGCGCCCCACCATGATGGCGCAGGGCAGGTCGGCCTCCACCAGCTGCACTTCGTTTCCGGCCCGTTTCGCCGCTCTGACCTTCCCTTCCGACACCTCGGGAAAGCGCACCAGGTGCGTCAACTGCGGGATGTCCAACTGTCCGGCCACTTCGGGCCCCACCTGTGCCGTGTCGCCATCCAAAGCCATTCGCCCGAAGAACAACAAATCGTAGTCGCCTATCTTCTTCACCGCCGCCGAAAGCACCAGGCTCGTGCACCACGTGTCGCTCCCGGCAAAGGCCCGCGACGAGAGCAGCACGGCCCTGTCGGCTCCCCGCTGCAGGGCGTCGCGCAAGACGGCCTCGGCCGACGCCGGCCCCATGCTCACGGCCACCACCTCGGCCCCCGTCCGCCGTTTCAGGTCCACGGCCATCTGCAGGGCATGCAAGTCGTCGGGGTTGGTCTGGCTCATGGCCGATGCGCGCTTCAGCGTCTTCGTCACGGGGTCCATGTCCACCCGTGTGGACGCGGGCACTTGCTTTAAAAACACAATATATCGTTTCATCTCTTCTTACCTATTTATATATATGTATCCATTCATTCCTATCCTCCCTTCTTGTTCGACCGCGCCTCGGCACACCGTTTCTGGAACGCCGGCGAAAAAGGGTCCACCTCGCCAAACCTGTCCGGGGCAAACAAGGCGGGCGGCACGAACGGCTCTTCGCCCAAGATGAGTTCGGCCGCCAGGCGCCCCATGCCTCCGCCGGCCGCCACGCCGCCACCGCAACATCCGGCCACGGCATGCAGTCCGGCATACTGCCGCACCGGCCCCACGACAAACATCGCGTCCGGCACGTAGCACGACGGCCCGGCCACATAGTGCGCGATGCCCAGCTCCTCGATGTCCGGCAGGTAGCGCTTCAGCAAGGGCGCGCATTCGTCCAGCACCTGCCATTCGGCAGCCCGGCCGAAATCGAAGTCCTCCAGCTTGTCGGTCAGCGTGGCGGGGTCGAATGCCCGGCATTCACTCTCGCGCAGCCCGATGATGAGCGCCCCGACGTCCGAACGGGTGAAAGCCCGCGCGTCCGGAATCACCGTGAACGGATGATTGGCCGGAAAGCGCTCCTTGTCGATGCCCGTGATCCAGAAATGGCTCCTCACCGGCGTGAAAGGCAGTCCCACGCCAAGCGGCCGCATCAGCAGGTTGGCCCAAGCCCCTGCGGCGTTCACCACCCCCCCGGCCGCTATCCGGCTGCCGTCCGCCAGCTCCACTCCGGTCACCGCCCCGCCTTCGGCCGTGATGGCCTTCACGCGGGTGTTCGGGCGCACCTCCGCCCCGCAGGCCAGGGCCGAACGGGCATAGGCGGAGCAAAGCACGGCACAGTCGATGAAAGCGTCGGTGGGCATGTAGCAGGCCTCGCCCACGGCCTCCGCCTCGATCCACGGCAAGAGCCGCTTCACCTCCCTGCGGCTGATGCGCCCGTTCGGGATGCCGAACCGGTCGGCGGCCGCCTCCAGCGCCTCGAGCCCCTTCAGCGAAGCTGCCGACGAGGCTATCGTCAGGCTGCCGCACACCTGCAATCCGAGCTGTTCGTCCAGCAAATGTTCCATCTCCACGATGCAGTCGTATGTTTCCTGCACCATCTCCATCAAGGCCGGTTTCGTGCGGGCGCGGGTCAGCAGGCAAGCTGCCCGCGACGACGCTTGCGAAGCCACCTCGTTCCCGTCCAGCAACAATATCCTTCCGGCCCTGCGTTTCGCCAGCTGGTAGGCCGTGGCGCATCCCAGCAGTCCGCCTCCCACGACGATGATGTCATACGTCCGTTCCATCCTTCAGATTGTGTTATATTGAGGGTTCATGTACATGTCAAGGGCTTCCCAGGGCTCTTTCTTCTGGCCCAACGAGGAATAGCGCTTGTAGATCAGCACGGCGGCCACGGTGAACAACACCGTGCAGACGCCGCCCACGGCACAGGCCATGTGGTTGTAGAGCGCGAACCACTCCATGTCGAAGTTCAGGAACTCCTTGGTGGAGAGCAACGTCACCGTTCCCAGGTAGCCGATGAAGTCGATGATGGCGATGAAGAATCCCACGTTTCCCTTGATGCGGAAGCAGGCAATGAAGCGGTCGAAGAAAATCGTCTGGAACGTCAGGTAGGCGATGTAGAGGCACAGGCTCTGCACGAACAACCATGCCACCGGCTCCAGATCCAGCGACTTATAGTTCATCGACACGTAGGTCATGGCCAGACAACCGGCAATGACCAGCCCCATCAGGCACATGAGCGCCTTGATGTTGCTCCGGAAGAAGATGAACGCGGCGAAAAGGGCAAGGATGACGAGCGTCACCACCGTGTCCACCTGAGCGAACAGCCAGGAAGAGTGCTGGCTCATGTCGAAGATGTTCACCAGAAAGTCTTCCTTGATGTCGCGCAACACAAGCAGCATGAAGTTGCCCACGAAGAGCAGGCTCAATATCGGGGCATAGTCCAGGAACAGCGCCTTGCGCCCCTTCCCGTCCAGCGTCACCCGCTCGTTTCGCAGGGCGATGTCCTCCGCCGTGGGGTGAGGCAGGCGCTTCAGCAAGTATCCCATGAACACCAACAGCGGCAGGGCGAAACCGCCGATCACCGCCGGCATCCAGAACTGGCTGATGTGCATCTCGTTCATGGCAAAGAGCCCGAAACTCTTGGCCACCCCGGAGCTGAACACCATGCTCACGCCCAAGAGGCTGGCCAGCATGTCGGTCACCTTGCGCCCCTCGATGAAGCTGAAAATCACGCCCCACATGCAGCCCAGCGAAAGGCCGTTCACGAACATGGCCGCCACATTGTAGGGCGCCTCCAACAGGCCGAAGCCCACGAGTGCCGCCTCGGCCAGCAGGGCCGACCCGACGAAGAACTTGAAGCGGTTCTCTTTCTTGAGTTCCGAAATCAGCTTGATGCCCACGAACTTGGCTATCACGTAGCCCAGAATCTGCACCGTGGTCACCGCCACCTTATAGTCCGTGCCGAAAAAGGCGAGGCCCTCGAACGAAGCCGCCGTGTAGGGCTTGCGCAGGGCATAGACCAAAGAATAAGAAAGCAGGGCGGCTCCGCCAGCCCAAAGGATGATGAGCAAATCCTCCCATCTCTTGTTTTTTGCGATTTGTTCCATTGTCTTTTGCATTTTTTTTCGAGTGCAAAACTACCCCGCCCCGCCGTCTGAAAAAATTAATTCATCATTTATCATAATCCCCCTTCCGGCGCGACTTTATAATGTAACATTCATCTCACGGGAATGAAGCGTGGAAGCAACGGTTTTGTAACACGCGGGCGCTCCCTCTTCGTCCGCAAGGGCGATGCCTCCCCCAAGAAGGAAGATTGCCGGGCGTCGCGCACAACATGGAATCGTACTTTGCGGAAAGTACTCGAGTACTTTCCGCAAAGTACTGCAACGCCTTCCGCACAACGCCACAGAAGAAAACGGTGAAGGAAACTTGAAAACCCTGTATGCCGTTTCTTATATGAATATATATATGAAATATGGCATCTATCAGACTAAAATTCCGTCCCTCTGCGGCGAAGGGACAAGAAGGCACTTTGTTTTTCCTGGTGATTCACCGAAGGACTTCGAGAACCATTTATACGAATTACCATATACAGCCGCACGAATGGGACGAAATGACCTCCTCCATACGGGTCACCGGTACACGTGAAAGGCAGTCGGAGCTGCAACTGTGGGCCTCGCAACTCCAATGGGACATCAAGCGGCTGACGGACGTGGTGGCGGAAAAGGAAACGACCCGGCTGGAATACACTGCGGACGACTTGGTGGCGGCATATAAACGGCTGCCGGACAGCCCGACATGGTTCGGCTTCATACGCGACATGATTGACAAAAAGGCAAGGATTGGCCGGACGGGCACCGCAAAGACTTATCGCGACGCGCTGAACAGCTTCGTCCTCTTCCGCCGGGGCGAGGACCTGATGCCCTACACGCTCAGCGAAGATCACATCAGCCTCTACGAGGCTTGGCTGAAAAGCCGCGGACTGAAACGCAACTCTTCGTCGTGCTACCTGCGCACCCTGCGCACGCTCTACCGCAAGGCGGTCGGCATGGGGCTGACTACCGACAAAAACATCTTCCGCCACGTCTTCACCGGCTTCGCCCGGACCTCCAAGCGCGCCATGCCCGTAGGTTCCGTCCGGGCCATCAAGCGGCTCAACCTGGCCCCGGGCTCGCCTCTGGCCTTCGCGCGCGACATGTTCATGCTGAGCATCTACCTGCAAGGCATGTCGTTCGTTGACATGGCCTACATAAAGAAGTCCGACCTGCGGAACGGCCTGCTGCAATACAGCCGCAAGAAAACCCGGCAAACCCTGACCGTGGGCTGGGAACCGCCCATGCAGGACATCGTGGACACCTATGCCCACTTGGCCGTCGGCAGCCCCTACCTGCTGCCTATCATCACCCGTACCGACGGGACGGAACGGCGGCAATACGAGCAGATGGAGCACAACGTGAACCGCAACTTGAAGAAAATCGGCGAAATGGTGGGACTGCAAATGCCGCTCACGACCTACGTCGGCCGGCATACTTGGGCCAGCGCCATGAGGGACATGGGATGCGACCTCTCGCTCATCAGCAAAGGACTGGGGCACGAGAGCCTGAAGACCACGCAGATTTATCTCTCCACCATCGACACTTCGGCCGTGGCAAAAGCCAACCGGAAGATGATGGACAAGATTCTGAAGTGAACGGGAACAAGGGATACGGCTTCATGGGCATGGCTTCTGTATAATATGAAGCGGCCTCTCAGGGGACAAAGGTAATAAAAAGCGTTGGTATAAAGCCCGTTTACGGCCAACAATTTTCATGAAAAATGTTGCTTTTTGTCGAACAACGCGGCCTTTGTTTGACGAGATTGCATATCCCCATTCCCTCTTTCTCTTGGATTTGAACAACTTACGGCGCGTCGCCGCTTCATATTATACAGCAATACGGATGCAGCCGCTCAATGGAGACTTAACTTATTGATATTTAAAGATTAGTGGCATGATTTCAAATCCGATGAAGCACACGGGGCTTCGCATCGCTCGCCACATAAAAACGGTGGATATTTGTTGCTGAGGTTCTTCCAGAATACTGCCGTTACGCCTGAAACAAGGCATTCCGCCACTCTCGTGTCACGCACAGGAGAGGAGCATAGAGAATGCCCTCCCCACACTTCTACAGCAAAAGTTTTGTCATGACGGCTACCATACAGACAGCCACGGAAACGGAACGGGACAAGCGGCTGCGCAACCACGACAAGCTCAACTGCACGGACTTCCATTGGTTCCTCGTCCGCACGTTGCCCCATCAGGAGCGTAAACTGGCCGGAATCCTCCGCCAGCACCAGAGCCTGACAAAAAACATACTAGAAGTGTACTGCCCCACCCACACCACCGTCAGCGTGGTGAGGAACGGCAAGGACGAACAGGCGCCGCTGTTTGCCGGACACGTGTTCGTGCTCGCCACACAACAGGCCCTGACGGACTTCATCGACCGCTACTATCCCGAAGGCATCGTGCTCTACGACCGCAAAAGGGAAGTCGGAAAAAAGGCGCGCCTATGGACCATACCCGAAGACCAGATGCGGATGTTCAAGGATTTCAACGAGAACTACGCCGACAAGGTCATCATTCTGGAACGGCCTTACACCGACTACGCCTTCAATTCCACCACCAACGAACCGAACGAAATCATCCGTGTGGTGGACGGCCCGCTGGCGGGACGCGAGGGCTATCTGGCCCGCTTCCGGCGCGACAAGCGCCTGGTGTTCAACATGAAGGCGCTCGACTCCGACCGCTATTTCGCCGTCTCCATCCCCAATGTCTGGAGCTTGCGCGTCGTCCGCCTGCACAATGCCGAAGGCGACCGCCAAAGCGCGGGGACCGCAAAAGAACGTGCTGCCGACCTGCTCCTCGGCCTCTTGCAGGCCTGCGGATACGCAGACCGGACGCTTCCCGCCTTCCATTCCATCATGGAGACGTTGGCAACAAAGCCTTCGCTGACCGGTCTTCGACAAACACTTGACAAACAGGACCGGACGGCACTGAGCCAACGCTTGGCCGCGCTCAACACCGCCGACGCCGAGCTTTTGCTGAACCTGGCCCGCTATGAGCACGACAATCCCGGCTACGTGAAAGCCACCTGGCGGAAACTCGTGCTCCGCTCCTACCTCACCCCCACCCCGGGCATCGCGATGGAAGAAGACCAATGCGAGGCCGTGCTCCGGCACGAAGGCTTCACGGAAGTCATCCGCAAGGTGAGCGTCGCGGAAGATACTTATTATCCCAGCAAGGAAAAGGCTGAAACTGTCGCCACGACGTATTACGCCCACATCGGCATCCTGCCCGCCGGACCATCATCCGCCTGCATGCTATTTGCCAACTGGGACGCCTTTCTCGAAGAATATTTCATGACAGGCGGAAAGGCCAACGAACGGCTGGTCGTCGGAACGGCATGCCCCGACAACGCCCATCCGCAAAAGGACAAGCTGACAGCGTCCTTCCACAACTACGCCCCCACCCTGTATAAAGTCTTGACCGACGAAAGCTCACGGGTGAAAGCCGTCCCGCGCTTCCGCGTGGGCAACGAAACGCTGAACGTGCTGTCCATTACCGCAACAGCCGACATCGCCTCTGCAAAAGACGAACTCATCAACACCTGCACCGCCATCTGCCGCGAAATCAACGCCACGCCCCACCTGGCCCTCTGGCGCCGCTATCTCCGCAGCGTGTGGCTGCATGTGTAGGACGTGAAAAAACTTAAAGGAAGAACGCCCTTCACCGGAATGCGTTGAAAGCCAGCCAGTATGAATCCTCTTGTGTGAACCCCATGTGAATTCTCCCAGGATAGAGGTTTCACCGCATCCCATTGATATTCAACAAGTATGAACCCTGCGAACCCTTTTTGCGAAAAAGCCATAGAAGAGCGTTGGAAAAGCCTTCACCGCGATTTTCCCTCGCGGTTTCACCGTTCCAATTCCCCCGCCTCCTTCTACGCCACCCTTCCGCATATCAGACATATATTATGCGCACGACAACAATTCGCCTTGAGTATAAAAAAAGGAGATTTCTCAACATACGGACGACACATACAAAGAAAAAATGCTCGGAATTAACCGCAATCCAGAATTATTGTGACCCCAATTTAACGTATAGTTCCGTGGCCCACGACAAATAGGGAACAATATTCTCATCCTAAATACAAATATTTTATCGAATAAGATTCTATTATTTAGCACCCTTGGGTTGCTTTCGGCTAACAATAACTTCAGAATAAATCTTGTATTCATGGCAAATCAAAAAGAAAGAAATAAGCCCTTTGAAAAAGCAAAACTTGTAAAGGAAAAAAGTATTTTTCATTCAGAACTTTTGGAAAGAGTGAATATTGGCAAAGCCCTGCCCTTGATGGAAGCTCCTGTCTATCACACCCCTGAAGCCTATGCAGGATATGGATATGTTAGAAGAAGAACGAGAACCGAACTGACAGAAGAACAAGAAACATGGCTTTCAGAATTCAGACAATGGACGGATTATAATAGCGAATTACTAAGGCAAGCATTTGATATCCCCGACAATGACTATCAACGCGGCTACATCAACGCTGGTCAGGCTCTGATATTCACAGGGAACGAGGACCTTATACAGCTCTACAAAGATGAACTAAAAAGAAAAATCGAGTATTTGGAGACCTTGATTCTGAAAATCCCATTATTGCCATCTATTACTATACAAATAGAAAAGACCGAGAAGACCACTTCACTTCCCGATTCAAGACGTGTTTTCATCGTACATGGACATGACACAAATATTAGGTCACAAGTCGAGTTGTTCGTCAGGACATTGGGCTACGAACCGGTAGTCCTTTTCAAACAGCCCAATGCCGGATGTACCATCATTGAGAAAATAGAACGAGAAGCCAACGATTTGGCTTTCTCCATCATTCTATACACCGCATGTGATTTAGGCAATGATAAGGTTCATGCCAACGAACATCTAAATCCCCGTGCCAGACAAAATGTGGTTTTTGAACATGGCTATATGTGTGCCTTGTTAGGTCGGCAAAACGTGTGTGCCTTAGTGGAAGCTGATGTGGAAATTCCTGGTGATATGTCAGGTATCGTATATGTGGCATTTGATGACAAAGGGGCATGGCAGATGTCTGTTGCCAAGGAAATGAAGGCGGCAGGGCTTGATGTGGACTTGAATAAACTGGTATAACCGGCAGTCTTTTCCTGTCAAAACATTGTTCCCCTGGACTATTTAAAAATGTCCAATTTTGATATATTGCAAGTTCTTGGGTAGATATCAGTCCCGACGAGTTTACAATTAGTGATACAAAGTCTAAATTCAGAAATAAGACATTTGATTCCTTGAAGAACAGCGAACTTATAATTGCCCCTCTTCCATTCACTTGTAAAATCGGGAGTGTATAAAACAGACGTTTATGTAATAAATACAATGATTAATATATCAGATAAATCTAAATGCTGCGGTTGCAATGCTTGTGGAGATGTTTGCAGCCATAATGCCATTACATTCCAAACCGATATAGAAGGGTTCTGGTATCCTGTGGTGGACAAAGATAAATGCGTGAATTGCGGACTTTGCGAGAAAGTATGTCCCGTTATTCATGCGAAGGAATTGAAAAAGAACGATCTTACACAATCCATCTGTTATGCAGCGGAGCATAAGAATCTGGAGGTAGTGTTCGACAGCACTTCTGGAGGGCTGTTCTCCGCCTTGGCCGACATCATGTATCGTGACAAGGGATATGTGGGTGGTGCGGTGTTCAACGAGGATTTCTCCGTAAGACAATACATTTCATCCGACAAAAGTGATCTTCCCCGTTTGCGTAGTTCCAAGTATTTGCAGAGCAACTTTGAGGGATTTTACAAGCAGGTGCGTGACTTGCTAAAAAAAGATGAGAAGGTGTTGGTATGTGGTTCTCCCTGCCAAATGGCAGCCCTTCGCGCTTTTCTACGCAAGGATTATGAAAATCTGATTATTGTCGACTACATTTGCAGGGGCATCAATTCCCCCAAAGTATGGCGCAAATACCTCGATTCCTTTGAGGAACGCTATGGTTCGAAAGTGGTTTACTGCAAGGCGAAGTCGAAGGAATACGGTTGGAGGAATCTGACCCAGAAGGTCATTTTGGAAAACGGACGGCATGTCTATGAGACCAAAGACCAAAGCAATTTCACCAAAGGTTATTTGCAAACAGGAGTCTATTGCCGTCCCTCGTGCTATGATTGCCAATTCAAAGGCTATCCCCGGATGGCCGATATTACCTTGGCCGATTTCTGGGGCATTGAAAAGGTGGACACCTCCATGGAAAAGAATCTCGGCACTTCGCTTGTGATGATCAACTCCAAGAAGGGACAAGCCTATTTTGAAAGGGTAAAAAACCGTATCAACTATGTGGAGGTTCCGTTTGGCAGTATAGAGGCCGGCAACCGGTCACTCAACAAGTCGGTTGACCCTCCCAAAGTGGACAGGAAGCAATTCTTTGAAGACCTTGATAATATGAGTTTCCTGCAGATTGCCGATAAGTATATTGTAAAGACCTCGCCCACATTGCGGCATCGAATAAAGGAGACACTCAAATATATACGCCTCATTATGCGTGAGACCCAATGTCGTCCTAAACCGCTTTATCAATTGTTCCGCTACAACAGTTTCCCGGAAATTGTACATGGTGACATTCTGCTCCCCACCCCTTATTGCATCATTGATATAGCCAAGGGGGCGAAGCTCCACAAGAAAGGCATCACCCGTTTGGGGCATAAGGCAAAGTTCCGCCACTCCCGTCTGGAGACTCGTTTGAGTGTGGCCAAGGAGGCAACCTTGAATTTAGGCCCGAACACCGCCATCGGTTACGGTGCAGATGTGGAGGTATTCGGTGGTGCAACGCTCACTTTCAAAGGTAGCGGAGGATCCAATATAGGGCTGACCGTGGTTTGTGGAGAACACATTGAGTTCGGTAAGGGAGTAATGATAGGGCGTAACGTTACGGTGAGAGACAACAATGGCTCCCATTACATCAACCGTCAAGGCTATAGAAGTAGCAAACCCGTTTTCATCGGCGACAAGGTCTGGTTGTGTGAGTCATGTACCGTGATGAACGGCGTACATATAGGCGACGGTGCCATAGTAGGAGCAAAGGCATTCGTCATCCGTCATGTACCGGCCCATACCATGGTTTCCGGCCATCCCGCAGAGGTGATAGACGAAGATATTTATTGGAAATATTAACTATTTAAGATTTTAAGAACAATGGAACTGAATGATTTTATCGAGAATTTTGCAGACCAGTTTGACGAGACAGACATTTCCGAAATCCAACCCGACACGGAATTTCATGAATTGGACGAATGGAGCAGCCTGACAGCTATGGGCATTATTGCCATGGTGAAGACCCAATATGGAAAGGCTATTACTGGAAAAGAAATCAGGGGATGTTCCACTGTGGAGGACCTCTTCAATCTGGTCGCCGGCAAATAACATACTTTAGACATGGATACTTTTAACCCTTTCTCGCTTGTGGGGAAAACCGTTCTGGTGACGGGGGCTTCTTCCGGTATAGGGCGTGGCATAGCCGTAGCCTGTTCCCGAATGGGGGCTACGGTCGTCATTAACGGTCGGAATCGACAACGGCTACAGGAAACATTTGTCTCTTTGGCAGAAGGCCGGCATCAGATGGCCGTAGCTGACCTTAACGACCAAACAGCTGTCCGAGACCTAGTGGAGACTTTGCCTTTACTACAAGGTATCGTGCATTGTGCCGGCATCGGCCAAAGGGTACTCTGCAAGCAACTGACAGAAACCGATTTGGATGTGGTGATGAACACAAACTTCAAGTCGCCGGTTATGCTACAAACGGAGATTCTCAGACAGAAGAAGGTAGCCAAAGCGGCCTCCGTGGTGTTTGTCTCTTCCATCGCGGCAGAGTCGCCCACTATAGGCAATTCCATGTATAGTGCCTCCAAGAGTGCTTTGACTGCTTATGCAAATTGTCTGGCCGTGGAATTGGCATTCCGCCTTATCCGTGTCAATTGCATCATGCCAGCGATGGTATGGACAGACCTTATACTCAAAGGGGGCATCACCGAGGAAGACCTTCGTGAGGACGAAAAGAAATATCCGTTGAAGCGTTACGGCACTCCGGAGGATATCGCCAACCTGGCCATCTATCTCCTTTCCGACGCATCTTCCTGGATGACCGGATCAAACATTAAAATATCGGGTGGGGTTTATAAATTAGGTTAAATAATGAACGTATATATCAAAGCCATAAGTTACTATCTGCCGGAAAGGACAGTAACCAACGAAGAATTGTTGAAAGAGTTTCCGGAATGGAGCGTAGACAAGGTCGCAGCCAAAGTGGGGGTAGATTCCCGTCATTTAGCTGCGGACGATGAGACGGCGGGAGACATGGCGGAGAGAGCCGCAAGGAATCTTTTCCGGGAGTACAACATCTTACCGGAAGAGATAGACTTCCTGCTTCTCTGCACACAGAGTCCGGACTATTTCCTCCCTTCCACAGCCTGCATGTTGCAACACCGTCTGGGGATTCCCACCTCTGCGGGGGCTTTTGATTATGACCTTGGCTGTTCCGGCTGTGTCTACGGATTGGCCATCGCCAAAGGTCTGATTGCTGCCGGTGTGGCCCACAACGTGCTACTCCTCACGGCAGAGACCTACAATAAGTACCTGCATCCTTCCGACAAGAGCAACCGTTCTATTTTCGGTGACGGAGCCGCGGCCTGTCTCATATCCACAGAAGGGTTTGTCAGAATAGGTGGCTTCGCCCTTGGAACAGACGGCAGCGGTGCCGAACGTCTGATAGTGAAGACTGGTGCATCCCGCCACAAAAGGCAAACCGGATTGTCCGTCACGGACGAAGAAGGCCATACTTGGCATGACGATTATCTGTATATGAACGGAGGTGCGATATTCAACTTCACATTGGACGTTGTACCGACCATGGTGGACCAAATATTGGAAAAGCATAACATGTGCAAGGATGATATAGACTACTATGTGTTTCATCAGGCGAACAAGTTCATGCTGAACACTATTCGCAAAGTATGCGGAATTCCCAAGGAAAAATTTTATGTCAATCTCTCCCAGACGGGCAACACGGTATCATCCACAGTTTTCATCGCCTTGAAAGAATGTTTGCAAAGTGGCAAGATACAGAAAGGAATGAAAGTGATGATTGCCGGGTTCGGCGTGGGGCTGAGTTGGGGAGGAACTGTGTTGGAGTTTTAAACAAGATGAATTTTAATGATGAGACAACAGGATATTCATATAGGTGACAAATCATTTCCACCAATAGGCTTTGGTCCTGGTGGTGTTGGATATACTCCAAAAATAAAAAAGCAACACAAAGGAATAGAATTGTTTTGTTTCAAAGTATATAATAAGTTATACTTAAAGCCACAGCAGGAACATGAGTATGTGGAAGCTTGCAGTTATGCTTTCCGTACGGGTTACAGGTTGTTGGACTATTCGTCCGCTTATGGAAATGGAAAATTAATAGGGGAAGCTATCAGAAAGAGTGGAGTCTCTCGTGAGACTTTGTTCATCACAACGCGTGTGAGTAACAGGGCGCAACGGGAACATAAAGTAAGAGAGGAATTCATGGATTGCCTGAATGGTTTAGGTGTGGATTATGTCGATCTGCTTCAGTTCCATTGGCCTGTTACGGGATATTATCTTGAGACATGGCGCGAGATGGAAAAACTCTATGAAGAGGGACTGGTTAAGCACCTTGGAGTGGCCAACTGTCATCCGCATCATCTGGAGGAGATTTTCAAAGAATGCAAATATCGACCGGAGATAGGACAGTTTGAGATTCATCCGTTATTCACACAAAAGCCATTGATTGAATACTATAAACAACAAGGCATTATAGTGGAAGCCTATACACCCATCGCAAGATATGACGACCGTCTTGTCCGCTTGCCTTTGCTAAAGCGTTTGGAAGAAAAGTACAACAAGAATTTTATTCAAATAATTCTTCGTTGGCATATACAAAACGGAGTAATACCTCTTATCCGTTCGTGCAACAGAAAGCATCTGTATAGCAACTTCCAGTTGTTTGACTTTCAGTTGAAAGATGAAGACATGAAGGCTATTGATGCTATCAATATCAACAGCCGATTGCGCTATGACCCTGATAATTGTGATTTCTCTATCTTGTAAAGTTGTTTTTCTTATTTGCTTACTTGTTTATGGTAATACAAACAATTCAGAATGAGAATAGCTAGCAATAACAAGACTATAGCTAAGAACACGGTATTCCTCTATTTCCGGATGCTATTCACCATGCTGGTGTCACTTTACACCTCGCGTGTGGTGCTACAGGTACTGGGTGTGGACGATTATGGAATCTATCAAACCGTGGGAGGATTGGTGGCCATGCTTTCATTCCTCAATGGAGCGTTGAGTACAGGCTCATCGCGCTTCCTCACGTTTGAATTGGGGAGAAATGACTCCGACAAACTACGGAAAACTTTTTCCACTACCTTGTTGATGCACATGATATTGGCCCTGTTCCTAGCACTGATTGCAGAGACTGTGGGACTATGGTTTATTTATAATAAACTGGTAATTGCCCCCGAAAGGATGTCGGCGGCAATCTTTGCCTACCATCTGTCCATATTGACAGCCTTAGTCACCATCACGCAAGTACCTTATACAGCCTCCATCATCAGTCATGAACGTATGGGTATTTACGCTTATATGAGCATTGTGGAGGTTTCGCTCAAATTAGGTATTGTCTATTTGCTCATTGTCACTTCATGGGATAAATTACAAATGTATGCTATGTTGTTGTGTCTAGTGCAAACAGCCATTGCCTTATTTTATCGTTACTATTGCGTGAGAAACTTTTCAGAAACTCATTTCAGATGGCAGATAGACCGTAGCATAGCGAAAAAGGTATTGAGCTATTCAGGATGGAACCTTTGGGCGAATACATCCATGGCCTTGAATCAACAAGGCACCATTGTGCTGATTAATATGTTCTTCTCTCCTGCGGTAGTAGCCGCCAGAGCGGTTGCCAACCAAGTGAATATGGCTGCCAATCAGTTCGTGCAGAATTTTCGTACCGCCGCCAACCCGCAGATCGTGAAACGCTATGCGTCGGGGGATTTGGAAGGCAGTAAAAAGCTGCTTTTGGAGTCGACCAAATATTCTTATTACCTGATGCTGTTGTTGAGCCTGCCCATATGCTTGGTGGCACAACCCCTGCTGGAGCTGTGGCTGCATGAAGTTCCGGAGTACACTGCGGTATTCTTACAGTTGGCCATCGTCACCAGCCTGTTTCAGGTGTTCGACACGTCATTCTACACGGCATTGTATGCCAAGGGGCAAATCCGTGAGAACGCATTGATAAGTCCCACATTGGGCTTCCTGGCTTTCCCCATTGTCTACGTGATGTTCCGTTATGGCTGTTCTCCGGTGTCATTGGCTTGGGCCATGTTGGTGCTGTATGCCGTATTAGGATTAATCGTAAAACCTTTATTGATTATCAGGATTGCGGATTATAGATGGCGGGACATTAGGTCTGTGTACTTGTCGTGTTTGAAAGTCACGGTGGTGGCGGTTCCCATACCATATACCCTCTACAGTCTGCAGGATAGTCTTTTTGCCAACAAATGGCTGACATCAGTCGTTATTATGTTGATGAGTGTCATTAACGTGGCTTTTGCCACATGGTTCATGGGCATGGACAGGAATGTAAGACAAAAAGTGATGAATTATATTCGTAAGAACATATCGCGATGTCAATCCCAATTGTAATTATAAAGCTCCAAAAATGAAAATTGGAATCATAACCTTATGGCAATCAAACGACAACTATGGACAACAACTCCAAGTTTGGGCGTTGCAGCAATATTTGCGCAAAGAGGGTCACAAACCGTTTCTTATCCGCTATGACTTTGAGGGCAACCGTTCTAAATCATCATGGAAAAAGAAGCTGGCAAAAGTTCTCTTGATATACCCTATTATTAATAGGTTGCTTTCTTTTTCATGCAGAAGGCGGGAACGTCAGCTGATTGAACGACTGGCAGCCAAGAACCAGACAAGACAATTTTCCGCATTCAGAGAGAATCGACTACAGATGTCCTCCGTTCTATATCATACGTTGGCAGAACTTCAAGCCAACCCTCCTGAAGCTGATTGCTATATCACTGGTAGTGATCAGGTATGGGCACAACTTCTGAATAGGACAGATAATCGTGCGTTCTTTCTTGATTTTGGCGATAAGTCTATCAGACGAATATCGTACGCACCCAGCTTTTTTATGCAAAGTTATCCGGAAAGTTTGCTTCCACAGTTACAGAAGCAACTCATGCACTTCGATTATGTATCTGTACGTGAGGATGCAGGTATAGCTATTTGTAAAGCAGTCGGTAGGGATGCTGTTAAGGTAGTAGACCCCACGCTGTTATTGGACAAGGAAACATATGCGGTTTTGATGGAAAGTCCCAAACAAATTCCTCCATACATATATATTTATAGTATAAACATCTCTTCCGCAGAAGATTTGTACTGGGAGGATTTGAAACAATATGCCAAAGAAAATCATCGTAAAGTTGTTGTGACCCCTGCAAGTGGTTATATTGCAGGAAGAGAACTATTTGAGGAAGTAACCTATGACTATGCCACGATAGCTCAATGGCTGACCGACATCGACAATGCCGACCTAGTGGTGACCACTTCCTTCCACGGTATAGTGTTTTCTATTATTATGGAAACTCCTTTTGTCTATGTCCCTTTGGCGGGGAAAAACGCTCAAGGTAACAACCGCATATCAGGTCTTTTACAGGATCTTAACTTAGGAAGTAGAATTCTACGTAAGGGAATCAGCTATAAAGAGATTGCCAGTCGACCTATTGACTGGCTTGAAGCTAAAAAGCGATTGGAAACAATCCGTATGAAATCAAAAGAATATTTAAATCAAGCATTATCATGAAAGTGTTATATGACAGTCAGGCTTTTACCATGCAGAAGTTTGGAGGCGTTTCCAAATGCTTTTGCGAATTGATAGCCCACTTGCCTCAGAATGTGCAATGGGAGATAGGCATTAAGGAATGTAACAACATCCATTTGCACGACACTATCATGCCTCATCTGCCTTATCCGCAGCATATAGATTTTGAACGCTTCATTTGCAGGAAATCTTTTCGTGGTAAAGGCAGACTCTTTGCTGCTGCTAACAAATATATTCCATATTTCCATTCCACCGAAGGTATCAATCAACGATACACAATAGAGTTGTTGAAACGTGGAGACTTTGACGTATTCCATCCCACATTCTTTGATGACTATTATTTGCCCTACCTGAAAGGTAAACCTTTTGTGTTGACCATACATGATATGACCCCCGAACTGTTTCCCCAATATTTTAAGAAGAACAACAGTCATATAGTATTGAAAAGGAAACTGGCGGTAAAAGCATCGGCTGTTATTGCCGTGTCGGAGTCGACAAAGAAAGACATCATCAGCATATTGAACATTCCTGAGGAAAAAGTAACTGTGATTTATCACGGGGGGCCTGAAAGTAAGCAAGTGGAAGAACCACCCGTAGTAGATTTTCCATATTTTTTATTTGTAGGAGGTCGTGGAGGTTATAAGAACTTCTCCACATTACTTGATGGTTTCGCCTTGTTTCACCGGCAAAGAACCGATGTCAGGTTAGTATGTACAGGCCATCCGTTCAGTCAAAGCGAGACGGAAAAAATACAGTCTCTTCATCTGACTGACAGTATTACACAGATAAAAGCAAGCGACAAGACATTGGCCAATCTCTATGCTCATGCGATGGCGTTTATTTATCCTTCTCTTTATGAAGGATTCGGTATGCCTATTTTGGAGGCATACGCCTATGGCTGCCCGGTGATTCTCAACAAGCGAAGTTGCTTTCCAGAGATTGCGGGCGATGCGGCAATTTATTTTGATACAAATAAAGATGGCGTTCCCATTGCCGAGAGCCTGACATTTGCCGCCAACCTTTCTTCCGAGCAACGCCAACAGCTAATAGCATTGCAGAGAAAACAATTGCATAAATATTCTTGGCAGCGCTCTTCCTTACAATTATCAAAACTCTACGCTTCGTTGTGATGTAAACCTCACAACCGTTTTCTACGAACTCATATACCTTATGGGAATTTACTATATCTTAATGGCCGTCTTATGGGGAGGCATCCTTGTCATGTGGCAGCAGAATAAGTACAAATATGACAAGAAGTTTTTTATCTTTATAGCTGTGGTGCTGGTCGGCATGGTGGCTTTTAGAGATAAAAACGTAGGTATGGATACGATGAATTATCTGTATTACTTCAACAATCCATATCGAGGCTATACTGATGGACGAACCATTGGCGAGATGGAACCAGCCTATACGGCTCTCAATTTTCTTCTTGCTTACATCTCTCGAAGCAGTATGTTTTTTATATTCACGACTTCATTACTCACTATGATTCCCATGATGGTGGGTATCTATAAGTATTCACCATTTCGTACGCTCTCTTTGTTTCTATTACTAACGGCAGGTACGTTGTTAAGTTTTAGCGTGTACTATTTCTCTATGATACGCCAATGCTTGGCCATCTCCTGCTTGTATATTGCCATCTACATGCTCTATACAAACGGACAGAAGTATAACCTGAAGGTCATGTTCTGGATTATATTGGGCGTTTGCTTCCATTTTTCCAGTATAGCGGCTTTGCCGTTCTTCTTCATTTGCAAGATAAACCTTCGTGTGAAGCCTTATCTGATTATGTTGGCCGTTTCTTGCGTCATTGCAGTTTTTGCCAACATGCTCAGCTTGTCAACTTACGTGGATGCTATTTTAGTACTGACTGGTAGGGATGTTGGTTTCTACTTTGATTCTACCATGGTGGAAGGCTCCAATTGGATGGCGTTTATTCCCTTGTCGATGGTAGCGTTGTTTGTTCATCTTTATGCGTCTGAGACGACAAGAAACAACATCTTTGTTAAGTCATTTAGTTACGGAGTCTTACTCAATAATGTTTTTTCCCAACTGATGCCTACCAATTCCGACCGTTTTGTATTGTTCTATATCATTTCTCTCATTTGGGTGTTGCCCATCATAGTGCGGGACAAAGCTATACCACACAAGCTGAGAACGGGACTACTGCTGGTATGTTGCGCTTATTTTACCTATAAGTTTGATGTGGTGCTTAATTACTATGTGAGTGTCAGTCAATATATCAACGGCATTGCACCATATAAATCAATTTTGTTCTAAACATAAGTAAACAGATGAATCCAACTATATCAATCATTATCGCTACATACAATTCTGCAAATACACTACAGAGAGCATTGGAATCTGTGTTAAACCAGTCAATTCAAGATTGGGAATGTATCATAGTCGATGGTGCGTCAAAAGATGGCACAGTAGGAATAGTAAAAGAATATGTGAATGCAGACTCCCGCTTTCGGTATATTTCAGAGCCGGATAAAGGCATATATGATGCATTCAACAAGGGTTGGGGAATGGCCAAAGGAGAATGGATTTATTATTTGGGGTCAGATGACCTTTTAATACAAGACGGATTGTACAATTTGTTACAAAGTAAGGGACGAGCAGATGTATTATATGGTGATGTCATATTAAATATGAGTGGACGGCGGAAATATTCACATTCTATTTCAACTGATTCAGTTGGAAAAAGGATGATGTCGCATCAATCCATTTTAATGCAACGAAAGCATTTATTGGAATTGAATGGATTTAATACAGAATATAAAATATGTGCTGATTTTGATTTGGTTCAAAGATTAAAACTAAATGGATTCACATTTTATCATGTTTGTACTCCTGTTGTAGTATTTAATTGCGGTGGAGTTAGTGGACAGAATTACAAAATGACATTAAAGGAAGCATATAAAATACATACGACATATAGAACGCTAAATAGAGGAACTTTAATATTAAAAATAGGGTATAAATATATAAAGGGATTTATAAAAGGAACAATTAACAGACTGTTTCAATGAAGATTGTTTATTGCTTGCTAGAAATGAACACTCCCGGAGGCATAGGGAGAGTTGCATCATTAAAGGCTAATTATTTGGCAAAATTGGGGTGGGATGTTTATATAATCACGACAGACCAAAACGGTCTACCTCCATATTACTATCTGGATAGTAATATTAGACTCATAGATTTAGGGCTTAATATACAGGAAAGTCTTGCTAATTGTTCTTATTGGAAATGGTATTTCAGAAGAAAGAAGATATTCCAGCAACATTTTCTCAAATTATCCTCTCTTCTTGATGAAATAAAACCGGACTTTGTTGTGTCCACCTTTTCCAGTGAAGCGAATTTCTTGTATAAAATAAAAGATGGAAGCAAAAAAATATTGGAATGTCATTTTAATCACGATTACCAATATATTATGGCTAAGGTTTATGAGTATGGTAGATTGAAGTCTATTCTCGTTAAAATGAAAACCATGAACGATGAAAGGCTGGTAAAGAAATACGATGCGTTTGTTTGTCTTACCCATGAGGATAAGCAATTGTGGCCAAGGCTTTCTAATATATATGTAATACCGAATATGACCTCTTTTTCTGATACTGGACAAAATATTCAACGGGAAAATGTCGTATTGGCAGTAGGGCATTTCAATAGGCAAAAATCGTTTGATAAACTAATACGTATTTGGAGGTTAATATGTAGTAAACATCCACAATGGAGCCTCCATATTTATGGCGCGGGAGAGGATGAGGCTGTATATCGCAAATTAATCAATAAGTTAGATCTGAACCATAGCGTGCTGTTGCATAAGCCGACAGACAAAATACAAGAACTGTATACAACATCGTCAATTCTTTGCATGACTTCCACATATGAAGGTCTACCTATGGTTTTGTTGGAGGCGATGGCCTGTGGACTGCCATGCATTGCGTATACTTGCAAGTGTGGACCGAAGGATGTCATTGCAGATAATGTAACCGGCTTTTTGATACCCGAAGATGATGAGCGGGGTTTTGCTGAAAAATTATCGATTCTTATGGGCGATGTTGATTTACGAAAACGAATGGTGGAAGCTTCGTATGCGAGGTCTGTTTGCTATTCACAAGATGCGGTCATGGCGCAATGGTCGAAATTATTTAACTCGTTAGTGAAATGATATATCACAATAAAAGGGAACTTAAAGCCTTAATAGATGACAGGCTTTCGTCATTATTGTTACCCAAGTGTTATGTGTTGGATGCGCCGTTTCATGAGAATGCGGGTGACATCCTAATCTGGGGGGGGAAAATCGAATTTTTGTCAAATAAGAATATTGAAGTTAAAGGCGTGTATTCCTATAATACATTCCGTTTCAACATCAACATAGATAGCGATACTTTCATATGCATACATGGGGGGGGTAACTTTAACGACCTTTATCCGGAACATCTTGATTTTTTGCAACGTGTTGTTGATACGTATCCGCACACTCGTATTATAGTTTTTCCTCAAACTATCTATTTTAAAGATTCAATAATTGCGAAGGCAAGGTTTGAAAGGCTAAAGCAGCATGACAATCTCTATATTTGTGGCCGTGATGGTCGAAGTTATCAGTTGCTAAAAAAGTACTTCGTGGAAGAACGAAGTTTACTTGTACCCGATATGGCTTTTTATATACCAGATTCTCAGCTTCAAAAATATAGTAAACCGGAAAAGAAAGGAAGGCTTCTTATAGAAAGGGTGGATGTGGAGGCAACTGCAAAAAATGGGATTTTCGTTCGGGATGGTTTTGATGAGGTAAGTGATTGGCCCAGTTTTCAACACAGTTTTACCAAAGCTTCTTTTGTAGCTAAAGTCTTAAATAACTTATATCAAAAGCTACCTTTTGCTGCGTTTCGTACAATTCTAAATGTGATATGGAATGCATATTACCCTATTCATTGCAGGCTGATGACGAAAGAAGGGGTACGTTTTATATCACCTTATTCCATCATATACACTACAAGGTTACACGGTGCTATATTGTCTATATTGCTGGGCAAAGATGTCGTTATATACGATAACTCTTATGGTAAGAATTATGAATTCTATCAAACTTGGCTGAAAGATTTTCCGAATGTGTCATTCGTTTCTAATAAATAAACTCGAAATCATCCCTAGTTCTTATTATGCGCATCTTGCTTGTTAATAAATTTTATTACCGCCGTGGCGGTGACTGTGTGTGCTTGCTCAACACGGAACAACTGTTGAAGGCGCATGGACATGAGGTTGCTGTGTTTGCCATGGATTATCCGGAGAATCTGTCCACATCGTGGCAGAGGTATTTTCCGCAGGACATGAGCAGGTTGATGGCTTTCACACGACCTTTCGGCTCACGGGAGGTGCGGCGGAATTTCAATGCGCTTCTGGATGATTTCCGTCCGAATGTGGTGCATCTGAATAATATCCATACCCAGCTCTCTCCGGTCATAGCGGAACTGGCACACCAACGGGGTATCCGGGTGGTGTGGACGCTGCACGATTATAAACTGCTGTGTCCGCGTTATGACTGCCTGCGGGACGGTAGGGAAATTTGCGAAGAGTGCTTCAATGGCGACAAATCGCCATGCCTGAAATACAAATGCATAAAAGGTTCCGCGTTGGCTTCGTGGGTGGGATACCGTGAGGCAATGAAATGGAATCGGGAGAGGCTTGAGTCTTGCACGGACTGTTTCATTTGTCCGAGCCGCTTCATGGCGGAGAAGATGGGACAGGGCGGTTTCAGCAAGGAGAAACTTGAGGTGCTGTGCAATTTTATCAATGTGGAGAAATGCCGTCGGGATTCCTACGATGACCGTGAGGACTATTACTGCTTCGTTGGGCGTCTGTCGCACGAAAAAGGGGTAAGCACGCTGATAGATGCGGCGGCGAGTCTCCCGTATAAATTGAAGGTGATAGGCGACGGGCCGTTGGTGGAGGAGCTACAGGCAAAAAGCCGTAGACTGCGAGCGAACATTGAGTTTGTCGGTTTCAAGCAATGGGAAGAGATAAAGGAGTTGGCCGGGAAAGCTCGTTTCACTGTGATTCCTTCCGAATGGTACGAGAACAATCCGTTGTCGGCGATAGAGTCATTGTGTCTGGGTACGTCCGTGCTGGGTGCCCGCATTGGTGGCATTCCGGAATTGATAGAAGAGGGAGTGACCGGCATGACATTCGAGAGCGGAAATGCAGATGACCTGACGGACAAAATCGGAAGGATGTTTTCCGCTTCTTTCAACTATGCTGCTATCGCGGAGAAGGCTTCGTCGAGTTTCGGCGAGGACGGATATTATCATAAACTGATGAATTTATACAAAAAGCAGATTAAACAAAATTATTAGTAATATGGTTGATACGAATATTCCGCGTCCAACGGACGCAAGTATCATTCTGACGTATCGCTGTCCGATGCGTTGTCAGATGTGCAATATCTGGAAGAATCCTACGAATAGGCAGGAGGAAATCAAGGCGGAGGACTTGAAGTCCCTTCCGCAACTGAAGTTCATCAACCTGACGGGAGGCGAACCGTTTGTTCGGGAAGACTTGGAGGAAATCGTGGCGGAGTGTTACAAGCATACGCCGCGTATCGTGATTTCCACTTCAGGATGGTTCGAGGACCGCGTGGTGGCTTTGGCGAAAAAATTCCCGAACATAGGCATCCGCATCTCCATCGAAGGACTGAGCCAGAAAAACGACGAATTGCGCGGCCATGCCGGAGGTTTCGACAAGGGACTGCGCACGCTGCTCACCCTGAAGCACATGGGACTGAAAGATATTGGCTTCGGCTGCACGGTGTCGAACCACAATTCCAAGGACATGCTTTCGCTCTACCAATTGTCGCTTTCACTCGGCATGGAGTTCGCCACTGCCGCTTTCCACAATTCCTACTATTTCCATAAGGGCGACAATGTAATCACGAACAAGGACGAGGTAACGAACAATTTCCGCCAGCTGATAGAATGGCAGCTGCAGGAGAAGCACCCGAAGAGCTGGTTCCGTGCTTGGTTCAACATGGGGCTGATCAACTATATCGAAGGCGGACGGCGCATGTTGCCTTGCGAGGCTGGCATGGTGAACTTCTTCATCGACCCGTGGGGCGAGGTGATGCCATGCAACGGATTGGAAGAAAAATACTGGAAAGAAAGCATGGGCAACATCCACGACAAACCTTTCATGGAGATTTGGGAGAGCGAGCAGGCTCAGAAGGTGCGTCAGATGGTCCGAAAGTGTCCGAAGAACTGCTGGATGGTGGGAACGGCCAGTCCCGTGATGCACAAGTATATCAAATATCCGACGAAATGGGCTTTGGAGAATAGACTCCGTACCCTGCAAGGGAAACCAATATGCATCGACCCGAAGTGGTGTGATGTGGGGCAGGATCCGTGTCAGGGGGATTTGAGGGAGAAGTTCTAACAGACCTCTAAAATCATTTAATCCTTTTCCCTTTTAACCATAACCATAAGGCGGACATTCCGGAAAGGAGGATGATGCCGGAATATTGGAGGGCTTCCTTTATGGAGGTGGAGGATTTTTTCATCTGATGTCCTTTTGCGGCAAGGCAAAGGTAGTTAATCTTTTTAATATACGAAAGCTTATGAAAATCGTAGTGGCCGGCACTCGTGGCATTCCTAATGTCATGGGGGGCGTGGAGACGCATTGCGAGGAACTGTTTCCGAGACTGGCAAGGCGTGGCTTCGACGTGATTGTAATCAGGCGAAAAAGTTACGTCTGCGACGGACTGAAGGAATGGAACGGTGTCAAGCTGGTGGACATAGAAAGCCCGAAGAAAAAGTCTTTCGAGGCGATTGTCCATACATTTCGTGCCATCAACGAGGCGAAACGGCTTGGAGCGGACATCCTTCACCTCCATGCCATAGGTCCGGCATTGCTTGTTCCTTATGCCAAGATGTTGGGCATGAAGGTCGTTTTCACCCATCACGGGCCTGACTACGACCGTGACAAGTGGGGCTTTGCTGCAAAGACGATGCTGAAGCTTGGTGAACGCATGGGTTGCCTGTTTGCGAATGAGGTGATTGTCATATCCGATGTTATCCGTAACCTAATCAAACAGAAATACGGCAGGACGCAACACGTACATCTTATTTATAATGGTGTGTCCCAGCCTGACGTGTGCGACTTTCCCGAATATTTCCGCGAACTGGGCATCGAGGAGGGACAATACATCTTGGGAATGTGCCGCTTCGTGCCGGAAAAGAACCTGCACCATCTGGTAGAAGCATTCAACAGAATCAGGTCAGGAAACGTGAAACTCGTATTGGCCGGCGACACGGATTTCGAAGACGACTACTCACGAGGCCTAAAGGATATGGCGCGCCGGAACGGTGTGGTGCTGACGGGATTCGTCAAAGGGCGCAAGCTGCACTCACTGCTGACGCACTGCCGTTGCTATTGCCTGCCGTCGAGCCACGAGGGGCTGCCCATCGCCTTGCTGGAGGCCATGAGCTATGGCGTGAAAGTCATCGTGAGCGACATCCCGGCCAACAAAGAGGTAGGGCTTCCGCCGGAAGACTACTTTCCCGTGGGCGACGTGGATGCTTTGGCCGGGAAACTGGATGAAATCATCCGGAGGCCAGTGACGCATTTCGACTACGACATGACGAAATACGACTGGGAGCAGATTGCCGACCAAGTGGCTGGCATCTACAAGAGCAACAAAAAGAGTTGACATCCCGTCGGGGCTAATTCACGTTCCGCCCAAACTGTATGAAAAGAGGGCAAGCAAACGGAATACCTCAGTCAGGCCATGCGCCTCACCTCCGTAAACGGAGAAGCCCCATGCGGAGAGCGAAATCGTGCTCTGCGGGAAGTATTTGAGTACTTGCCGCAGAGTACTCGAGTACTTCCCGCAAAGTACTGCGACGACTTCCGCAAGGTCCTGCAATGAGATGCGGTCGGCATCACGGGGCATTGCGGAGAGCGGAAATGGCAAAACGGCATTGCAGGAAAAGAGTGCAAGCAGTGAAGCGTCGGTAGAATTCGAATTAAAATATGTATACAGAAGCAAGGGGCTGTTTTTCAGTATCTCCTTTATAAGGCTATTTCAAGAAATATTTAAAACAAGCGTCTCCCTTTTTATCTACATTCTCCCCTCCCCCAATGAAAAAAGGAATCCATCAACTCCGCCCCTACCAGCAAGACATCAAACGCCGCGTAGTGGCAGCATGGGACAGCCATCGCAGCGTGATGGTACAGATGCCGACGGGGACGGGCAAGACGCATGTGCTCGCCGCCATCATCAGGGAGGTGGCGGACGAAGGCGTGTGGATCATTGCCCACCGACGCGAACTGGTGGAGCAGATCGAGGAAACCGTGGCGCGATATGGCATGCGGACGGCGGGCGGACGGGTGAGAGTGATGTCCATCCAATGGCTCTCGCGACATTGGGACGACATGGACGGACGGCGTCCGGGACTGATTGTCATCGACGAAGCGCACCACGCGCTGGCCGCAACCTACAAGGAGCTGTGGTCGCGCCATCCCGAGGCCCGCAAGCTGGGCATGACGGCCACGCCGTGCCGGCTGAACCGGATGGGATTCACGGACTTGTTCGAGGTGCTGATTGCGTCGGACGGCATCGCCGACTTCATCCGGCAGGGATGGCTGTCGGCCTTCGACTATGTGTCCATCCGTCCGGACAGCGAGGACCAGCGGTTGGTGGACAGCCTTTCGAAACGCGGGGCCGACGGCGATTTCCAAGTGAAGGAAATGAACGCGGTGCTGAACCGCAAGCCGGAAATCGGACGGCTGTATGAGGCCCTCCGGCAGTTTGCCGACGGGAAAAAGGGCATCGTGTATGCCGTCAGCATCGACCATGCCCGCCACATCGCCGACTATTATCGGCAACAGGGCATAAGCGCCGAGGCCATCGACAGCCGGACGCCGCCCCTGACGCGGAAGCAACTGGTGGAGGATTTCAAGCAAGGAAAGATTCAGGTGCTGGTGAACGTAGATGTGTTCAGCGAAGGCTTCGACTGTCCTGACGTGGAGTTCGTCCAACTGGCCCGCCCCACCCTTTCGCTGGCCAAGTATCTGCAACAGGTTGGCCGCGGACTGCGCCGGACGGATGGGAAAGAAGCGTGCATGCTGATTGACAACGTGGGATTGTACCGCCTCTTCGGACTGCCCACCATCCCACGCGACTGGACTGCGATGTTCGAAGGCCGGTTGGCCGGGAAAGGCCGGACCGACCGGAACATCGGCACGTCGGCATACATGGCAATGCCGTCGGAAAGGACGGCTATGCCGGGCGAAGACTCCCGACTCGAATGGGTCGTTTCACACGCAGATTTGTTGGAATGTTTGGAAACAGGCACTCACCTGCATGAAAAAGAGAGCATCCGGAATCAAGACAAGCTGAAACCTTTCAAGAAAGATGGACTTTGGGGACTGAGAAGGGGACAAACCATCACCGCCATGGCGCAATACAGCGAAATGTTCGACGTGGAAGACGGACTCGCAGCCGTAAGATTCGAGGACTACCAGACCGGTATCGTGGACGAAAGCGGAAACATACGGCTGAAATCGGGTTGCCACCGACGGATGAAGTTCCTGGAAGGCCACATTGTGGCCGCAAGCGGCAAGCATCCGGACATCTACATCGACCTGAAAAACGGGAAGCAATACTTGGAGAAGCCCCACGTCGTGAGATTCGGGGCAATCGAAATGTTAAAGGTCGGACGCGCATTCTTCAGCCGGACGACCCATGCCTACCAAAGCTGTCCGGACCTGAACCGCCTGGACTTCGTTGCCCGCGACTTCTACCTGCGGATTTACGACCACCGTTCTCCTGCGTTCGCTCACAAATACGTGGACGGCATGGACTCGTTCATCCATCGGGAGTGCGTGTGCATATTGGCCAATGATGCAACTGATTTCTATTACTTTTGCGGCCATCTTGCCGACGGCAGCATCGTGGTCGTAGACGGCAAAGGCCTGTATTACCTTGTGGAGGAGGGGCGCGAAAAGCGGTTCGTCGCCCGCGAAAATCCTGCGACGGAAGAAGAGGACTTCTGCGTGGTGATGCCCCGCCTGGAGGCAGAAGCGCGGTTCCGTGCCGAGCAGACGAGAAAAGCGAACAGCCGCAAGCAGGAACAGAAACGGCAAGAACGATTGGCCAGACTGCAACATGCCGTCCCCTTCCGGTCCGGAACGAAATGGGGCCTGAAACTGGGCGACCGCATCATCGTGCCTCCCATCTACCACAGCATTCAAACACCGGTGGGCATTTATTGTGCCGTAGAAACCAACCCGCGCCAATGGGGCATCATCATGCTGGACGGACAAGTGGTGGTCGAGGCACGATACATGAACGTGAAAATAAGCGACAACGGGACAGCCAGCCTGACCATCATCCCCGGCAAGACACGAATTGTGCATCTCAAGGCATAATTCCGCCGACAAACCCTGTGCCACCCAAAGGCATTCTACGACCATCCCCGGGAAACCGTGTCCGCGGTTTTCCGGGGATGGTCGCGTATTATCCGGAAGCCGCTTCCGGGCCCGACCTTTTTTATTGCCGCCCGATAAAAGTCCCGCTACGGAAAGGCAGCAAAAAAAATCCAGCCTCGCAAGAGAACGAGGCTGGATTTTTTATAGGTCACAATCAAAGTGCGCCGCACTCTTAGTTAAACCACCTTACGTAGCAGAAGTCCTGACGGTGAGGCAGGTCTTTGTTCTGCGGGAACATGCGGTAAGCCACTTTGAAGCTTCCGGCATTGTTGATGGAATGCACCACTTCGAAAGTATACAGGTCGCCTTCGCGCTTCACGACCTTCAACGGTTCCACCGAATAAACATGGTCCTGACCATCGGCGTCCGCATGCAAGGTCACCAGTTCAATGCCGATGGCATCGTCCAGTCCCTTCTCGTCCACCACGATGCGGATGGTGTAGTCCTTACCGCTTTCGATGCTACCGTTCACCAAGTCGTCGCACTTGTCGGCCGAAACGATTTGAATCTGGTCCCACTTGGATGCCACCAGTTCCTTCCAAGCCGCGATTTCCTTGGCCTTGGCATAGTTGTTGGCGGCCAGTTCCTTGAAGCGGGCAGCTTCTTTGTTATAGAACTTGCTGTAATAGTCGTCCAACTGGCGCTTCATGGTGTAGTGCGGAGCGATATGGGCAATGGAGTTCTTGATGGTCTTCACCCAACCGGCCGAGTAACCCTTGCTGTTGCGCGCGTAATACAGCGGGAGGATTTCGTTCTCCAGCAAGCTGTAGATGGTGGCTGCGTCCAACTGGTCTTGATAGGCCTGGTTCTCATAAGTGCGCTTTTCGGTCAAGGCCCATCCGGCACCTTCGCGATAACCTTCGAGCCACCATCCGTCGAGCACGGACAAGTTCAGCACACCGTTCATTTCTGCTTTCTCGCCAGATGTTCCGCTCGCCTCCAACGGACGGGTCGGCGTGTTCATCCAGATGTCCACACCGCTCACCAAACGGCGCGCCAAGCGCATGTCGTAGTTCTCCAAGAATATGATTTTGCCCAGGAATTCCGGACGCTGCGAAATCTCATAAATCTTCTTGATCAATCCTTGGCCTGCCCCATCAGCCGGGTGAGCCTTACCCGTATAAAGGAACTGCACGGGATAGTTGGGATTGTTCACAATCTTGGCCAGACGATCCAAGTCGGTGAAGAGCAGATGCGCGCGCTTGTAAGTGGCAAAGCGGCGACCGAAGCCAATCAGCAGGGCATTCGGGTTGATTTTGTCCATCAGCGAAATCACACGCGAGGGATCGCCCTGGTTCTTCAGCCAGCTGTCACGGAACTTCTCACGGATGTAGTGAATCAGTTTCGTCTTCAACTCCATGCGTGTTTTCCAGATTTCCTCGTCCGACACGTCATAGATGGCCTCCCAGATGCTTTCGTTGCTCTGGTCGTTCATGAAATTCTTATCGAAATGTTTCCGGTACAGGCGCTGCCAAGAAGTGGATGCCCATGTGGGGAAGTGTACGCCATTCGTGACGTAACCCACGTGGCTCTCTTCGGGGAAGTAGCCTTTCCAGATATTGGCAAACATCTTCTGCGACACTTTTCCATGAAGCCAGCTTACGCCGTTCACCTCCTGGCACGTGTTGCAGGCAAAGGTCGACATGCAGAAACGCTCCGAGTGGTCGTCCGGGTTCTGGCGTCCCATGCCAATCAGTTCGTCCCACGAAATGCCCAACGCCGATGCATAGCCGCTCATGTACTTGCTGAACAAGCCTTCGTCGAAATAATCATGACCTGCGGGCACGGGAGTGTGCACTGTGTAGAGCGAAGAGGCGCGCACCAGTTCCAAAGCCTGGTTGAAAGTCAAGCCTTCGTGCACGTAGTCCAACAAGCGCTGGATGTTACACAAAGCCGCATGTCCTTCGTTGCAGTGGTAAATATCCTTGTGGATGCCCAACCGCTTCAGGGTGAGCACGCCGCCAATGCCCAGCAGGATTTCCTGCTTCAGGCGGTTTTCCCAGTCGCCGCCATAAAGCGTGTGCGTGATGGGGGCGTCGTATTGTGAATTCATGCCGTTGTCCGTGTCGAGCAGGTACAATTTGATGCGGCCCACGTTGACACGCCAAACAGACACATATACCTTATAGTTCAAATAAGGAACTTCCACGATCAACGGGTTGCCATTCTCGTCCAACTGGCGTTCAATGGGCAGGCTTCCGAAGTTTTGAGCCTCGTAGTTGGCAATTTGCTGGCCGTCCATCGACAGCGTCTGCGTGAAATAGCCGTAGCGGTACAAGAAACCGATGCCGCACATGTCCACATTGCTGTCGGAGGCCTCCTTCATGTAGTCGCCGGCCAACACGCCCAGACCGCCGGAGTAGATTTTCAGCACCTGGCTCAATCCGTACTCCATGCAGAAATAGGCTACGGAAGGACGGGTTTTGTCAGGCTCCACGTCCATGTATTCGCGGAAAGCGGCATACACGTCGTTCATTTTACGGACAACGGCCTCGTCTTTCGCCAAAGCCTCCATTTTCTCATAACTGAGACGTTCCAACAACAATACCGGATTCTGGCCTACTTCTTCGTAGAGGTCTTCGTCCAGACTGCGAAACAGCATGCGGGCGTCATGGTTCCACGCCCACCACATATTACGAGCCAATTCCTCAAGTTTGTCAAGCTCCTCGGGAATTCTCGACTTCACGTTCACTTGCTTCCAATTAGCTCCATTAGAACAACTCGCTTTAATTTTCATATTCTATTAAATTAAACAAAAAATAATCACTGACTTTTCTTATTCCCCCAAGCGCTGCTTTGCCTTGCGCAACGCAAAATCATAGGCTTGGTAGTAATGCTTAATAAAATTCTTCCACAAGGCCTGGTCGGATATGCGCGCCGCCTTCTCGCGGATACGCTCCACCTCTGCGGGCGAGAACGATGCGTATGCGGCGATGGAATCCTTGATGGCGTCGGCCACCTCCGAAGAGTTGTAGTCCGTGCGGCGAATCACCTGGACACCGTCCTCCAGTTCGCCTTCCTTGCCCAACAGTTGGTTCACCCACATGCCGAATCCCGACAAATTGGTCGTGATGCAAGGCACGTGGAATGCCACGCTCTCCAGAGGCGTATAGCCCCACGGCTCGTAATAGGAAGCATAGACCGTCAGGTCCATACCTATCAACAGGTCATAATAGTGCATGTTGAAGATGCCGTCGTTCCCGTCCAAGTAGCAAGGCACGGAAACCACCTTGACCTTGTCTTCGGGGCGGTTCCACATGTTGTAGCGTTTCAGATAGTCGATGAGCTGGTCGTGCGACATTTCGTGCAACCAATGGGTGAGCAGGGGCCACTCCAGCGGCGTGTCGTACTTCTTGCCCGAAGCAAGCCTTTCCTTCAAGTCTTCGCGGGCACAACTTACCCATCCCGGCACTTGCACGAACGCCAGCACCTGGCGGTTCAGTTCGCGGTTCCGCAACGAGCGGTTCAGGGCCTCCACGTACAAGTCGATGCCCTTGTTGCGGAACTCGTACCGCCCGCTGGTGGACACAATCATCACGTCGTCGTCGAACTCCGTTCCCAACAAGGCGCTGGCCACCTCAAGCATTTTCTGGCGCGCCTTTTTCCTCCGGCGGGCAAACTGCGCCTTGGTCGGCACGAAATCCTTTTCGAACCCGTTGGGCAGCACCACGTCTGCAGGTTTGTCCAGCAATTCGGCACACTCACGGTTAGTCACTTCGCTCACCGTGGTGAAGCAATCCACATGGTGGGCCGTTTCCCGCTCAATCGAATGCTTCGACTGCACGTTCAGCTCCTGCGCCATCTGGTTGCCGTTATAGGCAAACAGATATTCATACAGCGGCTTATGGTTGCCGGCAATGGAGCGGCCTATCGTTGTGGCATGGGTGGTGAAAATCGTGGCTATCTGCGGGACGTGCTTCTGGATGTACAAAGCGCCCAGTCCCGTCATCCATTCATGCGCCTGAAAGACGACCTTGTCATATTCCGCCTTTCCCTTCAGGCAATGGTTATAGTAGCTTTCCACCACCAGGCCTGCCGCATAGGAAAACATCGACGCTTCGTCGTAGTCGCCATACGCATGGAGGGAATCCACCTGGTAGTCTTCCCACAACTTCGTGTAAATCTCGTTTTTAATGGCATAATAAGGCTGGAAGTCCACCAAGATGGCAATGGGCTTGCCGGGAATGTCCCAGCGCCCCACCCTGGCGTGCAGCCCTTCTTCCGCGGCGGCCTCGCGCCACGCTTGCAACAGGTCCGCATCTTCGACAAAGAGCGGGTTCTCCTTGCCTTGCCACACGTCCGGCCCTATGAAAATTACGTTATCCCCCAATTTCCCTTGCAAAGTCTTCGCACGAGTGGACAATACCGTGTAAATTCCGCCTACTTTATTACACACTTCCCAACTCGCTTCGAAAATGAAATTAGGGACATATACTTCTTTACTCATTTCTAACCTTTTATAAATCGTGGCAAAGATACAAAAATTGTAGTAATATCAAAAAAAAATGGACGGCTAATCAGCATTTCCCTCTAAAAAAAACGCGAAAGCGTGTCGGACGAGCGGTTTATCAAATGTGATTATTCCTCAAAAAACTTTAAGCTATTTGAGTCGTAAACAAACAACCCGTATCTTTAACTGCAAGTAAAAACAAACCTGAAAAATGAAAAGACTAACCATTGCATGCCTGGCATGCTGCTGCGCGGGATGGGCCTTGGCACAAAAGCCCTTCAAATGCTCCCTCTACGACAGCGAGAACAACATCTTCCTCCATCTGGACCTCTACGAAGAAAGCATCAACGTGCCCGGCATGGAGATGTTCGGCCCCATGGGCGGATACATGAACGGGAATGTTTACGGGATATGGATGGTCACTTCCTCAAAAATCGAAGACGAGCGGACGGCCACCATCAGGCTTTCCAACGACTTGGGCTCGGAAACACAACAAGCCCGGCTGACCATCGAGAACGACTCCACCTATGTGTTTGAACAGGAGGACGGGGCCGTCATCAAGAAAGTGGTCAAGAAGAAACTGGTGAAAATTCCCAAGAAGCTCACCTTCAGGCCCCGCAAATAAGCGCCTTCGACCGGGACGCTCGCCGGAGCCTTCCGGCCTCAACCGGCACTTGGTCCACGCCCAAGCCAAGGGCAAGGCGTGCGGAGCACAGAATCGTACTTTGCGGAGAATACTCGAGTACTTGCCGCAGAGTACTCGAGTATTCTCCGCAAAGTACGCTGGCGCATTCCGCACGGCGCTGTGCCGCCGACGTATAGAAAAAGCCGCGCCTCCGTCAGCAGGAAGCGCGGCCCTTTGCCCGTTTGTTGCGTCTGCAACACTATTTTTTCTTGAACTGGAATCCCAGCTGCATGCCGTCGTAGCCTCCGGCCAGTTTGCTCACCAGGCTCAGCGTGCCGCTGGAACTCATGCTGGCAATGTTGGTGAAGAACTCGAGCAGTTTGTCCGCCTTGAAAGTGATCTGCACATTGTCGCTCTTCACCGCCACGTTCGCGGTCACAGGGCGGCTCTGTATGAGCAAGCTCTTGCGCCGCATGGAGATTTCATTCTCGTTCACCTCATAATAGCCTTCAAATGTTTTGGAGCCTATTTTCATCTGGAAAGTAGAGTCGCCGTCGAAAGAAAGCTCCACCTGGCCCTGCTCAAAGCCGATTTTCGACAAATAATTCTGCAAGGTGTTCTCCAGTTTGTTGGCCAGGAAAGTTCCCCCGGCCTTGTTCAGCAAGTTGGACGACTCGAACACCACGGCCGGGCTTTCGTAGACCCATTCCCCTTTCAGGCTGGCGTTGTCCACCTTGTCCTTGCCAATCAGGTTCTGGAAGATCGACACCAACCCGCCGACCTTCTCCGCCGTCGATGTCTCGGTCTGCTGCTCCGACGAATTGCCTCCGCCCAGCACGTTCTTCAACAAGTTACCCAACTGCGCCTGTGCGTTCACGCTGAAAGCCATGCACAAGCCAACCAAAATCAGTTTCAAATTCATTCTTTTCATCATAGTCTAAAGTTTATTCTATTATTACCTTCTTGATGTCTTTTCCTTTACGCATGATATAAATGCCCTTTGGCAACGCCGTCTTCCACGCTTCCGGCTCCACGTCCCAGCGCGAGCCGTCCAACGAAAATACTTCCAGCCGGTCCGCGCCCTCCCATGTGACTGGCCGGATGCCCGTCTGGGTCATGTCCACCCGGCAAACGGCCGAACTTGGGGAATCTTCGTAGGCATCGTGCATCGCGAAAACGCGGCAGGCGTATGCTTTGCATGACGGTTGCGGCAGTTCCACTTCGCACGACGTGCCGCGCACAGAGTCGGCCACAGCCACCAACGGCCCGGCCTCGCCCCCGTCCATGCCATAGATTTCCACCCGGTAGCATGCGGCATGCTCCACTTCCGTCCAGGCCAGCGTGAAGCCGTCTTGCGCCACGGCCTTCGCCGCCACGCCCTCCGGAGCCTCCAGGCGTCCTTTCGGCATGAACTTGAAAACCACGTCGCCGTTCTCCATTTCCCGGATTTGCTTGACAGGCTTGCCCATGAAGCCGCCCGTGAATACCGACGAGGCCGGAAGCGAGGCGTCCGTCAGCGAATCGTTCCCCGACGTGCCGGGGTAAGGCTGTCCGCCGAGAGCTGCGTATAAGTGCTCTGCGCTTTGCGCATTATATCCTCCGACATATTCGCCGTTGGCCGGAATGAAAGTCATCCGCTGATGTTTCTCCTCCGCGTTCACACGGTTCCGCACCCATGCCTCACGGTCGTAGTCCACATGCACCACCAACAGGCCATGCCCTTTCTCGCCCAACTTCTGGTCCCACCCCACGGACTGGCGGTTTTCCAACACATAATATTCGTCCGGATTCGCGTCGTTGATGATTTTATATCCCACGCCACCGCTCTCCAAAGGTTTCAGGCGCACGGTCGCAGGCTCCGTCAGGACCCGCAAGGGCCGCCACCGCAGGAAGTCGCGCTCATAGGCAGTGTATCCGCAAGGAATCTTCTCGTCGGCCCAGAAATTGCCCGAATCCATCAACGACCAGTAAGACATGCCGAGCGCCGTGTAGTTCTCCACGTCATACGCATCAGGAAGCCCCAACGCATGGGACAACTCGTGGCAAATCGTCCCGATGCCTATCGGCACCGACCCTTGCGACGTGGAGGTCAGTTCGCTGCCACATGCCATGACCGACACCGTCACCCCGCCAATCGTGACGGGCGAGAGCCGTTCGCGCGGCCACAAGGCATCGGACGTGACGCCCGCCTCCGACTCCGGCAATCCGGCAAAGACGAAAAAAGCCAAATCCACCTCGCCGTTGCGGTCGTTGTCGAACAATTCCATGAAGTCCGGCTCTGCCGCCATGCCCTCTTCGAGCGCCTCGCGGCAGAAATCCATGAAGCGCACGTCGGTCACCCCGCCACTGTTTGCACCATAATAAGCCATCGGACGGGACAAATCCACCGGACCGATGACCCGGAACTCGGGCAAAAAGAGGCTGTCGCTTTGCTGCGCGAAATAATCGCGCACGGCGCCGCGGCTGCCGGCTCCTGTGTACAGGTTGCCGTCGCGCGTACCATTGAAATACTTATTATAATAATCACGGATATCGTCGTCGGTGTCGGCCACGGTCATGGCCACATCGGCGAAATTTACGAGAATCACCGGGACTTTCGGGCTCCCGATAGACGTGAGCGGCGCGCTTTCCCATTCTCCCAGACCTGTGGAACGCACGCCACGCACCTGCGAAGGCATGGCAGGCGAGGGCTTCTGCCCCGTGCGGACAAAAAAGCCGCCGGCGCTTTCCTCCACCACGCACCCTTCGGCATCTAAATAAAAATGGCGATTTTCATCGCCATAAAGACGGATGTACTGATACGTACCGTCAGCCATCCGCGCCTTGAACTTGCTGCCGCGAGCCGGTACTGCCGCCATGTCCATGGCGCAGCACAAAAGACCTATAAGACAGAGCCATTTCATACCAAGTTCTTGTTTCACGGGGCAAAAGTACAAAACTTTTTTCTTTCCCCGTTTCAAATCCGGCCATTTCTTTCCGGAAAATCGCCAAAACTGGCCGAAGGCCCTCAGTCGTCCATCTCCACCGTCTCTGCGTTGACCGCTCCTTGTGCTTCCGCGCTCAACTGCAACCGGCTCCGCACCAAGCGTTCCCGCTCGCTCCGCGCCACCTTGGCGTAAAGCTCGCCAATGATGCCGTCGGCCAGCCCGATAGTGGGCACGTAGACATACTCGGAATGGATGCAGTCGGCAATGATGAGGAATATCTCCGCGGCCGGCACTATCACATCCGCCCGGTCGGGCTTCAGCCCGAAACGGTCCATGCGCTCCTCCAACGAAAGGGGTTGCAGCTCGTTGTGCAACTTCCGCAGGGAGGAGATGGGCAGCTTGAGTTCCTTCTTGTTCTTCTCTTCGGCCAGGCGGAAAAGTTTGTTAATGTTCCCGCCGCTGCCTATTATGTTGATAGGTCCGTATTGGGCATACATGCCTTCCATGTCGGCCTTCAGACCGTCCACGATGCCATCTTTCACCGCACGGTTCAGCAAGCGTATGGTGCCGATGTTGTAGCTCATGGAACCCACCATCCGGCCTTGGTGTATCAGCGTGATTTCCGTGCTGCCTCCACCCACGTCTACATACATGAACGTGCCTTCCTTGTCCGGCAGTTTCTCAATGTGGTTGCCGTAGAGTATGCCGGCCTCTTCCTTTCCGGCTATCAAGTCGATGCGTATGCCCGTTTTCTTCTCTATCTTCTTAATCAGCGCCTTCCCGTTTTTGGCATCGCGCATGGCGCTGGTGGCACAAGCCCGGTAGTCCACGACGTCATACATGCGCATCATCTGCTTGAATCCCTTTATCATGCGCATCATCATCTCGGCCCGCTCTTTTCCGATTTTCCCCATGGAGAATACGTCCATGCCCAGTCGCAACGGATAGCGGATAAAAAGCACCTTGCGAAACTTCGTCTCGCCCAACGGGTTGTGGTCGATGTTCTTAATCAATAAGCGCGCGGCATTCGTTCCAATGTCAATGGCCGCAAAATTCATTCCTTCCATCATGTCTTTTCTATGTTTTTCGAGTCTGACTTCTCTGCTATTTGCCCTGCATAGTATTCATATAGTTTCTCTTGCGAGCGGAACGGCTCCGGGTGTTCCGCGTCCGTATAGAACTGGTTGTGCCCTGTCCCGTCCACAATGCGCCCCTTCTGGTTGTCCATCATGCCCCACTCCACGATTCTCTTCAACTCCGCCCGGATGGCAGGGTTGTAGACCGGAGTGAGCACCTCCACGCGGTGGTCCAGGTTACGCGGCATCCAGTCTGCGCTGCCGATGTAGTAGCGCTCGTCGCCCCCGTTGCAGAAAATCAAGATACGGCTGTGTTCCAGATAGCGGTCAATGATGCCGTGGATGCGGATATGGTCGCCCACGCCGGGCGTGTCGGTCACCAGAGCGCAATTGCCACGCACCAAGAGGTCTACGTCCACGCCAGCTTCGGATGCCTCATAGAGCTTCTTCACCACCTCCTCGTCCGTGATATGATTGATTTTCACCTTTATATAAGCTTCCCGGCCTTGTTGCCGGTTCCGAATCTCCGTCTGTATCATCGACAGGATGGTCTTCTTCATGGCATTGGGCGACACGAGCAGTTCCCTGAACTTCACCGGCATGAAAGGCTTCTCGATGAAGCGGAATACGCTCGCCACATCCTTCACGATAGCCGGCGCGGCAGTCATCAGCATGCAGTCGGTGTAGACCTTGGCGTTCCCTTCATGGAAATTGCCCGTGCCCACACAAGCGATGTCGTTGCCGCCCGTCATCTCCACCCATAACAGTTTGGAATGCACCTTCAGCCCCTCCACGCCGAAGACGACGTTGATGCCGGCGTCCTTCATGCGCTTGCTCCATTTGATGTTGCTCGACTCGTCAAAGCGGGCCAGCAATTCTATCACCACCGTGACCTTCTTGCCGTTCTTGGACGCCGCAATCAGGGCCTCCACCACCTTGCTGTCCTTGGCCAGCCGGTAGAGCGTGGTCTTGATAGACTTCACGCGCGGCGAAATCGCCGCCTCGCACAACAGCTGGATGTAATGGTCGAACGAATGGTAGGGCACATGCAGGAAACGGTCTTCCTCGCGGATGAGGTCGAGCATGCTCCTTGCTCCCGTAAATTCCGGCAGGAAAAGGGGCTGCCATTTCGGGTACTTCAAGTCGCTCCGCCCGCAGTCTGGGAACTTCATCAAGTCTTTGTGGTTCTGGTAACGGCCTCCGGAGAGGGTCGTGTCGAACTTGTCTATGGACAGGTTCTGCATGATTTTGCGGTACAAGTCCTTGGGCATGGATGCGTCGGAAATGATACGTATCGGCTGCCCGTTCTTGCGGCTCTTCACGCCCCGCTGCACTTTCTGCAAGGTGCCGGCATCCAGTTCGTTGTTGTCCAGTTCCATCTCCGCGTCTTTCGTGAATTTGAAAGAATAAGCCTCGAAGTGGTCATAATCCACGCTCACGAATATCAACGGCAGGCAATAACGGATAACGTCGTCCATATACATTATATAATGGGTATCGTTCTCCACCGGCAATTCCAGAAAGCGGCCGAACTTCTCCACCGGCACCCGGATAAGGGCATATTCCTTCTTGGGCTTCTTGGCGTCGTCGTGCCAGCGGGTCAGCTTCACCGCCAAGTAGATGGTGTCGTCCGACTCATTAGCCAGGCGCTCGGCCTGCGACAGCCAGATGGGATTGGTGAACCCCGCCAGGCTGTTCCGGAAGTATTGGCGGATGAAGGCTTGCTGGCTCTCGTTCAGTTGCCTTTCGCTGACGATGCAGATCTTCTCGTCCGCCAGCTCTTTTGTCAGTTGCTGCACCACCCGCTCGTATTCATGGTTATAGCGCGTGTTCAGACGGTTGATTTCCTTGATGGTCCGGCAGGCCTCGTCGCGCTGCGACTTCATCTGTTTCATGTCGCTCTCGGCAATGCGCGCCAGCGTGGCCATCCTGACGCGGAAAAACTCATCCAGATTATTGCTGTAAATGCCCATGAAGCCCAACCGTTCCAACAAAGGCACGGAGGGATTCTGTGCTTCTTGCAGGATCCTGTAATTGAAGTACATCCAGCTTACGTCCCGCGGAATGACATTTAAAGTATTCTTTGTGTTCTTCGTTTTCATACTACTACGTACAGTCATACGGCAAATATAGTTTAAATATGATTATAATAAAAGTTTCTAACCGGAAATTCATGGAGAAAAATCCGGTTAGAAACATTTTTTCGGTTCATTTTACTGCTGGAAACGCCTGAAAGCTCTCAGGTAATGGCGCAAACCGCTGAGCATTTCCTGGGTTTCCTGCAGGAGGTTCAGATAGACGAGCGACACTTTCAGGCCTTGCGAGATGTCCATCTGGATCCTGTCTTCCTGCGCCTTCCGCAGTTCGGAAAGTTTCTGCTTGTAGGCCTCCTCCTCGGCCAGCAGTGCATCGATGTGGTCGTAGTCCTGGTCCTCGATGATGCGTTCGCTCCTCATCAAGTAGTCCACGATTTTCTTCTTCATCGGCAGGATCTCTTCAATACATTCCCTCGACAGCGGGTTGAAGTTGTTGTCCACGTGTTCCTTGCAGGGTTCGGACATGCGCTTCAGGCAGTACAGCATCTGTTCGCCGCTGTTCGCCGCCAAGTGGAACCAGGTGTTCTTTTCCAACGAGAGTTGCTTGTCGATGCGCCGCATGCCTATCAGCTCACGCTGGCGCAGCTTCTTGCGGAGCGACTTCTCCGCGTCGATGTGCTTCACTGCCCGGCGAAGCGTCTTCAGGTCTTCATCCACAAAGCCGTTCACCACGTCCTCGTAGGTCTTCCATACGAAGTCCAGCATGTTCTGCTGGGTGACGGACACATGCTTCTTCAGCAGGCTCCAGCACTCGGCCTTGTCCTTGGTGGCCATCATGTTCTTGAACAACTGTTCCTGATAGTCCACCTCGTCCTTGTCCTTCGAAGAGAAGTTGCTCTTGATGAGGATGAACACCGCGGCAAAGACAAACAAGGCCATCACGACTGCGCCACCGTAGTACATGGCAATCGTCACCACGGCGCAAGCGGTGAAGGCGATGCCGGCCGTGAGGAACCATCCGCCGATGACGTTCAGCACGCCCGTGATGCGGAACACCGCGCTCTCGCGCGTCCAGGCACGGTCGGCCAAGGATGCGCCCATGGCCACGATAAACGTCACGTAGGTGGTGGAAAGAGGCAAAGTGAACGAGGTGCCGATGGCAATCAGCAGACCGGAAAGCACCAGATTCACCGAAGCACGTACGAGGTCGAAGGCCGCGCCGTCGGCCAGTATGGCCTCGTCCTTGTTGAAGCGGGAGTCAACCCACCGGAGCACCGGGCGCGGAGTATATTTGGAGATGAAGTCGCCCAGATTGTTGGCCCCACGCACGATGCTGCGAGCCACGCGGGACGAACCGAACATCTCCTCGCCCTCGTCCTGGCGGGACAAGTCTACGGAAGTCTTCACCACATTCTGTGCTTTCTTGGAAGTGGCCAGCGCATACACCATCACGATGCCCGCGCCCACAAGGAAGTAGAACGGAGTCTGGGCGCTCTCGTTCAGGGAACTCATCATGAACGTGTCGGCCTGCCCCGCCCCGTTGGCGGCATAATCCTGATAGGCGGAGTAAGCGGCCAGAGGCACACCCACGAAGTTCACCAAGTCGTTGCCGGCGAAGGCCAAAGCCAAGGCAAACGTACCCAGCAGGATGACAATCTTGAACACATTCACCTTGCACCAGTGCAGGACCTGCATCAACACCGTGCTGGCCAGGAAGCAAATCAGGATGAAAGCTCCCGTGTTCTCGTCAATCCAGGCATGGAACTCGGGCGTCATGAACGTGGTGCCCTTCAGACCGTTCAGCAAGGCGAAATAAAGGATGCTGGTCACGGCGATGCCACCGAAAATGCCGATCTTCCACGACAGGAACGACCTGAAGTAAAACGGGACAAACATACGGGACAGCCATTGCACAATGGTGCCGAAAATGAATGCCACCGCCACCGAAAGGAAGATGGCCAGAATGACGGAC
>CALULQ010000030.1 GCA_944321525.1 uncultured Paraprevotella sp.
GAGCAATTGACTCTTAATCAATGGGTCCAGGGTTCGAGCCCCTGAGGGCGTACAAGAAAGGCAACCGTACGGTTGCCTTTCTTGTTTCACGCCGCTGTCCGCCGCGATGTTGCGTCCATGTTGCTCCATTCCCATGCCGGGAGCTGCTTTGCCCTGCCTTTTGCGGCATTTTTTGAAAAAATCCGTGCAAAACATTGGGCAAGTTATATTTTTTTCATACTTTTGTCGCGTTATCTTCCCGTTCGTTTCAAACGCGGAGGGGAGTGGGTAGCACTTGATTAATGAAAATAGGCGTTTTCGTACGCTGGTCTTATAAAACTAGAACTTCGCAACTTCCAGTCACACAGAAGATCAGAGAAGAGGAAAATGTCTACGTGGCACGATTATACCTGCCCGGCAGACCATGCTGCTTCCGTCGTGGGAGTGGCATGGCTCTGTGTCGGAGACAGAGGGTAATACGTATGGGCGTGGGCTGTTCTTTTTGCTTGTCTTACTTGTGTGAGGGCATTGCGAAGGCCTTAGTTTTGGTAAAACAAGCAAGCGGACAGACTCCATGCCTTTTTTATTTTTCGAGTAGTTCAAAAAACAAAGAATGAAACAAAGCCGAATCCCGGGAGTCTATAGGCGCACATAAAAAATGTATTATTATGAAAAAGAGATTCCTTTTCGTCCTCCTCATCGTAGTCTTGTTCTCTATGAGGGCAACCGCCCAGTCGTCCTTGCTGGCCACGCTGAACCACGAAGGCACTATTTCCACCTACTATGGCGCCGGTGCATTGCAGGAAGCCTACAACGCAGCCGCCAACGGGGATGTCATCACACTCTCTTCCGGTTCGTTCCTGGGCACGGACATCAAGAAGGCCATCACCCTGCGCGGCGCGGGCATGGCCGTGGACACCGTATCGCATACGGAACCGACCGTCATCTCCAATGACTTCACCATCAACATCAGCGACACGCTCGACCATCGGTTCACAATGGAAGGCATTTACAGCAATCAGGATATCAAAATCTCTTGTTTGCAGAACGCCATGTTCTTGAAATGTCGGTTCAAATCTGTAGCTTATACGGGCGGTAATAGCAGCAAGATGAAAGATTTGAATTTTATCCATTGCCGGATTGCGGAGGACTTTCAATTATCGGTTAATGGCTCCGCTGCATTTATCAATAGCATTGTTTTGGGAACATATCAACATGACAATGCCGTTTTTTCCTTCACCAACTGCTACGTGGATAATGTAAACCTCTCGCATTCAGAATACAAAAACTGTATTATCAAACACGAGAACAACGGTCAACCGACTACCACTTATTACAACAACCTTTGGCTTTGCGGCACCGGTCATAGCCTCTACTCCCCCAACAATACCAACGTGAAGATTAGTCCGTCCGACGAGCGTGTCAGCTTCTTGAACGTGGACTATTCCGACAGCAACGACTATGTGCTGACAGATGCCGTGCGAGCCTTGATCAAAGGAACGGACGGAACGGAAGTGGGCATCCATGGCGGCAGCTTGCCCTACGACCCCACGCCCACGAATCCGCAAATCACAAAATTCAACGTCGCCTCCAAGTCCACGGCCGACGGCAAGCTGAGCGTGGACATCGAAGTGAACAGCGACAATTAACCCCGATAAAGGTCACACGCTTATGCGAAAAACAATATTATTCCTGTTGTTCCTGTGCGCCCATTGGGTGGCGCAAGGACAAATGCCATACGAATACCGCTATTGGTTCGATGGTGACGAGTCCGGGCAACGCACCGGCACGTCCGCCACGCCGCAGTGGTCCATGGCCCTGGACCTGGACGGGTTGTCGCAAAGCTTCCACTCGCTGCACTTCCAGGTGAAGGACACGGTGTGGAGCTCGCCCGTGACGCGGTATTTCCTGAAAGTGCCTGAAGAGGGGCCGAAGACTTTCACCTATTGGTTCGACAATGGCTACCGCGAGGCGGCCACTGCCACCGTGACCGACGGGACCGCCGTGCTGGACGTGAGCCAACTGACGGACGGGATGCACTTCATGCATATCGCGTACGACATGGACGGGCAGAACAGCCTGCCCAAGACGGCTGTCTTCTGGAAGCAACCTCTCGAAGGGCAGTTGCGCTACCGCCTGTGGATGGACAACGACCCAGGCACCCAGCAGTCAGGCGACTACAACGGGCAGCCCATCGAGCTGGACGTGAGCACCATGGACGACGGATTCCACATCCTGCATGCGCAAATCGAAGGGCGCGGGACGGCTTCCATTCCCTACACGCAGATGTTCATCAAGGTGCCGCAAACGGTGGGGGTGGACTATCTGACCTGCCTCTTCATGGTGGACTCCGAGGTGTATAAGCAAGAACGTGTGCCCGCCGAGGGCGGCGCGGTGCATTGGGAATTCGACGCCACCGGCATCCCGCAGGGGCTGCACAAGGCGCAGGGTCTCATCGTGACCCCGTCCGGCGTGGCCTCGAACGTGCAGGAAGCTTTCTTCTATCGCACTATGACCACGGCGGAAAAGGCGGCGATGCAGTGTTATTACTCCATAGACGGCGACACGCACCGCCATCAGGCGGGTAGGCTGACCGGCGACTTGTTCCATTTCGACCTCGACGTGTCGGAGCTGAGCGACGGCTTCCACCGCCTGTCCTACATGCTGATGGATCCCAACGGGGCCAGCTCCAAGGTCATGTCGGCCTTCTTCATCAAGACGCCCTTGGGCGGCAACGGCATCACGCAATACACCTACTGGCTGAACGACAACGAGGAAAACATGCACTCCGTGCAGCTGGAGGAGCGCACCAACCCGTTCAAGCTCATTACGCTGTTGCCCGTGGAGGCCTGTCCCATACGCAGTTCCTGCTTCTGTTTCGAGGTGGAGGACGGGCAGCCCATGGTTTATGCCCGCAACGACCTGCACGTCCGTTTCTACGACGTGGCTGGCCGCATTACCGAAGCTTCGGAACGCTATGTGGACTACAACGTGGGGGAAGAGGTGACCGATGTTGTGGCACTCGCCGACAGCGAAGGGAAAGTCAGCGAGGACCGGCCGAAAGAAAACGGCATACTCTGGTATAGTATGGACGCCGTCATCGGCGACAGCCTTTCCGTCAAGAGCAACCGGGCCTGCACGCTGCAGATCTTTGCTCCCGACGGCGAGGAAGTCTATGCGGCCTCGGGCGCGGAATCCGTGGCTTTCGGCGGCTGCCATGCCTACAAGGACGGCACTTATTACATTGCCCTGCACGACGTGACGGCCACCGGCGGCACCGACGTAGAATTGTCCTACCAGCATATTGACAAGTATGCGGTGCTGAGCCATACGCCCGATGAAGTTGGTGCCGCGTTCGGTTATTTCCATGTCCAATTGCTGGGTAACGGGTTTGATAAATTGAAACGCGCCACATTCGTCCTTGGTGACGAACATATCACAGCCGACACCATCATTGTAAACGATATTTCAAATGCCACACTGGTGTGCTTCATCGCAAATCCTGTAATGGATAGAGGTGATTACGACCTGATTTTGGAATTTGAGGAAGAAGGTGAAATCGAGGAGCTCGTTGTGGAAAAGGCATTAAACATAGCCAATCCTGTATATGGCGATATTGAAATAGAGATTAAACCATTGCCTCGTACAGCCAAGCCCTATCCTGTAACCGTGACCGTAAAGAACACGGGCAACGTAAGCTATCAGATGGTGCCGCTGTACATCGGATTCGACCATCCCGAGCTCATAGAAGAAGTTAGTGCGCTTAATTTCGAAATCTGTTTGGAAAAGTCAGCCGAAGAAACCGGCTTAAGCACATTCATCTTGACCGATAATTTGTTGGGAAAAGGTATAGACGGATTCGTGCTGCCTACAATGATTCCAAGTTTGGGACCCAATGAAACGTTAGAGCTGCAAGTAGGATTCGTGGCCGGACCACATACTAAATTCAACATGTATGCTTGGAACTACCGTCCATGGAGCTTGGATGCTTCGCCGGAAACAGCGGTGATGCCTATGTCTTCAAGAGTGCGTCCGAATCCCATGTGCGAGATGGATCCTTGCGAAATTGTGGAGCGTGTACTTCCCAATTGGGCAGAATGCGTATGTGGAATTAATTGGGCCAACATCTCTCTGCTGGCAGGATCATATTTGGCTATCAATAATTGGAGGTCGAAAAAATTGAATGATGCGTACGAAGAACTTGATGACTATAATATATCTTTTCGTTACAATATCATTCCATTGCCATCACCTGGAGACATCATACGAAAAATCATGGATCGCTGCATCCACATGCCAAAAGAAGCATTGGAAGTGCTTAAATCCGCCATGCTTGAAGCAGCGGAGGACGGATGTCCTAATCCTGACCCAAAACCGATAGACGTGCTCATGCCGGGCGATCCGAACGACATTAAAGGCTATCAAGCTCCGTCTGAAAGCAAATGTGTCGGCAAAGGCATAACTGATGCTTACTATACGATTGAATTCGAGAATGACCCTGATATCGCCAATGCGTCCGCCCACTATATTGTGGTGACAGACACGCTCAATGGGGATTATTTTGATTTGGAGAGCTTCACACCTACAGGCATCAAGCTAAGTCATAGGGATGTGATGCTTGACGGGAAACAGTCGTTTGTGAAGACAATTGACATGCGGCCGGAGATAAACGTACTGGCCCAAGTAACCTTGGATTATGACGCGAAAAAGGGCATTGCTCAATGGACCTTCATTTCGCTTGATCCGATGACCATGGAGCCGACCGATCACGTCATGATGGGGATACTCCCCGTGAACTATGACGGAGAAGGACAAGGTGAGGTGACGTTTGATATCAAGCTGAAGGAAAATCTTCCAGATGGTATGGAAATTCCGAACCGTGCTTCCATCGTGTTCGACCAAAACGATGCAATTATCACGCCTACTTGGGTTAACGTGGTGGACACCATCGCACCGGTAAGCACCATCGCCGCCTGCGAGGCACGTAACGACAGCACTGTGGTGCTGCGTTTTGAAGCCACGGACAACCGCTCTGGCGTGTGGAGGTATGACCTCTACGTGCAGGAGAGCACGGATGCACCGTGGACGAAAGTGGCCGAGGGCGTGGAAGACGACGAGTATGAGTTCAAGGGATTCAGCGGGTTCGACTATGGCTTCTGCGTGATGGCCACAGACTCCGCCGGGAACATGGAGGCCAAAGCCCTGCAACGGGAGGCCGCTAAACCGACTTATACGGCCGGCGACGCCAATGGCGACGGGGTGGTGGATGTGCTCGACGCATCCTTGGCTACGGACAAGTTCCTCGGTAAAATCGTTTATCTGAACTTCGAGGCTACGGACGTCAACAACGACGAATTGATCGACGCTATGGACGTGTCGCTCATCCGGCAAATATTCCTCTCTACCGTGACGAGGAGAAGTATGATGGTAAGAATGAGAATCACTACAACAAAATGAAAATGAAAACAGCAAAACTGATTATGGCCTGGCTTGCGCTCTATGTGGCGCAGGCCACGGCCCAAACGCCCAACACACTGGAGGTGTGGATGGACGAAAGCGTGAGCGTAACGGCCGACGGAAAGACCGTGACTTACCTCACCGTCAGCGAGAAAGACCCGAACGTGAATTATATCGCGTTCAACATGACTTTGACGCTTCCCAAGGGGATGAAGGTGAATCAGGTGAGGTCGGGGCGCGAATACGTGGCGGACATCCAATTGTCCGAACGGGCTACGACCACCCACATGATTGACTGCAACATGCCCGAAGAACGGATGCTGAAAATCATCTGCACGTCCAGCAGCAATTTTGAGTTGTACCCCGACGACGTGGACGGTAATATCATGTATCCGTTATTCACCATCGGACTGGTGGCCGACCCTTCGACCATTAATGGGCGGTATGATGTGGAAATGTACGACTGCCGCTTCGTTCGCTATCTGGAAGACGGGCAGACGTTGGCGCCCGTGGATTTGGACCACACGGAATACAGCGAGTTCGTGGTGACAGGCGGGACGGACGCTTCGGTGGACTTCACCCTTCCGGCCGAGGGGTGCGGCACCATGATTCTGCCTTTCGACCAACAGATACCGGACGGTATGACGGTGTATGCTTGCGAAGGCATCACGAACAATGGTTCGTCGTTGAAACTGCAAAGCGTGCCGTCGATAGAGGCCAACACGCCTTACATTGTTACCGGTCCGCAGGGAACGTACCACTTTGAAGGTGAGTACCGTGCGCTCAAGGCTTCGTATTCTACCCCTTACATGACTGGAGTGTTCGAGGAAATGCAGGTGCCCGTGGGTAATTATGTGATGCAGAACCATAAGGACACTCATGGCGTCGCTTTTTATCGGGTGGGCTCGATTGCCACCGTTATCAGTCCTTACCGTTGCTACGTGAATGCGCTTCCGGGAACGGTGAGCGCCTACGGTCTTGAATTTGAAGATTTCACTGGGATTGATGACCATAAGGCGGATGGGAATGAACCGGTTGACGTTTATAACACAAGCGGACAGATATTGCGTAAGCAAGTGAAACGGGCGCAAGCGCTCAACGGACTTGCGCCGGGAGTCTACATCATAGAAGATAAGAAATTTATTGTAAAGTAACACTAAAACAGAAAAGCCAAATGAAAAAGTACATCAAGCCAGAAGTAGTGGTAGCAGAGGTAGAAGTGAAGGAAACTTTGCTCAGTTGTTCAGACCTTATTCATGATGAGGAGAGTGATGGAACTGCCCCCATGAGTTATGAGCCCTATAGTATATGGGACTAAGAATTTGAAAGGAACTTGAACATGGCCAAAAGGGTCTTGCCTCTCTGTAGTCGGAGGGCAAGGCCCTTTCGGGCTTTTGCCGGCTGGCTGCCGGGGGACTCTCTAAGCTTTGTCTGGTGGTTTGCATTGGTTGCCGCGCAGTCCGGTCTCGCTTTTTTTATGCTTCGATTTGTTGGCTGTTTTACACCGAAGTGTTATCTTTGCATGAATTTCGAGAAATAGGAACTAATAAAGAAAAGAAAATGCCTAAAATATCCGTCCGTGGCCAGGAAATGCCGGAGTCGCCGATACGCAAGCTGGCGCCATTGGCATTCGAGGCCAAAAGCAGGGGAATACACGTATACCATTTGAATATCGGACAACCGGACTTGCCGACTCCACGTGCGGCCCTGGAGGCCATCCGCAACATCGACCGCAAGGTGCTGGAGTACAGCCCTAGCCAAGGTTTCTTGAGCTACCGGCAGAAACTGGTGGGCTATTATGAGAAATATAACATCCATCTTTCGGCAGACGACATCATCATCACTTCCGGTGGTTCGGAGGCCGTTTTGTTCGCCTTCTTGTCGTGCCTGAATCCGGGCGACGAAATCATTGTTCCCGAACCTGCTTACGCCAATTATATGGCTTTCGCCATTTCTGCGGGGGCTGTCATCCGCACCATTTCCACCACGATAGAGGAGGGCTTCTCGTTGCCCAAGGTGGAGAAGTTCGAGGAACTGATCAACGAACGCACGCGGGCCATACTGATTTGCAATCCGAACAATCCCACCGGATATTTGTACACGCGCCGTGAGATGAACCAAATCCGTGACTTGGTGAAGAAATATGACTTGTATCTGTTCTCCGACGAAGTCTACCGTGAGTTCATCTACACCGGTTCGCCTTACATCTCGGCCTGCCATTTGGAGGGCATCGAGAACAACGTGGTGCTCATAGACTCCGTGTCGAAGCGCTACAGCGAGTGTGGCATCCGCATCGGAGCGCTCATCACCAAGAACGTGGCGGTACGCAAGGCCGTGATGAAGTTCTGCCAAGCCCGCCTGAGCCCTCCCCTCATCGGACAGATTGCGGCCGAGGCCTCGCTCGACGAACCGGAAGAATACGGCCGGGAGGTGTATGACGAATACGTGGAGCGGCGCAAGTGCCTCATCGACGGGCTGAACCGCATTCCCGGCGTGTATTCGCCCATCCCGATGGGTGCGTTCTACACCGTGGCCAAACTGCCGGTGGACGATGCCGAAGAGTTTTGTGCCTGGTGCCTGAGGGATTTTAACTACGAGGGCGAAACCGTGATGATGGCGCCGGCAGCAGGCTTCTACACCACTCCGGGGTCGGGGAAGAACGAGGTGCGCATAGCTTACGTGTTGAAGAAGGAAGACTTGGTGCGCGCACTCTTTGTCCTGCGCAAGGCCTTGGAAGCTTATCCCGGGCGCGTGACCGACTGAAGGCTGTGAGGGGATGAACTTGAACCTATTCATAGCCCGTAAACTTTTCCGCGAGCGCGGCGACGTGGTGAAAGTGTCGCGCCCCGCCATCCTGATAGCGATTGCCGGGGTGGCCATCGGGCTGGCCGTGATGATCGTTTCGGTGTGCGTGGTGCTGGGGTTCAAACGGGAAATCAGTGCGAAGGTGTCCGGTTTCGGTTCCCATGTGCAAATCCTGAATTATGCTTCTGTGGCTACCAATTCTCCGCAGCCCATCCAGCTGACCGATTCGCTGGCGGGCGTGGTGCGGGGCGTGCCGGGCGTGGTGCACATCCAGCGGTTCTGCAACAAGGAAGGTATTCTCAAGACCGATGAGGAGTTCAAGGGCATCATGCTGCAAGGCGTGGGGCCGGAATTCGACTCTACGTTTTTGGCTTCGCACTTGGAGGAAGGCGAGTTCCCGGCTTTCTCCGACACGGCCTCTACGGGGCGGATTGTGATTTCGCGCCAGGTGGCCGACGATTTGCGCCTTGGCGTAGGGGACAAAGTCTATGCCTATTTCTTCGAAAATTCAGTGCGCACCCGCCGTTTCACGGTGAGCGGTATCTATTGTACCCATTTGGAGGAGTTTGACAACTCGCTGGTATTTACCGACCTTTACACATGCAATAGGTTGAACGCCTGGCAACCGGACCAGTATAGCGGTCTGGAAGTTAAGACGGAGAATTTGGAACGCTCGGCGCAGGTGGCCGACGAACTGGTGGGGCACTTTAACCGCCAGACGGATGCATACGGCGAATCATACATCGTCATGACGGTGCAGGAACTTTACCCGCAAATGTTCGCCTGGCTCGACTTGTTGGATGTCAACGTGTGGGTCATCTTGGCGTTGATGGTGGCCGTGGCAGGCTTTACGATGGTGTCCGGCTTGCTCATCATCATCTTGGAGCGCACTAACTTCATCGGCGTGATGAAGGCTCTGGGAGCCACGAATCGCTCCATCCGTCACATTTTCCTCTATTTCGCCGTGATGGTCATCGGGCAAGGGCTGCTTTGGGGCAACGTCTTTGGCGTGGGGCTGGTGCTGCTGCAGAAATATGCGGGAGTGTTTCGTTTGGATGCTTCCACATATTACGTGGACACGGTGCCGGTGGCGCTCCATTGGGGTTATGTGCTGGCTATCAACGCGGCCACCCTTGTCATTTGCGTGCTTTCGCTCATCGTCCCGAGCTTCCTGGTGTCGCGCATTCATCCGGCAAAATCCATCCGTTTCGAGTAACGCGCATTGCGATGATGTTTCACCCGTATTACATTTTTATGAAAAATGTTATAGAAACATAATAGAGGCAAAATAGAAAATCGCTATCTTTGCTGTCGGATCAAAAAGAAGCGATTGTATGGAATACATTTATCTGGGGATAGTCATTTTCTTGTTCGCCCTCTCCACTTTTGATTTGTTCGTCGGGGTGAGCAATGATGCAGTGAACTTTTTAGGGTCGGCCATCGGTTCGAAAGTGGCCCGTTTCAAAACCATCCTGATCATCGCTGCCGTGGGCATTTTCGTGGGCGCCACTACGAGCGACGGCATGATGGACATAGCGAGGCATGGCATATTCCATCCGGAGTTTTTCAGCTTTGCAGAACTGATGTGCGTGTTCTTGGCCGTGGTGGCCTCGGATGTCATCCTGCTCGACATCTTCAACACGTTGGGTATGCCTACCTCCACCACCGTGTCGATGGTGTTCGAATTGCTGGGCGGCAGCACGGCTTTGGCTCTGGTGAAGATGCTTCACGACTCCTCGCTTACTTATGCCGGCCTGATCAACACCGACAAGGCATTCACGGTCATCATGGCCATCTTCCTTTCCGTTGCTATTGCTTTCGTTTTCGGTTTGGTCGTTCAGTGGCTGTCCCGCCTGATATTCACTTTCCATTATACGAAACATTTGAAATATGCCATCGGCATTTTCGGCGGCCTTTCCATTACGTCAATCGCTTACTTCCTGCTGGTGAAAGGCTTTGGCAGTGCTTCTTTCATGACTGCCGACGTGAAGGCGTGGATTGCCGAACACACGCATGAGATACTCATTTCCTTTATTATAGGTTTCACGCTGTTGATGCAAATCCTGCACTGGTGCAAGGTCAACGTGTTCAAGATTATCGTGCTCTTTGGAACCTTCTCCTTGGCCATGGCCTTTGCGGGGAACGACTTGGTGAACTTCATTGGTGTGATGCTGGCCGGTTTCTCCTCCTACCAAGACTTCATGGCTACACCGGGCGCCGATCCCGCCACGCACATGATGGGAGCATTGAACGAATCGGCGAGCACGTCGATTTTCTTCCTTGTCGCTGCCGGCATCATTATGACGATTGCCTTGCTGACTTCGAAGAAGGCGCAGAACGTGGTGAAAACTTCTGTGGACTTGTCACGCCAGACTGCCGGAAACGAAATGTTCGGTTCTTCGCGCTTCGCACGTCGTCTGGTGAGGAACGTCATCAACATGAATGAGTTCGTGGTGGAGCACATGCCGGGCAAGATGCGGGCTTGGATAGACTCCCGTTTCAATTCGGACGAGGCCATCATGCCCAACGGTGCGGCTTTCGACTTGGTGCGGGCTTCCGTCAACCTGGTGTTGGCCGGACTGCTTATCGTGGTGGGCACTTCGCTGAAGTTGCCATTGTCCACCACTTATGTGGCCTTTATGGTAGGTATGGGGTCTTCTTTGGCCGACCGGGCATGGGGGCGCGAGAGTGCCGTGTTCCGCGTCACTGGCGTTGTGTCGGTGATTGGCGGCTGGTTCATGACGGCCGGCGCAGCCTTTTTCCTTTGCTTCACAGTGACGTTGCTTATTCATTTCGGAGGCGTGGTGGCCATGGTCCTGCTGGTGGTTGTGGTTGTGCTGATGCTCATCAACAACAACCGGAGCTACAAGAAGCGTATGGCGGCCGTGCAGCATGACGAGATTTTCACGGAACTGGCCCAGACCAATGACAAGGATGAATCTTGGGTGTTGCTGAACAAGCACATCAGCGTCTATCAATCCAAGATGGTGCGCTACATATCCGATGCTTACATGCAAGCCACGTCCGGCCTGATTACGGAAGATGTGAAACTGCTGCGGCGCACGTTGAACAGCTTGGATGATGAACGCAAGAACTGGAAGGTCATTCGCCGGAAAGAGCTGGTGGGTCTCCGCAAGATTGACCCGCTGCAAGCCGTGGAGAAGGACACGTGGTTTCATCTGGCCTGCAACAGTTGTGAGCAAAGCCTTTACTGTCTCAAACGCATGTGCGAGCCTTTCTTGGAGCATGTGGACAACAATTTCAACCCCATGCCGGAGGAGTATGTGACGGAATTCGAACCTATCCGCGAGCGGGTGGAGAAACTGATGGACACGATTGCCGGCATGATAGAGAAAGGCGACTATGAGCAAGCCTTGCAGGTGCGGCAGTTTGGCGACGAGATGAAAACCCAGCTTTCGCAGCTCCGGAAAATACAACAGGAGCGCATCCGCAAGGGAGATATGGAGAACCTGAAGATTGAGTACCTCTACATGAGTACGTTGCAGGAGACTCAGGAAATCATCAGCCACATGCGCCATTGGGTGCGTGCCTGCCGCCGTTTCCAGCAAGAAAAAGGCGTAGTAACGGTATTGTAACATAGGTTTCATAACCGTGTAACAATGTCCTTGTAATTTTGCATTCGAGAAATAACCACTTAAAAAGAAATAGAGTCTGATGAATACAAATTACAGGATACTCGTTGTGGACGATGAGGAAGATTTGTGCGACATCTTGAAGTTCAATCTGGAAAACGAGGGGTACGAGGTTGAAACGGCTAATTCCGCGGAGGAGGCTCTGCGGATGGACTTGACGAAGTTTCACCTCCTGCTTTTGGATGTGATGATGGGGGAGATTTCGGGATTCAAAATGGCCAAGATGCTCAAGCAGGTGCGTGAGACACGCGACATTCCCATCATCTTCCTTACGGCGCGTGACACGGAGAATGATGCTGTCACTGGCTTTACGCTCGGTGCGGACGACTACATTTCCAAGCCATTTTCTTTGCGCGAAGTGCAGATGCGCATCAAGGCAGTGCTACGCCGCACGGCGCCGCGCCAGACCGTGCCTGCGGCATACATCGGTTTCAAGGAACTGAAGCTGGACCTGAACAAGAAGGAAGCTACCTTGGCTGGAGAATCCTTGCAGCTGACCAAGACGGAGTTCGAAATCTTGCGTCTGTTGTTGGAAAACGAGGGACGTGTATTCTCGCGGGCAGAAATCTTGCGCCGTATATGGAATAACGACGCGGAAGTGCTCGACCGTACGGTAGACGTGAACATTACCCGTTTGCGTAAGAAGCTGGATGGCTATGGGAAGTATGTCGTCACCCGCTTGGGATATGGCTATTGTTTTGATACTTCGGTAAAAGATTGACATGAAGAAAACGTGCCTGTCCTTCAGCCAGTATTTGTTCTTTTCCGTCACGGCCATTTATTGTGTGTTTGTGGCGGGCTTCTTGTACTACCAATACCATCGTGAGAAGCAGCATAAGGTGGAATTGCTGAATTCCACCTTGACGGTGTTCAATGTGGACTTGTACGACCATCTTTCGGATTCGGCGTTTTCGGTGAAAGACTACGTGGAGCGTTACAGTCGGCGGCATCACTTGCAGGAACTTCGTGTCACCATCGTAGACGAGCGCGGGACAGTGCTTTTCGACAATGATATCCCTTCGGGACAGACTCCGGGAAACCACTTGGATCGCGAAGAGATACGCGACGCGTTGTCCGACGGGAGCGGCTATTCCATCAAGCGGACTTCGGAAACGCTCGGCGGTGCTTTCTTCTATTCAGCCAACTATTTCCCAGACAAGAAGTTGTTCGTGCGCAGTGCTTTGCCCTATGACACCAACTTGATAGACATGCTGAATGCGGACGAAGGCTACTTGTGGTTTTCGTTCCTGCTTTCGGCCTTCCTGCTGTTGGTGTTCTATAATCTCACGGAGCGTTTGGGAGCGATGATTACTCAACTCCGTAAGTTCGCTTACCGGGCCGATCAAGACGAGGCTGTGGATACGGAAGACCTGAAGGGCTTGGGCAACAGCGACCTGGGACAAATTTCCCGCCACATCGTGGATATCTACACCCGTTTGCGTAAGACCAAGGACGATTTGTTCCGCGAGCGTGAGAAACTTATTACTCACTTGCAGATTTCCAATGAAGGACTGGCGATTTTCAATGCCGGACGCGACGTCGTGCTGGCCAACGGACTCTTCATGCAATACATTAATTTGATTTCCGACCGCAACATTGGGGCAGTGGAGGAGGCTTTCCAAGTGAAAGAGCTACAACCGTTGGTGGAGTTCATCAGGATGTCGCGCGAGAATTTCACGCAGGGCGAGTTGCGTCAGAAGTTGCTGGTGATAGACAAGAACGGTTATGTCTTCAACCTTTCCGTGGCCTTGTTCGTGGACAACAGTTTCGAGATTTCCATCTCAGACATCACCAAACAGGAGGAACAGGCCCGCATGAAGCAGCAAATCACTCAAAATATAGCCCACGAGTTGAAGACGCCCGTGAGCAGCATTCAAGGTTATCTGGAAACCATCCTCAACAATCCAGACCTTCCGCCTGAAATGCTGAGAAAGTTCATCGAACGCAGTTTTGCGCAGAGCAACCGGCTGACGAACCTCTTGCAGGACATTTCCACCCTGACACGCATGACAGAGGCCGGACAGATGATTGATGTTTCGGATGTGGACATTGCCCCCATGATTCACAACATTGTGACGGAACTGGCCCTGAAGTTGGAGGAAAGACAGATGAGCGTAGATGTGAATGTACCGAAGAAGATGATTATTCAAGGGAATTCATCTCTGCTCTATTCCATCTTCCGCAACCTGATGGACAACGCCATCGCGTATGCCGGGAACGGCACGCACGTGAACATAGTGTGCTATTCGGAGGACGAGGAGAGTTATTACTTCTCCTTCAGTGACAACGGGGTGGGAGTGGCGCCGCAACACTTGGGACGCATTTTCGAGCGTTTCTATCGGGTGGACAAGGGGCGAAGCCGGAAGCTGGGCGGAACCGGCTTGGGGCTGGCCATTGTGAAAAATGCCGTGCTGTTCCATGGCGGGAACATCAATGCACGTCCCACCGGTACGGGGCATGGCTTGGAGTTCATCTTCACGTTGAAGAAGAATAGGCACAATTAATGGATGACCTCTCTCTGGCGGGTGGTAGCATGAGTATCGCTGCCGTCAACGGGTATGCAGTTTTGGAATATCGCTCCGATTCCGCGTTTTATGAGAATCAGTCTGTCTTCACTATTGTTTGTGAGAGGATGCTTGCGCCTGTTCCTGTAGTTTTGCGGAGAGAACCGGATATGTAGTGTAAACTCGTAAGGGATGTATTTTCCTTCCTTGTACCCCGGCGACCATTTGGGCATGACGCTGAATATCCGCATGACAGCATCGCTCAGCATCGGGTGCGGGCTTTGCAGGATTTCCGGTTCTGTGGCATATCCTGACGAGTCCACGACAAACCGGACATAGACGTCTCCTCCGATTTTCTTCTTGACGGCAGCTTTGGGATAGTGCAGATGTTCTTTCAGGAAGTCGGTGAAGAAACTAACGTCTCCGCCCGGAAAGCGTGGCATGGCGATGATGACCATACGGGAAGTCGAGTTGGCAGGTGCGTTGACGGCAATAGGTGCGCTGTCAGGTTTCCCTTGCATGGGCGTATAGAGACAGCATGCAATGGCTATAGCCAAAAGTCTTCTGAGCCGTATCATGGTTTCATGTTTTAGGATTCATGCCGTAAATATACTAAAAAACTCTTGCAAACTAAGCATGCTTGCAAGAGTTTTTGTGACTCCTACAGGATTCAAACCTGTAACCTTCTGATCCGTAGTCAGATGCTCTATTCAGTTGAGCTAAGGAGCCGTCCTTGTTTGTTTTCTGGCTGCAAAGTTAGTGTTTTTCTCCGTAACGGCCAAATCTTGGCCCGTTTTTTTGAGATGGTTGAGCATTTATCGCAATCGAAAACGGAAGCAGGCCGGGGGAGCTCCCCGGCCTGCGGTCATATACAAGGCTATAAGGCTTTTTACTGAATCAGGTCGATGCTGCGTTTCACGAAGTTGCTCAGCGCTTCGCCTTTCAGCATGCCGTTCTGCAGCAAAGCCAGGTCGATGAGCTGGTGCACCTTCTTGTTGTCCTTGCCGTAGGCGGCCAGCACGTCGTTCTTCTTCTTCTCTTCGGCCGCGATGTCGCTGTGGCATTTCTCGAGTTCGTCCTTCTGTGCCTGGTCGATTTCCTCGGGCTTCTTGCCGTCCTGTTGCTGATGGAGCACGGCCTCGCGGGCGTGCAGGCCCTTCAGTTCGGCTTCGATGGGCTTCAACTGTTCTGCCATACCGTTTTCGCTGTCGGCCAGCACCTCTTTGATGAGCCGGTGGTCGGTGTTCAGCACCAAGGTGTACATGTCCGGCATTTCGCCGTAGAACGACATGCCCGGCTGGATGTGCGCCATGTCCTTCATGCGTCGCATGTATTCGCTCTGCGTGATGGTGACCGGCAGTCCGTTCTCGCCCATGGCCTGGGTTTCCACGTGGAATTCCGTCTTGTCCAGTTTGGGCATCTGGAAGTTGAACACGGCTGACAAATTGGCGCTTCTCTCGGCCTCCAGTTCCGTCTTGGCGGCATCTTCCTTCACGATGAGGCGGTCGATGATGTCCGCATCCACGCGGGTGAAGCGGCTCTTCTCAAATTTGCGCTCCAACATCGACACCAGCGGCGTGTCCAGTTGCCCGTCGAGCAGCAGCACGCTGTAGCCTTTGTTCTTTGCGGCCTCGATGTAGCTGTATTGCGCTTCCTTGTTCTGGGCGTACAGGTAAATCACGTTGCCGTCCTTGTCCGTCTGGTTGTCCTTGATGAGCGTCTGATACTCCTCGAAGGTGAAGTGCTTGCCGTCGCAGTCCTTGAAGAGGGCAAAGTTCTTGGCTTTCTCGTAGAAGTCCTCCTCGGTGAGCATGCCGTAGTTGATGAAGATCTTGATGTCGTCCCATTTCTCTTCGAACTCCTTGCGGTCGTTCTTGAACAGGCTTTGCAGGCGGTCGGCCACTTTCTTCGTGATGTAGCCCGAAATCTTCTTCACGTTGCTGTCGCTCTGCAGGTAGCTGCGGCTGACGTTCAGCGGGATGTCCGGCGAGTCGATCACGCCGTGGAGCAGGGTGAGGAAGTCGGGCACGATGCCTTCCACGCTGTCGGTCACGAACACCTGGTTGCAGTACAGTTGTATCTTGTTGCGCTGCAGTTCGATGTTGCTTTTGATTTTCGGGAAGTAGAGCACGCCCGTGAGGTTGAACGGATAGTCCACGTTCAGGTGAATCCAGATCAGCGGTTCGTCGCTCATCGGGTAAAGGTTGCGGTATAACTTCTTGTAGTCCTCGTCCTTCATTTCCGACGGTTTTTTGGTCCATATCGGTGTGGTGTCGTTGATGACGTTGTCTTCGTCGGTGTCCACCATCTTGCCGTCCTTCCACTCCGTCTTCTTGCCCAGCACTACGGGCACGGGGAGGAAGCGGCAGTACTTGTGGAGCAGTTCGTCAATCTTGTTCTTCTCCAGGAAGTCCTTGCAGTCATCGTCGATGTACATGATGATGTCCGTGCCGCGGTCGTCCTTTTCGGTGTCCTCTATTTCGTAGGACGGGCTGCCGTCGCAGCTCCATTTCACGGCCTTTGCGCCTTCCTGATAGCTTTTGGTGACGATTTCCACCTTCTTGCTCACCATGAAGGCCGAGTAGAAGCCCAGTCCGAAGTGGCCGATGATGGCGTTGGCGTCGTCCTTGTATTTGTCCAGGAAGTCGTTGGCGCCCGAGAAGGCAATCTGGTTGATGTATTTGTCGATTTCCTCTTCCGTCATGCCGAGTCCGCGGTCGCTCACGGTGATGGTGCCTTTCTCCTTGTCCACGTTCACGCAGACTTTCAGCTCTCCGGTCTCGCCCTTGAAGTCTCCCTTGTTGGCCAGTGTCTTCAGCTTTTGTGTGGCGTCCACGGCGTTGGACACGATTTCACGGATGAAGATTTCATGGTCGCTGTACAAGAACTTTTTGATGACGGGGAAGATGTTCTCTGTCGTAACCCCAATGTTTCCTTTTTGCATGATATTTGGTTTTTATTCGTTTTGTTTGGTTTTGCTGTCTTTCCGCCAATGGGCGGACACCCGTAAGTGTACAAAAAAAGTGCCAAGCGTTGGCTTTGCTTGGCACTTTAACATATATTTATTGTTTGTCTTCGCCCGGCCCGTGTGTGATGTCGAGCTTTCCGTCGGTTGCCGCATGCACGGTCAGCGTTTCTCCTTCGTGCAGCTCTTCGTTGATGACCAGCTCGCAGATGCCGTCTTCCAGATACGTTTGCAAGGCCCGTTTCAGCGGCCGCGCGCCATACTGCACGTCATATCCCTTCCGGGCGAGGAACTCCTTGGCGTCCTCTTCCACGTGCAGGTTGTAGCCCATTTCTTTCACCCGTTTGGCTATTGGCTTCAGCTCTATGTCCACGATGCGCTTGATGGCCGGCAAGTCCAGTTGGTCGAAGTTGATGATGTCGTCCAGCCGGTTCAGGAATTCCGGTGCGAATTGTTTGTTCAAGGCTTTCTGCACCACGGCCCTGCCATATTCCTTGTCGGCCAGTGCCGTGTCGTCCGGGCGGTTGAACCCGATGCCTTTCCCGAATTCCTTCAGTTGGCGAGTGCCGCAGTTCGAGGTCATGATGATGACCGTGTTCTTGAAGTCCACCGTCGTGCCGTTGCTGTCGGTCAGCCGTCCTTCGTCCATCACCTGCAGCAGGATGTTGAACACGTCGTGGTGCGCCTTTTCCAGCTCGTCGAGCAGCAGGATGGAGTAGGGCTTGCGGCGCACCTTTTCGGTGAGTTGTCCGCCTTCTTCGTGCCCCACGTATCCCGGAGGGGCGCCCACCATGCGGCTCACGGTGTGCTTCTCCATGTATTCGCTCATGTCGATGCGGATGAGGGCGTCTTCGCTGCCGAACATGTATTCGGCCAGTTTCTTGGCCAGGTAAGTCTTGCCCACGCCGGTGGGTCCGAGGAACATGAAGGCGCCGATGGGCTTGTTCGGGTCTTTCAGTCCCACCCGTCCGCGCTGTATGGCGCGCACCAGCTTGTCGATGGCCTCGTCCTGCCCGATGACTTCCTGCTTCAGGTTCTTGGCCATGTCCTTCAGTTTGTGTCCTTCGTCCTGTCCCATGCGTTGTAGCGGGATGCCTGTCATCATCGACACCACTTCGGCAATCTGGTCTTCGTCCACGGTCACGCGTTCGCGGCTCAGTTTCTCTTCCCATTCCGTTTTCAGGCGGTTCAGTTCCTCCTGCAGGTTGGCTTCCTGGTCGCGGTAGTCGGCCGCCAGCTCGAAGTTCTGGTCCTTCACGGCCTCGTTCTTCAGGGCGTGTATGTCGTCGATGCGCTTTTCCTGCTCTTCCATCTCTTTGGAAACGGGAGAGTGGGTGATGTGTATGCGCGACCCCGCCTCGTCCATGGCGTCGATGGCCTTGTCCGGGAAGCAGCGGTCCGAGATGTAGCGTTCCGTCAGGCGCACGCAGGCCTTGAGGGCTTCGGGCGTGTAGCGCACGTTGTGGTGGTCTTCGTAGCGGTCCTTGATGTTCTCCAGGATTTGCAGCGTTTCTTCCGGCGTAGTGGGTTCCACCATCACTTTCTGGAAGCGGCGTTCCAGCGCGCCGTCCTTCTCGATGCTCTTGCGGAACTCGTCGGTCGTGGTGGCCCCGATGCACTGTATTTCCCCGCGTGCCAATGCGGGTTTCAGCATGTTGGCCGCGTCCATGCTGCCCGGTGCGGAGCCGGCGCCGATGATGGTGTGAATCTCGTCGATGAAAAGGATGACGTCGGGGTTCTTTTGCAGCTCGGTGAGGATGCTGCGGATGCGCTCTTCGAACTGTCCGCGGTATTTCGTGCCGGCCACCACGGCCGCCATGTCGAGCGCGATGACGCGCTTGTCGAACAGCGTGCGCGACACCTTTTTCTGCACGATGCGCAGGGCCAGTCCTTCCACGATGGCGGACTTGCCCACACCCGGTTCACCTATTAATATAGGGTTGTTCTTTTTCCGTCGGCTCAGGATTTGCGACACGCGCTCGATTTCCCGTTCGCGTCCCACCACGGGGTCCAGCACCCCGTCTTGTGCGGCGCGGGTCAGGTCGGTGCCGAAGTTGTCCAGCACCGGCGTGTTGTTGGCCGATTTCCGTTGGGCCTGTGCCGTTTGCGCGCGGGCGGAGCTGCCCTGTTCGTTCATGGGGCCTCCGTTGCGCGAATCCTTGTGTCCGTAGTCTTCCTCGTCCTCTTCGTCCTCGTCGGGGAATCCGAATCCCGACTGAATGTCGTTCTTTTCCGTTTTGGGGGTGAGGAAATTCAGTATGTCTGTGTATCGTATGCCGTTTTCCGCCAGGATGCGGCAGGCGTTGTTGTCTTTTTCTTTCATGATGGCTAATAAAATGTGTTCCGTGTCGGCCACTTGCGCTTTGAGCATGCGTGCCTCCAGCAGGCAGAGGCGCATGATCTTGGCGGCCTTCTCGCTCAGGATGATTTCTTCGTTCCCGTCCGAGTGCGTGGCGGCGGCATGCTGGGCCGACTTTTCCGCGCGCAGCTTCACCGATTTGAAGTCGAGGTTGAGCAGGCGCAGTATCTGTATGGCCTTTCCCTCTCCTTCGCGGATCAGTCCGAGCAGCAGATGCTCCGGCGCCACACAGTCGTTGTGCAACCGGATGGCTTCTTCTTTGCTGTAGATTAAGACTTCTGAGATTTTGGGTGAAAATTGATTGTTCATGCTGTGCAAATTCCTCCTCGTTAGTGGCTATCGCCGCAAATATACTTATATTATTGGGAATAGCATACAAAACTTGTGCCAAAAAAGGTTGTTGCGGTGCAAGTTTAAGAAAAATGTGGCCTTTGCGCCCGTTTTCGGGGCGGTCCGCGTGCCGTGGCAGGCGGGATTTCTTCGTGGTCCGCCGTCAGGACGGGGGCGAAATTCCGTCCCTGTTTCCGGTGCTTTCTCTCGCGGTAGCCGGACGGTCGCTTTGCGGAGTCCGGGATTGTACTCTGCGGCAAGTACTCGAGTACTCTCCGCAGAGTACGCTGGCGGACTCCGCAAGGCGCAGCGGAATTTCGGGCAAGTCCGGACGCGCTGCAGCTCTCCGGCATCCGGCTGCCGGCCGTCCTGCGCCGGTCGTCCTGACAAATTGTCATTCCGTTCCTGCGGCCGATGCCGCCATGGGCGCCGGGCGGCAGGCCGCGGCGGGCGCGTTTCGGCCGGGCGGACCGGGCGGAATGCAGCCGCGCCCGGTCCGCCCGGCGGCGCGTGGCGCCGTAATCCATTAATTTTTGGCCGTTTTCTTTCGTATTCTCCCAAAAAGTAGTAATTTTACATGCTTTTTGGATAGAGGAGAGATTATATATTGTAACACAAATAAATAATGTTGGATCAAGACAGAATCATAAAGGTGAACATTGAGACCGAGATGCGCAAGTCGTATATCGACTACTCAATGTCCGTAATCGTATCCCGCGCCTTGCCCGACGTGCGCGACGGCTTCAAGCCCGTCCACCGTCGTATATTATATGGTATGCGGGAATTGGGCAACACACACGACAAACCTTATAAGAAATGCGCCCGTATCGTCGGCGAAGTGCTGGGAAAGTACCATCCGCACGGTGACTCGTCGGTCTACGGCGCATTGGTCCGCATGGCCCAGGAGTGGAGCATGCGCTACACGCTGGTGGACGGACAAGGCAACTTCGGTTCCGTGGACGGCGACAGCGCGGCGGCCATGCGTTACACCGAAGCCCGCCTGCAACTGATGGGCGAGGCCATGATGGACGACCTGGAGAAAGAAACGGTGGACATGACGAACAACTTCGACGACACGCTGAAGGAACCGACCGTCATGCCGACGAAAATACCTAATTTGCTGGTCAACGGTGCCAGCGGCATCGCCGTGGGCATGGCGACCAACATCCCGACGCACAACCTGGGTGAGGTCATCGACGCCTGTGTGGCCTACATCGACAACCCCGACATCGACATCGACGGACTGATGGAACACGTCAAGGCGCCCGATTTCCCCACGGGGGGATTCATCTACGGCATGCAGGGCGTGCGCGAGGCCTACGAGACGGGGCGTGGCCGCATCGTCATGCGGGCACGCGCCGAAATCGAGCCGGGAGAGAGCCACGACAAAATCGTGGTCACGGAGATTCCCTACGGCGTGAACAAGGCCGAGCTCATCAAGCAGATTGCCGACCTGGTGAACGACAAGAAGATTGACGGCATCAGCAATGTCAACGACGAGTCCGACCGCGAAGGCATGCGCATCGTGGTGGACGTGAAGCGCGACGCCAACGCCAACGTGGTGCTGAACAAACTGTTCAAGATGACGCCCTTGCAGACCAGCTTCAGCGTGAACTGCATCGCGCTCGTCAAGGGGCGCCCGCGCCTGCTTTCGCTGAAGGACTGCATCTCCAACTTCGTGGAGCACCGCCACGACGTGGTCATCCGCCGCACAAGGTACGATTTGCGGAAGGCCGAGGAGCGGGCACACATCCTGGAAGGGCTGATCATCGCCAGCGACAACATCGACGAGGTGGTCCACATCATACGTGCCGCCCAGAACCCGCAGGCCGCCATCGAAGGCTTGATGGCGCGCTTCGAACTGGACGAGGTGCAGGCCAAGGCCATCGTGGAAATGCGCCTTCGCCAGCTGACCAACCTGATGCAGGAGCAACTCCGGGGCGAATACGACGAGCTGTTGAAGCAAATAGAATATTTCAAGCAGATTCTGAGCGACGACAACCTTTGCATGAAGGTCATCAAGGACGAACTGGTGGAAGTGAAGGAGCAGTTCGGCGACGAGCGGCGCTCCGAAATCGTCTACTCCAGCGAGGAGTTCAATCCCGAAGACTTCTATGCCGACGACGAGATGGTCATCACCATCAGCCACATGGGCTACATCAAGCGTACCCCGCTGGCCGACTTCCACGCCCAAGGGCGCGGCGGAGTGGGCAGCAAGGGCACCAGCACGAGGGACACGGACTTCGTGGAATACATTTATCCGGCCACGATGCACAACACCATGCTCTTCTTCACGCAGAAGGGACGCTGCTTCTGGATGAAGGTCTACGAAATCCCCGAGGGCGCCAAGAACTCCAAGGGACGGGCCATACAGAACATGCTCAACATCGACGCGGACGACGCCATCAACCTGTGCTTGAGAATCAAGAACCTGAACGACGCCGAGTTCTGCAAGTCGCACTATGTGGTGTTCTGCACGAAGAACGGCATCATCAAGAAAACCTGCCTGCAGGAATATTCGCGTCCACGCGCCAACGGCGTGAACGCCATCACCATCCGTGAGGACGACCGCGTCATCGGCGTGCGCCTGACCAACGGGGAGAACGAGATTATCCTGGCCAACCGCAACGGACGCGCCATCCGCTTCCACGAAAGCAAGGTGCGCGCCATGGGCCGCATCGCCACCGGAGTGAGGGGCATGACGATAGACGAAGACGGACAGGACGAGGTGATCGGCATGGTGTGCGTGAACGACCCGCAGAAGGAAACCATCATGGTGGTCAGCGAGCAGGGCTACGGCAAGCGCTCCGACATCGAGGACTATCGGGTGACCAACCGTGGGGCGAAAGGCGTGAAGACCCTGAACATCACGGAAAAAACGGGCAAGCTGGTGGCCATCAAGGTGGTGACGGACGAGAACGACCTGATGATCATCAACAAGAGCGGCATCACCATCCGCTTGAAGGTGGCGGACGTACGGGTGATGGGGCGCGCCACGCAAGGCGTGCGCCTGATCAACCTCGAGAAGCGCAACGACCAAATCAGTAGCGTTTGCAAGGTGCAGACGGAAGAAGAGGAAGAGGTCGACGTAGAGGAGTTGGCTGATGAAATGACTACGGAAAGTGAGAATGCAGACCAGTCTGCAGAACAGAGTGCGGATGAAAATACGGAAAACAACGATTGAGAACTTTTAAAAGGATAAAGTTATGAAAAAGTATGTATTGTTTATTGCGCTGCTGGTTGCATCGACTGGTACTTTTGCGCAGAACCGCGTGGTGAAAAAAGCACAAGGTTTGATTAATCTGGCCAAGGGCGAAAAGCAGAAAGGGCAGCCGCTCGACATGACCAAGATGTCGCAGGCAAAGGCTTTCATGGACGAAGCCATGAGCAGTGGCGAAACGAAGGACATGGCGTTGGCTTGGAACGTGCAGGCCGAGATGAACCAGCTCATCTTCATGGAGGAGCTGAACAAGGCTGCCGCAAAGCAACCCTTCGACACGGTGAGCTACATGAACAGCCTGCTGGGCTGCCTCAATGCCTACGAAGAGTGCCACAAGGTGGACGAGAAGCAGGAGTATGAGGCCGCGAACAAGGAAAACATGATTAAGTATCGCATGTACCTGATGTACGGCGGACAGTTCTGGTCGGAAAGCAAGAACTACGAGAAGGCATACGAGGCCTACGATGCGTGGCTGAAGTATCCGCAGACCTATACCATGGTGGCCAACGAGCCCAAGGTGCTGAACGACTCAGTGTTCGACAAAGACCAGGTGGCCTATTACGCTTGCCTCACCGCCTATCAGGGCAAACTCTTCGACAAGGTGTCCGAGCATCTGGAAGAGGCTTTGAAATACACGGCCGAAGCCAAGACCGTAAGGCAGTTGCACCTGGCGACCTTGCAGGAACAAGGAGACACGGCACAGTGGGTAGAGTATTCCAAGAAGTATGCGCCGGAGGACGAGGTCATCGCCCAGAACTTGCTGGCCTACTACACCGAGAAGAAGGACAACGCGGCATCGCTGGCCTTTGCCGACGAATTGCTGGCCAAAGACCCGAACAACAAGATTGCCAACTACTCGAAGGGTGTGGTCTTGTTCGGCGAAGAGAAGTTCGAGGAGGCTCTGCCTTTCTTCGAAAAGAGCGGCGAAATCGACCCGACCTTCACCGACGCTTTCTACAATGCCGGAGTTTGCTGCTGTAACGCAGGCTACAACATCAACGAGCAGATTGGAAAGAAGAAGCTGACCCAAGCGGCTTATAACAAGGAAATCGAGACAGTGAAGGATTGGTACAAGAGGGCAGAACCCTTCTTCATCAAGGTGCGCGAGCTCGAACCGGAGAATCCGCAGAGATGGGCTTCCCGCCTGAAGACGGTGTATTACATCACCGGCGAAAAGGCGAAAGAGGCTGAGATGGATACTTACCTCAAGTAAGCGGGTAGGATTTGATATTTAAAAAGGAGAAGGGGTGGTGTTCAAGGAAACGAGGGACGCCACCCCTCATGTTTTTTTCTTGCTGATGAACAGATGGAGTTTTTTGAGCGTGCTTTGCCTGGCCTGCGCCGTTTCCGGACCGCTGCAGGGGGCCAATGTGGTGCGTGAGGTGAAGAAGACCATAAAGGGGGCCAGATATGAGGAAAACGGCGACGAGGCCAGGAAGGTGACCGAGCGGCTGAACGGGGCGGAGAAAAGCCTGATGGACGCCCTGCCCGAAGAGGAGAAGCCGGGGCGACGGGCTGAACTGTTTTATATGGCGGCCATGGTGCAGTGCAGGTTCAACGACATAGAGAACGAGAAAATCTATTTGCGACGAGCCTACGACACCACGTTGTATTACAATAGCATATACAAGACATACAAGTATCTGGCGCAGTGCGATTCCGTGGAGTCGGCCGAAGACTACGGCGGGAAATTCAAGTTCCGCCCCGCCGCCCGCAAAAGGTTGCTGGACTATCGTGTTAACCTGTTGAACGCCGGCCGTTTCTATTTGCGGAAGAAGAACTATGCCGAAGCTTTCCGTTTCCTCGATTTGTATTTGTCGTCCGCACGCTATCCCATGCTGAAGGGCGACTTCTTGGGGCAGGTGGACACGATGTACACCCGCGTAGCCTATTGGGTGGTGGCCGCGGGCTACCATATCGGGGCCTACGAAGGGGTGGTCCGTTATGTGCCGGACGCCATGCGCTACGGGGAGAACAAAGAATACGTCCAGGAATACCTCTGCCGCTCGTTGCTGGCCCTGAACGACACGGCGGCATGGGAGGCCGGGCTGAAAAGGGGAGTGATGAACTTTCCCGGGCACACTTACTTCTTCACCAGTTTGCAGGACTACTTGCGGAAGAGCGGGATGTACGACGAGGCGCTGTCTTTTGCCGACCGCATGATAAAGTATGACCCAAAGAACCTGTTGTATTGGTACACGAAAGCCCTGGTCTATATGCGGAAGCGCGATGCGAAAAACTGCATCGCGAACTGCGACGTGGTGCTGATGCTGGACAGCATGCACGTCGGGGCGAACTATTTCAAGGGCTTGGCCTATTGCAACATGGCCAAGGAGGCTTCCGAGGCGATGAAGAAGGTGGACCTGAGGAGTGCGGACTACCAACGCTACAAAACCGACATGCTGATATGTTACGCCCATGCCGAGCAACCGCTGGAGCGGATGCGGAAACTGGCCCCGGACAAAGCCTCGAGATGGGCGCCGTTGCTTTATCAGGTGTATTTGGCGCAGAACAAAGGCACGGAATTTGCCGAGATGGAGCGCGTCATGGAGAAGGTGGAAGCGGAAAAGGAGGAGTGACATGGGACTTTTGGCTTTGTACATGGCGCCCCTCCAGGGACTTACGGAGGCGCCTTTCAGAAACAGTTTTGAAAGGAACTTCGGGGGAGTCGACGCTTACTTCACGCCTTTCGTGCGCCAAGAGCATGGCGGACCGAGGCGAAAGGACTTGCGCGGACTGGAACCGGACGCCAACGCGGTGCCCCGGCTGGTCCCGCAACTCATGGCAGCCTCGGCCGACGAGGCGGATTTGCTCTTGCGCCCCATTGCCGCCTTGGGATACCGCGAGTTCGACTTGAATTTGGGGTGCGCCTTTCCCGCAATGGCCAAGAAGGGGAAGGGGTGCGGCATCTTGCCCTATCCGGAACGCGTAGCGGATTTGTTGGGCATCGCCGGGCGTCATCCCGAATATGCCTTCTCGGTGAAGATGCGCCTGGGATACGAGGATGCGGAGGAGTGCATGCGTTTGTTGCCGGTGTTGAATGCCGCACGCCTGTCCAGGGTGACAGTGCATGCCCGCACCGGGAAACAGCAATACAAGGGCGAATGCGACCTTGCCGCCTTCGCCCGTTTTGCCGCGGAGTGCCGCCATCCGGTGGTCTACAATGGAGATGTCCGCACGCTGGAGGGCATCGGGGCCATGCAGCGCGACTTTCCTTTCCTGCAGGGCGTCATGCTGGGCCGCGGGTTGCTGGCCGCCCCTTGGCTGGCCGCGGAATACCGGCAGGGCGAGGAGTGGACAACCGAAGCGCGCCTTGCTGCGCTCCGGTCGTTGCATCGGGATGTGCTCGAAGCCTATTCCCAAAGGCTCGAAGGGGGAGAAGGACAGTTGCTGACGACGATGAAGGGATTCTGGGACTATTGGTATCCGGAAGGTGACCGTAAGTGGCATAAGAAAATCAGCAAGTCCACCAAACTGGTCGATTACCTGCAGGCCGTGTCCTGCTTGTTGGAGGCCTGACATGAAGCAATGTATGTATGAGTAAACTTAAAAGTTGAGATATGAAGAAGTTTTTGTTTTTATGTGCGATGGGGGCTTCCGCTCTGGGAGCCTTGGCCCAGCAGGATGCGGGGCTGGACAGGGGGCGCGTGGTGAGCGAACCTTGGGTGCACGACCCGGTGATGGCCAAAGAAGGCGACACGTATCATCTCTATTTTACGGGGCGGAACATTTCGTCCATGTCCTCGAAGGACCTGGCATCGTGGCGCTTTGAACGGAGCGTATTTTCCCGACCTCCCCAGTGGGCGATGGACAGTGTGCGCGGATACAAGGGGCACACGTGGGCGCCCGACATCATTTATCACAAAGGGTATTATCACATTTTCTATTCTTGTTCCACCTTTGGGAAGAACACGTCTGCCATCGGGCATGCTTACCGCAAGACGTTGTCGCCCGAAGTCCAAGAACCTTGGACCGACACTGGGGCCGTCATCGTTTCGCACCCCGGTGACAACTACAATGCCATAGACCCCAACGTGGTCATCGACGACGACGGGCATCCCTGGATGGCATTCGGCTCGTTCTGGGGCGGCATCCAGCTGGTCCGGCTGACGGATGACATGTCGGCAACCCTGAAGCCGGAGAAGCTGTACACCATCTGTACGCGCCGTTTCGACGGTCAGGCCGATGTGCCCTCCATGCCGGAAAATGCGGTGGAAGCGCCGTTCATCTTCAAGCATGGCGGCTATTATTATTTGTTCGTGTCCTACGACTTCTGTTGCCGCGGACTGAAGAGCAATTACAAGGTGGTGGTCGGACGATCGAAGGACGTGACGGGCCCATACATCGACAAGGAAGGGCGGAAGCTCACTCAAGGTGGCGGCAGCCTGGTCATCGGGCAGAACGACGACTTCGTAGCTATCGGGCATAGTGCGGCATACCATTTCGACGGGAAGGATTACTTCATGGCGCATGGCTACAGCCGGACGGAAGACGGTGCGAGCAAGCTTTTTCTCCGCGAGATGACGTGGGACGAAGCGGGCTGGCCCGTGGTCGAGCCGTGAGCGCCTTGCGGAGTCCGTAGTTGTACTCTGCGGCAAGTACTCGAGTACTCTCCGCAGAGTACGCTGACAAACTCCGCACGCCGTGACGAGGGTTCCGGCAAGACGGACCGCGTTTCCCAGGCTGTCATTCGTGCAGGATGCGCATGCCGGCGAAAGCCGTGGCGGTGGGGAATAAGGTCGGGACTGGATGGAAAAAGAAAAACGGCCGCCAGATGGCGAGCCGTTTTCTGTTTGTTTGAAAGAAGTATAAATAGAAGTTGTTTATGCCTCAGCAGGAGTTTCGGTTCCTTCTGCGGGAGCATCAGCAGTAGCTTCGGCAGCTTCGGCTTCAGCCTTTGCGGCAGCCTCTGCAGCTTTCTTCTCTGCAACTTTCTTAGCGATCTCTTCGTTTGTTTTCTTTTCGGCAGCCAGGCGCGCTTCTGCGGCAGCTTTCTTGTCGGCGGCTTCTTTAGCTTTCAGGGCGTCCAAGCCTTTCTGCTTGTCGGCCTTCCAAGCTTCGAACTTGGCTTGTGCGGCAGCTTCGTCGAAAGCTCCCTTCTTCACGCCTCCGCGAAGGTGCTTCATCATGTAGACTCCTTCTTTGGACAGGATGTTGCGTACCGTATCCGTAGGCTGCGCACCTACTTCTACCCAATAAAGAGCGCGGTCGAATTTCAAATCTACAGTGGCAGGAGTGGTGTTCGGGTTGTACGTACCAATCTTTTCTGTAAACTTACCATCACGTGGTGCTCTTACGTCTGCAATGACGATGCTGTAAAAGGCGTAGCCCTTACGGCCGTGACGTTGCAATCTGATTTTTGTTGCCATAATTAATTTTTTATGTATTTATAGGTTTGAAATATGCCGTCAACTCGTAACGGCGGCGCAAAGTTACGCTTTTTTCTCCTACCTCCCAAGGTTTGCCGGTTGTTTTTTTATTCCTTTTCTTTCCGCTTTTCACTTTTTGATGCGCATACTGGCTCTTATCATATATATAATAAGGAGGATGTACATGAGCAGTGACAGCCACTGGCTGGCGGGGTTGTCCCACCACTGGCTGTAGTCGAACGAAATGCCTCCGAAGCGCAAGGCGGCGCTGACTACGCCCATGAGTGCTCCTCCGGCGATGAATCCGGAAGCGATGAGCGTGCCTTTCTCGCCGCGCTCCTTGTTGGTCTGCTCGTCGCGGCTCCACGTCGTGACGTACCAGTTGATGAGGCCGCCCACCAGTAGCGGGAGGTTAAGCTCCAAGGGGATGAACATGCCCAGCGCGAAGGCCAGGGCCGACACGTTGCAGAGCGTCAGCACGATGGCGATGGCCGCGCCAATGCCGTAGAGCAGCCACGGGGCACCGGCTCCGCTCATCAGCGGCTCGATGACGGCGGCCATGGCGTTGGCTTGCGGGGCGGCGAGCTGTCCGCTCGTGAAGCCGTAGGTGTCGTTCAATATCATGATGACACCGGCCACGGTGGCGGCGGACACGAGCGTGCCCAGGAATTTGTAGGTTTCCTGTTTCTTGGGGGTGCTGCCCAGCCAATAGCCAATCTTCAGGTCGGTGATGAAGCTGCCCGCGGTGGAGAGGGCGGTGCAGACCACGCCGCCCATGATGAGGGCGGCCACCATGCCGGCCGGCCCCTTCAGTCCCACGGCTACCATGATGACCGAGGCCAGGATGAGCGTCATGAGCGTCATGCCCGACACGGGGTTGCTGCCTACGATGGCGATGGCGTTGGCGGCCACGGTCGTAAAGAGGAAGGCAATGACGGCCACGAGGAGGACGCCCACGATGGTGAAGAGCAGGTTGCCCTGCATCACCCCGAAGTAGAAGAACAGCAGGATGGCGGCCAGCGTGACGCACGAACCGATGGCGATGATTTTCATGGGCAGGTCCTTTTGCGTGCGGGGCACGTCGCGTTCGCCTTTCCCTTTGCCTTTCATCTCTTGTGCGGCCAGCCCCACGGCGCCCATGATGATCTTCCGGCTCTTGATGATGCCGATGATGCCGGCCATGGCGATGCCCCCGATGCCGATGCTTTTGGCATATTGGAAAATCTGTTCCGCGCTGGCCGTTGCGGCAGTGGTCCCTTCGGCGACAGCCACGTCGGGGAAGAGCCAGGCCATGGCGGGGATGATGACCCACCAGACGGCCACGGACCCGCAGCAGATGATGAGGGCGTATTTCAGTCCCACGATGTAGCCCATGCCCAGCACGGCGGCTCCCGTGTTGATTTTAAACACCAGTTTGGTCTTGTCGGCCAGGAGTTGCCCCCATTCCACGCAGCGCGACGTGACGCTTTCGTTCCACCAGCCCACGGTAGCGATGATGAAGTCATAAATGCCGCCCACCACGCCGGCCACCAGAAGCGGCAGGGCTTGGTTGCCTCCTTTCTCGCCGGAGACCAGCACCTGCGTCGACGCCGTGGCCTCGGGGAAGGGGTATTTGCCGTGCATGTCTTTCACGAAATACTTCCGGAAGGGGATGAGAAACAGGATGCCCAGCACGCCGCCCAGCACGGAGGCGATGAACACTTCCATGAAGTTCACCGTCATTTCCGGATATTTGTCCTGCAGGATGTACAAGGCCGGCAGGGTGAAGATGGCACCGGCCACAATCATTCCCGAGCAGGCGCCGATGCTCTGTATGATGACATTCTCGCCCAAGGCGCCTTTGCGGTGGGTGGCGCCCGTCACGCCGATGGCGATGATGGTGATGGGGATGGCCGCTTCGAACACTTGTCCCACCTTGAGCCCCAGATAGGCGGACGCGGCCGAGAAGACCACGGCCATGAGCACGCCCCAGAGCACAGACCACACGGTCACTTCCTTGTACGTCCGTTCGGGTGACATGAGGGGTTCATACGCTTCGCCTTCTTTCAGTTCCCGGAAGGCGTTTTCGGGAATGCCGGTTTGTTGCTTTTCGTTTTCCATGTACGGATAGTTTTTTGATGCTTTGTTTTAAATTATGCAAAGATACTGTTTTCAGTGCTGAATGCCGTCGCTTCTTTCTTGGAATTTCTTTAAATATTTTAATTTATAAGGCCAATCGCACGCTATTCACTAATTTTGCACCTTGATTTAACCAGAAGAATATGCTGCGAAGGCTTTATCAACGATATGTGCTGTTTGTCTTGTTGGCCATTTGCGGTGTCCCCGTTGCGACGTGGGGCCAGGTGAAGGGAGTGGTGACCGACGCCGAGACGGGCGACCCCTTGCCTTCCGTGAATGTGTATTACGAGGGACAAAAACATATAGGCACGGTTACGAACATCAACGGAAGATACTCCCTGCGGTCTCCTTTGCAGGGCGACTCTATCGTCTTTTCCTATGTGGGATACCGCACGTACAAGGCGTATGTGAAGAAGGGAGAGCGCAAGACGCTCAACGTGAAGCTCAACGACCGCGGGCGCGAACTCACGGAGCTGGTGGTGAAGCCCAAGCGGCGGAGGTATAGCCGCAAGGACAATCCTGCCGTGGCGCTGATGCGCAAGGTCATTGCCGCCAAGGACAGCAACGATTTGCGGGAAAACGATTATTACCGTTATGACAAGTACCAGCGCATTACTTTCGGCTTCAACAACATCACCCAGGAATTCATGGACAGCGGCTTCCTGAGGAAATATCCCGTGTTTCTCAAGCAGGTGGAGTATTGCCCGCAAACGCAGACCAACATCCTGCCGCTGACTTACAACGAGACCTCGTCGGAACACATTTACCGGAAACAGCCTGAGGCGGAGCGCGACTTCGTGCGCGGCACGAACTCCGAAGGCCTGAACCAGCTGTTCGCCACCGGCGACATCGTGACCACCGTGCTGCAACGCTTCTTCACGGACGTGAACATTTACGACAACTCCATCAACCTGCTGGAGCGTTACTTCACCAGCCCGCTTTCGTCCACCCACGCCATTTCCTTTTACCAATATTATATCATGGACACCCTGATGGTGGACGGCGACAAGTGCATCGAGCTGACCTTCCTGCCGCAGAACCCGCAGGACTTTGGCTTCTCGGGACGCCTGTGGGTGCTCGACGACGGCTCCTACAGGGTGAAGCGCTGTCTGGTGAACTTGCCCGTCCGCTCGAGCGTGAACTTCATCAGCAACCTGGTCATCGAGCAGGATTTTGCCACCTTGCCCAACGGGCAGCGTGTTTTGGTGAAGGACAACATGATTGCCGAGATGGGCGCCCTGAAAAAGTTCCACAACATGCTGGTGCGGCGCACCACCACTTATTCGGGCTTCGACTTCTCGCCCATTCCCGACGAGCGGTTCGAGCAGCGGGAACAGCCCCGCGAGGGCGTCCCTGAAATCAAGGACGAGGAGTTCTGGGCGGAGCACCGCACCGACACGTTGTCGCGTTCCGAAGCCCGCATGTCCACGATGGTGGAGGACATGACGAAGAAGAAGGGTTTCGGATGGATTATATGGATTGTGCGTGCTTTTGTGGAGAACTATGTGGAGACGTCGCCCGCCGGGAAGAAGAACTACGTGGATTTCGGCCCGGTCAACACGGTGGTGTCTTCCAACTTCATCGACAACATCCGCCTGCGGGCCAGTGCGCAGACCACGGCCAACCTGAACCCGCACCTCTTCCTCAAGGGCTATGTGGCCTACGGCGTGCGCGACAGCAAGTGGAAATACGAGGGCGAGGTGGAGTATTCCTTCATCAAGAAGCAATATTCGCCCGAAGAGTTCCCCAAGAACTCCATCGCCATTTCCACGCGCTACGACGTGATGGCGCCTTCCGATGCCCTTTTGCCTACGGACAAGGACAACGTGTTCGCCTCGTTCAAGACGCAGACCATCGACCAGATGTCTTATTTCCGCCAATACAATGTGCGCTACGAATACGAGTTCGACAGCCATTTCGGCATCACGGCACAGCTGCGCCACCTGACGCAAACTCCCACCGGCTCGCTGTTCTACCGCACGACGGGCGGTACCGACGTGCCCGATCTGACGCAGTGCGAGGCCACGCTGAGCCTCCGCTACGCACCGGGCGAACAGGTGGTGGTCACCAAGCAGCGGCGCCATCCGGTGAACCATAATTATCCGATTTACACGCTGATGCACACCACCGGCTTCAAGGACGTGCTTGGCGGCGACTATGCTTCGAACTACACCGAGCTCTCCGTGTGGAAGCGCTTCTGGCTGAACTCCTGGGGGCGCATCGACGTCTACGGCCGTGCCGGGGCGCAGTGGAACAAAGTGCCCTTCCCGCTGCTCATCACGCCGGCGGCCAACAACTCCTACATCATCCAGCGCGAGATGTTCAACATGATCAACAACATGGAATTCATGAGCGACCGCTTCGTCTCGTTGTCCGTGCAGTGGGACCTGAGCGGCAAGCTCTTCAACCGCATCCCCTTGCTCAAGCACCTGAAGTGGCGCGAGGTCATCGGGTTCAAAACACTCTATGGCGACCTGACGGACAAGAACAACCCCTACAAGCAGGCGCCCGGGAGCGACCTGTTCCTCTTCCCTTCGCGCAACGGCGCTCCCACGAGCTTTGCCATGGGCAAGACGCCCTACATGGAACTGAACGTGGGTGTGCACAACATATTCAAGTTCCTCCGCGTGGACTACGTGCGGCGTCTGAACTACCTGGGTTTGCCCAACGTGAAGAAGAACGGGGTGAGGTTCGTGTTGCAGTTCGATTTTTAAAGCAGATAAGATTATGGGAGCACCTTTGGCTGAGCGGCTACGTCCCCGCACGCTGGACGACTATGTGGGCCAGAAGCATTTGGTAGGGCCCGGCGCGGTCCTGCGCAAGATGATAGATTCCGGCCGCATCACTTCTTTCATACTTTGGGGCCCGCCGGGAGTGGGGAAGACCACGCTGGCGCAAATCATCGCCCACAAGCTCGAGACGCCGTTCTACACCCTGAGCGCCGTGACCAGCGGGGTGAAGGAAGTGCGCGAGGTCATCGAGAAGGCCAAGAACAACCGCTTCTTCTCGCAAGTGAGCCCCATCCTCTTCATCGACGAAATCCACCGCTTCAGCAAGTCGCAGCAAGACTCCCTGCTGGGCGCCGTGGAGCAGGGCACGGTGACGCTCATCGGTGCCACCACCGAGAATCCTTCGTTCGAGGTCATCCGCCCGCTCCTGTCCCGTTGCCAGCTCTACGTGCTGAAGAGCCTGTCGAAGGACGACCTGCTGGAACTGCTCCACAAGGCCGTGGAGAAGGACGTGGTGCTGAAGACCAAGCAGATAGAGTTTCAAGAGACCGACGCCATGTTGCGCTACAGCGGGGGCGACGCCCGCAAGTTGCTCAACATTCTGGAACTGGTGGTGGAGGCCGACGGGACGGACCACGTGGTGGTCACCGACGCCATGGTGGCCGAGCGTCTCCAGCAGAATCCTCTGGCTTATGATAAGGGCGGCGAGATGCACTACGACATCATTTCGGCCTTCATCAAGAGCATCCGCGGCAGCGACCCCGACGCCGCCCTCTATTGGCTGGCACGCATGATAGAGGGAGGCGAGGACCCCTCGTTCATCGCCCGCCGGCTGGTGATTTCCGCCAGTGAGGACATCGGGCTGGCCAACCCCAACGCGCTGTTGCTGGCCAATGCGGCTTTCGACGCCGTCATGAAGATAGGTTGGCCCGAAGGGCGCATTCCCTTGGCGGAAGCCACCGTTTATCTGGCCACCAGCCCCAAAAGCAATTCGGCCTACATGGGCATCAACGACGCCCTGCAGCTCGTGCGCCGCACGGGCAACCTTCCCGTGCCCTTGCACTTGCGCAACGCGCCCACCCAGCTGATGGAGGAACTGGGCTATAGCAAAGGATACAAATACGCCCACGACTATCCGGGCCATTTCGTCGAGCAGCAGTTCTTGCCCGACGAAGTGCAGGGGCAGCGCATCTGGCACGCCCAGGAAAACCCGGCGGAAGCCAAACTGCAGGAGCGCATGCAGAAACTTTGGAAGGGGCGTTTCTAAGATGCTCGCGGGAGCGGCGCCGGCACGCGCCCGTCCCTGCCCGGTGTCACGCCCTGCCGCGAGGCGTCCGCCAGCGTACTCTGCGGCAAGTACTCGAGTACTCTCCGCAGAGTACTTGAATGCTTTGCGGCAAGTATGATTCCGCGCTCCGCACGCCATTCGTCCGTGTGCCCGCTTCTGTTTCTCGTTTTTCCGGGTTGGAGGCAGTTGAAACCGACTCCCCGTTTGTGCGTGGGGCGCGATGCTTCGTGCTTTGCCGCCCCGCGTGCCGTCCCGGTTTCTTCCCCGGGGGCACGGGGCGGGGCTTTGCCCGCGGCGCGTTGCGGGCGCGCCACATTGAAATATCGCGGGCAAAATGGTGGCGGATACGCTAATTTTGCTAACTTTGCTGCTTATTATCAACAGAAATCCACAGATATAATGAAAAGTGACATTGAGATAGCGCGGGAATGCGTGTTGAAGCCCATTGAGGAAGTGGCCGCACAAGTGGGAATCCCCGCGGAGGATTTGGAACATTACGGGAAATACATAGCCAAAGTGCCGGAAAGCCTGATAGACGAGGAGAAGGTGAAGCGCAGCAACCTGATTCTGGTGACGGCCATCACGCCCACGAAGGCCGGCATCGGGAAAACCACCGTATCCATCGGCCTCGGGCTGGGCCTGTCCCGCCTGGGCAAGCGCAACATCGTGGCGCTGCGCGAACCGTCGCTCGGTCCCTGCTTCGGACTGAAGGGCGGCGCTGCGGGAGGCGGACATGCGCAAGTGTTGCCCATGGACCGCATCAACCTGCATTTCACCGGCGATTTCCACGCCGTCACCTCGGCCCACAACATGATAGCCGCCTTGCTGGACAACTACATCTACCAGCACCGCGACGACGGTTTTGCCCTGAAAGAAGTGTTGTGGAAACGGGTGCTGGACGTCAACGACCGCAACCTGCGCTACATCGTCACCGGACTGGGCGCCAAGACCAACGGGGTGATGATGGAGAGCGGGTTCGACATCACGCCGGCTTCGGAAATCATGGCCATACTCTGCCTGGCCCGCGACGGCGAAGACTTGCGCCGCCGCGTGGACAACATTCTCTTGGGCACCACCATCGACGGCCAGCCCTTCCGCGTGGCCGACATGGGCGTGGGCGGGGCGATATGCGCCCTGCTGAAGGATGCTCTGCATCCGAACCTCGTGCAGACCACGGAGAACACGCCGGCCATCGTGCACGGAGGCCCGTTTGCCAACATCGCCCATGGCTGCAATTCCGTCCTGGCTACCAAGCTGGCCATGACCTACGCCGACTATGTGGTGACGGAAGCCGGATTCGGTGCCGACCTGGGAGCGGAGAAGTTCTTCAACATCAAGTGCCGCTCGGCGGGGCTGAATCCCAAACTGACGGTCATCGTGGCCACCACGCAGGGGCTCAAGATGCATGGCGGCGTGGCCGTGGAGAACATCAAATACCCGAATCCCGAAGGCCTGCAGCGCGGGTTCGCGAATCTGGACCAGCACATCCGCAACATGCAAGACTTCGGACAGACCGTGGTGGTCTGCTTCAACCGTTTTGCCACCGACACCGACGAGGAAATCGAGCTGTGCCGCGCCCATTGCGAGGCGGTCGGCGTGGGATTCGCCGTGAACACGGCCTATGCCGACGGCGGCGCCGGGGCCGAGGAGCTGGCCCGCATCGTGGTGGACACCATCGCGCAGCACCCTTCGCGGCCGGTGAAGTTCACCTATGCCGACTCGGACGACGTGGAGGCCAAGGCAGCCAAGGTGGCCCTGCGCGTTTACGGCGCCGACGGGGTGGAGTTTTCTCCAGCTGCGCGCCGGGCGCTGAAGCGCATCTATGCCTTGGGCATCGAGCATTTCCCTGTCTGCATTGCCAAGACGCAATATTCTTTTTCGGCCAATGCACATGCCTACGGCGTGCCTTCCGGTTTCAAGATTCCCATACGCGAAATCGTGCTGGCCCTTGGGGCGGAGATGATTGTGCTGGTGGCCGGCGACATCATGCGCATGCCCGGCCTGCCTCGCCATCCGCAGGCGGAACACATCGACTTGGTGGCCGGCGAAATCATGGGGCTGTCGTAACCGCTGGGGGCCGATGCGGGGGGTGCGTGTTGGTGGCCGGCAGGACCGGGGCATGGCTCCGGTGCGGAAGGGGCGGAAAGCCTCTTTCGTGGTGGCGGTTTGCCTTTTTGTCGCATTGGCTGTGGCCTCTGCGGTGGCATGGCGGTGCCATTCGCGCCCCGATGCCGGCGTGGTCCGGGCCGTGGACTCCCTCAATGTCTGTGCCGGCTTGCTTCGGCACGACCATCCCGACAGCGCCTATGCCTTGGCCGCGAAGGCTTATACGCTTTCGCAAGACTATCCCGACGGGCGGAGCGAGGCGCTCTGCCACCAGATGTACATCTGTTTTCTCCGCATGGATTATGCCACGGAGCGTCGGCTGTACGATGAGTTGCAATCCTTTTGTGGCAATCAGATAGAGTTGCTGGTGGGCGAGGTGAACATGATGATGGTTTGCCAGCGGGCCGCGCAAAACCGCTTGTTCTATGACTATTACAACCGTGCCTTGGAGCGCATCCGCCGCATCATGGAGGAATACGACGACGTGGAGGGGCGCAACAAGGAGCGCTTGGAATATGCCCTTGCGGAATTCAGCCTGACGGCTGCCACGAACTGCCTGAACCTGTTGCAGGAAGAGGAAGCGGAACGGGCGCTGGCCGACATCGATCCGGAAGGATTCATACGGCAGGACAGGGCTTTGCGGGCCTATTTCTATTACCTGAACGGGTTGGTGGCCCTGAGCCGCCAAGGGGAGGGAGGCCGACTTCTGGAGGCTTTCGACTACTTGCTGTGGGCCTATACGTTGGCGGAACGCGACGGGAGCACCTATTTCAGGGCCAAGGCCGGCCTGGCACTCTCCGAGTTGTTTGCCCGTTCCGGCAATTACGCTTCTCTCCGGCCGGAGCGCGGGATGGAACTGGATTATCTTTGCCGCACCCTCGTGCCCGGCGAAGAAGCCGGTCGCGTCATGGCTTCCCGGCTTTCCGAAGCCTTGGCCCGGCAGTCGTTGGCCGATGCCGGTCGCTGTGGGAGCCTGATGCTGGAGGTCGACGGCTTCAGGGCTTTGGGCATGGCGTTGTTCGCCCGCGAGGAATACCAAGGGGCGCTCGATGCCTTGACCGGGGCGCTGGAGTGCCTGAACGAGCACCACCGGACATATTATCCGCAGGGCGGGGACGGCCGCCTCGAGGTGTTTGGCGACCCCGAAGCCCCGGCCGTGGACATGGAGTGGGCGCAGGATGCCGACGTGCAGACCCTGCCCATCAGCCTGGCCCGCTGCCGTGAGAGCCTGAGCGCCATTTTTGCAGGGCTGGGCGACAAACAGAAATCAGACTACAACCGCAATCTCTACTTGGACCTGATGGACTTCAGCCGCCAGGACAAGTCGCTCGAGAGTCGGGCGGCCATCGTGGCCCGCGACAACCGCATGCTCCATACCCTTTCGGGCGTGGTCATCCTTTCGGCCGCGGCCTTGTGTTTCTTTCTCTTCGCTTATGCCCGCAAGTGGAGGCGGCGCAACGAACGGCAGTTGGCCTTGCTGAAAGACATGTCGGAATGGTTCATGGACGTAGCATTCCGCGTCAGGGGCGACGACATGGACAAGGCGCTCGGCGCGTATCCCTGGATGAAGAAAGAGAAACGGATATTGCACGAAATCCTGCGACCCTATGTGGACTGGACGGAGAAGAACCGGAGCCTCGCCGGGCAGATGGACGAGGAAAGGGCCTGGCTGCGGGAGGAGTGCCTGCGCAGCGGGCGGCAGATTGCGCAGGAAAAACGGAAGAACATCTCCAAACGGGCCAAAGTGTCGCTCGTGCATGCCATCGTGCCGTTCATCGACCGCATGCTCTACACGGTGAGGCGGATGGAGAAAACGGGCGGAAGGGCGGAAGGATGGGCCTACGTGGGAGAACTGGCCGACGAAATCAACCGCCACAACGAGGTGCTGACCGAATGGATTCGGATGAATCGCGGAGAGGTGGAAATCGCAGTGGAGAGTTTTCCCTTGCAGGACTTGTTCAGCCTGTTGGAGAAAGGGGAATACAACTTCCGCCGTGCGGGCATCCGGTTCCACGTGGAGAAGACCGATTTGTGGGTGAAGGCCGACAAGGCGTTGACCTTCTTCATGCTGAACACGTTGGTGGACAACGCGCGCAAGTTCACGCCTTCCGGCGGAAGGGTGGACGTGAGCGCCGTGGAGGTGGGGCAGGCCGTAGAACTGGCCGTGGCCGACACGGGCTGTGGTCTTTCCGCAAAGGACGTGGAGCTGATACGCTCTTCCAAGGTCTACGATGCCCGTCGCATCGGGGAAGGCTCTTCCCAGGTCCGGGCCGGAAAGGGGAGCGGCTTCGGGCTGATGAATTGCAAGGGAATCATAGAAAAATACCGGGCGGCGGGCGAGTTGTTCCAAGTTTGCCGTTTCGACATACAAAGCGAGGAAGGCAAAGGCAGCCGCTTTTCTTTCCGCTTGCCCAAAGGGATGGCGCGCACGGCCTTCATGTTTTTGTGGTGTGCGGCCGTTTGGATGTTTTCCACACCGTTGGCGGCCCGTGTGGCGACGGTGGCGGGGAGTGGCGGACTGGAGTCTGCTACTCGCTATGCCGATTCGGTGTATTTCGCCAATGTGCGGGGCGACTACGCCCATGCGTTCCGCTGGGCCGATTCGGCCTTTGCCTGCATCAATGCCTATTACGCAGACAGCCTGCCGGAAGGCGTGCAGTGCCGCAGGCTGACCACGGGCGATTACGGGATGGAGGAGCTGGAATGGTGGCGCGCCGGGGTGGATGCCGATTATTATTTGTTCATGGGCATCAGGAACGAGCTGGCAGTGGCGGCTTTGGCCCTGCACGACTGGGAAGCTTACGACTTCAACAACCGGCAGTTTTCCCGTCTCTACAGGCTGCTTTCCAAAGACGACTCCTTGGAACGCTTCTATGCGCGGCAGCGCGAAATCAAAGCCGGGCTTTCGGTCAGCCTCGTGCTCTTGGTGCTGATGCTCTTGGCCGCAATCGTTGTGGCATACGCCGTTTATTTTCGTCGCAGGATGCTTTTCCGTTTCAACGCCATGCAGGTGTTGGAGGCTAACCATGCCCTGTTGGACGTGGCCGGGACGGGAGATCAGCCCGACGGCGCGGGAGGCCTGGTGGAGCGGATGCTCTCCGTGGTGTTCTCCCGGTTGGAAGAATTGCATGAGACTTATGGCATTAGCCTGAGGCTGTTCCGTGCGGACGGGACAAAGGCTGCGGATTATTCCGTCGGGGGCACGGCCTACGCGATGGCCACGCAGTCGCTGCTCGAACGGGCATGCGGGACGGAGGAGACCGTGGCCGACGAAGTGACCAACACGCAGGCTTATCCGCTGACGCTTCGCTTGGAAGGCGGGCGCCGGCAGTGCATCGGCGCGTTGGCCGTGAACTACGGGAACTACAGGATGCAACGCGAAGATTTCGTCTTCGAGAGCTTCATCGTGAACTATCTGGCCATCCTGCTCTACGAGTCGGTCGTACAGCGCGGGCGGGAGCAGGAGACAGTGGAAAACGCCGGGAACGAGCGCCAGAGGGCGCTCTACGAGAGGGCGCGCCTGAAAGTGCAGAACCAGATTCTGGACAATTGCCTTTCCACCATCAAGCACGAGTCCATGTATTACCCCAGCCGCATCAAGCAGATGCTTCCGGCCTTGGAAGGGGAGAGCGACGCGGCCGCAAGGAAAGAAAAGGCGCGCTCCCTGAAGGAACTGGTGGAGTATTACAAGGAGATTTACACCTTGCTGGTGGCGCAAGCCGACAGGCAGGCCGACATGGCCTGCTTCCGGGGAGAGAAGCTCCGGCTTGCGGACGTGGTGGAACGGTGGAAAGACGATGCCGCGCGCAGGGTCCGGAAAAGCGGCGGGCCGGTGTGCGTCGACGTGGATGGCGGTGTGCGCCGCGACGTGTTCCTCTATGCGGACGCCACGCTGCTGCAGTTCCTGCTCGAGGTGCTGACGAAAGAATGGCTGGAGCGCCTGCAGGGCCATGCCGGGAGCCGGTTGGCGCTCCGCGTGACCGAAGAAGAAGGCGGTTTCGTGCGCTTCACCTTGCAGACGCCCGTGCCCATCTACACGCCAGGGGAGGCCCGGGCGATATTCACGCCCGACGCTTCCCGGTATGCCTACCTGTTGTGCAAGGAAATTGTCCGCGAACTGGACGAGATGAATAATTATCGCGGTTGCCGTATCGAGATGGAGTCCTGCGGGGAAGCGGGATGCCGGATAGGGTTCACCGTGCCTAAATATGAATGAGAAATGGGAATAAAGCCTTTTACGATTGTCATTGTCGAGGACGTCAAACTGGAACTGAAAGGAACGGAGGAAATTGTCCGTACCGAGCTGCCCGAGGCGCGTGTCATCGGGACGGCCATGAACGAGGCAGAGTGTTGGGAACTGATGGAGAAAGAAGTGCCCGACCTGCTCCTGCTCGACTTGGGGCTGGGCGGTTCCACTACCATCGGGGTGGACATCTGCCGCAAAGCCCGGCGGCTCTATCCGGACTTGCACATCTTGATTTTCACCGGAGAAATCCTGAACGAGCGCTTGTGGGTGGATGCCCTGAAAGCCGGGGCGGGCGGCATCATCCTCAAGACCGGCGAGCTGCTGACGCGCGGCGACGTGCTGCAGGCGATGGAGGGGCGCAGGTTCGTGTTCAACGAACCGGTCTTGGAGAAGATTCTGGAGCGCTTCATGAAGTCGGTGGAAGAGGAGCGCCGGCACAAGGATGCCTTGATACGCTATGAGATTGACGAATACGACGAGCGCTTCCTGCGCCATCTGGCTCTGGGATACACCAAGGAGATGATTACGAACCTCCGCGGGATGCCTTTCGGCGTGAAGAGTCTGGAGAAGCGGCAGAACGACTTGGTCGTCCGCCTGTTCGGCACGGGCGAGCGGGGGAGCGTGAATGCCACCCGTTTGGTGGTGAGGGCATTGCAGCTGCATATCATCGACCTGGAACACTTGGAGGCAGATGAAGAATGAGGTTTTCGGGATGGGCCGCGGTGAGCGGTGGGGCACGACGGTCTTGTCCGTGCTCTTGTCGGTGCATCTTCTTCTGCCGGCCCTGGCATGGTTGGGCACGGCTTCGGGCCTGCCTTGGGGAAACTTGCTCTCGGGCGAGGGCATTCGCTGGTATTTCCTGCACATTGCGGAGAGTTTCCATTCCCCTCTGATGGGCGTGGTGGTCCCGTTGGCGCTCCTGTCGGGGGCGCTGGAGCGGTCCGGCCTGTCGGATGCGGGCCGCGCGTGGACATACAAGGGGGCGCGCTCGCTGACCTATCGGCAACGGAAGGCATGCCTTGTGGCCGCCCTTTTCCTGCTTTTCTACGTGGCGTGCTTGCTCTTTCTTCTTTGCGGGCCCCGCGCCATCTTGCGCAGCGTGACGGGCGAGGTCTATCCCTCTCCCTTCGTGTCCGGCATTTTTCAGAACGTGGTGGCGGGCTTCGTGCTGGCTTCTTTTATTTATGCCGCCTTGAGCAATCACCTTCGCGGGTGGCAGGAGGCGTTGTCCGTGTTGTATTGGGGCATCAGGCGCCATGCCGTGTGGTTGCTCGACGCCGTGTTGGCATTCCATCTTTATAATGTTGTGTTTTATGTGTGGGGCGGAGTGCCGGAGTGAGTGTGCCGGGCGCGGATTATTGATAATGGAATGGCCGTTGGTCGGCCGGTTTATTGGATAAGATATGGAAAAAGGATTTTTGGATAGGATAAAGGACGAACTGAACAAGGAACAACTGCAAGCCGTGGAATATGTCGAAGGCCCGTCGCTGGTCATTGCCGGGGCGGGCTCGGGCAAGACACGGGTGCTGACCTATAAAATCGCTTATTTGCTGGAACAAGGCATCAAGCCGTGGAACATACTGGCCCTGACATTCACGAACAAGGCTGCCCGCGAGATGAAAGAGCGCATTGCCCGGCTGGTCGGGGAGGAGCTTGCGGCCAGCCTGTGGATGGGCACTTTCCACTCCGTCTTTTCGCGCATCTTGCGCCGGGAGGCCGACCTGCTGGGATTTTCGCCGCGCTTCACCATCTACGACCAGGCCGACTCGCGCAACTTGGTGAAGACCATTGTCAAGGCGATGGGGCTGGACGACAAGGTCTATAAGCCTGCTGTCGTGGCCGACCACATCTCGCGGGCCAAGAACCGTCTCATCCTGCCGCAGGCCTACGTGGCCGACCCGCAGGTGGCGGCGGCCGACCAGGCGGCGAGGATTCCTTTGGCGGGCGAGATTTACGGCCGCTACATGGACCGCCTGAGGCAGGCCGACGCGATGGACTTCGACGACCTGCTGCTTCACACTTATCTTCTGCTGAAGGAGCACGAGGAGGTCTGTGAACGCTATGCCGACAAGTTCGACTTCGTGCTGGTGGACGAGTATCAGGACACGAACTTTGCCCAACACCGCATCGTGTGGGAACTGACGCGCACGAAGCAGAAGGTGTGCGTGGTGGGCGACGACGCACAGAGCATCTACAGCTTCCGCGGGGCAAACATCGACAATATCCTTGATTTCAACGAAATGTACGAAGGGGCGAAGACGTTCAAACTGGAGCAGAACTACCGTTCGACCCAGACCATCGTTTCGGCTGCCAACAGTCTGATTCGCCACAACGACCGGCAAATCAGGAAAGACGTGTTCAGCGAGAAGGAGAAGGGCGACCCCATCCGCCTGTATGCCGCCTACAGCGACTTTGAGGAGGCTGAAATCGTGACGAAGAAGATGGCGGAGCTGCACCGGAGGGAGGGAATGGACTACGATGCTTTCGCCATTCTCTACCGCACCAATGCCCAGAGCCGGGCATTCGAGGAGGCGCTCCGCAGGCGGAACATACCCTACCGCATCTATGGCGGTCTGTCGTTCTACCAACGGAAGGAGGTGAAGGACGCCATCGCCTATTGCCGTCTGGCCGTCAACCCGCGCGACGAGGAGGCCTTCAAGCGGGTGGTGAACTATCCGGCACGGGGAATCGGGCAAACCACGGTGGAGAAAATCATGGCCGCGGCTTCGGGGCAGGGGACGAGCCTGTGGGACGTGGCGACGGACCCCGAGGGGCATGCCCTGCCCGTCAACAAGGGTACGATGGCCAAAATCAGCTCGTTCACGGACATCGTGCGCGGGTTCATCAAGCGGGCCGGGCAGGCCGACGCGGCCACGCTGATGAGGGAAATCGTGCAGGGGAGCGGTATGGTGCGCGACATCTTCGGTGACACGACGCCGGAGGGAATGAGCCGGCAGGAAAACCTGCAGGAACTGCTCAACGGGGCGCAGGCCTTCGTGCAGGGACGGATGGAGGAAGGACGGGCCGACGAGGCCGGCATGTCGGATTTCCTGCAGGAGGTGTCGCTGCTGAGCGACCTGGACGAGGACGACGGCGACGACAGCCGGAAGGTGACGCTCATGACCATCCATTCGGCCAAGGGCTTGGAATTCCAAGCCGTGTTCGTCGTCGGGATGGAGGAGAACCTGTTTCCCAGTCCGATGGCGGGCGAGGGCGTTCGCGCCTTGGAAGAGGAGCGGCGGCTGTTCTACGTGGCGCTCACGCGGGCCGAGAAATATTGCTTCCTGAGCTTCGCGCGGAGCCGCTTCCGTTTCGGGAAGACGGAGTTCAGCAACCCGAGCCGTTTCCTGCACGACATCGATCCGCGCTATGTCGTGATGGACGGGCAGGGAGGCGGCGAGTTTGCTGCGCAGGCCCGTTCGAGGCAAGACCGGGAAGCGCCGAGGCACATGGACTCCCGCATGCGTCCGGCCCCTTCCGACGAGCCGTGGCTGACGCGACGCCCGGCTGCAGCGACGGCACGGGTGACGGGCCTGAAACCTTTGGCACGGGTGCGTCCGGCGGCATCCGCGCGGACGGACGGCGCATCTGCCCGCGGAAGCGTGGCCGGTGCGGCAGGCCGCGGCGACGGATGCTCCCTGCAAGCCGGCATGCAGATTGAGCACGAGCGCTTCGGGCGCGGCGTGGTGAAGGCCGTGGAGGGCAGCGGTGAAAACACGAAAGCCACCGTGGAGTTCCGGAACACGGGGACGAAGCAACTGCTTCTGCGCTTTGCCCGTTTCAAGGTGGTGGACTGACAATATGGGTGGGGCGACCCTCAACGGCGCCGTTTCCTCGTCCGGCATGATGCGCCGGGGGAGGCGGCATGCGATGGCCTGTCCGTGAGAAATACTGCACGGGGGCGGCTTGGTTCTTCATGCTGTTATGATTTGGTGAATCTTTTCTTTCCGCTCGCGCGCCGCGCAACTGGCTGTGACGGGGCTGTCCGGACGGTTCCGCCCTGTCCGCAGTTGGCCGGGACGATGGTCTCGTTTCCTGTTTGTCTTTTCCTGAAGGCGGATAATCGCCGTGCGCAGTTCGCGAAAGTACTTTCCGCAAGGCACTCGAGTACTCTGCGGCAAGTACTCGAGTACTCTCCGCAGAGTACGCCGACGCGCCCTGCACGTCGCAGCCGGACTTTGGGCACGGCCGTGGTCATTCCGGCTTTTCCCCGTTTTGCCGTTTGTGAGTGCCGGAATTTTGTAAGAGGCTTTTTCTTCCGGTGTGCTGCACTCCGTTCGTTCTTGCCTTGTTTGTCGCGCTTTTTCTCTCTTTATGTTCCCGTTCTTGTTTTTGGGGAAATGGGCAAGGCCGAAAGGGTCGGAACAAAAGAGGCCGTCCGGAGCCTGCACGTAGGCATGGCTTCAGACGGCTTCTTGTCTGTATGTCGCGTCGGGGCGCTCCCCGGAGCGGTATCGGAGTGTCGGCCGTTTCGGTGCGGTTTGGGGTGCGGCTCCGCTGTCCGTCCTATCCCTTGGTGCGGGTGTAGCCTTCGGCACGGAGCAGTGCGGCCACCCGTTCGCGCCATTCGCCTTGTATGAGTATCTCGCCGTCCTTCACCGCGCCGCCCACTCCGCATTTCGTCTTCAGCAGGCGGCCCAGTGCTTTCAGGTCGTCTTCGCGGCCCTCGAATCCTTTCACCACGGTGACGGTCTTTCCGCCCCGTCCTTTGCGTTCGATGGCCACGTGCAGCTTCTGTTCCGCTTTGGGCAGCGTGTCGGTCTCTTCCGTTTCGCCCGTGTCGAAGGTGAAGTCGGGATTGGTGGAATACACCATCCCCAGCCTCGCTTTCCAGTCGTTGTCGCGTGCCGCCATGCCTTAATCCTCCATGAGCTTGCGGTAGCGCAGCCGTTTGGGTTCTTCCAGTCCGAGCCGCTTCATCTTGTTGCTCTCATACTCCGAGTAGCTTCCCTCGAAGAAGAACACTTCCCCGTTTCCTTCGAAGGCGAGGATGTGCGTGCAGATGCGGTCGAGGAACCAGCGGTCGTGGCTGATGACCACGGCACACCCGGCAAACTCTTCCAAGCCTTCTTCCAAGGCCCGCAGGGTGTTCACGTCGATGTCGTTGGTCGGCTCGTCGAGCAGCAGCACGTTGCCCTCTTCTTTCAGGGCCATGGCCAGGTGGAGCCGGTTGCGCTCGCCGCCCGAGAGCACGCCGCATTTTTTCTCTTGGTCCGCCCCGTTGAAGTTGAAGCGGCTCAGGTAGGCGCGGGCATTGATGTCTCGGCCTCCCATGCGCATCAGTTCGTTGCCGCCGCTCATCACCTCATACACGCTTTTCTCCGGCGAGATGTCCTTGTGTGTCTGGTCCACATAGGCCAGTTTCACCGTTTCGCCCACCTCGAACGTGCCGGCGTCGGGCTTTTCCAGTCCCATGATGAGGCGGAAAAGCGTGGTTTTTCCGGCTCCGTTCGGGCCGATGACGCCCACGATGCCATTGGGCGGGAGCATGAAGTTGAGGTCGTTCATGAGCAGCTTGTCGCCGAAGGCCTTCTTCACGTGCAGTGCCTCGATGACCTTGTTGCCCAGCCGCGGCCCGTTCGGGATGAAGATTTCCAGTTTCTCTTCTTTCTCTTTCTGGTCCTCGTTGAGCAGTTTGTCGTAAGAGTTCAGGCGGGCCTTGCCTTTGGCTTGCCTTGCCTTGGGCGCCATTCGTACCCATTCCAGCTCGCGTTCCAGCGTCTTGCGTCGCTTGCTGGCCGTCTTCTCT
>CALULQ010000031.1 GCA_944321525.1 uncultured Paraprevotella sp.
AGTCCGCCGTCGGCCGCGTAGTTGATGTCTTCGAAGAAGATACCAATCAACTTGTCGCTGATTTTCTTGGTGTTCTCCGCATTCACCTTGATGGTGGCCTCCAACGGACGCAAGCCGCGGAAGCGGGCCTCATTGTCGCGTGCCAGTTCGTCGTTGAGCGCGTTCCAATAAGCAACGCTCTCCACCGCGCGCTTCATGTTCTCCACCCCGGAATAAGCCACCCGGAACACTTGCCCGTTCACGGGACGGCCGTTCACCGTGGCCTGTTCCCACACGGAACGGTAATCGGAAGCAGCCACCTTGCGGGGAGCGGAATAATGATAGAAATCCTTGGATTCCGTGGCATACACGTCGCCTTCCTTAGTCTTGAAAAGCACCCGATAAGTAGATGTGGCGGGATCATAAGCCAGCACCGGGGCGATGCAACTGCCCACGCCTTCCATGTAAGGATAATCCTGCGGCATCCATTTCACCAAATCCTTGCTGGCAGCCACGGCAAACTGGTTGACGTTGTCGGCCACTTGGAACACGCAACGCCACGTTCCGTCGGGCATGTGCACAAGGTTCGGGCTGTACATGGTCTTCAAAGGTCCCCAAGTTCCGTAGTCGCTCGTCACGAACGCATGCTCCGGCCCTATGCCCGTCCAATACTTCCGGTCGGCACTATAAGCAAAGACCAGGCCGCCGTGCTTATGCACATTATAGGCCATCAAATACACAGAATCAGGCACTGCGGCTTCGGCCGGAACGGCAGCCGCAACGCCCAATCCCAAGCAAGCCGCACAAAACAGCTTGTTTGCAAAATGTTTTTTCATGTTTATCAGTTATGTATTAATAATAAGAGTGTCCGCTACTCTGTTTCCGTCGGGAGCTCGTCTTCCTCCAATCCTTTCTGCCGGATTTCCACGGGGGTCACCACTCCGCAACTTTGCAGTTCGAGCATGGCGGAACGCTCGTTTGTGGTCAGGTTGTGGTCCAATTCATAATACACCACATACTTCCCCGCACGTCCTGTCGTCGTGGCGTCCTGCGACAACCGCACCCAAGTGGGGGCATCGCCCCGGAATGCCAGCTTCCAGCCATCGCTATAGGTTTGGAACACCAAGCTGTCGCGCACCTGCCGTGCCGTATCCTGCATCACGAACTGGTAGTTCCTGCGCACCGGACGAATGATGTTCAAGAAATGATATTGCGTATAAGTAGTGATCAGCGTCTTGCCGTCGGCATAGAAATACACATATCCGACGCGGGCCGTATCCGTAGTATTCGCATCCAGTTGGAAGTCGAGTTTCTTCACCATGAAATATCCTCCGGGCACCGTGCCATGCAGGGAGTCGCCGTCCACGTGCATCCACTCGGCCGGTACGGAAATGGACCAGTCGTAGGTGGTGGCAAAGCGCACCGAGTCGAGCGTCTGGTCGGCGTAGAGCACCGAACCGGCTCCGGTGGGATAAAGAATCTGTGCGAAATTATACGAATTCTCCTTGTTGTCGCAACCCACAAGCAAAGCTGCAGACAAAGCTATTGAAGCCCCTAACAATTTCTTCATCATACTTATTTTTTTTAATGAACAAGCAAAGATAGCCAAATAATCGAAAGTATTCCCATTTTATTCTTATATTTGCAACATGGCAAACCGGTTTTATAACGATATTTATGAAATTCTGCAGGCGAAAGGCTGCAAGGGGCTTCCCGTGCGCGTCATTGCCCGCCAGGTTTACAATCGCCATGCCGGCCTGTTCACCCCCCTGCTCACCTTTGAATACGTCTATCAGAACGTGCGTTTCTACCTTTGGGCGCAATCGCGGAAGCCATCCTCCCCCTTCACGAAGACGGGGCGCTGGGGATGGTATGCCCTGAAGCCCGGCGCCGGTTACCAGATGCAGATAGACTTCTCCATGAAGGTTGCGGAGAGCCTCCCTTTGGAAGCAAGGCAACCCGAAAGGGAAGAAGCCGACTACTACCCCTCGCTGTTTTAGAAAATTCTTTTGAGATCTTGCACGAAGCATTCCTCCCGCCCAATGCTTTCCGGGCGTCGTGCGCCACAATATGCGGAAAGCGCGCGCGTCAATACCACTCCACGTTAGAGCTATAACTGCTTTGCTTCTTCCATTTCAGCACGTCGGCCAATTCCGACGCATTGGCCGAGAACGTGAAGTTATAAGAGGTATAAGGACTCAGCACCACGCTCGCCGACATAGAAAAGCAGTGCAAGTCGCGCGAGATGGAAGCCGTCGTCATGGAAAGGCGGTGGTAGTTGAAGTCGTAACCCGACGAATAGGTCAGGTTCCAACCGTCGGATATACGGATGTTCCCGGAGAAGTTCAGCGTATGGGTCAGGCGGTAGGGATAGCGCATCTTCTTGATATTGATTTTCCCGTTCCGGTTCTCCGACATCGTCACGCCATAAGACACGGTGAACGACCATGGCAATTGGAACTTCAGGTATCCGTCCTCGTCCACTTCGGCCTGCTCGGGTTCCTTCTTGGCGCCTGCGCGTTCGGCCTTCTGGCGGTCGGGGTCGATGTTCGTGTCGCCCGCTTCGTCTTCCGTCTCTTCGTCTCCATTGTCTGAATCAGTTTCATCGGACTTACCCCGTCCCCATCCGAAAAGTTTGTTGAATGTCTCGTTGTTGAACGTGTACGACAAGTTCTGCGACATGCCCTGGAACCGGCCGAACCGCCCGTACGACCACTCCGTGCGGTCGCCTTCACGCACGTTGCCGTTCTCGTCGAACTCGTAAGCATAGGTGGCGAATACGGCATTCATGCTGAACGTGTAGTTCCAAGGCGTCTTGATGCGCACCCGCATGGACAAGTCGCTCCAGGGTTGCCGTTGTGCGGCCATATTGTAGCTCAGGTTCGCCCCGAGTTCGTCTATCAGGCTCACTTTCCGGAGTGAATCGTTCTTCGTGCGCACCTTCATCTCAATGTTGTTGGAGATGTCCATCGAGATGCTTCCGGTCTTGCCCCTGCCCGGCACGCCGTAGAGGCTGTTGCTGTAGGGCGAATATTCCACCGTGGACACGTTGCCCTCCTCGTCCGTCTTGACGTAAGTGGCGTAGTATCCGAACCGCCGCGCGCCGAAGTCGGGCGCATAGTTGAAGCTCACCGTGGGGGTGAAGACGTGGCGGATGGTCTGTATCTTTTTACCGAAAAGCGGCGTGTAGAAGCCATACAACTTGGTGGTGGCGGACACGCTCATGTCGTAGTTGTACACGTTCTGGAATCCCCAGATGGTGTCGTTCACCTCGCGCTGGCGGTCTTCGTCCCAATGCCGCATGACCTTGTGCGTGTACATGCGGTCGGTGAAGTTGAACTGCGGCGTGATGTTGATGTAGTTGAACAGGCTGAACGTGGCACTGATGGGCACGCTGTGGCGCATGCCGTTGCGCCAGTCCTTGATGAGGTTCGACTTGAAGAGCAGGTCTTCCTTCGTGTCGATGCTGTTGCTCAGGCTACCGGTGTAGCTCAACGCGATTTTCTCGTACCAGCGCTCTTTTCCGGCCGCCTTTTTCCGTTTGAAGGGGTAAAAGCGCGCCAGCGTGATGTCGAGGCTGGGCAGAGTCATGGAAATCGACGAGTCGCGCATGCTCTGCGAGAGGTTGAACGAGCTGGAAAGCGTCAGGCCGATGCGCTCGAAGGTTTTGGAATAGGCCACACTCGACGTCCGGGTGCTCTGCGTGTAGTTTTGCGGGTTGTACATGCTCGTCAGGTTGTTCCGCTCGTAGTTCGAAGTGGCGAAGTTCACGCTGGCCGAAAAGCTCTGCGTGGGGTTGGCCTTGGCGTCCTGACGGTGGGTCCACTGGATTTTGAAGCTGGTGGACTTGGAATAGTCCGGCATGTTCTTCTCGCCCTCCACCGTGTTCTGGTAGCTCAGGAAGAAGTTGCCCGAGAAGCGGTAACGCTTGCGGTAGTTCGACTGCGAGCTCAACCCCCACGAGCCCTTGGTATAGATTTCCCCGATGAGTTTCAGGTCCATCTTGTCGCTGATGGCAAAATAATATCCTCCGTCGCGCAAGTAAAATCCGCGGATGCTCTCGTCGCCGAAGGTGGGCATGATGAAGCCCGAGGAATATTTCTTGCTGAAGGGAAAGAAACCATAGGGAATGGCCAAAGGCAGGGGCACGTCCTCCACCACGAGGTAGGCAGGCCCGAAGACCACGTCCTTTCCCGGCCGCACCTTGGCACGCGTCAGGGCCATGTAGAAATGGGGGTGCTTGGCGTTGCAGGTGGTGTATTTTCCGCGCCGCAGGTACATCACGCCTTCCGAGTCGCGCTTGGACTGCTCACTGATGAGGAAGCCCTCGCCCTGCGCCGTGTAGACGTTGTCGATGAATGCCTTCCGGGTCTTGAAGTTATAGCTGATGCGGTCCGGTTCATATTGGTCGCCGCCCTGCTTGAAGACGGGCTGGTTCTTCACCTTGCCCGTGGAGTCGGCGCGCCCCACAGCATGCACGATGCTGCTGTCCAGGTTCATGGTGATCCAGTCGGCCTGCAGTTCCAGGTTGGTATAGTTCACCTTGCTCTCGCCGTAAAGGTTGGCGTTGCCCATTCCGGCCTCGAAGGTCACGGAGTCGGCGGCCGTGTATTCCACGGGTGAGTCGAGCACGGACTTGCTCACCTTGCCCGTGTCTTCGGCCAAGGTGTCGGCCCGCAGGCTGTCGGCCACGGCCGGGATTGCGCCCTCGCGCGCGATGGAGTCCATGGCCAGCGAGTCGACGGGCTGCGCGGCGGTGTCGGGCACGGCCTGCCCCGCCGGGACGGCCGCCGTGGTGTCCGGCTGCGCGGCGGTCGCCACGCTATCCTTCGACAACGTGTCCGCGGCTTCCGCGCCCCCATTCACGGTACGGGCCGGAAAGTTCCCGTTCCGTCCGCCTTGCGCCAGCGTGCAGAAAGAACTGCCCACCAAAAAGAATATAGCTATTTTTGTCTTCAACCGGATTCAGTCTTATTCCATGTCCTTAAACGACTGCAAAATTACACAAATTCCGCTTACAGCCCGACATTTTCGGTAAAAATATCCATCCAGCGGCGAAAACGCGCCGCCCCCTCGGCCCCATGCTTGGCCACGCTCTTGAGCGCCTGCTCGGGCGTGCGCTCGCGGTCGGGGTGCGATTTGGAGTAGAACTTGTCGGCATAGCACACCAGTTCTTCCTCCAGCGTTTCCGGGAAGTAGTCCTGCACGGGAATGGGTATTTTCTTCACAATGATTTCTTCCTTCGAGATGCCGGCTCCCGTGTGGCGCTCACACACGCGGGCATGCCGCGGAAAGCCTTCGGCGCGCATCATCTCGGCACCAATGTAGCCGTGGCAGATGTAGGGCGCGTCGCCCGTGCACAAGATTTCGGGCGCGTCGGTGCGCAGGATTCCGATGTCGTGCAGCAGGGCCGCCTCTTCCACGAACGCCACGTCCAGGTGCAACTCCGGATGCAAGGCCGCAATTTTCAGGCAGCGGTCGGCCACGCGGCGACTGTGCGTCCACAGGATTTCCCTCAACTGCGGCGTGGCGGCATAATATTTATCTATCAAAGCGACAGCATTCATTTTCATTCCTTTTCGGGTTCAATGCCACAAAAGTACGATAAAAGCCCTACATAGCCGCCCGTTTTACTTTTTTTTAATACAAACATGCGCGCTGCTTCCTTTCTGACAAACTGATATTTTATGCATTCCGGTTGCGCGATAATCGCACGGACAGACGCGACCACAACTGCGGACGCAAGCGCGCGATTCTCGCGCCATGCACAACGGTCTGGATGTCAGCCCACAGCGCATTTTGCAATCAAGATGACAGCCGTCCAGCCGCGGCATGCGGCCACGCCGTCGCGAGGGGTAACAGAAACGAGGGGAAATGCGACAAAATGATGAGTTACACGTGCATGAAAAAAAGTTCCAAATAGCATCGGAAAGGCCTCCGTCGGCCCCAGTTTCTCCGCGGCGGCGGACGGTTTCTGTCCGTTGTCTGCCCGGGCCGGACAATAAAGCGTAAGGAAAAACTCACATCCTCAGTATTAAATTCTTGCCTGTTCCTATATGCCGGCCTCGATTTTCCTCTCATTTCCTCCCCGTTTGCCACAATGTCCCGTGGCGCCTCGCGCACCTCACCGCCGCGTCGTGCGGAAGTCACCGCAGTACTTTCCGCAGAGTACTCGAGTACTTTCCGCAAAGTACTTTTTCGCTCTCCGCCATGCGTTCATCCGTTTGCCGTGGCAGCATGCCGCGCATGGCGGCCGCCCTACGTCGGTTCTGCCCGGCTTCCGCTTTCCCATCGCAGCAGAATGTCATGGTTTCAGATTTTCGTTCCGTCACGCTGCGATGCCGGACGGAAACACGGATTTGCCTCCCCTGGTTCTCCAAACAGCTTCCAGAACGGGAAAAAATAGAAAAAAGATGAATAAATATGCAGAAAATCCCTCCGGACGGCCTGCTCCCGGCCTATTGCCCGTCAACAAAAAACGGACATCGTCTGGCAAAAAGAAAGCGGGCCCGACCAAAAAGCATCAAAACGGCAAACCTTCCAAACAGTTTTTCCCGCCCCCGCCGGCCTGTTTCCTCCGGAAAAAAGCGAGAACCGCTTTCGGCATCCATGTTTTTTGCCTACCTTTACCCAATGGCACGGCAGGGACGTCCATTCACGGGGAAAGGCCGTTGGGACGGAACCGCGTTCACCGCCTCCGCCATCGGCCCACCCGGACACCGGACACGAACGCCCCGTCGACTTAAACAAAGAAAACAATGATCACTTTCATCTCTTGCGCCAAAACCATGGCGGAAACCTGCCCGCAGGCACTTCCGCCCGCAACGGCCCCGGCATTCCTGGACGAAGCCCGCCGCATGGCCTTGTCGCTGGCCCAACTCTCGCCCGAGGAGTGGGCCGACCAGTTGCACGTCAACCCTCAAATCGCAGCCCGCACCAGCTTGCGCTTCAAATCGTTCAACGACGAGCCGGGCAACGAGCTGCCAGCCTTGCTGGCCTATACGGGCATGGTGTTCCGCCACATACGGCCCCAAGACTTCGGCCGGGAGGATTGGGACTACGCCCAGTCGCACCTGCTCATCTCATCGTTCCTCTACGGCCTGCTGCGGCCCTGCGACCGCATCCGCCCCTACCGCCTGGAAGGGCACGTGCGGCTGCCGGAAGGCCATGGCGGCACTACCCTCTTCGCCCACTGGCGCCCGCTGCTGACCGAAGCGTTCATCGCCCGCATACGCGAACAAGGAGGCACGCTGGCCAACCTGGCCAGCGCGGAAATGAAGAAGCTGTTCGACTGGAAAACCGTGGAGCAAAGCGTGCGCGTGGTGACGCCCGACTTCTACACCCTCAAGGGCGGACGGCTGAAACCCGTGACGGTCTACGCCAAAATGTGCCGCGGGGAAATGACGCGCTTCATCCTGAAAAACCGCATCGAACAGCCGGACGACCTGAAAGCCTTCGACTGGGAAGGCTACCGCTTCCGCCCGGAACACAGCACCGGCGACCACTGGATTTTCGCGCTGGAAGCCTGACCGCCACGAAGCAGGAAGCGCCCCGCCGGACAACTGCCGGCGGGACGCCCTCTCACACATAACATTTATGTCAGGCCTCGCGGCAGGCCTTCACGGCCTCCACCAGGCGTTCGAAATCGGCCGGATGCACGTCGCCGATGTTCCCGATGCGGAACGTGTCGGCCTGGGAAATCTTTCCGGGATAGATCACGAAGCCCTTGGCCTTCAGTGCCGCGTAGAACGACTTGAAGTCGAAACCGGCCTCAGGATAAAGGAACGAGGTGATGACGGGCGACTGCACGGCGGCGGGCAGAAGGGCCTTGAAGCCCAGGGCCTCCATGCCGCCCACCAAGACGTCGTGGTTCTTGCAGTAGCGGGCATGGCGGGCTGCCACTCCCCCTTCGGCCTTCAACTCCTCCAAGGCTTCCTTGAAAGCGCGCACCACGTGGGTGGGCGACGTGAAGCGCCACTTGCCATGCCCCTTCTCCATGGTTTCCCATTGGTCGTAAATGTCCAGCGAAAGCGAACGCGACACGCCCTTGCACGCCTGCAGTTCGCTGCGGCGGGCGATGATGAATCCGAAACCCGGTACGCCCTGGATGCACTTGTTGGCACTGCTGATGAGGAAGTCGATGCCCAGCTGCTCAACGTCCAGCGGAATGCCGCCGAAGCTGCTCATGGCATCCACGATGAGTTTCTTGCCATGCGCCTTGACGATGCGGGCCAGGTCCGCCAGAGGGTTCAGGATGCCGGTGGTCGTCTCGCAGTGGACGAAAGCCACGTGTGTCACCTCGCCGTGCTGCGACAAGTAGCGCTCCACCACTGCGGGGTCTACCGCCATCGTCTCCTCGAACGCCACCATGTCGTAGGCCAGGCCCTGGCGGTCGGCTATGATGCCCATGCGGTTGCCATACGCGCCGTTGCTCAGGATGAGCAGTTTATCAGACGGTCTGACGGTGCAGCCCAGCACGGCCTCAACGCAATAGGTTCCGCTGCCCTGCATCAGCACGGCCGTGTAGTCTTCCGGGTGTTGGGTGGCCAGCGCCACCAGGTCTTTCCGGATCACTTCTACAATGCCCACGTTGTAATCTTCATCCCAGGTGCACCAATCGCTCAGCATGGCTTCCTTCACGGTCTCGGACGTGGTCAACGGGCCGGGGGTCAGTAACAAATAAGGTCTCATGTTCTTCTTCTGTTTTATTGTTGGTTCATGTTCTTGTTGATGGTCTCGATGACTCCGGGCAGCTCGGTGATGTCGTCCACCACGTAGTGCGCCCCGGCTTCCAGCATGCGGCGGCGCACATCGGCTTTGCGTGCCTCCAGTTCGCCGGCGGGCAGTGCGGCCGCCTCGTCCTGGGTGAGGGCCAGTTCGTTGCTGCCCATAATCACGCCCACGGTCCACACCTTGGCGTTCACGCCCTCGCGGATGTCGGCAATCGTGTCGCCGTATTTCACCACGCAGTCCACCGAAGGGATGGCCAGGTTGATCATGTTCTGGTAGACCATGTAAGGACAAGGCCGCCCTGCGGGCAGATGGTCGGACGTGACGCAGCAGTCCACCTCGTAGCCGGCTTTTGCAGCCGCCGGGATGACGATGTCCATCATCGGGCCGGTGTAGCCCGTGGTGGAACCGATCTTGATGCCTTCCCGGCGCAAGGCCGCCACTGTCTCCACCACTCCGGGAACCGGCGCGGCATAGTTCTCCAACGAAGCCATCAGCACTCGCCGGAAGGCATCATAGCGCGCTTGCACGTCGGTCTCGTCATAGTCGCGCCCGAATTTCTCGCGGAAAGCCGCCTTCACGCGGGGGATATTGAACAAGGCTCGGATTTCCTCCACTTTGGTCAGCCCCATGTAGGCCCGCGTCTCTGCCGCCGTGACCGGCACTCCCAATTCGTTGAAACTCTCGATGAAGGCCGCCACGGGAGCAAAACAACCGTAATCGACTGCCGTGCCGGCCCAATCCAAAATGACACACTCAATTTTCTTCATACCTATATGTTGTTTAATCATGAATCATCTGTTTTTCACCACTTCCGCCGACCACGCATAACCGCCCTCCCCACGGGGAAAAGACACCGGCAAGGCGAAGTCCCCGACCCCGGCGCCGCGGGCATGCTCCTTGCGATGGCGCCACACCAGGTAAACGGCCGAAGCGGCAAAGGCCACGGCGCACACCACGCCCACATAGCCCGACATGGCGTTGTAGAACTGCAGCCAATCGGCATCGGGACTGAAGCATTCCTTGAACACCAACACCAGCACCGTGCCCATGTAGCCCACGAAGTCCAGCGTGATGATGAAGAAGCCCACGTTGCCCCGGATGCGGAAACAAGCAATGAAACGCTCGAAGAAAAGGGTCTGGAAGCTCAAATAGACGGTGTAAAGGCATAAGCTCTGCAGGAAAAGCCACGCCCGGACGGGCAAGTGCCACTCGTGATAGTGGAAGGCCACGGCGCTCAACGCCAACGAACCGCACGTGACAAGGCAGAGCAGCAGGCAGAGCACCCTGATGTTGCTCCTGACCATCGAGAGGGCAACAAACACCAGAAGGATAATCAGCGTCACCACGGCATCGATGCGCGCAAAAGTCCACGAAGACAAGCCGGAGGCTTCCACGTCGATGATCTTCACCAGAAAATCTTCCTTCAAATCCTGCAACACCGTGATGAACAGGTTGGCAAAGAAAAGCAGCAAGAGCACGGGCATGAAACTCCTGAAGATGGCCGCTCGCCCCTTGCGGTCGAGCGCCACGCGCTCCGTGCGTTGCTCCACATCGGCCCGGGTGGGTTGCGGAAGCCGGGTCATCAGCCAGCCCAGGACCGACAAGAGGGGAAAGGCGAAGGCGCCAATGAACGCCGGCATCCAGAACTCGCTCACGTGCAGGCCGTCCATCACGAAAAGCCCCAACGACTTGGCCGTGCCGGAACTGATGGCAATGCTCAGCCCCATCAGGGCCGCCAGCAAGTCCGTCACGCGGCGGCCTTCGAGGAAACTGAAAATCACGCCCCACATGCAACCCAGCGACAGCCCGTTGAAGAACAACGCAAAGACATTGAACGGGCGCGGGAGGCAACCGAACAACACCAACGACAATTCGGCCGCCGCCACGGAGAGGACGATGAACCGCAACCGGCTTTCCTTGCGCATCTCGGAAACCACCTTGATGCCAATCAGCTTGGACAAGAAGTAGCCCGCAATCTGGACAATGCTGGTGGCCGTCTTGTAGTCCATGCCGAAAAAGTCCAGCCCATCGAACGTGGCCGCCGTGAAAGGCTTCCGAAGCGCATATACCAAGGAATAGGACAGCAAGGCGGCCCCGCCCGCCCAGAGGACGAACAACACGTCGGACAGCGCCTTCTTATGTCTTACGGTGACTTCCATCATACTCATTCCATTTCTGTTTTTTCGTTTCCGACGGCAAAATTACATGGTGCCACGCAGCGGAAAAATAAAAATCCATTATTAATAACCGCCAAGCGGAAAACCTTTCGTCATGCAATATTAATGAAACATTCATGCAACGGAACTATAACATGAATGTAGTTATTTTGCATCCGGTAATGCCAAAAACAGACCATGCCAATGAACGAACTCATAGAAATCTACAAACGGATTGAATACTTGAGGAACAACGGGGTGAAGATGAAAGAAATCGCCGACCACACACAAATGGCGGCCAGCGTCATCTCATCGCTCTACTCCAGCGTGCTTCCCACCTACATCGGCGAAGTGAAAAAAGGCATCGCGGAAGAAGAAGCCTTGGACTATGCCCTCTCGCAAGTGAACAACGTGTCCAAAAAGCGGTTGCTCGGCAGCCTGGAAAGCATGAAAGCCCGGCTGCTGGAACTGGAACCGCCACAAGAGGGAGAGAAACGGAAAAGCCCCTTCTGGGAAATGATGGCCAAGGAATCGCGGGCCTCAGCACAAAAAGCCAACAACTACAGCGGCATCTACATGAGCTACAGCCTCTCCTCGGCGGCCGACGCACTGAAAGTGGAGCCTTATCTCATCGCGGCTTCGGAAAACAACGAATACGTGAGGGTGGTGCACATGAGCGCTTACAACACCACGCATGCAGGAGTGGGACTCTTCAACAACCACACGACGTCCTACATCCTGTTCAACGAACGGGAATGTCCGGAACTCGCCCTCTTCACCATCTACCTGCAGCTCCCCATGTACGACTTCCCGCAGATGCTGAAAGGGCTCTACCTCTGTCTGGACTACAACCGCAACCCGATTGCGCGGCGCATACTCTTCGTCAAACAATCCGACAGCACGGACATGGACGAATTCCTCACGCTGAAAGGGGAAATCATCCCGAAAGACAAAATCACCGAAGACCTGATGCCCTACTACGACTACACCTGTCGGCCGGGCGATTACATAAAGACCTGCACCGTGCCTTCCCCCTCGCTAAACACGCAGGACCTGGAACGGGAGAAAAAGATGCTGGAACTCTGAAAAGGGCGTTCCGCAACGGACGCCCCTTCCCGCGGGACGTCACCCAAAGACCGAAGGCGTTCCGCCAAGACTTTCACCGGAACTGCGCGGCACGGCATGCGGAAAGCGAAAAAGTACTTGCCGCAAAGTACTCGAGTACTTGCCGCAGAGTACGCCGCGCTACTGCGGAACGCGATATCAAACCACACGGGAAACCGGGAAAAAGAAAGCGCCACGCTTCCCCCTTTCCTGCGGGAAGCGTGGCGCCCTTCAAATATGCTTATTTATATTCTTGCCAGCTCTTGATTTGGATTTGTTCCATGTCCATCTGGCAGAAGGCCTCGATGAAGGCCTTGGCCAGGCGGGCGTTCGTCATCAGCGGGATGTTGTGGTCGATGGCGTCGCGGCGGATGTGGTATCCGTTGGTCAGCTCGCGCTTGGTCTGGTCCTTGGGGATGTTTACAATCAAGTCGAACTTGTGCTGGGCAATCATCTTCAGCACGTTGTTCTCGGCCGACGTGTGCTCATCGGGCCAATGCACGGCAATGGCCGGCACCCCGTTGTCGTTCAGGAAGCGTGCCGTGCCCTCGGTGGCATAGATGTCATACCCCTTGGCCGCCAGCATCCGGCTGGGCTCCAGCAAATCCACCTTGGACTGCACGGGGCCAGAGGACAGCATCACGGACTTCTTCGGAACATTGTATCCCGTGGCAATCAAGGCATTCAGCAACGCTTCGTTGAAGTCGGCGCCCAAGCAGCCTACTTCGCCCGTGGAAGACATGTCGACGCCCAACACAGGGTCGGCATTCTGCAGGCGGGCAAACGAGAACTGCGACGCCTTCACGCCGATGCGGTCGATGTCGAATACCGACTTGTCCGGACGGGTGTACGGCGCGCCCAGCATGATGCGCGTGGCCGTCTCGATGAAATTGCGCTTCAACACCTTCGACACGAACGGGAAACTGCGCGAAGCGCGGAGGTTGCACTCGATGACCTTGATTTGGTTGCCCTTGGCCAGATACTGGATGTTGAACGGGCCGGAGATGTTCAGCTCGCGGGCAATGCGGCTGCTGATTTTCTTGATGGCCCGCATGGTGGCAAAATACAAGTGCTGGGCGGGGAACACCAATGTGGCATCGCCCGAATGCACGCCGGCAAACTCGATGTGCTCCGAGATGGCGTATTCCACCACTTCTCCGTTCTGTGCCACGGCATCGAACTCTATCTCTTTTGTTTCCTGCATGAACTGCGAAACCACCACGGGGTATTCCTTCGACACCTCGCGCGCCATCTCGAGGAAGCGCGTCAGCTGCTCCTCATTGTAGCATACGTTCATGGCCGCACCGGAAAGCACGTAGGACGGACGAACCAGGACGGGATAGCCCACCTTGTCGATGAAGGCCTTCATGTCGTCCAGGCTCGTCAGCTCCTGCCAAGCCGGCTGGTCGATGCCCAAGCGGTCGAGCATGGCCGAGAACTTGTTGCGGTTCTCCGCACGGTCGATAGACACGGGCGACGTGCCCAGGATGGGCACCGACTGGCGATAGAGCTTCATGGCCAGGTTGTTCGGTATCTGTCCGCCCACGGAAACGATGACGCCGCCCGGCTGCTCCAAGTCTATCACGTCGAGCACCCGCTCGAAAGACAACTCGTCGAAGTAGAGACGGTCGCACATGTCGTAGTCCGTCGACACCGTCTCGGGATTATAATTGATCATGATGGACTTGTAGCCCAACTTGCGCGCCGTCTGCACCGCGTTCACGGAACACCAGTCGAATTCCACCGACGAGCCGATGCGGTAGGCACCCGAACCCAATACAATGACCGACTTCTCGTTCTTATAATAGTTCACGTCGTAGCCTTCCGTGCCATACGTCATGTAGAGGTAGTTGGTGAGTTCCGGATGCTCGGACGCCACAGTGTTGATGCGCTTCACGGCCGGCAGGATACCCAGCTTCTTCCTGAACTCGCGCACTTGCAGGTTCTCCTTCTCCATGTTCGTGCCCGTGTGCTTGAACACGAAGCGGGCAATCTGGAAGTCCGAGAAACCCAAGCGCTTGGCCTCGCGCAAGAGTTCGGGCGAGACGTCCTCCAAGGCATCATAGCCCTCCAGCGTATTCTTCATGTCGACGATGTTCTTCAACTTGCCGATGAACCACGGGTCTATCTTGGTCAGTTCATAGATGCGCTCTATCGAGTAGCCTTCTTCCAACGCCTGTGCCATGGCGAAGATACGCAAGTCCGTGGGATTCGCCAGTTCGTCGTCCAGCTGGTCGAAATGCACGTGGTCGTTCCCCACGAAGCCGTGCATGCCCTGGCCTATCATGCGGAGGCCTTTCTGGATGATTTCCTCGAACGAACGGCCGATGGACATGATCTCGCCCACCGACTTCATGCTCGAACCGATGTGGCGCGAAACGCCTTCGAACTTCGTCAGGTCCCAACGCGGTATCTTGCAGATGAGGTAATCCAGCGAGGGAGCCACGTAGGCCGAGTTCGGCGTCCCCATCTCGCCTATCTGGTCGAGGGTGTAGCCCAAGGCAATCTTGGCGGCCACGAAAGCCAACGGATAACCGGTGGCCTTGGAAGCCAAGGCCGAAGAGCGGCTCAGGCGGGCGTTCACTTCGATGACGCGGTAATCGTTCGTTTCAGCATTGAAGGCGTATTGTATGTTGCATTCGCCCACGATGCCCAAATGGCGGATGCAGGTCTTCGACAGTTCCTGCAGCATCGTCACCTGCTCGTCGGTGAGCGAACAGGTGGGTGCCACCACGATGGACTCTCCCGTGTGGATGCCCAGCGGGTCGAAGTTTTCCATGCTGGCCACCGTGAAGCAGTGGTCGTTGGCATCGCGGATAACCTCGAACTCGATTTCCTTCCATCCCTTCAACGATTCTTCCACCAGGATTTGCGGAGCAAAGGTGAAAGCGCTGCCCGCCAGCTCGATGAAATGTTCTTCGTCCGGGCAGATGCCGCTTCCCAGTCCGCCCAAGGCGTAAGCCGAACGGATCATCACGGGATAGCCGATTTCACGTGCGGCGGCCAAGGCGTCGTCCATGTTCTCCACGGCATGGCTCACCGGTGTCTTCATCGGGATTTCATTCAGTTTCTTCACGAAAAGGTCGCGGTCCTCGGTGTTCATGATGGCTTCCACGGACGTGCCCAGCACTTCCACGCCATACTCCTTCAGCACTCCGTCCCTGTAGAGCGCCGTACCACAGTTCAACGCCGTCTGCCCGCCAAAGGCCAGCAAGATGCCGTCCGGACGCTCCTTCTTGATGATCTCCGTCACGAAATAAGGCGTGACAGGGAGGAAATACACCTCGTCTGCAATGCCCTCGGAAGTTTGAATCGTGGCGATATTGGGGTTTACCAATACGGAACGTACGCCTTCCTCGCGCAAAGCCTTCAGCGCCTGCGAACCGGAATAGTCAAATTCGCCGGCTTGCCCGATCTTCAACGCCCCGGAGCCCAGCACCAAAACCTTTTTGAATTGTTTCTTCATCCTTTTATCCGATTAATAATTGTTGTACATTTACACGTCACGGCGGGAAGCGTTCTTGCCCACCACCCGATGATGGGACAAAATTAAGCATTCTATTTCCTTTCTCCCAGAAAAAATAAAGAAAATTCAGGCCCGTGCCGAAAAAAACTACCGGCACGGGCCTGAATGGCGGGACTTGAGGGCCACGGAGGACCTCAGTTGCGCTCACTATGCGTAATCAGCTGGCGTATCTTGTTGTTCAGCACGTCGCATTTCATCAGTTCTTCCAACGTCAGGTGCATCCGGTAACGCCAATAGTTTTTCGGGTTGGCAGGCACGTTGATGCGCTCGGCTTTCACGTCGGGATAGCGCAGACGGTCGTCGATCGACATCCAGTCCTGCCAAGAAATCAGACAGAGCATGGAAGGCGAGAAGAGATGGCGGGCCACCACTTCCTCGCAGAGCCAGCCGGGAATGACGGCCGGCGCCTTGCCGTCCTTTTGCAGGATCTCGTTGTAGTATTGCTGGCGGCAGTCGGCATCCTCTTCCCACCAGCCGCGCAGGGTTGGCATGTCGTGGGTGAAGATGGTGGCCACGCTGCGGTAGGGATTCTCCTCCAGCCGGCCGAACCTCACGCCGAACCGCTTGGGCATGGTCTGAATCTCGAGCGTCAGGATGCGCAAATCCTCCATGGCCCAAGACACGCACGCCGGCACCATGCCCAGGTCTTCGGCACAGACCAGCATCTGCGTGGCCTCGACCAAGAGGGGCAACTTGCGCATGGCTTGCTCGTACCAGAAATCATTATGCCGATGGTAATAATATTCTTCATATAACGCATTGAAGGCGTTCTTCTCTTTGTCGCTCAACGTGTGGTAGAAATAATCCAACTGGGCCGATATGCGCGGATGGAACTTTCCGGCCTGCTTGCGGTCGGGAATGAAGAGCACGTTGCTTATCAGAGAGTACAGTCCGTCGCGCAGGGCCGTATCCTCGTCCGATGTCCGCCCGGAAAAGGCCGCCTCCACCTTGCGCTGCGTGTCATATTCCGGCTTCATGGCATACCGTCCGCCCCTCAACTCGTCCAGATAAACGGCCTTCACCATGGCGGCACGCTCGCCGAAAAGCCGGTCCAGCAACCGGTCGGTAATCAAAGGCCGGGTGAACTCCTCCTCGCGGAACTCCAGTCCGAACCCCTCTATCTCTTCCACGCTCAAGGGCAGCGACGGGGAGAAATAGCCCAGCAAGCCATGCACGGCGTCGGACGGAATCTCCCATATCCGGAAGAAGCCCAATACGTGGTCTATGCGATAGGCATCGAAATATTCGGCCATCTTGCGGAAACGGCGCACCCACCAGCTGCACCCGTCTTTCAGCATCACGTCCCAGTTGTAGGTGGGGAAACCCCAGTTCTGCCCGTTCACGGAGAAAGCGTCGGGCGGCGCACCGGCCTGCCCGTCCAGATTGAAGTAGTAGGGTTCCACCCAGGCTTCCACGCTGTCCCGGCTGATGCCGATGGGAATGTCTCCCTTCAACACCACCCTGTGGGCACGGGCATACGACGAAGCGGCCGACAACTGCTCGTGGAGGCAGAACTGCACATAATAATAATAGGTGATGTCCCCGTATGCAGAACCCGACGGGCGGCAGAAGCTCCGGATTTCCTCGGCCCGGTATTCCGCATATTCAGGCCACCGGCGGAAATCGGCCGTCCCGAAGCGGTCGCGCAACACGCAGAACGCCGCGTAGGGCACCAGCCAGTCTTCGTTGTCCCTGAAGAAAGCGGCAAAGCGCGCCGAGGCGAGCACCTCCGCGCCGACTTGCCGGAACACCTCGTGCAAGTATTCCTGCTTCAAGGCATATACCCCCTCATAGTCCACCTGCGGCAGGGCGTTCAGGGCCGCGCGGCGCTCCTCGTAGTCCGCCATCCGTGTTTCGTCGGCCAGCCTTGGCAGTTGCCGCAAATCCATGTACTGAGGATTGAGCGCATAGATGGAGATGCTGTTGTAGGGATATGAGTCCAACCAGTTTTTGTGAATCGTAGTATCGTAAATCGGCAATAGCTGTACGACGTGCATTCCCGTGCACACGGCCCAGTCCACCATGGCCTTCAGGTCGCCGAAGTCTCCCACTCCGGCACTCCCCTCGCTGCGCAGCGAGAAGACGGGAATCACCACTCCGGCCGCCTTCCAATGCGGGCCCCGGAGCCGCAAGAGGCTGTCCGAGACGACCACCACCTGGTCCTTGGCCACGCCGTCCACGGGCAGCACGCGGTTGTCGCCGCCTTCCCATGCCAGGAAAGCGCCCGTCTTGGCATCGACCACCACATATTTATATTCCATGGGGAAGGTGAGGCCGGTAGAACTCAGCGTGAGGCTCCATTCATACAACCCCGTCTCTTTCATGCGGAACGCGAAATCGGGGTTCCACTCTCCCAGTGCCGGCTGGTTGCCCAACAAGGCCAAGGCCTGCCCTTCCTCAAGCTGCGGGGCGCTCACCCGCAACATCAGCGTGCCGCTGAAGTAAGGAAGCCCCTCGACACGGGGCGCACGGGGACGCACACACTGCGTGAAGGCCGAAGTGTAGAGATGCGAAAACTCCGGCATGTCCCTCCATGCGTCCAGGAAGCGGTACGCCTTCGTGGGGTCGGCCTCGAAGCGCCGCGGCACGAGGCGCCATTCCGTACGCACGACGCAGTCGTCTTTGTAAATGCAATAATGGTAATAAAAAGTCCTGATGTTCCCTTCGGTCACCAGCACTTCGCCCGCCCAGGAACGACCGTCGCGCGTGTCCAGGGGATGGACTTGTGTCTGCTTCCGCCCCTTGGCGTTGACCAGCGTCAGGACGACGCGCACGCTTTCGCCCCAGTGCGTCAAATAGTCTATAGAGAAATACAGTTTCATGTATGTCGTGTGTTTAATCTTCCGTATATTTGAGGACAAAGATAAGTGTTGACAAGCGGAGAACAAAATAAAACGGCGCTTTTTACGCCTCCGGACTGCGTTTTTTAATGCCAAAGCGACATGAAAGTTTCAAATTCCGAACCTTCCGGGCACGAACGGGCACCCGGATGCCACGCCACGCCCTGCCGCAGGAGGCACAACCGGGAGAGCCAGAAAAACTTTCCGGAAAGCCACCCGCGGAAGGCGTCGCGCCGCCACCGCACAAGAACGGACGCGGTTTCGGACCAAAAGGCAAAAAAATGGGCGATTTATTTGCGTAATTCAGCGCAATGACTTACCTTTGTAATACAGAAAAAGGAGCCGCATCGGTTAGATTGGGATACTCATCAATTTACATCTGAAAACCGAGAATGCTTCGACCACCAATGGCGGGCCACGCCTTCGGGTAGCAGAGATGCCGGTGGATTACAAAGGTGGCGGGCGCTCAAATCTTACTAGCTCGGAGTTTTCATCACATCATCGGTGCGGCTTTCATTATAAGAGGGGATACCTTACAAAAGGTGTCCCCTCGTTTTTTGTCCGCCCGGCACACTGAAGCTGGCCGCGCACCTGCCCACCGCATTCTGGAAGCCGGCCAAAGAAGGCGGGATGGAATCAGGGCAACGGCTTTGGGAGAACTTGCCATCATTTTCCACTCATCGGAAGAAAGGGCGGATGGAAGCTCGGGCACGTCCGGCTTTGCCCTGTGCCCCGACGCGCCATGCGGAATGCGTCGGCGTACTCTGCGGCAAGTATTCGAGTACTTTCCGCAAAGTACAATTCAACACTCCGCAAGGCGCCCATCCGTCTCCCCCTCCGGAAATCCCCTCTCCACGCAACAGGAAAATGCGAATAAAGGTTAAAGGACTTGTCAGTCCCCTTTCCGTTCCATACTTTTGCATTCACGATTTTCGCGAATAAAAGTACAAACAAACAAAAGAATATGGTCAAAAAATTAGTTTATGCCGGCATGCTGTGCTCCGCTTTGCTGTGGTGGGGATGCAGCCAGACCGAACCGGACAAAGCCATCACGGTGGAAGTCGACCTGAACGCCGGAAATGACACCGACAGCATCGAGGACATCTTTGCCGTAGAACGGCTGATTCCCCTGCAGGCCGGCGGAATGATTTCGTCCGTGGACAAACTCTACAAGCAGGATTCACTCATCTACGTGCTCGACCAAGGGCAGAAAACCCTCTTCGTGTTCAACGAGGAAGGACAACAACGGCTCATCCTGAAACGGAAGGGGTGGACGCCGGGGAAACGCTCTTCGCTGGACGACTTCGCCATAGACCCCGAGGGGAACATCTACCTCTTCGACGCCTCGTCACAAGAAATATCCCGCTACAATGCAGAAGGCGCCTACCTGTACAAGACCAAAGTCTGTCCCGGCGCGGGATTCACCTTGGCGGGACCGGACAGCCTGGTGGTCTACTGCGACACGCAGGGCAGAAACAACCTGACGGTGTTCAAGGCCGACGGCACAAGGCTGCAAGACATCGCCTTTCCGAAATCCGCCCCCGTCATGCTGACCAACCGGACCGGCGGAGTGTTCGTCCACGACGGCCGCCTGTTTTTCACCAATCCCTTCGACTACACGCTATACACCGTGGAAGACGGGAAAGCGCGGGCGATGTACACCTTCGACTTCGGCGACCAGAACCTGCCGCAGGACATCCTGGAGGAAACCGACAAGGAGCGGCTGCTCGAAAGGCTCACCTCACGCAGCGGCGTGCTTTATCTGGAAAACGTGTCCTTCCACGACGGGCGCCTGTTCTTCACCATCAACGGGAACACGCAGTGCATGATGGACACGCAGACCCGCGAAGTGACCACTTTCAGACGCAAGGCATGGCCCTACTTTATCCTGCTGGAGAAGTCCGTCACGGTTTGCCCCGACGGCACATTCCTCTCCATCGTCACGGACGAAGCCATGGAAAACCTCCTGGCCGCTTCGGAAGACATGAGGGCAGCACACCCGTTCATCCCGTCCGCCGAGGACATTCCGACAATGGAACAGGCAGACTTTTGGGTGGTGGAAGGGCACATCGAATAGCCCTTCGCCCACGACGCCCCCATCCACCGCGCCCCGCATCGCCCCCTCAGCATGGCAATGCGGGGCGCGCTGCGTTTGTCCCCCCTTCCGCAATTTAGTCGTAAATTCACAGGATTGTAACATCTATGACACACCAAAACCCGACCTTTGCAGCAGAAAAAACCGTAAAAAAAAGAAGAAACGATGAGAAAAATCTATTTGCCTATTATGGCTGCCTTTGCAGCTTTGGCCATGGCCGCTTGCGGCGGAAACCAAGTAGCAAACGACGGGACGGGCCGCGAAACCGTGGAAATGAGCGGCGCGGGAGCCACCTTCCCTCTTCCGTTCTACACCATGACGTTTGAGAGCTACAGTGCGAAAGTAGGCGACAAAGTGTCGTACGGCGGCATCGGCAGCGGCGGCGGCATCCGCAACCTGAAGGACGAAATCGTGGACTTCGCCGGAACGGATGCTTACCTGACGGACGAGGAGATGAAGGACATGAAGCCGGTGGTGCACGTGCCGACCTGCATGGGAGCCGTGGTCATCGCCTACAACCTGCCCGAAGTGAAGGAACTGAACCTCTCGGGCGAGGTCATCGCGGACATCTTCTGCGGCAAAATCTCGAAATGGGACGACCCGCGGCTGAAGGAACTGAACCCTGACGCCGCACTGCCCGCCAAAGACATCATACAGGCCTACCGCTCGGACGGCAGCGGCACGACGTTCATCTTCACCGACTACCTGTCGAAAGTGAGCGAATCGTGGAAGAACACCTACGGCAGCGGCAAGACGGTGGACTTCCCCGTGGGGCAGGCCGCCAAAGGCAACCCGGGCGTGGCGGGCATCATCGCCCAGACACCGTACTCCATCGGCTACATCGGTTCGGAATATGCCTTCGCGCAGAAGATTCCGTATGCCAACGTGATGAACCAGCGCGGCGAGATGGTGACGCCGTCCGCCGCAAGCATCTCGGCATCGGCCGGCGACATCCCGCAGGACACGCGCTGCTCCATCACCAACGCCGACGCCCCGGGTGCCTACCCCATCAGTTGCTTCACCTGGCTGGTGTTCTACAAGGAACAGAACTACGGCGGGCGCGACCTGGCACAGGCGCAAGCCACGGTGGGCCTGATGAAATACATCCTGAGCGACTCCATCCAGCAGACAACGGCCACCGTGAACTACGCGCCGCTGCCCCGGCAGGCCGTGGAACTGAGCCTGGAGAACCTGAAACAGGTGACCTTCGACGGGCAACCCGTATTGAAATAAAAGGCGACTCCCAAAAACTTTGAGCCATGCAAGATAGAATATTCAGAACGCTGCTGCTCTTGTCGGCCATCCTGATTCCGGTCATCTGCTGCGGCATCATCTACTCGCTGTCGTACGACGCCTCGGCGGCTTTCGGACACTTCGGGTTCTGGAACTTCATTTTCTCGGACGACTGGGTGACCACGGCCGGAAAGGAAAGCTACGGGGCGCTCCCGTTCATCACCGGCACCCTGCTCACCACGCTCCTGGCCCTGCTCATCTGCATCCCGTTCTCGCTCCCCGTGGCGCTGTTCACGGGCGAATACTTCCGGGGAAAGAAGATTGCCACGGTGCTGAGCACCATCATCGACCTGCTGGCCGGCATCCCGTCCATCATCTACGGCCTCTGGGGCTTCTACGCCCTGCGAGGCATCTTCATGCACCTGAACCTCTCGCCGCAAGGCTCGGGCATACTGACGGCCGCTTTCGTGCTGGCCATCATGATTGTGCCCTACGCCGCCTCGCTGAGCTCGGAGTTCATCAAGATGGTGCCGTCCGACCTGAAGGAAGGGGCCTACGGCCTGGGGGCCACGCGCGCCGAAGTCATCCGGCGGGTCATCTTCCCCACGGCGGGGTCGGGCATCTTCTCGGCCTACATCCTGGCCATCGGCCGCGCCTTGGGCGAGACCATGACGGTGACGATGCTCATCGGGAACACCAACCAGATGCCCGACACGCTGCGCACCACGGGCAACACCATGGCCAGCATCATCGCCAACCAGTTCGGCGAGGCCGACGGCCTGAAGCTCTCGTCGCTCATCGCCATCGGACTGCTGCTGTTCCTCATCACGGCCATCATCAACATGATAGGCAAAATACTCATCCGGCGTGCGCAGCACGTGTAACTCCCCAAAAACGGAATGGAAATGAAAACAACAGACAACAATCTCGGTTTCAGAATTCTGAAGAACCGGCTGCTCTACATCACGGTGTGCGTCCTCTCGGCCATGACCGCCATCCCCCTCGTCGCCATCCTGGGCGAGGTGCTCATCAAGGGATGGGACCAGCTGGGGTGGTCGTTCCTCACCGAAGCCACGCCGAACGCCTACAAGGCCATGGAGGCCATGGCCAGCGGCGAAAGCGTGCCGGGCGGCATCGCCAACGGCATCATCGGCACGTTCCTCATGCTCGCCCTGGCGGCCGTGGTGGCCATCCCCGTGGGCATCCTCTGCGGCATCTGCCTTTCGGAATACCGCCACAACTGGTTCGCCAAGACCGTGAGCTACCTGACCGACCTGCTGCAGGGCACGCCGTCCATCATCATCGGCATCATCACCTACATCTGGATAGTAGTGCCCACCAAGGGCTATTCGGCCTACGCCGGCAGCGTGGCCCTCTTCATCATGATGCTGCCGCTCATCATCCGCTCCACGGAGGAAACGATGAAAATCCTCCCGGCCACGCTGAAGGAAGCCGGCCTCGGACTGGGCGGGAACTACTGGCGCGTGATGCTGAAGGTGATGCTGCCCGCCTCGTTCGGCAGCATCTTCACGGGCATCCTGCTGGCCATCTCGCGCGTGGTGGGCGAGACGGCACCGCTGATGTTCACCACACTGGGCAGCGCGGTCATCAGCTGGAACATGTCGAAGCCCATGTCGGCCGTGCCCCTGCTCATCTGGGAGTTCTTCAACGACCCCAACCTGCAGAGCCTCATCTGGGGCGCCTCGCTCTTCCTTCTCACTTTCGTACTTTGTCTGAACTTAATCGCTAAACGAATCGCAAAAAAATGGAAAATATAACAGATCCCATACTGGAAATCAAGAACGTCAGCATCTCCTACGACCAGAAGGTGACGGCCGTGAAAAACGTGTCGGCCGCAGTGCAGCGCAACACCATCACGGCCATCATGGGGCCGTCGGGCTGCGGAAAAAGCACCCTGCTCCGCGCCGTGAACCGCATGCACGAACTCTACAAGAACATCCAGGTGACGGGCGAGATCATGCTCGACGGGGTGAACATCATGCAGGAGCAGCCGAACGCCGTGCGCCGGAAAATCGGCATGGTGTTCCAGCGCCCCAACCCCTTCCCCACCATGAGCATCTACGACAACGTGCTGGCGGGCTACATCCTCAACGGCATACACCTGAGCAAAAGCAAGAAGGACGAAATCGTGGAGCGCAACCTGAGAAACGTGTCGCTCTGGGACGAGGTGAAAGGCTCGCTCACCAAGCGGGGCACCTTCCTCTCCGGCGGACAGCAGCAACGCCTCTGCATAGCCCGCTCGCTGGCCCTGCAGCCCGAACTGCTGCTGCTCGACGAACCGACATCGGCTCTGGACCCCATCGCCACCAAGCACGTGGAGGACCTCATCGTGAAACTGAAGGACGAAGTGACCATTATGATAGTGACGCACAACATGTCGCAGGCCATGCGCATCTCGGACATGTCCATGTTCATGTATCTCGGCGAACTGATTGAATATGACAGGACGGACAAGATGTTCAACGACCCTGCCGACGAGCGCACGCGGGCTTACCTGACCGGAAAAATGGGATAAGCACCCGGAAAAGACTGCAACGATGTTCCTAAACAAGGGGGAACGGCGACCGTTCCCCCTTCCCTTGCGGCGGCCACGAAGACCGCCGCATTTCTTTACACAGAGACAAAGCCGGACTCCGCCCTCCTAAGCCGGCCGCGCACACACCTTTCCGCCGCCAAGGAGGACCGGAAAGGCCTGTCGGGCGAGCGGACGGAAGCGGAAAACGGGAGACCGCCCTGCGCCGTCCTGAAAACTACCTTGCGGGAAGTACTTGAGTACTGTCCGCAGAGTACTCGAGTACTTCCCGCAAAGTACGCTGCCGACTCCCGCATGCCGCGACACGCGGAAGAGGGCGACACACAAAAAAAACCGGGCTCCCGGCCGGCGCGCTTCCCTGCCGCCTTCGAAAGACAGCCGGAATGCGCCCCAGCGGGAGCCCGAAGCTCAAAAAATATTTTACGCGCGAAAGTCCCGCGGCCGCCACGGCAGCCTGCGGCAACGGCTCAACGCACCAGACGGTTGGTCGCCGAATCCGGGAAAACCACCGTGGGCTTGAACGTCTTGGCCTCCTCGAAGTCCATCAAGGCGTAAGAGATGATTATACAAATGTCACCCACTTGCACCTTGCGCGCCGCCGCACCATTGAGGCAGATGCAGCCCGACCCGCGCTCACCTTTTATAATATAGGTCTCGAAACGCTCCCCATTGTTGTTGTCCACGATTTGCACCTTCTCGCCCGCAATCATGTTCGCGGCGTCCATCAGGTCCTCGTCAATGGTGATGCTCCCCATATAATTCAAATTCGCTTCCGTCACACGCACGCAATGCAACTTCGACTTCAACACTTGAATCATCATATCCTTCCGTTTTTATAAACCTTATCCCTTATATCTAATATGGTCGATCAGACGGATAGGCTTGCTGCCGCAGAACACCGTGATGCAGCCCACGATGTTGTCCGAGTCCGCCCAATGGGCCAGTTCCTGCAACGTGTCGCCGTCCACGATGGAATAATACTCCACTTCCAGTCCCACGATGGCATTCAGCGCATCCACCACATAGCGGCGGGTTTCGGCCAACGTGTGGGTGCTGGCGAAGTTGCGGCTCTTGGAGAGCACGGCATAGATGTTCGCCGCCACGGCCCGCTCCTCGTCCGTCAGAAGGGTGTTGCGGCTGCTCATGGCCAGCCCGCTCTCCTCGCGCACCACGGGGCACGGGACGATTTCCACTCCGAAGCCCAAATCCTTGACCATGGCGCGCACCACGGCAATCTGCTGGAAATCCTTCTCGCCGAAGTAGGCCCTGTCCGGCTCCACCGCGGCAAACAGCTTGCTCACGATTTGGCAAACGCCGTTGAAATGGCCCGGGCGGAAAGCGCCTTCCATCACCATGTCCACGGGCGGATAGCTGAAGCGGCGCGTGTCTGGCTCCGGATACATCTCCTCCACCGAGGGCGCGAAAACAATGTCGGCCCCCACCTGCTCCAGCAAAGCGCAGTCGGCTTCCAGCGTGCGGGGATACCGTTCCAAATCCTTCTTGTCGTTAAATTGCGTGGGATTCAAGAAGACGCTGACCACGGTCAGCCCGTTCTCCTCCACGCTGCGCCTCACCAGCGAGGCATGACCTGCATGCAACGCCCCCATCGTGGGCACCAATCCAATCTTTTCACCTTTTGCGCGGGCCTCTGCCAAGGCTTGGCGCAAATCTCCAATCGTATGAATTAACTTCATTTTGGGTCGATTTTAAACGTCATTTCCTAAAAAACTCTGCAAAATAACATATAAAATACCACATGGCAAAGACATTATCCAAATAAATACGCAGAATTTATAAAAAGATTTAGCCCCCTTAACAAGGAAAAAAGACCGCCATGCCAACTTTTTTTTGTATCTTTGTGCCAAGGAAAAAGCAAACATAACAATGAAGGCTAAGAAAATATTATTCATCACCCAAGAAATGACACCCTACGTTCCCGACTCGGAACTGGCCGCCATGGGTCGGGAACTGCCCCAAGAAATACAGGAAAAAGGACGGGAAATCAGGACGTTCATGCCCAAATGGGGCAACATCAACGAACGACGCAACCAGCTCCACGAAGTCATCCGACTCTCCGGAATGAACCTCATCATCGACGACACAGACCATCCGCTCATCATCAAGGTGGCTTCCATACAGGCCGCACGGATGCAAGTGTACTTCATCGACAACGACGACTACTTCGTGAAACGACTGATGGCCGTGGACGAGGACAATCAGGAATACGAGGACAACAGCGAACGGGCCATATTCTACGCCCGGGGCGTGCTGGAAACCGTGAAGAAACTGCGCTGGATTCCCGAAGTCATACACTGTCAGGGATGGATGTCGGCCTTGGTGCCGCTCTACGTCAAGACGGCCTACAAAGAAGAGCCTTCATTCCGCGATAGCAAAATCGTGTTCTCCATGTCGGACGAAGTGCTGAAGAAACCCATGGGGAAAAACTTCGGCGAATGCATCGCTTTCCGCAACGTGGACGCCTCCGTGCTGGAGGGATTCAGCCCCGAAGTGACATTCGAGGAGCTCAACAAACTGGCCATCAACTACGCCGACGGACTGACCGTGCCCGACACGGACAGATTCAAGGAATTCGTGGAATACGCACAAGGCAAGGGCATCCCCGTGCTGGGCAACGTCAGCGCCGCCGATGCCGACGACTTCGCCGGCTTCTACGACAAAGTGTGGTCGGCCGGAAAGGACGAAGAATAAAAAAAGCATTTCACACCGTAACCCCAACATGAAAGCAAAAACCACACTCATCGCGGCACTCGCACTGGGATGCGCGGCATGCGACGACACGACAGACAACATCGGCATCTACACGGAGTCGGACAACATCAGTGCCTCCACCTCCATCTACGAAGCCACGACGCGCTCGCTCCTGGCCGACTCCGTCCTGAGCAACAGCAACAGTTCTTTCCTGGGACGGATGACCGACCCCGAAACGCGCATGCAAATCAAAGCCGAGTTCCTGGCACAATTCTGCACGCTGGAGGACTATGAATTCCCGGCCTACGAACAAATGGTCAAGAACGACAAGGGGGAAATCGAAGCCGACTCCATCGAAATCAGACTCTACTACGACAGGTATTACGGCAACGAGAACAACCCGATGAAGGTGGACGTGTATGAACTGGATACGACCAACGTCATCCGCGAAGACTCCACCTACTACAGCAACGCCGACCTCACCCGATACATCAACCGGCAGAAGACTTATCCCGTGGCGCGCAAAGTGTTCACGGCTAAAGACTTCACGCTCTCCGATACCGAACTGGAAAGCAGCTCCTACACGCCGAACATACGCATCGTGCTCCCCAAAGAGTATGGCACCTTTATCATCAACAAATATTACGAGAACAAGGACTTCTTCAAAGACTCATACCAGTTCATACGCCACGTGTGCCCGGGATTCTACTTCAAGCTGGCCGACGGCAACGGCACCATGGTGAGAATGAGGGTGGGCGCGATGAACGTGTACTTCAGCTACAAGGACACGCAGAAAGACACGGTCTACGTGGGCATGAGCCGATTTGCCGCCACCCCTGAAGTCATCCAGAACACCTACATCGAGAACGACGACTTGGCACAGCTCATCGAGAACGACACCCAATGCACTTACCTGAAAACGCCCGCCGGCGTTTTCACCGAAATGACATTGCCCGTGGACGAAATCTACGAGGGGCACGCCAACGACAGCATCAGCCAGGCGCAGCTCTCGCTCTACCGCTACAACGCCGAAGACCTGACGACCGACTTCGAAATCCCGCAAACCTTGCTCATGGTGCGCAAACAAGACATGTACGCCTTCTTTGAGAACAAGGAAGTGCCGGACGGAAAGACATCTTACGTCACTTCGTTCAACAGCAACTATAACACCTACACGTTCTCCAACATCAGCAACTTGGTGTCATATTGCCGCAGGGAAAAGAACGAAGAGGCCGCAAAAAGCGGAATGAGCCCCGAAGCATGGACACAAAGCCATCCGGACTGGAACAAGGTGGTGCTCATCCCCGTTGAAACCAACGAGGACAACAGCAACAACATCGTGAGCGTCACCCACGACATGGGACTGGGAAGCACACGGCTTGTCGGCGGAGAGGGAAGCAAAATCCAAATACAAGTCATCTACAGTTCCTTCAGATAAGCAAAGGAAAGGGCGCGGCACCATGCCGCCCGGACAATAAAACGAAGGCGGGGAGGGAAAGTGCAAATCGGCACATTCCCTCCCCGCTTTCGTTTTATACCTATTATAAAGAGCCCACCAGCACGTGACCGGTGGGCTCCTATGAGACAAACCTCCACAGCGCGACAGCGCCGGAAAACCTTATTGCTTCTTGGCAGCCGACTTGCGGGTAGCCGTTTTCTTGGTCTCGCCCGTTTCGGGAGCCATCTTCTTCAGGCGTGCGTTCAAGCGCGCAATCTCCTTGTCTTTCACCTCAAGCTCTTCGCCCTGGTTCTTAATCAGCGTCAGCAGCGAGTTCAGTTCTTCGTTGTCCACATCGCTGGGATACATGCTGTTCACCCTGTTGATGAAGTCGCCAAGGATGTTCATGTAGTTCGTAAAGGCATCGTAAGGCGAATCGTATATGCCGCGGTACATGTTCCAACTGCTCGGCTTGGTGGTCATGAAACGGAAGTTATTGCTCGTCTGCAGGTAGTCCCAGTCTTTCTTGATGCGGCGGTCGTTGCTGATGCGCACACGGTCGGCCACGCTATACAACTTGTTGAAGGCTTCGCGCTGCATGCCATTTCCCAACCAACAACTGATATCGCGCTCTTCATCCACCCACGACAAGGGGTATGCCACTTCCAATGCGTCGACAGACTGGTGCTCTGCTATTACCTCGGACGGCGTGGAGAAGGTGATGCCGCGCTGCTTTGCGCACGCCGGCAATGCCTTGATGAACTCCAAGATGTTGGAGGACAAGGGTTGGAACATGCCCAATGCGCACAACTCCATGAAGATGTTAATCACCTGCTCCTCTTCGGGCATCGAAGCAATCCAGTCCATGTAGGTATCGGCAAACAATGGGTACTCGTTCCACGTCGTATTACTGAAGCGCAGCGAAATGTCATCCGATAACTTATAGTCCCTCAACAACAACTTCAGGTTGGGGTTCTGCGTGCAATGGTAAACAAAATGGGGGCTCTTCCATCCCAGCACATGCTTGGCGCCTTCCGTCAGCATGCCCTTGAATCCCATGGACGCAACCGTACTCCCGATGTCATCGGAATAAATCAACGAAGAGTTGCGGAACACCTTCGGTTCTTGCCCGAACAATTCCTTCACCTTGCGGGCCATCCGCAAGCTCTCTTCCTTGAAACAGTCCTCGTTGGCCAAAGAAGAAAGCCCGTGTGAATATGGCTCTGCCAAAAATTCCACGCAACCTGTCTCGCTCAACTCCTGCAGCAATTCAATCACCGACGGGGCAAAGTTCTCCAACAGTTCTATGGCGCACCCGGAAATGGAAAAGGCCACCTTGAAAAATCCCGGATTGTCCTTAATCATCTGGAGCAGGGTCTGAAGTGCCGGAATATACGAATGCTCCACAGTGTTGTTTATACTGTTCTCATTCTCGTAGTCATCATAATAATAGTGATCCGTACCGATATCGAAGAAACGGTAGCGTTTCAAGTGTATATTTTGATGAATCTCGAAATAAAGGCAAATCGTTTTCATATTATAAGATTTTGATTATTTACATTTTTGAATTGTCTCATCGTAAAGCTTGCGGATGCGCTGGCCCACTTTTTCCCACGTGATGCCGTCCACTTCCTTCTTGCCTTCCGTCTGCAGATACTCATGCAACGAAGGATACATGCACAAGGCATACATGGCGTCTGCCATGGCATCGATGTCCCAATAGTCCACCTTGATACACTTAGATAGAATCTCCGCGCAACCGGATTGCTTGCTGATGATGGACGGCACACCGCTCTGCATGGCCTCCAACGGCGAAATACCGAAGGGTTCCGACACGGAAGGCATCACATACACATCGCTGTCGCGGAAGCACTCAAACACCTGTTTCCCCTTCATGAAACCCGGGAAATGGCAACGGTCGGCAATTCCGTATGCCGCGGCCATCTCTATCATGGCATTCATCATGTCCCCGCTTCCGGCAAAGCAGAAGCGCACGTTGTGCGTTCTGTCCAGCACGCGCTTCGCAGCTTCGATGAAATACTCCGGGCCTTTCTGCATTGTGATGCGCCCCAAGAAAGTGACCACCTTCTCCTTTCTCTCCGAGCTGGGTTTCCGCTGGTCAACAATCGCCTGCAACTCGGGCGCCAAGGGATAAACGGCATTGTGCATGGCAAAACACTTTGCCGGGTCTTGATGATAATGGTTGATCACAGTCTGCCGCGTCAGTTCGCTCACGCACATGATGCAATCGGCGTAATCCATTCCGTTTTTCTCTATGCCATAAACCGTCGGATTCACATTGCCGCGGCTCCTGTCGAAGTCTGTGGCATGCACATGAATCACCAACGGCTTCCCGCTCACCTGCTTGGCGTGGATGCCAGCCGGGTAAGTCAGCCAGTCGTGCGCATGGATGATGTCGAACTGCTGCTGGCGTGCAACAACTCCCGCCACAATAGAGTAATTATTGATTTCCTCATGAAGATTGTCCGGATAACGGCCTGAGAACTCCATGCAACCCAAATCGTTCACATGCATATAAGAGAAGTCGGCATAGATATGGTCGCGCAAATCATAATACAGTTGCGGATCCATGTAGCTCCCCACCCTGCTGTTCACGTAGTTCCAATCCACATCACGCCACACTATGGGCACGCTGTTCATCCCGATGATTTTCATGAAGCTCTGGTCTTCGTCGCCCCATGGTTTCGGGATGCAGAAAGTGATATCCATATCAGGTTGCACGGACAATCCCTTCGTCAAGCCATAACTTGCAGTACCGAGCCCTCCAAGAATATGAGGAGGAAACTCCCAACCAAACATTAATACTTTCATATCCAGTTCCTCCTTATTTATATAATGTACTTTTCTACCAATTTCACCACGCGCAAGATTTCTGCCACATTCATGGCGTATGATATCGCGCCCCTGCCATGGAATGGAGGATTCCCGTCAAAGAGTTCGGGCAGCGTGCCCAAGCAGTGGTAAAACATCTCTTCTTCAAATCCGCCCAACACGCGCTCCACGAAGCTGACGCGGCTCTGTTTGTACAGACGCAAGCATGCTTCCATATAGAAACCGGCCAACCAAGGCCAAGCCGTCCCCTGATGGTAAGCATAGTCGCGCTGCACTTGCGAACCGACATACATGGGATTGTAGCCTCCACTCTTCGGGCTCAGCGTACGCAGTCCCTTCGGTGTGAGCAGTTCCTTGGTGCAGATATCAAAGATGGCCTTTTTCTCGGGCAGGGTGAGCGGCGAATAGTCAAGCGCCACCGCAAAAATCATGTTAGGACGGACGCTCCAATCCGGGTCGTTGTCATCCTCGTCCACATAGTCGAACAAGTAGCCGTATTGGTTCAGGAAGACGTTTTTGAAGGACTCCCCGACCTTGACTGCCTCCTCAGCAAAATAGGCCGCCTCGTCATTGATGCCGCACTTCCCGCATATTTCTTCACTGAACTTCAGCGCATTGTACCACAAGGCGTTGAATTCCACAATATAGCCGCTTCTGGGCACGATGGGACGACCATTGGCAGTGGAGTTCATCCACGTGATGGCCTTATCCTTTCCTTTGGCATAGACCAGCCCGTTCTCCCTCACTTTCAGGCACGGATGGGAGTTCCCGCCGATATAAGCCATGATATCCTTGGCCAAAGCGCCGTATTTCTCCAGACATTTTTCAAAAGACTCTATTTTGGCATACTGCTGGATGCACCACATCGCCCACAAGAGCACGTCCGGATGCTCCATTTCGTAGATTTTCACCGTGAGGGGATCGCCGGCCATGAATTCGCGGATAGCTTTCTCCATTGTCTTCATGCAAAGCTCGTACTGCTCCACTTCGCCGTTCACCAATGTCAATCCCGGCAAGGAGATGAGCATATCGCGTGCCCGGCATTTAAACCACGGATAACCGGCCAAAATGTAATTCTCCCCATCCACGTGGTAATAAAACTGATGGGCCGAATTCACGAGGCAATGGTAGAAATTATCTCTCGGCGTCCGGATGTTCACTTCGAAATCGGCAATCTGCTTCAGCTGGCTGGTTTTGATTTCAGACAAGCCGGCAGAGAACACCACGCTCTCGCCTTTCTTGATCTTCATTTCGAAATACCCCGGCACGTAGAGGTCTTCAGTGAAAGCATATCCCCGTTCCATCTCCTTGGGATATTCCACGCCCCGGTACCAGTCCGGCTGGAATACGAAATCATTCTTCTTGTTCAACTGCATATACAGTTCCGGATAGCCGTCGTACATGCATGTCTTGATGCCATTGGACACTTCTTGATAGTTCTTATTCACCCGCGAATTTTCGTGCGTGTATTCCCGCACGCACCTGAAGGCCAGGAAAGGCCGGAGTTTCAGCGTGGTTTCGGAATGTGCGTCCAACAGCGTATACCGTATGATGATGCGGTTCTCATAGTGCTGGAACACCTTCTCCTTCTTCAAGACGACACCGCCCACGCGGTAAATCGTCGTCGGGACTTGATCGCAATTGAAATCGCGGATGTACTTATGTCCGTTAGGGCTGAAGTTGTTGCCCTGGTACTTATGAAGTCCCAAGTTGAATTCCGCCCCGTGCTGCACGACAGTTTCATCCAAAGAGGACAACAGCACATAGTTCTCCTCTCCCAACTCCGGAATCGGCACGACCAGCAAGCCGTGATACTTCCTTGTGTTGCAATCCACTATGGTCGAACACGAATAAGCACCCGAACGGTTAGACCTCAGAATCTCCTTCGGCAAAGATTCTTCCAAATTGGCCATCAGAGTCTTATCAAAATGAATGTAACTCATAGTCTAGAAATTATTATAAGGTTTTCAGTTCACTCTCTTTTTTGTCACTGTTTATTTATGCATCCCAAAAATACCAAAAAAACATCAATGCGCGAAATTTTGCGCTAACATATTTTCAGCATTTCATAAAAATATGCTGTAAAACATAATTTTAAGACTTTCTATTTCATAAATATATCAAGTTTTGCTATTTTTGCAAAGCGAAACATAAATTACAACCCGATTTGACTCAGCATTAAAATTACCTATGGTCAGGAAAGAAATGGACAAGGAAGAGATTCTCGAAAAAATCTCCGATTTATGCAATCCCCTTACCCCAGAACAACGCGAACGCCTCACGGAAAACCTAACGGTATATACGTATCGCAAAAACGAAGCCATCTACAGCGAAGGCGAGTTCCCCACGCAGCTCATGTGCCTGCTTTCGGGAAAAGTTAAGATATTCAAGAACGGGGTGAGCGGCCGCAACCAAATCATACGTGTCATAAAGCCCGTGGAATATTTTGCCTACCGGGCTTACTTTGCCCACCAAGAATACCTGACAGCGGCCGCGGCGTTCGAGACTTCGACCATCGCCTTGATTCCCATCACGACCATCACGAAACTCATCAGTCAGAACAACGACCTGGCCTGGTTCTTCATCAAGCAGCTTTCCATCGACTTGGGCATCGCCGACGAGCGGACGGTGAACCTCACCCAGAAGCACATCCGGGGAAGGTTGGCCGAATCCATTCTTTTCTTAAAGGAAAGCTACGGTTTGGAAGAAGACGGATGCACCCTGAGCATCTACCTTTCACGGGAGGACCTGGCCAGCCTCTCCAACATGACGACGTCCAATGCCATCCGCACACTGACCAACTTCGCCGCGGAAAAAATCATCGCCATCGACGGGCGCAAAATCAAAATCATCTCGGAAGATAAGTTGGAAAAGATTTCCAAGATAGGGTAAGCCGCGCCCACAAACAGAGGAAGGTTCTTGGTCAGCCCGGGATAATGAAATTCAACCATTCCTGATGGATGCCGATGCGCATGGGGGCCGCGCCTTCTTCCCAAACGGCTCCGTCGAGACTGATCATCGCCTTGCCGTCGTCGAAGAAATCCACCCGTTTTGTCCGGTAGGATTTCACCGCCTTGTGGTTCAGGAAACGGCCGCGGAGGAGCATCCACAAGGCTTCCACCATCTGCGCGATTTCAGGATGGGAAACCACGGAAACGTCCAACCACCCGTTATACGGCACGCCGCTGGGCGTTTGCCCATACCCGCGCGCGCTGCTGACGCACACCGTCATCACGCTCTTGTCTATGTCGTCCAAGTTCACCTTGAAATGCATCTTGTGCTCCATGCGCTGGAAGAGCAGCAAAAACATGGACGACAAATGGGAAAGCGTGAGCATCCCCCAAAAGCGGCGTGTCTTGTGCTTGATGTTCATGATGTTGGCCACCAGACCCACGTTCACGCAATTCAGGAAATAACGCGGGTGGTCTTCGCCCAGGCGCTCCGAAACGCAATAACCCACGTCCACTTTCCGTAGGCGGCGCTTGATGAGCCAGTCAATGTTTTGCTTGTAGTTGTCCTCCTCAATGCCCCAGAAATGGGCGAAATCGTTCCCCCACCCGTTCGGAATGACCCCCAAGGCGATATTTTGCCTCACTTCGTCGCCTTGCGACAAGATGCCGTTCAGGGCGCGATTCAACGCCGCGTCGCCGCCCACTATGATGATTGTGGAATAGCCGTTGGAGGCGAGCATGGCCGCCAGGCGCTCCACGGACTTAGGGCCTTCGCTCTGCACGAAGTCGAACAAGACTCCCTTTTCCGTCAGGTACGAACGTATGGCCTCCCATTCCTTATGAATGCGCCTCACTCCTTCTTTCGGGCAATAGATTATCCCCCATCGTGATGGTTCCATTACTTTTTTCTCCTTTATAGACGCGCAAATATACGCAAAATATTCATTCCCCACAGGGATTCGCGCCAGAAAATCCGCCGCAAAGCCGGCGCACCTGCTCCACCTTTTCGCCCAACGGCAAGGCTGCGTCCAGCCAATGGATGGTAATCCCGCGGCGCTCCATCCCCCTGAACCACGTCATTTGCCGCTTGGCAAACTGATGGATGGCGGTTTCCAGCTTGCGGAACATCTCGTCGTAGCCGTATTCCCCCAGCACGTATTGTGTCAAGTACTTGTACTCCAATCCGTAATAAATCAGGTCGTCGGCCGGTATGCCCTCGCCGAGCAGCCTCCTGATTTCGTCCAGCATGCCCGCATCCAACCTTTGCTTCAGGCGTTCGGTGATTCTGGCCCGGCGCGTGTCGCGGTCCACGTCGATGCCCACCACCAAGGCGCGGATGTTCGGGAAATCCCGCCCTTCCAGCGGATGCCGGGCGTAGTATTCCTCTATCTCGATGGCCCGTATGGCCCTCTTCTTCGTGTCCACGTCCGTGGTATTGTGCAACTGCTTGTAGCCTTTCAATATTCCGGTCAGTTCCTCCAACGTCTTTTCCGACAAGGCTTCGCGCAAGGCAGCGTTCTCCGGAACGGGCATCAGGCGATAGCCCCGCAGGACGGACTCAAGGTACAGCCCCGTGCCCCCGCAAAGTATCGGCACGATGCCCCTTTCCCGCAACCGTGAATAGACGTCCAGGAAGTCGCGCTGGAACTCGAAGACGTTGTACTTCGTGCCGGGTTCGGCTATGTCTATCAGATGATAGGGCACTTCCGTCCCCCCCACCACATAGTCGTCCAAGTCTTTCCCCGTGCCCAAGTCCATCCGGCGATACACTTGCCGGCTGTCGCCGCTGATGACCTCCGAATGCATCTCGTATGCCAATGCGGCGGCCAATGCCGTCTTCCCCGAAGCCGTCGGGCCGAGAATCGTGATCAAATCATATTCCATGTCTTTCCGCTTTTCGTTTTTCTTTCCGGCAATGGCACGAACGGGCTGAGGAAAAGCCTTCTCCCCCGGCACCCTTCCCGCAAGCCACGCCGCTGCAAAAATAAACAAAAAAAGCCACCCTCAGCAGAGGATGGCCCTTTTTTATCTTGCTTACAAGAAATTAGCCGTTCACCTTCTTCATGTGGGCGATCAGGTCCAACACCTTGTTAGAGTAGCCGATTTCGTTATCGTACCAAGAAACGACCTTAACGAAAGTATCCGTCAAGTAAACGCCGGCGTTGGCATCGAAGATAGAAGTCAGCGTGCAACCCAAGAAGTCGGAAGAAACAACTGCATCTTCAGTGTAACCCAATACACCCTTCAATTCGCCTTCAGAAGCTTCCTTCATGGCAGCGCAGATGGCTTCCTTCGTAGCGGGCTTAGCCAAGTTCACAGTCAAGTCTACTACAGAAACATCCAAAGTCGGGACGCGCATGGAGATACCCGTCAGCTTGCCGTTCAAAGAAGGAATAACCTTACCTACGGCCTTGGCAGCACCCGTAGAAGACGGGATGATGTTGCCAGAAGCGGCACGGCCACCACGCCAATCCTTCATAGAAGGACCGTCTACAGTCTTCTGAGTAGCAGTAGTAGAGTGAACAGTAGTCATCAAACCGTTTACAATGCCGAACTTGTCGTTCAACACCTTAGCGATGGGAGCCAAGCAGTTGGTCGTGCAAGAAGCGTTGGAAACGAACTGAGTGCCCTTCACGTAAGTGTTCTCGTTCACGCCGCAAACGAACATCGGAGTAGCATCCTTAGAAGGAGCGGACATAACGACATACTTGGCACCGGCGTCGATGTGAGCCTGAGCCTTCTCCTGAGTCAGGAACAAGCCCGTAGATTCAACCACGTATTCAGCCCCAACCTCGTTCCACTTCAAGTCGGCCGGATTGCGCTCTGCAGTCACACGGATTTCCTTGCCGTTAACGATCAGCTTGCTGTTCTCAACGTCAGCCTCGATAGTACCCTGGAAAGCACCGTGCATCGTGTCATACTTCAGCATGTAAGCCAAGTAATCAACCGGGCACAAGTCATTGATACCTACGATCTGGATGTCGCTTCTGTTTTGAGCGGCACGGAACACGAAACGGCCGATACGACCGAAACCATTAATACCTACTTTAATCATTTTACTTAATCTTTAAAATTAAAGGTTCTATATAAAAATTACTCTCTCTCACCACATAGCCCCGCAACGCGGAGCTTGCTTTCTTTTATGCACTGCAAATTTATAAAATTCTTTTGGATTGGCGAAGAAGAAAGAAAGAAAAATTCACCGACTTACTTATATATTAAGGTATAATGAAACGCAAGGCTGGCCGAGAGGAGGAAAAAGCGACAAGAAAGGCCGACGGACAAGAGCGTCGGCGTCTACCGCCCCCTGGCGGCGAAACGCCGACGCCCCGTCCGGCCGCCCCCGTGGAAGGAAACGGACGGGCGCCCTGCGGAGTGCCGGATTGTACTCTCCGCAAAGTACTCGAGTACTTGCCGCAGAGTACGCCGACGGTCTCCGCACGACGCTGCGGTGCATCGCGCACGGAAAATACCGCCCAAGGGGCCGATGGCATTGGGGCGGAACTGCCGCCCCGCCCCGCTTCCCGGCAAAAACGCAAACCGCACCGCGCCATGCAACGGTTTGCATGGCGCGGTGCGGTTTGCGACAACGCGACGCGAGTTTCACTCTATGCAGGAGGGCGGCAGCCCCAACCCAACCATCCACCACCCCTTCGCCGCGGGAGGCCGGCGGAAAGGTACGGCCGCATGGCATCCGGTCCGGCTCAGAAAGAGCGGAGGTGCAGGACGCTTTTGTCTGAACGGAGCACCATGTGGTCGCCGTCCAACAGCAACACTTCAAACGTCGTGTCCTCCGACGGGATGCCGAACACATCCAACTGCTCCTGCCCGGGGCGCTCCGACTGGTCGCCCCTTATCCTGAAGTCATAGAGCCGCAGCGTGGCCGCCCCCTCGTTGTATTCGTAGCGGCAAAGGCACACCCGGCTGCCGCCTTTCCCCAAGTCTTTCACCTCGCCCACGCCCAACTGCAAGGCCCAGAAAAGTCGGTCGCAAGCCCGGCTTTCCCCTGTCAGCCGGTCTTCTATGCGCTCCTGCTTCCAATAGCCTTCCAAGTCGGGATATTCAGGAGCCTTTCCCGTACAAGCCTGGCACAAAATCGCGGCCAGACAGACGCACAATGCGCCCCACGCCGCTTGTTTTATCTTTTCAAACATATTCCTTCCTTTTTAATGGTTAACATTCCGCCGCCGCTGTTTCCCAAGTAGTCCCCGTGGTCCACCGCCGCCGACAGCGAAAAATGCCACCCCTTCCACGCCTTGGGTGAATAGGTCACCTCATAAAGCGAGCTGAACTGCTTGCATATCTTGTCCAAGGGATTCTCATACGTTCCCCAGTGGAGGGCATACGACATCAACACGCGGTATCCCCACTCTTCCGTCGGCGTGCCGGCAAAAGCCCAGTGGTTGGCCCGCACGCGGTTGCTGCGGAACTTCAGGTCACCGTCCTTGTTGTAAGCCGGTCCGGGAAGCAGCGGGTTGCCCAGTCCCAATCCGAAGTGCTGCCACGACTGGTAGAAGAAGTTGTTGTAGTAATCGTCCCTCGCGCTGATTTGCACTCCCTCGTAGGCCGCGCCTTCGAAGCGTTCGTCGCCGTCATACAGGATTGGCCCGGACTGGTCCTTCGTGGCCAGCCCTTCCCAAAGCAGCGTGTTCACCCAGCGGTTCTTGGGCAGCGTCACCTCAATGCCCAAGTGGCCGTCTTTCCAGCGCCCGTATTCCAAGAACATCTGCGAATGGTCGTCGAAGAAATGTTCGTAATACACGCGGAACTTCCAATCCTTCCAATAATAGTTCAAGGCAAAGTCCCAGCTGCCCACGTGATTGCCCTCCACGTTCACCTGGTCGCCCCCCGGCGTGTCTTCCCCACCGGCTTTGGCGAAGAACACGTCGGCAAAGCTCTTCAGGTCGTGCGGCATCGTCTCCACCTTTTCCGTGCCGTCGGCTCTGAAACTGTGCCGTGTGCCGCCAAACTGGGCGGACATCATCATGCCCACTTCGGCTTCCAGCGGGAAGCGCTCCTTGTTACCCACCTTCAGCATCAAGGCCTTGCTGTGGTAGAGAATGTCCTCCACGTAAGGTTTGTTGTGCGGCCGGGCAAAATTGCGTTGCCAGCGGTCGTCCATGAACCGTCCGTAAGCCACGTGCCCCTTGAAGGCAAACCACCCCTTCGTGCCGGGCACGGTGTAGTAGTCCGCAATCTCCGCCCGCACCTGCGGCACGGGACGGGCGTTGTTGCCTTCCACCATTCCGCCGCTGCTCAGCAGGGGATTCTTGCCCAGCGGTGCGCGCTCCTTGCTCCCGATGCTCAGGTTCAACACCCGCCACGAAATGTCGGCGTAAGCCTGCTGCACGACAAACGCCGACGGGCTGTTGACGGCTCCGGCCAGGTCGAGCCCTGCACCTATCTTCCATCCGTGGCCGAACGACTGGCGGTAGGCCAGGCCCGCGCGCAGGTAGGCGCTGTTCGGCTCCTGGCTCGACAGCCCGTTGCGGTTGGCCGTGAACCACAAGGGGGCATAGTCGCCCGAACTGGCATTGGCCGAAGCCTCCACCCGGTAAGTCAACAAAGTGTCGGTCTGCGCCTGCAGGCAGGCAGCCACGTACAAGCATCCCCCCAACAGGGTTAATCTCAGTTTCTCCATTCTGTTCTCAAATTATGCAAAGGGAACAGCCGTCCCCCTTGCCTGCTAATTGTGCACAAAGGTAATATTTTTCAAACAAACAGCCACGGAACGGGCACAAAATCAGACTGTGCGACGGTCATTTCCCGGAAAACGACGTCCCGGCCCATCCGCCCAGGAAGGCGAAAAGCACTCCCGCCGCCACGCTTGCCACCACATAGCAAAAGAAGGCACCGTAGTGGCCGCCGCGCAACATCGCCATGCCTTCGTGGCTGAACGTGGAAAAGGTGGTGAAACCGCCGCACAGCCCGGTGGTGAGCAACAGCCGCACGTCGTCTGCCCAATGGAAGCGCGCCGACCACGCATAAAACAGGCCGATGAGGAAGCTCCCCACGAGGTTGACTCCCAAGGTAGCCCAAGGAAAGGGCAAAAGCAAAGGCCAGCGGTGAACAAGGCCCTGCACGCCGAAGCGCATCAGGCTGCCCGCTCCACCGCCCAGGAATACGAATAAAAGCGTTCTCATTTTCCTATCACTTTTTGTTTCACATCGCTGAGCCAGGAATAGGCTTTCCGCATCCAGCGGAAGGGCAACGACAAGTAGAGCCTTGCACCGCGCGGCACCTCGAATCCGGCCCGCGCCACGTCGGCCAGCCATTCGGCGTAGAAGCGGCTGCGGCGCCATTCCCTTGCGGGCTGGTGCAGGGCCACGGCCATGAGGTTCACCATCCGGTCGGCCACCATGTCGGCCAGATAGGCCTCGTGCTCTCCGGCGGGAATGGCTTCCCGGCGCAAACGGTCGACGGCAAGGGCATAGCCGACATCCCAGACGAAACGGCTGCTCGTCGTGTCGGGGCCTTTGTCATACACGTTGGCGTGCACCACGGCCACGGGTTTCTCCGTGCCGAATGCCACCCGCAGCCAGAAGATATAGTCCTCGCCCATGTAGATTTCCCGCGGAATATCCCACACGTAATCGTTGGACAGCAACGAGCGGCGGAACAGGCTGCCCCACGGCACGCCGATAGGCCCCTCGCCACGCACGGCCAGGTGGCGGAAGTCGCACATCGGAATCCTTTCCCTGAAATGTTCTCCCAGCAAACGTCCGTTTCCCAAAACGATGTCCACGTCCGGCGCGGCGGCGGCCAGCAATCGGGAAACCGCACCGGGCGGCAGCGCGTCGTCCGAATCCACGAAGCACACCCATTGCGCCCGGGCGGCTTCCACCCCGGCAGCCCGTGCGGCCGCCCGCCCACGGTTCTCCTGGTGCACCACCTTCACACGGTCATCCTTTGCCGCCCACTCGTCGCAAAGTATGCCACTGCCGTCACGGCTCCCGTCGTCCACAAGCACTATCTCCAACCCGGCACAGTCCTGCCGCACCACGCTGGCGACGCACTGTCCCAATGTGGCTTCGGAATCGAACACAGGAATCACCACGGTCACGGACAGACTTCCGCCCGCATCTCCCTTACAGTTTCCGTTCTTCATCTCGTCCTGCATATACAAAAACGGCCGCGCTTGTCCCACGCGGCCATATAACAGTTTTTCTTTTGCTCATTCCCACTCGATGGTCGAAGGCGGCTTGGAGGAGATGTCGTAGCATACGCGGTTCACTCCTTTTACCTTATTAATAATGTCGTTGCTCACCTTGGCCATGAAGTCGTAGGGCAAGTGCGCCCAGTCGGCCGTCATGGCATCGGTGCTGGTCACGGCGCGCAAGGCCACCGCCCGTTCATAGGTGCGCTCGTCGCCCATCACGCCCACGCTCTTCACCGGCAGCAGGATGACGCCCGCCTGCCAAACCTGGTCATAAAGTCCCCAATCACGCAGTCCTTGGATGAAGATGTCGTCGGCATCCTGCAACACGCGCACTTTCTCCCGCGTGATGTCGCCCAGGATGCGCACAGCCAGTCCCGGTCCGGGGAAAGGATGGCGCGTAATCAGGTGCTCGGGCATGCCCAACTGGCGTCCTACGCGGCGCACCTCGTCCTTGAACAACCATTTCAAGGGCTCACAAAGTTGCAGGTTCATCTCCTTGGGCAGACCGCCCACGTTGTGATGGCTCTTGATGGTCTTGCCCGTGATGTTCAGGCTCTCTATACGGTCGGGATAGATGGTGCCTTGCGCCAGCCACTTGGCGTCGGTGATTTTCCTCGCCTCGGCATCGAATACCTCCACGAAGTCGCGGCCAATGATTTTGCGTTTCTGCTCAGGGTCGGTCACGCCTTCCAGGTCCTTGAAGAACTTCTCGCTGGCGTCCACGCCTACCACGTTCAGCCCCAAGCACTCGTAATCGTGCAGCACGTTCTTGAATTCGTTCTTGCGCAGCATGCCATGGTCGACGAAGATACACGTCAGGCGATTGCCGATGGCGCGGTTCAGCAACACGGCAGCCACGGAAGAATCCACCCCGCCGCTCAGCCCGAGGATGACCCGGTCGTCGCCCAACTGCTCTTTCAGTTCGGCCACGGTGGAGTCGACAAACGAAGCCGCGCTCCAGTTCTGCCGGCTGCCGCAGATGTCCACCACGAAGTTCTTCAGCAGCAACGTGCCCTGCACGGAGTGGAACACTTCGGGATGGAATTGTACACCCCAGAGCTGCTCGCCCTCTGCCTGGTAGGCCGCGTTCTGCACCTTGTCGGTGGACGCAATGACCTTGAATCCCTCAGGCAACCGCGTGATGGTGTCGCCGTGACTCATCCACACCTGCGAATTGTCCTCGAAGCCTTTGAACAAGGGGTTCTCCTTGTCGAACCATGCCAGATTGGCACGCCCGTACTCGCGCGTACCGGCAGGCTCCACGGCCCCGCCCAGCACGTAGCTCATATACTGTGCCCCGTAACAGATACCCAAGACGGGATACTTCCCGCGGATTTCGTCCAAGTCTATCTTGAACGCCTCCTTGTCGTAAACACTGAAAGGCGAACCGCTCAAAATGACGCCGATGACATCCGGGTCGTCTTTCGGGAACTTGTTGTAAGGCAATATCTCACAGAAGGTGTCCAGTTCGCGCACCCGCCGCCCGATGAGCTGCGTGGTCTGTGAACCGAAATCAAGAATGATGATTTTCTGTTGCATAAAAAGTTTGTTATCTGATTTTGAACACAAAAGTACAACAATTTATCGTGACGGGCAACACTCACGCGCAAAAAAATCCTCCGCCTGTGCCAAGGACTCCGGTTTGCCCACATCGAGCACCTTCAACCCCGGACTGGGACAGGCGTAGATAGGCTCCTTGTCGCACACGGAAAGATAGAAATCTATCACGGAAAACTTTTCCGGCCACCCCTCAAAATAGGGAAACAGACGGGGCGAGAAAGTATGGATGCCCGCAAAGGCATACTTGCGGCAGGCCGCCACGTCGAGTTCCGGGTAGGGCGACTTCACTTCGCCGGTCTTGAGGTTGGTCCACCCCACCAGCCGGTCTTCTTCGTCGAACAGCAAGTAGCGTTGCGTCTCCCGGCTGCTCACCAGCAAACAGGCCGCCGCGTCGCGCCCGCTCCGGTAGAATCCGGCCAAGTCCACGTTACTCAGTATGTCCACGTTGTGCACCAGGAACGGCATGCCGTCCCCATCGCCGCCGGACAAGAGAAGCGCAGCTTTCCTGATGCCGCCCCCGGTGTCGAGCAGTGCGCCGCTCTCGTCGCTGAAGCGCACCCGTGCCCCCAGCCCGTCGCGCTCCTCCACGAAACGGACGATCTGCTCCGCAAAGTGGTGCACATTGACAACAATGTCCGTGAACCCGGCCGCCACCAGTTTGCGAATCTGTATCTCCAACAGCGGTTTCCCGCCCACCGGCACGAGCGCCTTGGGCATCGTGTCGGTCAAAGGCTTCAGGCGGGTGCCCAGCCCCGCCGCGAATATCATGGCTTTCATCATGGCTGCAAAGGTAAACATATTCCGGCTGGCAAGCAACGGGAAGCGGCAGGTTTTTATTCGCTGAAACCCGAATGGATATTTCGACAACTAAGTTTCGTGTCCTTTGTTCGAACAGAATCATCACGCACAACAAGACAAAATCCCTAAAAATAAGTATTGCCGAAAAAATCCGAACCCTATACCTTTGCATACACAGAGAAAGAAACATCATCTTACCAAAATGCAAGTGCCGAAAGAGGACATACGGAGTCGTATATTGACGGTTGCCAGACAGCAATTCGAGAAGAAGGGCTATTCCAAGACTTCCATGCGCGAAATAGCGGAGTTGTCAGGTGTTGGCGTCGGGAATATCTATAACTACTTCACGAATAAAGATGAATTGTTCCGTGAAGTAGTCCGTCCTGTCTTGTGCGCTTTGGAAGCCATGCTGCAAGAACACCACGGCATACGGGGCGAGGACATCATGATGATGAGATCGGACGAATACCTGAAATCCTGCATAGACGAATATGTCTCGCTGATGGACAAGCACCGCGCGTTGATGGGCATCCTGTTGTTCCGCGCGCAAGGTTCTTCGTTGGAACGCTTCCGCGAGCATTATACCGGCCGCTCCACGGAATTGGTCAAGGCGTGGTTCGCATCCATGCAGCAGAAGCATCCCGAAATCAACACGTCGGTGTCCGATTTTATCATCCACCTGCATACGGTATGGATGTTCACGATGTTCGAGGAACTGTTAATGCACTCCGTACCTCGACAGGAAATGGAGGCTATTCTGCACGATTACATACTGTTTGAAATTCAAGGTTGGAGGGCAATCATCAAGATATGAGATACAAGCAACGCACATACGAACAATCAGCCACATCAGGACGGCTGGCAGGGAGGAAATCTTCACGGAGGTTTCCTCCTTTTTTTATGAACAAATCTGAATATTGTTCGCTATTGCACACCTTTCTCACGTTCGGCAAAGCAAGTAAACCCGCTTTGCTCTCACTTCATTGAAACATTCACTATTAAATACTTAAAAATATGAAACAGAAACACGAGTTTAAAAGCATTGTGGCGGAAACATTGCTTATTCCGCTATACATGAGAGCCAAAGAAAGCCGCCGGGACAATCCCATCCTGTATGACAAGGCGGCGGAACGGCTGGCGGACAGTCTGGAATACGATTAG
>CALULQ010000032.1 GCA_944321525.1 uncultured Paraprevotella sp.
GCGGTGCGCGCCACGACGTTGCTGTCGCCGTCCAGGATGTGCACGTGCGCGCCTTCGAGTGCCGTGTCGTCAAAGGCATCGCGCACTGCTCCTTGGACGATGATGCCTTGCGCCATCCCTTTCAGAGGGAACAGCAGGGACAATAACAGAAGTGCTGTCAAATGTTTCATGGGATTTATCTGTTTTTTGAATCTCTATAACATCATTTACTCTAAAAAAGCTAAGTTCACATTCTATATTCTTAAAGATTAAAGCAACGATGACTCTTTGAATCTCGGAATCAGATGGGAAACTATCAAGACAAGCGAAGGTATATTGGGGCTAAAATGACCACATCAAAAGTATGGCTAATAACCACAAAGGCTAAAAAGAGTCATGTCAAGCTCAATTTTAAGCAATGATACGACTCTTTCTTTTGTTCCTAAGAGTTCCAATCTATGAGTTCATGATTATATGCCCTTTAATGTTTAACAATATTTCCAATATTCCTTCGTAGGACCTATGCATACCACATATTTCCCTTCCTTGCTATAACAGTCTCCGTTACAATTGAAAATATAGACGGGGTCCCCCGATCCACATGATGTACCGCAAGATGTAGCTCTAGCAAAGATCCCTCCAACTATCTTAGACATTGCATTTTCGTCCAAAGAAAGACATGAAGAACTCAATACGAACTTTTTAAGTTTTTTCATTGCTGTATCACTTTTTGTTAAACAATCACACTGTCTCTTCCGCAGATTGCGACTCTGCTCCCAATGGCGTAGTGCTTCGGCCATTGATATCATGCATGATATGTCTCGTACTTTTTCCTATATTGCATTTTGTTAACATTGACAAATCATTAAGTCTGAACTCTCTTGGTAGCTCATAGCCATTGACCAAGATGGTAGGAGTTGTTACCAAGCCAGAAATATTTATCCATTTGCGATGTTTTTGCAGTTCCATTTCCACCTTTGTCGAACCTATTATATCTGCATTTCTTAATATAAGTTCTTTGTATTTGTTCTTATCCTTTGCATACCACGAAGAATATATCTTGCGTGTCAGCTGTTGCACATTATTGAAATAAGAGGCGATTAAATATCTACTACTATCTTCCAAATGTTCACTAAATGACGAAAAAATGTATTGCACACAGAGATCATTTCCTTTAGCATTGAGTAATTCTTCCACTTCAATATGTATTCTCGCACATGGGTTACAATGTGGGTTGCTTAGTATTGTTACCCGTATATCTGAATTCGGATTTCCAAAGATGATAGAGGAATCATCCAATGTGGTTTCGTAATATTTACTATTTTCAATGAGAGCTTTAGCTACAGCATTGTTGGCTTTAAGAGCGTGGAACTGCTGAATTGCAAGAGAACGCTCCTTTTTTGTTGCATAAGCTGAGGCATAGTGATGTACTATCATAATACACAAGGTAAAAACAGCTCCCGCAAGTAAGCTATTAGAGATTGTGAAATTAAATGGTGTTGTCATGTAGTACACTAAAGCGGTTATGCCCATCGCCCAAATGATAACTTGAACTATCACACACAATATGCACCAACTTTCTGCAATACGCCACTGATAATAAATGCTCCACACACCATAAAGCATAGCTAACCAATTGATAACTGCTATCATTTCTGCAGAAGTTGGATAAAGCGCCAGCAGAAGAATGTTGGCCATGAAATAGCCCAACCCCACCTCACTCCAACTGATACCGAAAATTCTTGCGTTTAGCCCATCAAGTACATTATTACAATCGGCATGACGAAATAAGTTACAGACCTTGTCACCATAAAGGCTCTCACCAAATAACTGCTTTTGCATCAGCATGCAGCTAACAAGAACACCAATCAGACCTAATAACAAGTAAATTACATTATAAATATTTATAGCGCCAAGATGATTTGTTATACCAATAATTATGATTAGCACTAGCATCGCAGGAATACTATATGTTTTCGCTTGAGATATTAATTCGTCTCGTTGATGCTTTTTGTAATCGGGTTCAGATGCGATAGTAGTTTCTTCTACAACAAGTGCATTGCCTGTCCATAACCGTTTGAACACATCATGGGGAACTGTGGTGCTCTTGCCATGTCGCATGTATGTAATAGTGTTTCCGTTATGCTCTAACCCTATCACAAAATCATCATGTGTATGGATAATACAAGGATATGTCAACAAAGACGGATTTGCATTTTTGATGTATGTGCCTAACATTTTCACGCCATATACATCAAGCATTTGTTTTAGCCCATACATATTGTAGCGATGTGGATGCTCACAATATAGTTTGTCTGCATACGTCTTTGTATAGTTGACTTCAATCGAGTCTAGAAAATATTCTAATATATTCTTCATTTTGCTATATATTTTATCATTGTTTCTTTGTTCATGCAACACATCTTCACCAATTCCCTTCTTAGCTGGTCGGCATCAATATCGGATTGATACTTAGAATTTTTCCCACGGGGATGGTAGAGGTGATAGAGTTGTCCGCTCCTGGTCCACTCCACGCGGTGGCCCAGAATCCTGACGCGGTGCATCCGCTCGGCATCTTCTGGCCCCCAACCAGTGAAGCGCTCGTTCTCGCCACCGCATTGCAGATAGCGCCACCGATGAACCAGATAGGCGCCGCCGCATAGTCTTCGGTCTAAAAAAGAATGAAGTCTTTGGCCTCGCAAATATTCCAAGTCCAGACTTTGCCGGATATATCCGGACAGTTGTTCCTTGAGCATTACAAATTGTCCGTTATAAGGATAAGCGATGGTACACCCGTCGCAGACCCGTTCCGCGGCTTCGAGAATCTGGCCGTAGGCGAGCAGTACGTCGGTGTCCCAGACGGCCACGATGTCCGTGTCCGCCATGTGGAGCAGCCGGTTGATGTAACGCGTGCGGTGGAACACGGGGGCGGCGTCGCTGACGAAGGTGTATTCCGCGGGGCGTAGCCAGTCCTTGCCTTCCAAGGCGGGTGCGGCGTCGGCCTCGAGCACCAGCACGCGGCACCCCAGTCCTCCGAGGAACCGCAGGGCGGTCCGGAGGTTTTCCGTCCGTTCCGGGCTGTCGATCCGCACCGGAATGACGAAAGTGAGCAGTGGTTTCAAATCTTGCAGTTGCATATCTTTAAGGTGTTTTGCATGATGTCGCGGTCCGACGGCAGGCGGCGGGGCACATCGCCCCCGGCCCTGCGGGCCAGCAGGGCTTCCGCGGCCAAGGGATAGAAGTGCCTGCGCTTCATGTCGTGCAGCATGGCCAGCACCTCGTCCGGCAGGCATTCCGACCCGGCGGCCTCCTGCAGCCAGTCCATATAATAAATAAGGTATTCCCACAGCAGCGAGGTGTGGGCGGCTTCTTCCGCGTCGTCCCACAGGTCGGTGGCCCGCTTCCACAAATACACGCCGATGCCGCCCATGCCATAGAAGTCCAGGTCGATGTCGGGGCTCTGGTTGACCAGTTCCATCATGCGGTAGTCCAAAGGTTTCAGGAAGTCGGGCGAGAGCGTGTAGCCCGGCCGACGGAACGAGGCTTCCACGACCGCTTCCGTGCCACGGATCATGTCGGCCGCCTTGTAGCGGGCCTCATAGAGTTCCGTCACGGCCTGGGAAGCCCGGCGGCGGGCATCGGCGTCGGAGAGCAGCAGGTCCATGCAGGCGGCCATCCGTGCCGTGAACTCGTCGTCCTTCAGGTTGTCCTCGTCGATGTGCACGCGCAGTTCGGGCGTGGCGTCGAGCATCTCGGCCAGGCCCGTGGAATCGGTCCCGACCAAGGGGATGCCGTGGCGCATCATCTCGATGGCCGTGTAGCTGCACTGTTCGTGAAACGAAGGCATCACGCCGATATAGGCCGAGCAGTAGACCGCCTCCAGCTCTTTGCTCGCCACCTTGCCGAGGAAAGACACGCGTCCCTGCAGGTCGCGGCACTGCGACAGGGCGGACTGGAAGTCGCCGTCGCCGGCCACGACGAGGCGGGCGTCGGGGTGCTTGCCGGCCACCTGCCGGAAGGCGCCGATCAGGTAGCCCGGCCCCTTGATTTCGTCCAGCCGGCCGACAAAGAGCACCACGCGGGGGGCGCCGGGGCGGCTGTCCGGCACGGGGCACGGGCCGTCGCCCCAGCCGTTGTAGACCAAATGGAGCTTGTCGGCCGAGATGCCGTAGTCTTCGGCCAGGAACCGGCGCGTGGCCCCGGCCAGGACGATGACCTCGTCGGCCAGGCGCAAGGTCCGTTTCTCGGTCTCCACGTCGGCCAGCACCTGCCGCTCTTCGTCGTCCTGCGGCTGGTAGCCGGGGGCCGTGAGCTGCCGGAAGCGCGACAAGTTGCCCTTCAGCCGGAAGCACCAGTTCAGGAAGTGGACGACGAAGACCACCCGGGCGTCGAAGTAGCGCCCCTTGAGCAGGGTGGCGAGGGGGAAGTGGTGGAAATAGTTGAAGAGGAACACCATGCGTCCGCCCCCGTCGCACGGGATGTGGCGCGCCAGGAAATAGAAGGCGCAACGGCAATAGGTCTCGCTCTCCATGTTGGACGACGCCGCCGGCACCCGATAGTGGCGGCACCCGTGTTCATCTTCGCCGATGGTGTATTCCCCCACGTCGGAGAAGAGATCGACGAACGACACTTCCCAGTCGGGACACCCGCGGAAACCCTCCGCCAGCTGGCGGACGTAGGTGCCGACGCCATAGTTGGCCGCGCGGCTCGCGTTGTTGAAAATGAAAAGATGCGTCATACTCCTGCAAATTTTAAAAGATAATAGGAAGAACCGCCGTCGATGCCCAACGGGCGGCCGACGTATTCCGCCGCGTCGAACGAGGGGGCACTGAGCAGCGGCAACAGGTCCGGCCCGGCGCAGGACACCCCGCGGGCTGCCGCAACGGCCTGCAGCTCGGACAGATAGGAGGCGTCGAACGTGGCTACCGGCTCCACGGACTGGCGCAGGCGAAGGTAGAGGAGCAGACCGCCCACCCCCGTGCGCACCGACATGTCGGTCAGCCGGCGCGGGTCGTGCTCCATGATTTTGGCGTCGATGTCGGCCAGCGTGTCGTTCAGGCTGCCTTCCAGCAACCCGCGGCGGCAGAGCCAGGCAGTGGCGTAGCCGATGCCGGCCAGGCCGCGTTCCAGCCCGAGGGGCATCTCGGTGTGCACGCCGTCGTAGACCTGCTGGAAGAGTTCCCATGCGAAATCGCGCAGGACGTCGTCTCCGCAGGCGTCGGCGTAGAGGTAGAGCGCGGCCACCACGCCCGTCTTTCCGTGGAAGAAACCCACGTCCTGCATGTCGGCGCTCCGCAACAGCAGGTAGTCTGCAATTTTGTCGATGTCTTTCTTCATACACATTCTTTTGAAAGTTTCAATGCGGCCGACACGGCCCGGTCCATGTCGTAGTATTGGTAAGAGCCGAGCCGCCCGGCAAAGACCGTGCGGGGCGCGAGGCGGCGCCCCAGTTCCAGGTAGGACGCATGCAAGGCCCGGTTTTCGGCGTCCCCCACGGGATAATACGGCTCGGATGCCGGACCGAAGGGCGCGGGATATTCACGGGTGACCACCGTGTGGGGCAGGGACAAGGCAGCGGCGCGGTCGGCCGCGAAGAACTTGTGCTCCACGATGCGGGTGTAGGGCACGTCGGCAGCGGTGTAGTTCACGATGGCATTGCCTTGGTAGCAGGACACTGGCAGCGTTTCGTGCACGAAGCGCAGGCTGCGGTATTCCAGGCGCCCCAGCCGGAAGCCGAAATACTCGTCGGCCGGGCCGGTGTAGACGATGCGGTCGGCCAAGGCGTCGAAGTGCGCCCTGTCGTCGAGGTAGTTGCAGCGGGTGCGGCATTCGATGCCCTCCAGCAGCCCATGCACCAGCACGTTGTAGCCCCCGTCGGGGATGCCTTGGTGGCGGTCGTTGAAATAGTTGTTGTCGAAATAGAAACGTACGGGCAACCGCTTGATGATGTCGGCGGGCAGTTCGCGGCATGGGCGCCCCCATTGCTTTTCGGTGTAGCCCTTGATGAGGGTCTCGTACACGTCGCGGCCCACAAGGCTGAGGGCCTGTTCCTCCAGATTGCGTGGCGCCGCGATGCCCGCCTCACGGCGTTGCCGCCCGATGACGGCGCGGGCTTCGGCGGGTGTCGTCACGCCCCACATCTGGTAGAAGGTGTGCAGGTTGAAGGGCAGGCTGTAGAGCTTGCCCTTGCTGCAGGCCAGCGTGTTGAGCGTGTAGGGGGTGAAGGTGGCAAACCGGTTGACGAACTCCCACACTTCCTCGTCGTTCGTGTGGAAAATGTGGGGGCCATAGCGGTGCACAATTATCCCGTCGGCCTCCTCGCACCAGGTGTTTCCGCCCGGGTGGGGGCGCTTGTCGATCACCAGACAGCGCTTGCCGCGGCGGCGGGCCATGCAGGCGAACGTGGCTCCGAACAGGCCGGCGCCCACTATCAGGTAGTTATATTCCTTTCGTTTCATGCTCTTTCTGTTTATTGTACCGCACGGAAATATTCGATGGTTTTGGCCAATCCGGTTTCCAGCTCCACAGCGGGTTGCCAGCCGTCCAGCACACGTGTGGCAAGGCTGATGTCGGGATGGCGACGGCAGGGGTCGTCCTGCGGCAGGGGGCGGTAGGCAATCGGCGAAGGCGACCCCGTCATGCGGATAACGATGTCGGCCAGCTCCTTCACGGTGATTTCGTTGGGGTTGCCGACATTGACCGGACTGTGGAGGACACCGTCCTGCATCACGCGGACGATGGCCTCGATGAGGTCGTCCACGTATTGGAAGGAGCGGGTCTGTCTGCCGTCGCCATGAACGGTCAGCGGTTCGCCGCGGAGCGCCTGGACAATGAAGTTGGAGACCACCCGTCCGTCTGCCGCACTCATGCAGGGGCCGTAGGTGTTGAAGATGCGTATGATGCGCGTGTCCACTTCATACATCTTATGATAGTCGTGGAAAAGCGTCTCGGCTCCGCGCTTTCCCTCGTCGTAGCAGCTGCGCAGGCCGTAGGAGTTGACGTTGCCCCAATAGGATTCGCCCTGCACGGGTACATGCGGGTCGCCATACACTTCGCTGGTAGAGGCGAGCAGAATCCGGGCACCTTTCTCCCGGGCCAGTTCGAGAAGGTTCAGGCTTCCGATGACGGATGTCTTGAACGTGTGCACCGGATTCCTTTGGTAGTGCACCGGGGACGCGGGACAAGCGAGATTGTAGATCTCGTCCACCCGCCCTTCGACCGTGAAAGGCTCCACGATGTCGTGCTCCACGAGCCGGAAGCGTCCCTCACTGCGGAAACGGGCAATGTTGTCCGGGTTACCCGTCTGGAAGTTGTCCACACACGTCACCACGGCATAGCCTTCAGCCAACAGCCTCCGGCAAAGATGGCAACCCACAAAGCCTGCGCCTCCGGCGACGATGGCCCGCTTGTTGCATTCTTTTGTTTTCATTCCGTCCATATCGTTCATATATTTGTTTTGGGCAAATGTATAATGTAAAATCCAAACAAGCCTGACACAAAAGTGTAATTCTTCAATAGCAACTGCATTTTTACACAAAAGTGTCGGCGGGGATTGCGGCTATGCGGTGCATAGATAGCCAAAATGCTCGAAAAAGGGCAGCAGTCCATTGCGTGGAGAGTAGATGGGAACGGTTTCCGACGACAGATAGTCCTGCGACGGGCCCAGTTGTATGGTGCCAATTCCCAAGGCGTTCATCACTTTTAGCAATTTGCTGTCGATTTCAGCAATCATGCAGCCTTCACTACTTTCTTCAAGGATGGGCCGGATGGCCAAAGCCATCATCTGCTTGAAAAGCCTGACGGTGGATACGCCCGAGAAGGAGTCGATGGCAAAGCGGCCCACATGCCAGAAATCAGATTTCCCCGGGACGGCCGTAGAAGGATTGATTCCAAAGATCTCTTCTATGGGTAGTTTCACGTCTTTATCCCATTTGAACACCCTTATCGACCCGATAATCTTTCCTTCATTGTCCTTGGCCAGGAAAATCCGGGAGTTGCCGGCATACGCGGCTTCTTCCTGATAAACCTTGCGGATGTCGCCCTCTGTCTCTTGGGGCGTTTTGGACGCATGATGGTGCTTTTCGTTTTCCGTGACGACGAACGAGGACAGTTCCCGTAAACAGCTCTTGTCTGCCTTCCAAACGGAATAATCGTCTGTTTTCAGTATTAGTTGTTCCATTGCATGATAGATGGTTTGTTTGTCGCAAATGTATGGAGGACGATTCAAAAACACGTGACACAAAAGTGTATTTTTTCAAATTCAGCTGCATTTTTACACAAAAGTGTCGGATTTTCCTTGCTTTTCCTTGCGCTTTTTACGTACAATTCTTATTTTTGCCCAAAACAATCATACCATGAGATCCATAGACGTAGACAGTTTCTTCACAGAGGACAACTCGGTGCAAGGCATCACCGATGAAGATTACAAGGGCGTGGACCAGTTGATTCAGGACATGGATTCTTTTGTGCGCACTACCTATAAGAGCGTGTATATCATAGACTATTTCCGCCAAGGTTTCCTGTACGTGTCGGACAAATTTATGCGCCTTTGCGGCGAGAGCGCTGAAAACATCAAGAAGTTCGGCTATGACCTTTATATAAAATATGTGCCCAAGGAGGAACTGGAGATGTTGCTGGAGATTAACCGGAAAGGATTTGCCCTCTTTAACCGGGTGCCGGTGGCTGAACGCTGCAATTGCGTGATTTCCTATGATTTCCATATCGTGCATGGCCGGCACAAGACGCTGATACATCACCAGCTCACCCCTCTGAGACTTACGCCGGAGGGGCGGATATGGCTGGCGTTGTGCACCATGGCGCCATCGGCACGGAAGGAGCCGGGGCACGTGATGATGCGCTATAAAGGCGGCAAAACCTATCACGAACTTGATTTGGGCTCCGGCATGTGGGCGGAAAAGGAAGAAATGGCCTTAAGCGAGGACGAGCGGAAAGTGCTCCTCCTCTCCGCACAGGGATTCAACATGGATGAAATCTCGGGAAAGATATGCAAGTCTGTAAACAGCATTAAAAATTATAAGCGCCGGCTCTTTGAACGCGTCGGAGTGTGCTCCATTTCCGAAGCCCTGTCGTATGCGACCAATTATGGCTTGATTTGAGCGGCCTCTCCCTCCGGCGAGCAGCCTCTTCCTGTGCGGCATGGCCGCTGCCGGGCGACGCCCGGGGTGAATTTTGTGCCCCAAGCGTCGCACGACGGATTCAACAGGACCGGGGCGCTTCGCCATCCATCACGGCCATGGACGAAAGATAAAACTGCGGGAAGTAGTTGACGGGCTTCCCGACCGTTATATTGTACATGGCATTCACGCAAAGCCCGGCCGTCAGCCATGAACCTATGGCCAACTGCGGGGGCGGAAGTTGGCCTTTTTCCGTGCGGTAGCGCCGTATAACGTCCTCCAGCTCCTGGTTCCTTTTGTCCTGGGAAGCGCAATGCCGGGCTGCAAATTCGGCAACCTGCAGTTCAAAACCTTCCGGACTGGACGAAAGCTCCGCGAGCATCCGGTCCTTGGACCTGACAACGGTCAGGAAACCGGACCATCCGAAGTTGTAGGGATGGAGCACGGGGATGCCTTTGCCGGAACAAACCTCATCGAACACAAACGGGGTCCTGTCCTTGAAATCGAGCGCATTCACCGCAATGTCGCACCCGTCCACCATGTCCTTTACGTTGTCTTCGTTAATGAAAGCATTGACGTGCCGGATGTCAGCGTCCGGATTGATGCTTTTCAATCGCCGGCAGAGTGCCTCCGCCTTGTATTGGCCGATGTCCGCCACGGTGTAGTTTTGCCGGTTCAGGTTGCTGAGTTCCACCTTGTCGCCATCTATGATGGTAATTTTCTCGAACCCCAACCGCAGCGCGCATTCGGCAATGATGCTGCCGATGCCTGCGCCTGCAAGCAGTATCCGCGCCTGCCTGATTTTGTCTTGGTTCTCGAGCGGGATGTAAATGCGATTCCTTGAGTAACGCTCCATGATGATGATGTTTTTTGAAATGTTTTTGCGAATGTATGGCCGTCTTTCCAAATAACGGCGACACTTTTGTATATTTCTTCGCCAGATTAACTTTTTTTTGCACAAAGAAAGGGGCGAGGGATGATGTGTAGAAGAAGCAGAGCTGTACGCTTCACAAAAGAACTGGTTCACCAAGGCGGGTTTTCGGGAACGCGTGGGGGCGGAGGACAGGGGCTTGTTCCGCCGGAATTGTGCCAGGATGCGGATTGTGAAGACATGTTGATTCCAAAGAGCAGCCCGGAGGCTGATTCTGTCGCGTCGTGGCTGGCGCCTCCATGAAGGTGCTCGGGGGCGTCCTGCCTTGCGCGAAGTACCGGAGCGCCGTGCGGAGTCCGGCAGCGTACTCTGCGGCAAGTACTCGAGTACTCTCCGCAGAGTACTCGAGTACCTTGCGGAAAGTACAATCTGCGACTCCGCAAAGCATAGTTGCAGGAAACGGGGGGCGGATAAACACAAACAAAGCCCCGTTTCGCCGTCCTCCGTTTCGGCTTCTTCGCTTCAGCGTCTCTGTTTCGTCCTCCCCGTTTTGGCGGATTTGCAATCCGCCGCACATAAATATAAGGATTTTTAATCCGGCAAAGGTAGATTCCTATTATGCAATCCAATGTCTTACATTGTGCGTACGGTATACAAATCGGAATGTTTAGTCGGGTCGCAGACCCTCATATTTAGCCGCGGCGGATTGCAAATCCGCCGGAACGAGGCCGCCAGAACGAGGGCACCGAAACGAGGCCGCTGAAACGAGGGCGCCGAAATGAATGGATTCCTATTATGCGAACCAATATCTTAATTGTGCGTGCGGTATACAAATCGGAATGTTTAGTCGGGTCACAGACCCTCATATTTAGCCGCGGCGGATTGCAAATCCGCCGAAACAAGGCCGCCGAAACGAGTCCGCCGGAACGAGTCCGCCGGAACGAGGCGAAACGTGGCCGTCGAAAACTGCCGGAAGGGGAGATGGAGGGAGATTAGTCGAGCAATCGCTTGCTGAGGTATCGCACGGGATACCACAGCGTGGCGTAGCTGACGAGGACGACGGTGGCGAATATCAAGACTACATCCCACAGGTGGACACTGACGGGGTAGGCGTCGACCACGAAACTGCCGGAGGAGTCGCCCAAGGAGATGAGGCCGAAAGCTTGTTGCAGGTAGCAGAGGATGAGGCCGACGATGATGCCGGCCAAGGCGCCGAAGCCGGAGATGAGGCGCCCCTCGAAGAGGAAGATGCGGATGATTTGTGCGTCTTGCGCCCCGAGGTTGCGCAGGGTGTGTACGTCGTTTTTCTTGTCGATGATGAGCATGGAGATGGAGCCGATGATGTTGAAGCAGGCTACCAGGAGGATGAAGGTGAGGAAGAGGTAGGCGATGAGCTTCTCCACTTCCATGATGCGGAACACGTCTTCCTGCTGTTCGTAGCGGTCCTGCACGGTGAAGTCTTCGCCCAGCAAGGCTTTGATGTCGCGCCGTGCCTGGCTGACGTCGGTGCCCTTTTTCAGTTGCAGTTCGACGGCCGACACCCGTCCCTGTTGCCCGAAGAGGTCGCGGGCGAAGCGCAGGGAGGTGAGGATGTAGTGGGCATCGTATTTGGCTTGTTGCACGGCGAAGACCACGCCGGGGGAATATAGTTCGTTTTGGGTGAAGCTGGCCGAGGGGTTGGAGAGGTTGACGCGCTCCCCCTTCTTGGGAGCGTAGACCTGCAGGGGCTCGTCGAAAGTGGCGCCCAAGCCCAGCTGTGCGGCCAGCTGGATGCCCAGCACGCCGAACTCCAGCACGTCGGCATGGAGCATGAAGGTGCCGTCGCCGTAGAGCATCTTGTGCAGGTCGGCCATTTGGGCGAAGTTTTCGTCCACGCCCTTGACGGTGACCATGGCCTGGTGCTCGCCGCGGATGACGAGGGCATGGTCTTCCAGCGTCTCCACGTAGGTCTGAATGCCGGGATAGGCTTTCAGGGAGGCGAGGCGCGGGTCGTCGGCCGCCATGGTCTTGCCCTTGGCCGGCATGACTTTCAGTTGGGGGTCGATGGCCGTGAAGAACGAGGCCACGAGGTCTTGGAAACCGTTGAACACGGACATGGTGCAGACCAAGGCCATCGTGGCAACGGCCACGCCGCAGACGGAAATCGCGGAGATGACGTTGATGGCATGGTGCGATTTCTTGGAGAAGAGGTAGCGGCGGGCGATGTAGAAGGGGAAGTTCATTCCTTCAGCAACTGGTCGATGTGCTCGATGTAGTCCAGTGAGTCGTCGATGAAGAACCGCAGTTCGGGGATGATGCGCAACTGGAAGCGCACCCGCGTGCCCAGTTCGTAGCGGATGGACTTCATGTTGTCGTTGATGTTCTTCAGGATTTCCTCGCTCTTTTGGCTGGGGAAGATGCTCAGGTAGACGCGGCACACGCTGAGGTCGGGGCTGATGCGGCATGCGCTGACGGAAATCAGCACGCCTTTCATGGCCTTGGTCTGGAGCATGAACATCTCGCTCAGTTCCTTCTGTATCAGTCGGGAAATCTTGTTTTGTCTGGTCGTTTCCATAATCGTTTCTTTCTATTTCTTACGTATGAGTGTCAGCCCGTCCCGCAGTGGAAGGATGACCTTCTCCACCCGCGGGTCGGCGGCTATCTTGTCGTTGAATTCCATGATGCCGCGGGTCTGCGCGTCGTGCGGCCGCGGAGTTTCCAGCACGTGGCCGTCCCAGAGGGTGTTGTCGGCGATGATGTACCCGCCCTGCGGCAGGCGCGGCAGAATCATGTCGTAGTAGTCCACATAGCGGCGCTTGTCACCGTCTACGAAGGCCATGTCGAACGTGAGCCCCATCTCCGGCACGAGCTTCAGGGCGTCGCCGATGATGAACTCGATGCGCGCGGCGTAGGGCGACCCCTCGAGCCACGGGCGGGTGAAGTCCTCCTGCTCGTCGTTGATTTCGAAGGTGTAGAGCTGTCCGTCGGATTCCAGTCCCTCGGCCAGACAGAGGCTGGAGTAGCCGCTGTAGGTGCCGATTTCCAGGATGCGCCGGGGGCGTATCATGCGCACCAGCATCGTGAGCAACCGGCCTTGCAGGTGGCCGGATGCCATGCGGGGGCGCAGCAGCCTGACGTGCGTGTCGCGGTACAAGGCTTTCAGGTATTCGCTTTCCCCGTCGATGTGTTTGAGGATGTAGTCGTCTATCCGGTCGGTTTCCTGCATGGTGCCCTCCTTTGCCTCTTCTTTAGTTAAAGGTAGCGCGTGCGGTTGGGGAGCACGTACTGCATGGCATTCTTCAGCACGTCGTCCACCACGTTGATTTCGAGGAACGACGTTTTCGTGCCTTGCTTCCCGCCGCTGAGGTAGGCCACCATGTCGTTGCCCGAGATGACGCCGTCCTTGAGCAGCTTCTCGAGGGCCGCGAAGTAGTAGGCCTGGCCGTTGGCCTTTTCCGGCATGAACATGGCCTCCACGCCGTAGGACAGGGCGAGGTGGCGCATGGTCTTCTCCTTGTAGCACACGGCGAGCACGGGGTACTTGCCGCGGTAGGCGGCCAGCGAGCGGGCGGTGAGTCCGCTGAAACTGTCCGTGATGATGGCCCGGATGGGCATCAGGTTGGTGGCGCTCACGGCCGACTGTGCCAGGAACGACGTCACGTCCGTGGTGTCGGGCGTCAGCGGAATCTGTATGTCGTTTTCCTCCAGCTTGTCTTTCTCGGCCTGGGCGGCGATGGTGGCCATGGTGTGCACGGCCTCGACGGGATATTTCCCGTATGCCGTTTCGCCGCTCAGCATCAAGGCGTCGGTGCGGTAATAGATGGCGTTGGCGATGTCGGTCACTTCCGCACGTGTGGGGCGCGGGTTGTTGATCATCGTGTGGAGCATCTGCGTGGCCACGATGACCGGCTTCTTGGCCAGGATGCACTTCTTGATGAGGATGCGCTGTATGCCCGGGATGCGTTCCTGCGGCACTTCGATGCCCAAGTCGCCGCGTGCCACCATGATGCCGTCGGCCACTTCCAGGATTTCGTCGATGTTGTCCACGCCTTCCTGGTTCTCGATCTTGGCGATGATTTTGATGTCGCTGCCGTAGGTGTTCAGGATTTCCCGGATGTCGAGCACGTCTTGCTTGTTGCGCACGAAGGAGTGGGCGATGAAGTCGATGTCCTTTTCGATGGCGTAGAGGATGTTGTTGCGGTCTTTCTCCGTCAGTGACGGCAGGTTGATGCGCACGCCCGGCACGTTCACGCTCTTGCGGTTGCCCAGCGTGGCGTCGTTGCGCACTTCGCAGTAGAGCGCCTCGCTGTCCTTGTCCACGACTTCCAGTTCCAGTTCCCCGTCGTCGATGAGGACCCTGGCTCCGACGGTCAGGTCGTTCACGAATCCGGGATAGGAGACGTAGATGCATCCGCGGACGGTGTCCTTGGTGGGGTCGCCGATGATTTTCACGCGGTCGCCCGTCTTGTATTCGGTGGAATCCTCTGCGTTCTTGGTGGTGCGCACTTCCGGACCTTTCGTGTCCATCAGGATGGCGATGCGGTTCGACACCTCGCGCACGTTGGCTATCAGCTTTTCAAACCCTTCGCGGCTGGCATGGGCGGTGTTCATCCGCACGACGTTCATGCCGGCGTTGAAGAGGTCGCGGATGAAGTCCACGTCGCAACGCAAGTCGGATATGGACGCCACTATCTTTGTCTTTTTCAACATCATGATCTTGTTACCTTAAGTTCTTAATACCTATTTTATATATACCGTTTGTTTTATCGTGTCTTGTTCGTCCGGAGCAGTGCTTCCACAGCCAGCCGGTATGAGTCGAGCCCGAAGCCGCATATCACGCCGACGCATGCGCATGAAATCATGGAACGGTGGCGGAACTCTTCCCGCTTGTGCACGTTGCTGATGTGCACTTCCACGACCGGCGCGGTGACGGCCCGGATGGCGTCTTGCAGGGCGATGGAGGTGTGGGTGTAGGCTCCGGCGTTCAGCACGATGCCTGTGTCGTCGAACCCCACTTCGTGTATCTTGTCAATCAGCTTCCCCTCGATGTTGCTTTGATAGTAATCGATAGACAAGTCGGGATAGTCCGCGCGCAATTTTTCCAAATAGCTTTCGAACGACTCGGCCCCGTAGATGCCCGGTTCGCGTTTGCCCAGCAGGTTGATATTTGGCCCGTTTATGATTTGTATTCTCATCTTTTTCCGTAAATTTGTAGGAAATACGTGGCAAAAGTACAAAAAAAGAATGGAATACGGCGAAAAAAAAACTTGTAATAATGGGGGCGGCGGGGAGATTTCCAAAACGCTTTTGCGGAGGTATGTCCAATTTTTGAAATTGGAAAGAGGACTTTCTGAGAACACACTGGAAGCCTACACGGAGGACTTGAGAAAGTATCTGGACTTTTTGTCGGCCGACGGAAAGGATTTCCGGGCGGTGGGCGAGAGCGACTTGCAGCAGTTCATGGCCGTGCTGGCCGACGTGGGCATCCAGCCGAGGTCCGTGGCGCGCATCATGTCGGGCGTGCGCTCGTTCTACCGTTTCCTGTTCGTGGAGAAGGAAATCGTGCAGGACCCCACTGAGTTGCTCGAGTCGCCCAAAATCGGGCGCCGGTTGCCCGAGGTGCTGACGGTGGGGGAAATCGATGCCATGATTGCGGCGATAGACTTGAGCACTGCCGAGGGGCACCGGAACCGCGCCATATTGGAAATGCTTTACAGCTGCGGATTGCGGGTGAGCGAGCTGTGCGGGCTCAAGCTTTCGGACCTGTTCCTGGATGAAGGCTTCATCAAAGTGGAGGGAAAAGGCGGGAAGGAGCGTCTGGTGCCGATTTCCAAGCGTGCCGTGAAGGAACTGGAACTCTGGTTCGTGGACCGCAATCAGATTAGCATCAAGCCGGGCAGCGAGGACTACCTGTTCCTGAGCCTGAGGCGGGGAACGCCTCTGTCGCGCATCACCGTGTTCTATTGGGTGAAGGAACTGGCCGCAGCGGCCGGCATCACGAAAAACATCAGCCCGCACACGTTCCGCCATTCTTTTGCCACGCATTTGCTTACGGGAGGCGCCAACCTGCGGGCCATCCAGGCCATGCTGGGGCATGAGTGCATCTCCACGACGGAAATCTATACCCACGTGGACCGCAGCCGGTTGCGCGAGGAGATATTGAGTCACCATCCGCGAAACATTCGTGACGATTTTTCAAAATAGGGGCAAAAGACGGCCGAAACAAGCTGTATGCGCATTTTTTTTGCAATATTTTAAGGTATAAAGTGACGCCGTCTTTTAAAGATTTGTATCTTTGCAGCCGGAACTATTAATTTAAACAGTGTTAGTATGCGTAAAAATTATTATTTAGTCATGTCGTTGGCTGCTGTTGCGGCTCTTTCGTCATGCAAAAAGTTGGGCGAACTTTCGGCCGACAACTTTACGGTGACCCCGACACCGCTTGAGGCTATTGCCGGCCAGGTGCCTGCTACGATTGACGGCAAATTCCCCGAGAAGTATATGAAAAAGAAGGCCGTGGTCACGGTGACTCCCGTCCTGAGGTATGAAGGCGGAGAGGCCAAGGGCGCCAGCGCCACGTTCCAAGGCGAGAAAGTACAGGGCAACGACCAGACTATCGCTTACAAGGCAGGTGGTACTTATACGATGAAGTCGGTGTTCGACTTCGTTCCGGCCATGCTGCAATCCGACCTTTACCTGCAGTTCGACGCCAAGGTAGGCAAGAAGACCGTAACCGTTCCCGAAGTGAAAGTGGGCTACGGCGTGATTGCCACTTCGCAGTTGCTGCAGAACACGTTGGCTTCCGCACAGCCTTCGTTGGCTGCTGATGCTTACCAGCGCATCATCGCCGAGAAGCAGGAAGCGAACATCAAGTTCCTCATCGAACAAGCCAAGTTGCGCGACTCTGAGTTGAATTCCGAAAACGTGAAGGCTTTCGTGGCCATGATGAAGGAAATCAACGATGCCAAGGAGACCCGCGCACTGAAGAATATCGAAGTTTCGGCCTACGCCTCTCCCGATGGCGCCCTCGACCTGAACACCCGTTTGGCTGAACAGCGCCAGAACAACACGGACAAGTATCTCAAGAAAGAGATGAAGAAAATCGAGATGGAAGGCCAAGTGGACACGAAGTACACCGCAGAGGACTGGGACGGTTTCCAGCAGTTGGTATCCGCCAGCAACATCCAGGACAAGGATGTCATCTTGCGCGTGCTCTCCATGTACAAGGATCCCGAAGAGCGTGAAGCACAAATCAAGAACATGTCTGCCGTGTTCACTGAGTTGGCCGAGACGATTCTTCCCGAGTTGCGTCGCGCACGCTTGACGATGAACTACGAAATCATCGGCCGCAGCGATGAGCAGATTGTGGCACAGTTTGGCAGCGACGCTTCCAAGCTGAGCGTGGAAGAACTGTTGTATGGTGCCAACCTGTCTACGGTTTCCAACAAGGAAGCTTGGTATCAGAAGACTTCGCAGCTCTATCCGAACGACTACCGTGCATACAACAATCTCGGTATGTTGGCTTACCAGAAGGGCGACGTAAGCGCTGCTGAGAACTACTTCAACAAGGCCAAGTCGCTGAAGGCCGATGCTCCTGAAGTGAATGCCAACATGGCCCTCATCGAATTGGGCAAGGGCAACGTGAGCGCTGCCGAGACCGCACTGGGCAAGGCCGCAGGTGCCAAGGGCTTCAACGAGGCCAGCGCCGCACTCAACATTGCCAAGGGTTCTTACCAGCAGGCTGCCAGCGCCGCCAACGGCGTGAAGTCCAACACTGCTGCCTTGGCGCAGATCCTGAACAAGGACTATGCCGGTGCCAAGTCTACGTTGAATGGCGTGGCCAACAAGGATGCCTATACTTCTTATTTGCTGGCTATCGTGGCAGCACGCACTAACGACGCTGCCGGCGTAAGCACGAACCTGAAGGACGCTGTCAGCAAGGATTCTTCTTTGAAGAGCCGTGCCGCGAAGGACCTCGAATTCGCAGAATATAAATCAGCCGTTGAGAGCTTGTAATCTGCGACTTTATAGATGAAGAGATTTATTCTCTATACATTGGTAGCATTCACCCTGCCGAGTTGTGGAGGAACCGATGGCCGTTTCAGGCTTGAAGGGGAATTCGAACACCTGCGGCAGGGTGAATTCTATATATACAGCAATGATGGGGGAGCTGCGGCGCTCGACACCATCAAGCTTGAAGACGGGCGGTTTGACTATGAAACGGAACTGAAGGGCCAAGCCACCTATTATCTGTTGTACCCCAACTTGTCGGAGCAGGTCATCTTCGGAGCTTCGGGCGACGTCGTCGAAGTGAAAGGCGATGCCCGCAACCTGAAGAGCGTGGAGGTGAAGGGAAGCGAGCCCAACGAGCAGTTGACCGCCTTCCGACTGGAAAACATGGACAAGGGGACGGCCGAGCTTCGCAAAGCCGCTGCGGATTTCATCGCGCAGTCGCCGGCTTCGCCTGTAAGTGTGTTCTTATTCAAGACCTATTTCCTGCAGGCCGACGATGTGCCGCAGGGCGAAGTAAGAAAACACTATCGCGCGTTGTGCAAGGCGCAGCCCGATAATTTGCAGTTGCTGGGGTGGCAGGCCGATGTGGAAGCCTTGGGAAAAGTCCTGGCGAAGGGAAGCAAGTTGCCTGCATTCCGCTTCAAGTCGCGCAACGGCGAGGAGGTGTGCGACTCCGATTTCCAAGGCAAGCCCCTGCTGGTGAACTTTTGGGCCTCGTGGGAGAACCGCAGTGCGGGCGACATGTTCCGCATCAAGCGCCTCTTGCGCGACAACAAAGAGAAAATCCAAGGCGTGAGCATCTCTCTGGACGTGGAGGACAAGGGCATCAAGTCCATTGAGCGCCGCGACACCGTGTGGTGGCCGAGCCATTGCGACTACCAAGGCTGGAACGGCGCCTTGGTCAAGCAGTTTGCCGTCCGTTCCATTCCTTATTATATATTGGCGGGCGCCGACGGCAAGGTGATTGCCGCGGGAGCCTCCTACGACAAAGACATTATGCCGGAGCTGGACAAGCTGCTGGAGACTAAATAATCATTTCTCTTTATGTTGGTAAAGGTCTATGGTGCATCGGTCCAAGGGCTTTCCGCCATACCCGTGACGGTGGAGGTCAACTCTTCCAAGGGCGTCAAGTTCTATTTGGTGGGGCTGCCGGACAACGCGGTGAAGGAAAGCCACCAGCGCATCATGGCCGCCATCGAGAACAGCGGTTTTTGTTACCCTTCCAGACGGTTCGTCGTCAATCTGGCGCCGGCCGACATCCGCAAGGAGGGCGCCGGTTTCGACCTGCCGATTGCCGTGGCTATATTGGCCACGGACGGGAAGGTCAAGGCCGACAAGCTGCCGCGCACCATGATGGTGGGCGAACTGAGCCTGGACGGTGGCCTGCAGCCCGTGAAGGGCGTCTTGCCGATAGCCATCAAGGCGCGCGAAATGGGATTTGAGAGCCTGATTGTGCCGGAACAGAACGTGCGCGAGGCCGCCGTGGTGAACCGGTTGAAGGTGTACGGCGCGAACCACATCTGTCAGGTCGTCCGCTTCCTCAACGGCGAAGGCGAACTGGAACCCACCGAGATCGACACCCGCGCCGAGTTCTATGCCCAGCAGTCGCAGTTCGACTTCGACTTTGCCGACGTGAAAGGGCAGGAGAACGTGAAGAGGGCTTTGGAGGTGGCCGCTGCCGGCGGGCACAATGTCATCATGATAGGCCCTCCCGGTAGCGGGAAGTCCATGATGGCCAAGCGCCTGCCTTCCATACTCCCGCCCCTGTCGTTGTCCGAGAGTCTGGAGACCACCCAGATTCATTCCGTGGCCGGAAAGTTGGGGCGCGACAGTTCGCTGATTGCCCAGCGCCCGTTCCGTGCCCCTCACCACACGATTTCGCAAATCGCCCTTGTGGGCGGAGGCTCGAATCCCCAGCCGGGCGAGGTCAGCCTGGCGCACAACGGCGTGTTGTTCTGCGACGAGTTGCCCGAGTTTTCACGTGCCGTGCTCGAGGTGCTGCGCCAACCGTTGGAAGACCGGCAAATCAACATCGCCCGTGCCAAATACAGCATCACCTATCCCTGTTCCTTCATGTTCGTGGCTTCCATGAATCCCTGTCCTTGCGGCTACTACAACCATCCCACGAAGGCCTGCGTCTGTACGCCCGGCCAGATTCACCGCTATCTGCACAAGATTTCCGGGCCGTTGCTCGACCGTATTGATTTGCAGATCGAGATCACGCCGCTGTCTTTCGAGGAGTTGTCGCGCACGGCGCCGGGCGAGAGCAGTGCCACGATACGGGAGCGGGTGGTCCGCGCCCGCAAGGTGCAGGAAGAGCGCTATGCGGGCGAGAACGGCGTGCACTGCAATGCCCAGATGACGCCCCGGCTGCTGCGCGAACATGCCGTGCTCGACGAGCGTTGCACGGAGATGTTGCGCGCCGCCATGACGCGCCTGCAGCTTTCGGCCCGTGCCTACGACCGCATCCTGCGCGTGGCCCGCACCATAGCCGACCTGGCTGGTGGCGGTCCGATACAGTTGGAGCACATTGCCGAGGCCATCGGCTACCGCAACCTCGACCGTTCCAACTGGGGCGAGTGAAATCATTTTCGGGCAGAAGGGCAAGGGGCCATGCCCGTGGCCTTGTCGCGTCCTTTTGTCTTACTACTCCATCATTCTAATGTCAATCCTTTTCTCTCCTTCCCTCCGGCCGTTGGCTGGGGTGGACGGGGCGAGGCATGGCGCGGTGTGGGCGGTCGGTTTGTGCGCGAGAGCCCGCAGCGCTTGGCGGAGCCCGTCGGCGTACTTTGCGGAAGGCACTCGAGTACTCTGCGGCAAGTACTCGAGTACCTTCCGCAAAGTATAATTCCGTTTCCCGCATGCCGATTCCCCGTTTCCCATAGGGCGGGAGGAGGGATTCCGTCCGGCCGAGTCCGTCCTTGCCTCTGTGGAATAGTTTTCCGATTGTAAGTTTTTTGTTGTCCTCTTCCTTCGCGTGACGGTGTCAGGCGAAGTCGAGCACGAAGGTGGTGTTCCAACCTTGTGCGCCGGGCGACAGCAGCGAGATGGTGCCCTGCGAGGCGGTCATGATTTGGCGGCATACCGAAAGGCCCAGTCCGGAGCCTTGCCGCTTGGTGGTGAAGAAGGGGGTGAAGGCGTGGGCGCGTTCCGCTTCCGGGATGGCAGGCCCGTCGTTGCTCACCTGGATGACGACGTGGTCGTCTGCCGTGGCGAAGGCCTTGCAGGCGATGCGTCCCGTCTGTCCGTCGATGGCCTGCACGGCATTGCGTATCAGGTTGAGCAGCACCTGGCGCACCAGTGTCTTGTCGGCATAGAGCATCAGGTCGGCGGGCTGCGTGTCGCAGTCCCATGCGATGGCTTCGGGCACGAGGGGCAGGGTTTGCAGTTCCGCGAAGAGTTCCTTCACGTAGAACAGGCAGGGGAGTGGCTGTGGCAGGGTCATGAGCTTGCGGCAGTTCTCCACGAAACAGAGCAAGCCGTCCGACGTGTCGTGTATGACCTGCAGTCCGCGCAGGCACTCCTCCCGTCCCGCATTCTCCTTGGCGGTCAGTGCGGCGCTGAGCGAGATGATGGGCGTGATGCTGTTCATGATTTCGTGGCTCATCACGTGCAGCAGTTTGCTCCACGTCTCCACTTCGTGCCCGTCCAGGGCCGGCCGGGTGTCGTCCAGCGTCAGCAGCCGCCACGTGCCGTTCTGTGTGGTGAGGCGCGCCACGTGCATCCACAGCGTTTTCTGTTCGCGCAGGTTGCGCAGCGTGACGGGGCGCGCGATGCCGGGCGGGCTTTCCCTGAAGGCCTCCACCACTTCGTTGCCGTAGACCTTGAGCGCCGCGATGTCGTTCAGCGCATGCAGTCCCAGCAGTTGCAGGGCCATGGGGTTGGCCTGCAACACCCGGCCTTCTTCGTCCACGACCACCACCCCCGTGCGGATGTGCTCCATCACGAGTTGGTGGAACACGTCGTGCTCGTGCCGGGCCAGTCTTTGCCGTCCGGCGTGGCGGCAATAGGCGTTGAACTGTTCGTTGAGGTAACGCCGGCTGCCATTGGTGCGGTGGCGCACCGGCAGCCGGAAGGTGTAGTCCTCGTTGGCCAGCGCTTTGAACATCAGTCCGGTGTCCTCGAGCGTGTTGTGGTAAAGCCGGATGAGGCCGGCGCAGGCCACGGCCAGCAGTCCGCAGAGCGCGAGGGCCGCAATCCGGCAGTCCAGCCACACGGCTGCCGCGAGTCCGGCCAGCAGGAAGGCCATGGCCGCGATGTGGCGCAAGGGCCACTTGTGTGATCTATAGTCCATAACGCTTGATTTTGTTATACAACGTCTGTCGCGAGATGCCCAGCCGCGATGCTGCCAGCGAGAAGTTTCCCTTGCAGTAGTCCAAGGCCTGTTTCACCGCTTCGCGTTCCGTCTCCTCCAGTGTGCGCGGGGCGGTTGCGGCTTCGGGTTGTGCGGCGCGGGCCGACAGGTTCAGCTGTTCGGGCAGGATGAGGCGGCCTTCCCCGAGGATGACGGCCCGTTCCACGGCGTGTTGCAGTTCGCGGATGTTGCCGTACCAAGGGTGGCGCTCCAGCAGTCCGGCCGCCTCGGGCGAGAAGTCTTCGGCGCCCCGTCCGTATTCGCGGGCATAGCGTAGCAGGAAGCGGCGGGCTAGGGGCAGGATGTCCTCCCGGCGCTCGCGCAGTGCGGGCAAGTGCAGGTGGATGGTGTTGATGCGGTAGAGCAGGTCTTCGCGGAACTCCCCGCATTCCACCATGGCGGGCAGGTCCTTGTTGGTGGCGCAGACGAGGCGGATGTCCACGTCGGCGGGTGTGTTGCTTCCCACGCGGACCACCTGCCTGCTTTGCAGCGCCGTCAGCAACTTGGCCTGCAGGTGGAGGGGCAGGTTGCCGATTTCGTCCAGAAAGAGCGTGCCGCCCCGTGCCGCTTCGAAGCGGCCTTCGTGGTCTTGCCGGGCGTCGGTGAAAGCCCCTTTGACGTGGCCGAAGAGTTCGCTCTCGAACAGCGTGGGCGCAATTGCCCCCATGTCCACTGCAATCAGCGGGCCTCCTTTCCGGTGTGAGGCCGCATGGATTTCGCGGGCCAGCACCTCCTTTCCCGTCCCGTTCTCGCCCGTAATCAGGATGTTGGCGTCCGTGGCGCTGCACCGCTCCACTTGCGTGCGCAGCCGTTGCATGGCGTCCGTCGTGCCCCAGAACATCTCCGTTCTGTCGGCCGTGCGGGTGCTTCGTTTCGGGCATGTTCCGCTTTTCGGGGCGCAGGCTTCTTCCAGCGTTTGCAGCAGCCGGGCGTTGTCGTAGGGCTTCACCACAAAGTCCGCCGCCCCGCGCTTCAGTCCTTCCACTGCCAGACTGATGTCGGCGAAGGCCGTGAAGAGTACTACGGGGATGTGCGGATGCCATGCCTTGATTTCCTGTAGGTAGAAGAGGCCTTCGCCGCCGCTGTTCAGGCCGACGGAGAAGTTCATGTCGAGCAGGACAACGTCCACCGCCTGGCGTTCCAGCAGCGACAGGATGCCTTGGGGCGACGAGAGGCAGATGACGTGGGCGAAGCGGTCGCCCAGCAGGTATTGCAGGGAGGCCAGGATGCCTTTGTTGTCATCGACGACTAATATGGAACGTGAGCGGGCCATGTATTCTTCGGATTAGAGTCTGGAACAAAGTTACGCGAAAAGCGCAGGATAACCTTGTCTGCGGCTGTTTTTTTTCTGTTGCGGGCGTTCCGCTGTTTCGGGCGGTGTCCAACTTTTGGACATCATCCGTCCAGCTTTTGGACAGGTCGCATCGTGCGGAGTTTTCGTACCCTCTTCGTCCAGAGTTGTTTACGTTTTTGGCACGTGCTTTGAAGGGAAAAGTGCAAAAACAAGACGATGATGAAACGCTTTCTTTTCCTTTTCACCTTGTGTGTTGCCGGTGTCGGGGGCTTCGGGCAGGAGGCTTGGGACGTGCAGGACTGCATCGGCTACGCGCTGGAGCACAACCGCGACCTGAAGAAGCAGCAATGGACGGCACGCGGCAACCGGACCCAGCATGTGGAGGCTTTCACGGCCTTCCTTCCCTCGGTCTCCGCCTCTTCGGGGGCCAGCTACAGTCTGGGCCGTTCCGTGGATCCGGAAACCAACACCTACAACACCGTGTCGAACTTCAACAACAGCTATTCGCTCAGCCTGTCGCTTCCTTTGTTTCAAGGCGGACGGTTGGTGCAGCAGCTGAAGATGTCGCTTGTGCAGCAACAATACGACAAAACTTATATGGAGGAGTTAAAGGACCGCACCGCCCTGAACGTCATGAATGCGTTTGCCCAGGCGGTCTATTACCGGCAACTGGGCATCTATGCCCGCGAGAAGCTGGAGGAGAGCCGCGCCAGGCTCCGGCAGGTGCGCCGCCAGTGTGAACTGGGATTGAAGAGCCAGGCCGACGTGGTGCTGGTGGAGGCGCAGCACGCGCAGGACGATTATGACCTGACGCATACGGAAAGCCTGTGGGAGAACGCCTTGCTGGAGCTGAAACAGCAGATGAACTTCCCGGCGGACGATTCGCTGGCCCTTGCTCCCGGCGGCATGGCGGACGGCGTGCCCGCCTTGGATGCCCCCGGCCTGTCCGTCCGCGAGGAAATTATCCAGACGTATGCCTACGCCGGCCTGCACCACACCTCGTCGCAGCTGAGCCGCCTGAACGTGCGGAGCCAGCTGTATGCGCGGCGGCAGGCGTTGGGCAACTTTTTCCCCACGGTGTCGTTCTCGGCCGGCGTGTCCAGTTCCTATTTCCGCCGCTTGGGTGCTTCCGGTTACGATGCCTTCCATCGGCAGTTCAAGAACAACCTGGGTGAATATTTCACCTTCAATGTCAGCCTGCCGCTGTTCCAACGCTTGGGCAACGTGATGAACTACCGCCGCCGCAAGTACCAATACCGCATCGCGCAGGAGAACCAGGCACAACAGCAGGAAGAACTGTTGGCCGAGGTGCAGCAGGCCGTGCTGCAGCGCGAGGCCCTGCGCAAGGAATGCCGGCAGAAGCGGCGGCAAGTGGAGGCCGACTCGCTGGCCTACCGCGTGGTGGCCCGCAAGTTCGAGGAGGGGCTGGCCGGGGCCATCGACCTCCGCACGGCGGCGGCCAGCCTGTCGTCCAGCCGCGCGTCGCTGTGGCAGTGCCGGCTCGACCTGTACGTGCAGAGCCGTGTGGTGGCCTACTATCGTGGCGAACCGCTCTATTGAGCCGTTCTTTCAGGAAAATCATTTAAAGGACATAAATTATGGATATACAACTGAAACCCAAGAAAGGCCTCCGGCGCAAGCACGTGCCGTGGCTGGTGGGCGGCGTGTTGCTGGCCGCCCTGATAGGCTGGATTCTCTTCGGCACGCACCGCAGCGTGCTGAAGGTGGACCGCCGGACGCTGAACATCACGGAAGTCCGGAAGGCCCGGTTCGATGACTTCGTGCGCATTGAAGGGCAGGTGGCCCCCATCTCCGTGGTACAGGTGTCGCCCGAGGAAGGCGGCATCGTGACCGAGAAGGTCGTGGAGGAAGGGGCGAAGGTGCGGGCCGGCGACGTGTTGGTTCGCCTGACGAACAGCAACCTGGACCTGCAAATCCTGAATGCCGAGGCCGAACTGGCGGAGAAGCAGAACCTGTTGCGCAACACGCAGGTGACGATGCAGCAGGACAAGCTGAACAACGAGATGGAGAAGCTCCAGCTGGAGCAGGACCTGCAACGCCGCGAGCGCACTTTCAGCCAATACCGCCGCCTGTACGACGAGGCGCTCATCAGCCGCGAAGAGTTCGTGCAGGCCAGCGAGGACTACGAGCTGGCCCGCCGCAAGCACCGTCTCATTAACGAGCGTCTGCTGCAGGACTCCATCTACCGCACCATCCAGATGGAACAGATGGAGGACAACCTGGCCAACATGCAGCGCAACCTGACCCTTATCCGCGAACGGAAAAGCCGCCTGGAGGTGCGCTCGAAAATCGACGGCGAGCTGGGACAATTGGACGTGGAGCTAGGGGCCAGCATCGCGTCGGGACAGAAAATCGGGCAGGTGAACGACCTGTCGGACTTCAAGATTGAGGCGCAGATCGACGAACACTACATCGACCGCGTCCGCACCGGGCTGGAAGGCACGTTCGGCCGCGACGGGAAGACTTACCGGCTGTCGTTGCGCAAGGTGTTCCCCGAGGTGCGCGACGGCCGCTTCCGCACGGAGCTGGTCTTCACCGGCGAGCGTCCCCGGCAGATACGCAGCGGACAGAGTTACTACATCGACCTGCAGCTGGGGCAGCCGCAGGACTGCGTGCTGATTCCCAAAGGCACCTTCTACCAGGTGACGGGCGGCGAATGGATCTTCGTGCTCGACGCGGAGGGAGACAAGGCCTACCGGCGCCGCATCCGCATCGGGCGGCAGAACCCCCTCTACTACGAGGTGACCGAGGGGCTGGAGCCGGGCGAGCGGGTGATTATTTCGGGATATGAGAGTTACAAGGCCAGCGATGAACTGGATATTTATTAATTTTACATTATAAAAGCAATTTGCGGTATGATACAGATTGAGAACTTAGGAAAGACTTTCCGGACGGAAGAAGTGGAGACCATCGCCTTGCAGGACATCAACCTGCACATCGACGACGGGGAGTTCGTGGCCATCATGGGGCCTTCGGGGTGCGGCAAATCCACCCTGCTGAACATCATCGGCCTGCTGGACAACCCCTCAGAGGGCAGTTACCTGCTCAACGGGCAGGAAGTGGCGCGGCTGACGGAGGACGAACGCACGGACCTGCGGCGGGGCACCATCGGCTTCGTGTTCCAGAGTTTCAACCTCATCGACGAGATGACCGTGTATGAGAATGTGGAGCTGCCGCTCATCTATGCCGGCGTGCCGGCCAAGGAGCGGCGGGAAAGGGTGGAGGCCCTGCTGGACCGCATGAAGATGAGCCACCGGGCCAAGCACTATCCGCAGCAACTGTCCGGCGGGCAGCAGCAACGGGTGGCCATAGCCCGTGCGGTCGTCACCCGCCCGCAGCTCATCCTGGCCGACGAGCCTACGGGAAACCTGGACTCGGCCCACGGAAAGGAGGTCATCGGCCTGCTGACGGAGCTGAACCAGGAGGGGACGACCATCGTGATGGTGACGCACAACAGCCACGACGCGGCCAGCGCGCGGCGCGTCATCCACTTGTTCGACGGCCATATCGTGACCGAGACGGAAGATTAACGACGACCTTTTAAACACGAAAGTCCTATGAAAGCCTTATACAAGAACTTTACCAGCATCCTCCGGCGTTTCCCCCTGTCCATCGCCATGAACGTGGCGGGGCTGACGCTGGCCTTCGCCGCCTTCATCATCATCCTGATGGAGGTGCAGTATGAGATGACGTACGACAGCCGCATCACGCAGGCCGGCCGCATCTTCCATATCAGCAAGGAATCTCCTAATTTTCAGATTTCGAGTCACCATTCGCGTCCTCTGATAGAGCAACGTTGTGCCCGGATTTCTCCCGAGATTGAGCGTTACGCCCTGATTGAAGAATGGGACCTGCGTGCCGCCACGGAGGACCGGCAGACGGAATTCGAGAGCAAGGCGCACGGCATCACGCCCCAGTTCTTCGACATGTTCGAGTTCGACTGGGTGGCGTGCGACACGTCCACCTTCCACCGTCCACAATACTTGTACATCCCCGAGAGCCTGGCCCGGCGGGTGTTCCACCGCACCGACCTGGTGGGGACGGCCATCTGGCGGTTGAACAACAACGAGCAGTGGATTATCGGCGGGGTGTATCGCGACTTTCCGGAGAACTGTTCGGTGCAGAACCATGTGTATAACAATCTGGCCAATTATCAGGCGAATGATTGGCGGAACGGGCGTTATTTTGGATACTTGCAACTTCGGCATCCCGAGAAGAGGGCTGAGGTGGAGAAACTGTTGAACGATTCTCTTGTGGGGGATGGGGGCCTGGTGTTCCATCTCACGGCCTATAACGAGTTGTTTTTTCATCCTGAACTACAGACGTCCTATGGCAATATGCCCAAGGCCGACCCCAAGCAACGCCTGATTTACTTGTGCATCTGTGCGTTGATTATCCTCACGGCGGCCATCAATTTCACGAACTTCTATACGGCCCTCACGCCTTTGCGCATGAGGAGCCTGAACACGCAGCGGGTGCTGGGAGTCCGCCGCCGCACGTTGATACGCGGTCTGGTTTCCGAAGGTGTTTTTCTCGCGTTGCTGGCCTTTGCCTTGTCGTTGTTGGTGGTGCTGGCGTTGGAGAAGAGCTTCGTGAACGACCTGCTGAACGTCAACATCCGTTTGTCGGGCTATCCGCTCATCCTCGGCCTCACCGGTGTCATTGCCTTGCTCGTGGGATGGCTGGCCAGCGTGTTTCCCGCCCATTATGCCACTTCGTTCCAGCCGGCCTTGGTGCTGAAGGGCAACTTCGGCCTGACGGCTCGCGGGCGGAGGATACGCAATGTGCTCATCGGCATCCAGCTGTCTGTGGCCATGGCATTGGTCATCATCGTGGGCGGCATCGTGAGCCAGAACTACTATATGCGGCATTCCTATCTGGGTTACGACCAGACCCGGCTGATGACCATCAGTTTGTTGGATTGTGGTGTCGGGGGAAATGATGCCGAGGCTTTCGTCAGCGGTTTGCGGCAGGTGGCCTGTGTGGAGGACGTGGCGTTGTCCCAGTTCTTGCTCTCGGCTCAATTCAGTCATCAGGTGATGTCTTGGGGGCGTGTCGCACAAGATGGAACTCCTTTGCAATTCATTTGCATTCCCGTGTCGCCCAATTACTTGAAGGTGATGGGCATCCGACTGCTTGAAGGAGAGGATTTCAATCCGCAGGACAAGGACAATCCCATGATTTTCAACCGGAAGGCATACGATACTTATCCGGCGGTCCGTGTAGGAAAGAGAGTCAATGATGTGGGGCATATCATAGGCATTTGTGAAGACTTCAAGTCGGCTTCCTTGCGCGAAGAGGTGCAGCCCACCTGTCTGATTGTATTCTCCGGAGGCGAATACTTGAATTGGGGGTGGCGCAGCAGCGTCAACATCCGCATCAAGGAGGGCGTGGATCTGATGGAGGCCTTCGCCCCCATCCGCGACTACTGCTTGAAGTTCGCGCCCGACAAGCAATGGGAAATCAAGCCCCAGTTCCAACTGATGGAGAATATCTACCGGAACGAATGGCACATGCAGCAGACCTTGCTGCTCTTCAGCGGGCTGGCCGTGCTGATTGCCCTGAGCGGCGTGTTCAGCATGACGCTCTTCGAGTGCAACTACCGCCGCAAGGAGATAGGGTTGCGCAAGATCATGGGGGCCACGTCGAAGCAGATTGTCCGCATGTTCTGCCTGCAGTACGGGCGCATCCTGCTCGTCGGCTTCGTGGTGGCTGCCCCCGTGGCCTGGTATGCCGTGTACTACTACCTGCAGAACTTCGCCTACAAGACGCCCATCCATTGGTGGCTCTTCCTGGCGCCCTTCGTCCTGATTGGCGGCATCACGCTGCTCACCGTCTGGTTCCAGTGTCGCCAGGTGGCCCGCGAGAACCCCATCCTCAGCATCCGCACGGAGTGAGGCGGTTGGCGGTGTCACGCCGGCGCCGGACGGCCTTGCCCGGCGCCGGATGTCGCCGTGCGGAGTCCGTTGCAGTACTTTGCGCAGAGTACTCGAGTACTCTGCGCAGAGGACTGTTCGGTGTTCAGCAAAGGCGATTCATGCAGACGGGGATGGCCTTAGTTTTTATAATTGCCGTACAGGCATAAGATTCTCCGCAGGCTTGTCAGAGAACCGCAACCGCCTTACGAATGTTTTCAAGCACAGCGGCAAGTTTGTTGTTCCGCCGCGCAGTCTGTATATTGTAGTCGGTCTGCAATCCAATCCAAATGTTTGCGGATATGCCTGTTGCCGCCTCGATTTTCAATGCCGTATCGGTAGTTATCGGGCGTTTCCCGTTGATTATCTCATTAAACGCAGTGTAAGGCATACCAATCAATCCGGCAAACTTTCTTTGAGACATTCCACGCGCTTCCAGCTCGTCTTTAAGCATTTCGCCGGGGTGTATAGGCTCGGACGGCTGTAATTCGTCAGGTCTGTAAATTCTCTTGGCTGTTTCCATGCTCGAAATTATTTGTAATGGTTGCTAATGTCCAACAGGCGGCATACTGTTACTATTTGTTCTCCAAACACGTCCCTTACGGTAAATTCAAGTCGGTATTGCAAGTTTATGCGCACGGACGAGATGCCTTTTTTGTCGCCCTGCAAAACTTCGTAGTTCAGGGAGTGTATAGGATAAAGTTGCTCTACGTTGTTTGCGCGTTTGAGGTACATTACGCATTTCTTATACCCCTTGATTATTTCGGGTTGGTAACGGTGTTTTTTATCACTCGTACGCCCTTGCTCGAACAATTCACGCAGATAGTCTTTATCGAACTCTATTAACATGATGCCTTGTTGTTACTGGTGCAAAGATAATGCTTTTCTTTGGGATGTACACAAAAAAAGTGAATATGTTTTGTACTTAAAGCTATGCGAGACGGACAATATGCGAATTGTCGGATATTGCGGGTTGCCGTCCGTTTGGCCTGTCTGGAAGCCAGCCTGCCGATAACGGCGCAGATGTCCTTCTGCGCTTATATCTCAATGTCTCTTTTGCGTAAATCTGTCGGCTTTGTTCGGTTATTCCGGTGATATTTCCTAACTTTGCACGTACTTTCTTGGAAAAGACAATCATTCAATCAAAATAGTATAAGATGGAGAAGAAATTCAAAAGAACAACAGTCACGTCGGCCCTGCCGTATGCCAACGGACCGGTGCATATCGGCCATCTGGCGGGCGTATATGTGCCGGCGGACATCTACGTGCGCTATCTCCGGCTGAAGAAAGAGGACGTGCTCTTCATCGGCGGCTCCGACGAGCACGGCGTGCCCATCACCATCCGGGCCCGCAAGGAGGGCATCACGCCGCAGGACGTGGTGGACCGCTATCATAAACTGATTAAGGACTCGTTTGAGGAGTTCGGCATCTCGTTCGACGTGTACGGACGCACCACGTCCAAGGTGCATGGCGAGACGGCTTCGGACTTCTTCCGCACGCTCTACGACAAAGGCGAGTTCGTGGAGAAGACGTCCATGCAGTATTACGACGAAGAGGCCCGCACCTTCCTGGCCGACCGCTACATCACGGGCGAATGCCCCTACTGCCATGCCGAAGGCGCGTATGGCGACCAGTGCGAGAAATGCGGCTCGTCGCTCTCGCCCACGGAACTCATCAACCCGAAGAGTGCCATCAGTGGCTCGAAACCCGTGATGCGCGAGACGAAGCACTGGTATCTGCCGCTCGACAAGCACGAGGCCTGGCTGCGGCAGTGGATTCTGGAAGACCACAAGGAATGGCGCAACAACGTGTATGGGCAGTGCAAGAGCTGGCTCGACGCGGGGCTGCATCCCCGTGCCGTGAGCCGCGACCTGGACTGGGGCATTCCCGTGCCGGTCGAGGGAGCCGAGGGCAAGGTGCTCTACGTGTGGTTCGACGCGCCCATCGGCTACATCAGCAACACGAAGGAACTGCTGCCCGATTCGTGGGAGAAGTGGTGGAAAGACCCCGAGACGCGCCTGGTGCACTTTATCGGCAAGGACAACATCGTGTTCCACTGCATCGTGTTCCCCGCCATGCTGAAGGCCGAGGGCAGCTACATCCTGCCGGACAACGTGCCGGCCAACGAGTTCCTCAACCTGGAGGGCGACAAGATTTCCACGTCGCGTAACTGGGCCGTGTGGCTGCACGAATACCTGCGCGACTTCCCCGGCAAACAGGACGTGCTGCGCTACGTGCTGACGGCCAATGCGCCGGAGACGAAGGACAACGACTTCACGTGGAAGGACTTCCAGGCCCGCAACAACAACGAGCTGGTGGCCGTCTATGGCAACTTCGTGAACCGCGCCCTGCAGCTCACGCAGAAGTATTATGAAGGCATCGTGCCGGAATGCGGCGAGCTGACGGACTACGACCGCCAGACGCTGGATGAGTTCAAGGACGTGAAGGCCAAGGTGGAGGAACTGCTGGACAACTTCAAGTTCCGCGACGCCCAGAAGGAGGCCATGAACCTGGCCCGCATCGGCAACAAGTATATCGCGGACTGCGAGCCGTGGAAGGTGGTGAAGACCGACCCGGAGCGCGTGAAGACCATCATCTATATCTCCTTGCAGCTCACGGCCAACCTGGCCATTGCCTTCGAGCCGTTCCTGCCCTTCAGCAGCAAGAAACTGCGCGGGATGCTGAACATGGAGAACTTCGAGTGGAACCAGTTGGGACGTACCGACCTTCTGGCCGCCGGACATCAGCTGGGCAAGCCCGAACTGTTGTTCGAGAAGATAGAGGACGACGTCATCGAGGCGCAGGTGCAGAAACTGCTGGACACGAAGAAGGCCAACGAGGAAGCCAACTACAAGGCGAAGCCCATCCGCGAGAACATCGCTTTCGAGGACTTCGAGAAGCTGGACATTCGCGTGGGTACGGTGTTGGAATGCACCAAGGTGCCCAAGGCCGACAAACTGCTGTGCTTCAAGATTGCCGACGGACTGGAGAACCGCACCATCGTGAGCGGCATCGCCAAATACTATAAGCCGGAGGACTTGGTGGGCAAGCAGGTGTGCTTCATCGCCAACCTGCCGCCGCGCAAACTGAAAGGCATCGAGAGCCAGGGCATGATTCTTTCGGCCATGGACTACGACGGCAGCCTGAGCGTGACCACGGTGGAACGCGAGGTGAAGCCCGGGTCGGAAGTGTGCTGATGTCAAGGCAGACGGACGATGAATAATGATATGGACGCAAGAATAATAAGAAATGCGGTGGAAATGGAGCGGCAGGTACTCGAATGCGGGTTCCTGCCCTTCTTTCGTTGCGGCATCCCCGGCTTTTCCATCGAGGAAAGGACGGCATGGGACTGTTGGTTCCCGGACGAAGGGGAAGGCGCGTGGGAATGGAAAGGCCCGGTCATCCGGGAAGGGCATTGCGCCTACGGGAAGATTTTCAACCGTAAGGCAGGATACGTCAGTCTGGAGTGGTTGCCGGACTTGATGAACTACCGGCGTTCCCTGCGTTATGCCAAGGACGAGGACACCGCCGCGCTGGACGACATGGTGCTGCAGACCATAGCCTGCGAAGGCGGGGTGACGGTCAAGGACCTGCGCCGGATGCTGGGCTTCGCCAAGGGGCGGGGGCGGCGTTCGGCGGCCGACCTGAAGGACGGTGTGCAAGGAGACGGCAAGATTTCGCTCGAACCGATTCTCACGCGCCTGATGATGGGGTTGCACATCGTCATTGCCGATTTTGAATACAACATGGACCGGCATGGCCGGCCGTATGGTTGGGGCGTGGCGCGCTATGTGCTGCCGGAAACGCTTTACGGTCGTCTGGATGCCGGTTGCTCGCCCGAAGAGTCATTGGAGAAAATCTACCGTCACTTGCGCCGTTTGCTGCCCGAGGCGCCGGAACGTAAACTCTTGAGCCTGATAGGCTGAGGCGGCCGTCCCGTTCCCGTCTCCCGTTCGGCATCGCTTGTCCGCCCCGTGGCGTCAGCGCCAAAGGTTGTCCCATTGGTCCTTGAACTCCTCGATGCGCGCTTTGGGCATGGCCATGGGGCTTTTGGGCGCAAGGGGTTTCTTTCTGGGCAGGTTGTCGTAGTCTTCTTCAAATTGGCTCGAAAGCGAAATGAATTGTGCTTTGGAGAGGATGTAGAAACTGAACTTGTCGTCTTTGTCGATATAGACAAAAATGTATGGGCCTGCCACTTCTCGGTAGAATGCCTGCCTTTCGTCCCGGTTCCCCATGAGCGGGAATGCCGGGATTTTCTTTCCGTCCTTTTTCTCTCTCACCGTTTTTACTTGTATGGCGATGGTGGCTTTGGTATCCGGGTTATAGCACAAGATGTCGAAAGTCGGGCAGTTGTTGTAGGCCATTGACGGACACCATCCTTTGAGACACAGCGCAGCCATCACTGCACTTTCGCCGGCTAAGCCGGTGAGCATCGTCTTGTAATTTTTCATTGCTCCTTTGTCCTTTTCTGCTGCTGAATGCAAAATTACACGGGTTTGATGAATTATCCAAATCCGTTGTAGGAAATACTTTTTCCCTTTATGTACATCCTCTCCTTTTTCTTCGGTCTAAGCCGTTTATCCCTTCCAATTGCCTTTGGCGGATGAAAAGCGTAATCAAATCGTATTTTTTATGTGATGATAGATGATAAGGCTGGATGAATAATTTGATTTACATGATATGGGATTTTATGTTGTAGTAATAAATCTGTTTTTCGAGTTTTTATTAAATCGTAATATGTTGTATAATAAATGCTTTAATGGTGTTATTTCTTTCTACCTCTATGCAAGAGGTGGATAAATTCGATGCAAATGTAGATAAAATCCTTAAACCAACAAAATAATTGGCTCTTTTTTATAGAAAAAAGTATGGAAAATAAATGGAAAACGGGTGGCGCGGCGTATTCCGATGGGGGCAGGAGTGGCTTATACCTATTATATATAGGGAGAATGCGGGACTAAATTTATCCACCTCTTGCATAGAGGTGGAGCGTAGAGAGCAAGTGAAATAATAACAGTAGAGATTGGAATTACAGTTTTAACTAATTTATTTTTATTATGAAAAAGAGGTTTATTAGTGTCGCAATGTTCTTGGCATTGGCTGTGAGCTCGCCCCTGTGGGTAGGTTGTTCAGACTATGATGACGACATTGCCAATCTTCAGTCGCAAGTGGACGGATTGAAGCAATCGGTGGACGTGTCTACGGCCGAGGCCCTGCAAGCCCTCCGGGACGCGCAGGCTGCTTTGGAAGAAGACATTGCCGAACTGACTTCCGGCAAGGCCGACGCGCCGGCCGTGCAGCAGTTGCAGGAAACAGTGGCCGCCTTGCAGACGGCCATTTCGAGCGGCGACTTGTCGCAGGTGGCCGACTTGGCCGGACAGGTCAGCGGCTTGATCGAGCAGGTGAATGAAATCGACGGTACTCTGGGAGAGACCCAGAACCAGCTTCAGAGCCAGAAGAGTGAACTGGAAGGCAAGATTGAAAGCTTGCGCCAGGAGCTGGCCGAGGCCGAGGAAGAGCTGAAGCAGGCCATCGCCGGCAAGGAAGATACCGGTGCCATCGACGGGCTGCAGACGACCGTGAACGACTTGTCGGACGACTTGAAAGAGGCTACGGACAGCGTCGTGAGCGTAAGCAACCGCTTGGTAGAAGTGGAGAAATGGCTGGAGAACAACGGTGAGGAGCTGGCCAAGCTGACGGCAAACGTCACCAAGATCAACAACTTGGTCAACACCATCAGCGAAGAGGCTGCCACCACCATTTCGGACGCCGCCATCTTGGCTGAACTCAAGACCCTGCCTGCCACCGTGGAGTCGCTCGAGACGCTGCAGACGCAGATCGGCAATGCCACCACGCCCGAGAGCATCCTTTATCGTCTGGCTGAGATTGAGACTTGGAAGGACGATATCGTGGGCGAACTGTTGGGCGGCACGGGCTATGACAGCTTTGCCAGCATCTGCCAGAAAATTGACGCCTTGGAGCAGACCCTGAACGGCAGCGGCACTGAGGAAGACCCCGAAGCCAACCCCGGCATCCAGGCTCAGATGGACGAAATCCGGGCTGAAATGGCCAAGTTCGACATGATCCAGAGCGTGGTCTACCTCCCGAACTTGTCTTCGACCGAAGCAGGCGGCTATCTGCTGAAGTCGTCCGTGTTGAAGGTGTATAATGAGGATGCACAGGGAACCGACGAACAAAAGTATATCGAAGTGGCCCAAGGCATCGAGACCAACGAGATTCGTTTCCGCGTGTCTCCGGCCAGCAAGGCTGCCGATTTCGTGGGCGAGAACCCGAAGTACGAATTGAGCTTCGATGGCGAGAAACTCACGAGAAGTAACTTCAATGCCGTGCAGATTGATGGAAAACCTTCAGTGGACGAGGCTACCGGTATCATTACCTATAAAGTGAAGACCAACATTGATGAGATAAATGGTGTCAATGACGTATGGGCTGTTTGTGCCGTTATCAAGGCTGTGACGCCCAAAGAAGGTGAAGCCGTGGACAATACCAATCTGACGACGACTTACTTTACGGCTACCAAGGTTACGGATAAGGTGAGGACGATAGAGGTAGTAAGTGATAATGAAGATGTTACCAGCTTGCCTTATTTGACCCCGACTGGAGGGGCCAGCACTTTGAATTATGGTGCAGGTTTGAAGGTAGTGGGTTACGATGCCAATAAGAAAACGATTGTGGAGGACATGGTGGCCGAATATGGTCAACCGACAATAAGCTACGATTTGTCTACGCTGACAGACCAAGACGATACGAACGACAGCTGGTTTGAAATTAACCCGGAAACCGGTGTACTGAGTATTCCGAACGCTTCGAACGCCATGATTGGCCGTGAAGTGACCGTGACCCCGGTGGCCAATTTCGGCACGTTCAAGATTTATGCAGATCCATTTGCGACAGTAACGGTAAGTCGTCGTGTGGTAGAGCACACAGTGAAAGAGACGAAGACCATCACGTGGAACCAGAACAATCAATACATTGCTTTGAGCAGCGATGAGATGGATGAGATTATCAAGGTTACCGAATTGTCGCGCGGCGATTACAATGTCCTTGAAGTTGTTGATGCTCCTACCGGCATTGCATTCTCATTGGCAACGGGTAAGGATATTAAGGCACTTGATGTGAATGCGGATGTGGCGGACGACAATACGTTGTACATCGTGGTACCTGCTAAGGCAAATATTAATAAGGGTGGTACGTTGAAAATTACGTTGAGGGAGTCGGCTGCTTCCACGCAGACGGATTCTTATACCATCAATGTGAACTACAACGCAATGCAGTATCCGGTGACGACCATCGAGAAGAACCCGCAGCGTTGGACTGAGAGCGGCACTCTTGAATTCCGTCCGCAGATCCAGTGGGCTGAAGGCACGGAAAATGCCGGGGATGGCCGAGTTGTGGAGAGCATGGACAAGGAATTCAATATGGAAGACTTGTTCGCCAACTACGCAGGCTTGGTGGCTGATGCAACCGAGAAGGGTTACGACGTAGTGATTGAGCCTTCGATTGATAATGTAGTAATAGCTGATGGAGGTACTGTTGCCGGTGTCAAGAGAGTGGGCAATAAGCTTGTTTATGATCCTGCATCCTATACCGGAAAGAATGTGGCTTGCAAGATTTATCTGAACTACAATGGACATAAGGTCGACGAGTCGACGCTGAACATCAGTGTACGTGCTTTGAGCGGAACTTGGACGAGCCCGACAGAAACAGTGAAGGCTGTGGATGATTTGAACAAGACCTACAACATCGCAGAGGGAGCTAAGTGGACCGACGTTAATGGATTCACGATGTGGGAGAACGGAACGATGGTAGGAATTGGCTATGATGACGAGAAAAAAGAATGGCGGTCTAACTTTAAAGTCGATCCGTTTACGAATGCTGTTTACGGTATGAAGGCGCCAAGATTTACGGTTGTTGACGCCAACGGTACTCCTATTGACGACAAGTATGTGGAGGTAGACGAGAACGGTGTTGTAAGCTTCACAGATGACGCCCGTCAGGCTGAGTTCGCACAGGCTTACACCGTGACCATCCGCGTGATCGCCACTTCGCCTTGGGGTACTATTACCAACATGAAGCATGATGATAAGACGGTTGGCGCTACGGAGTACTTCCAAGACCTGACCTTCACCATCAACCAAGGTGCTAAGTAGTTTGTCATAGGTGAACAAAGTTTCTTCGCCTTCCGCATGGGAGGTGTGGGAACGGGAACTATCAGGCGGCCCGGTCCGGCATCGGCCGGGCCGCTTTTCTCTAAATTTTGGGTGTCATTCGCAAGAGTGGAAGAAACAGCCGGGCCGTGAGTCCGGTTGCACGAAACACACGCGCAGAGTGAAGGGAATTAATAAAAGGTAAAATAGGTTGGTACATTTATTAATTTCCAATGAAGATGGGGGCACGCCGTGATGGTGCGCCCCCATTCTTTATTTATGCGGACGGGCTTCGGGCTGTGGCGGGGATGTCGCTGTCCGGCGCTTTGCCGTCCGCGTTTCCGGCCGTTTCCTTGCCGGAGGCGGGAGAATGCCGTGCGGGGGCATGAATTGTACTTTGCGGAGAGTATTTGAGTACTTGCCGCAGAGTACTCGAGTACTTGCCGCAAAGTACGCCGGCGCGCTCCGCACGGATGTGGCGGGACAAGGGGGGAGGACCTGCGCGCCCTCCCCCCGCTGCCCCGTAGCCTCCGCCGTTCCGGGAGCGGGCATCCCGGCGGGCGGGTTTACAGTCCGCCGTCCACGGTCCAGATGCCTTGCGGGTTGTCGCGGCGCAGGGAGAGGTGGAGGGTGGCCGCGCTCCCGTCCGGCCGTGTCAGTTTGTAGAACACGACGACTCCGGCATAGCCCTGTTTCTCTTGCGGTTCGCTGATGTCGCTGATCCGTCCGCCTTTCATGCGTTCGCAAATCCGGTCGAGGCCGCCGGCATAGGCGTGCAGGGCCTCGGCGGCCGTTTGGGGCCGTCCTTGGGTGAGTGCGTCCAGAATTCTGCGGGCGGCCTGCGTGGCCGTTTCCTCCTGCAGCCGGGCCAGCCTTTCGGGAGCGTCAACAAGGGGCGTCTGTGCCGTCTGCCAGTCCTCCTGCGTGGAGTCGGGGCGTTGCGTGAGCCGTGCGGCCGAGAGCGGCACGTCGTATGCGATGTGTTCGCTTTCCAGCACCAGCGTTTTCCGTCCGTCGCGTTCCCACCACATCCGGATGGCCTTCAGGCATCCGTCGGCTTTGGAGAACACGTTTTCCGTGGTACACCGGTAGCTGTCTTCCCGGCCTTCGAGCAGCGCGGGGGAGACGATGCTGCCATACACTTTTGTGTGCGTGACGATGGTGATGGTGGAGTCGGTCTCGGTTTGTTCCGTCTGCGTGTCCCCGTCCTGCCCCAAGGCGCTTTTTTGTTGTTCCAGCAGGCTTTCGGGATGGAGCAGTGCGGCGAAGCCTTCCGCGAAGTTGGCGTCAAGGTTTCCGCACACACCGTTGCCGCCGGTGTCCCACATGTATTGCTTGTGGCCGTCGGCCACGATGGTGCGTCCGCCTTCTTTTTCCATCCGCCAATAGGATTGCGGGCCTACGCGCATGGACGACACGCGGATGCGGGTGAATCCGGCGGCGGGGTCGATGTAGGCAAAGTTTTCTCCCGGAGTGGTGCGCACCCGTAGCGACAGGGTGAAGCTGCCGGCCTGGCGCGAACGGCTGATAGACTGGTCGAACACCAGGGGGATGGAGGGCGTGGCTTCGGCTTCGGCGGAGAAGAAACCGCTGAGGCCCGTGCCCACGCCGGCCAGGAAGATGGCTACGACGGCGGCTGCCTGCAGCAGGCGGCGCCCCAACTTCCTGACGGCGCCTTTGCGTTGAGGCGCCTGCACGATGGCGGCTTTCGCCGGGCGGGACGCCGCGGGCTCGTGGTGCGGGGTGAGCAGGTCCACGGTGTGCATGAATTCTTCGTAATAGGCGCGGCATGCGGCGCATTCTTCCAGATGTTGCATGCAGGCGGCCTTGATGTTTTCGTCGGTTTGACGGTCGCACAAGTCGGCGATATGGTTCTTGAAATCTTCACATTTCATGGTGATACGTTGTTTTAGCGGGTTTGACTTTGCGGGCCGAGGCCCTTCCTGATTTTCTCGATGCCGTATTGGAAACGGGATTTGACGGTGGAGACGGGCAGTTCCAGAATGTCGGCGATGTCGGCGAAACTGTTGCCGCCGTGCAGCCGCAGCCGGATGACTTCGGCCTGTTCGTCGGGGATGGCGGCCAGTAGCGCGGAAATCCTGCGGAACTCCTGCTCGAAGCTTTCCGCCTGTTCCTCGCAGAGGTGGGCGGCCTGTTCGATGGGGATGAACTGCCTCGAGCGGAGGCGGCGCAGGCGGTCGGTGCAGACGTTGGACAGGCTGCGGTACAGGTAGTTGCGCGGCTGTGCCAATGGCCGTCCCTGGGCGTCGTGTTGCCTGTCGTGCAGCTGCAGGAACACGTCCTGCACGGCGTCTTCCGCGTCGTCGCTGTTCCCCAGCCTGTAGCAGGCATACCGCAGCAGGTGGGGGCGTTCGGCTTCCATCAGCGCGGCGATGTCCGCGTCCGGGATGCCTTGGGGCGATGGGTTGATGAATGTTTTCATTGTCGTTTTTGATTTGTTTTTTGCGATTGCAATCTGTAGATAAGACGCAAGCCGGGGCAAAAAGACGTAATGGGGGCAAAAAAAATCTTTCCCGCTCCTCCGGATGAGGCGCGGGAAAGATGGTTTCGTTGGTCGGAGGTGCGGGGCGGATTAGTTTCCGTTGTCCCACACAATGGGGGTGCCTGTCGCCGTGATGCCCTCGGCATGCACGCTCAACACCGTCTGTTTGCTGTTGTTGTAGAGGTTGACGGTGGCTTTCCCTTCAGCGTCGAATTCCACATTGGGGTTCCAGTAGAGCGTGCGGCGGTAGTCTTTCGTGTCCGGCAGAGGCTTCTGGCTGTAGTCGGGACTGTAGAAGTCCTCGCACACGGCATATCCGTCCAGTATGTAGTGCCTTTCGCGGTAGCTGGGCTGGTAGCCGTCGTCGGGGAAGAGCCGGTAGTCGATGACCACGTCCGGCTGGTTGCTGCCTTGGTAGTTCGGGCTTCCCTGCTCGCGCGGGGCATAGTCGGTGTAGATGTAGAGCTTGTCCAGGTTGCGCAGGTGTCGGTACTTGTCCATGTGCCCTTCCCCGGCATGTATGATGTCCGGCACGTTGATTTTCGAGCCGTTGAGCATTTGTGCCGGTGCCACGTCATGCCGTGTGTTTTTCAGGTTGATGGGTTTCCCGTCGTAGCGCACCTGCAGGAAATAGTCGCGGTCCATGCCCATGTCGCCGATGTAGGTGATGGCCACCTGCTGGGGGAAGGTGACCCAGTTGTGCGTTCCCGTGCTCAGCCCGTAGTCGGCGGTCAGGTTGAAGGCCTCGTAGGCATCCACCACCAGGGCCGGTTTGCTCAGGTCGAGTTTGCGCAGTCCGCCCCGTTTGGTGCGCACCACCACGGTGGCGAGCTGCCGGTCGGTGAACGACGTCTGTGCGCCCGGTTCATCGAACCGTTCGTCGCCCTCATACCGCGGGGCGTCCTGGTAGTAAGAATAGGGCTTGGTGAAGATGGGGTTGAAGCGGTTCAGCTTGACATAGTAGTCGGGATAGGCCTCCTCGTCGGTGTATCCTTCTTTCATTTTTTCTTTGATGTACTCCACGCCCTTGTCCAGTCCGGCGGCTTGGAGCGACAGGACGTACTGGCCGTAGAGCAGCGGCGTCTGCAGGTAGAAAGTGCCGTTTTCGGTCGCTTGCATGAGGTCCATGTGGTCGGTGCCCTGCACGAACGACGACCACACGTTGACTTCCTTGTCCAGGTTGCTGATGACATATCCCGTGGAGAAGGGGTCGTGCAGGTTGTCTTCCACCATTTGCGAGTAGGGGTTGGTGTTGGCAGTGTTGTTGGAGTTGATGCCCGTCTGTCCTTGATCGGCGTTGTCGCGTTCGGCCATGATGTTCTCGATGGTCTCGTCCCGCTCCACCGATTCGTCGGGGATGAGCATGGTGCCGAGCCCCGGCAGCCAGTTCTCTTCCTTGACATTCTCTCCGTACACCCTCCGGAATTCCTGTATCCCGTTCACGCATCCCGAGATGGTCTGCACCTGTTCCGGCATGTGGCGGATGGCCATGGGTTCCGTGCCCGACATGGCTTTCCATGAATAGCGTCTCCAGCCCTGCACCATCATGAGCAGGTCGAGGGATTGGGTGCGGAGGCTGTCGTCCTGCTCGAAGTAGAAACCGGGGTCTTCCACGAATCCCTTCAGTTCGCTGCCCAGCAGCATTTCGGTGAGGATGTTGCCGTTGTCATACGTGAGCTCGTCCGTAGCATGGTCGCGCACGGCCAGCGACACGTTGGGAGCGGTGGCCTGCGGGTCCTTGAGCTGCAGTTGCAGGGCGATGGGCTCGAAGGGCTCGTATTGTGGCTTTATGCCGCTGATGTCCATCTGCGGCTGGTCGTAGTCGTGGTGGTTGACGAACACCAGGCGGTCGGCGTAGATCCGCCCTTTCCCGTCGAACAGGGTGATTTGGTTCACGCCCGTGGGGAGCTGTGACAGGGGCACTTCGACCACGGCTTTTCCCGCTCCGTCGGGGCGGATGTCATAGAATCCTTTCGACACGCCGCCCGACATGACTTGCAGTCCCAGGGCCGGCGTGGGCGTGGCGAGCCCGGCAGCCTGCACGGCGATGCGGAGCGCCTCGCCCGTGTTGTCCACCTGCATGGCGCATCCCTCCTTGGCCGGTTCGGGGAGCGGCACGGTGTAGTCGTAGCCTTGGTATTGGAACACGGCCTTGTATTTCTCTCCGGCGGGGATGGCGGGCAGGCCGAATGTGCCCCTTCCGCGGTGGAACACCTTGGAGCGTGCCACTTCCCGGCCCTTGCTGTCCCGGATGGAGAGCTCCACGTCGATGTGCTGCCCCTCTGCCGTGTTGGCTTCGAAGGCCACCCGTCCGTTGGTGCCGGCGATGAGTTCCCCGCCTTCGGGGTAGAAGCGCACGTCGAGTTCCGGTTTGCCCTTCTTCGACTTGAAATAGCGTCGCATGGGCCTGAGCGTCATGTCCTTGGTGTAGTCGCCGGGCGTTTGCGGCTGGTCGAACACGGGGAACACGCGCGAGTAGATCTTGTCATAGTCCGTGAAGAAGTTCCGCGCCATCTGTTTGTTGTAGAACAGGTATTCCGTCCAGTTGGAATGCGGGTGTTCGTAGACGCCGAAGTTCAGCATCCAGAGCGTGTAGGCCCGCATTTCGTAGTAGCCCGCGTAGAGGGAATCTTTCAGGGCGAAGGCCCCGTATGCGGTGCCGTCCGGCATTTCCAGTTGCTGGCGTTCCACCAGGTAGCCGTCGGGCGTATAGAGTTCCACGTAGAGAATCTTGCTCAGGTCGGTGGGCTTCTTCTGGTCGGAGCGGGTGACGTAGGCTTTGTACCATATCGTGTCGCCCACGAAATAGCAGGTGTTGTCGAGGTGGAGGAACACTTTTTCCTGCGGTATGGCGGTTCCGAATTTCTCCACCTTCTGGCTCAAGGCTTCCGGCGTCTGCGCGTCTTGTGCCTTTCCTGCGGCGGACAGGCACAATGCTGCCGCGCAAAGGATGAATGTTTTCTTCATGTGACGAAAGGTTTTGTGCCCTGTTGGATTCGGGCTTCCGCAAAGATAGTGGATTCTGGCGACTTACGGTCACTTTCCTTTCCCTTTTTTCACGTGAATGTGTGGCTTTCACACTTCCGCCACGCGCCACCGGTTGCCGGCATGGGGGTGCACCCGCTGCACGCCCATGCCGGCGAGTGCCTGCGCCAGCTTCATCAGGTTGACGCCCGCCACGGCCTGTGGGTGCCGTCGGCGGAGGTCGGCGAGCAGGTCGGGCCCGGTGGCGGGGCGGAAGGGCGTTTCCCGCCCTGTCCGCATGTCGGATTTCCGCCGACCGCTTTCCGTTCGCTCGCCTTCCGCAAGGCGCGATGCGCTTGTGCGCACGACGCGGGCGGACGTTCCCCAACAGGTGGGCCAAAGGAACTTTGTATGTGCGGGCGGGAAAGACATGAATACAGCTTTCCACGAGTTTCCACAAAGTTACGTTTCTGTTTATTCGCGGGCCGAATCAGAGTGAAATTCATCGGGTTCTCTGAAAAAATGCTCCCGTTTTTCTTCCGTTTCGGCGATTTTGTTTAATTTTGCGCCATTGTTGGATATATGTATCTCCTTCCGATGCAGAGCGTCATGTATATCCGACGGGGAGAATTGAGAAAGATGAAAGGAAACGTAAATACATACAGCGGAATGGCGGTGCCCGCCCCTGTCGGGGAGGGTCTCTGTTTTATGCCGTTTTGGGGCGTTGATTTTCTGAAAGAAAACCTTTCTAATAATTTGCATGTCAGCAAATTATTTATATTCTCTCTTTCTCTCTCTCTCTCTCAAATTTAGAGGCAGACGCTTACGCTTACGCGCGTTAAGATATAACTTCCCGGTTGAAGCACAAAGGACGGGGGAACTATTTTCTCCTCGTCCGGAAAGCCTGTTCGGAATCTTTCCGGACCATCCCCTTTTATCCCTTTTATTCCCCTCCCGTCCCTTGGCGGCAGGAGGCTGCGCCCTACGGCGGCATACGGCATGGAATCCCGCCATGCCCGTATGC
>CALULQ010000033.1 GCA_944321525.1 uncultured Paraprevotella sp.
GTATCTCCCTGAAAGCCCAATAGTTTACATTATTCTTCCTAAATCCATCCGAAATCGGGCGAGTTTTACTATATTTGTAAGTGCATCTTTAAAACGTGGGACTATGAAATACAAAATGTTAGTGCTCGACGTGGACGGGACACTGTTGAACGACGAGAAAGAAGTGAGCATGCGGACCCTGAACACGCTGCGCAAAGTGCAGCAGATGGGAGTGCGCATCATGATCGCATCGGGGCGCCCCACATACGGTTTGTTGTCGTTGGCCAAGACATTGGAACTGGGTACGTACAACGGATATATCCTTTCGTATAACGGCGGCCAAGTGATTAACGCATCCAACGGGGAGGTGGTCTTCGAGCGGCGCATCAATCCCGAGTTGATTCCCTACTTGGAGAAAAAAGCGAATAAGAACGGCTTCGCCATCCTGACGTATAACGGGGACACCATCGTGACCAACGATGCGAGCAATCCCCATGTGCAGGCCGAAGCCAGGTTGAACGGCATGAAGCTGGAGCAGCAGGATTTCTTCTCGGCTTCCATCGACTATCCGCCGTGCAAGTGCATGCTGGTGAGCGACGACGAGGAGAAGCTCGTGGAGCTGGAGAACCTTTGGAAGCGGCGCTTGTCCGGCGTGCTCGACGTGTTCCGCTCGGAGCCCTACTTCCTGGAAGTGGTGGGCAGTCGTGTGGACAAGGCCAACACGCTGGGCGTCATCATGGAGAAGGAAGGCATCAAGACCGACGAAATCGTGGTGTTCGGCGACGGTGCGGCGGACGTGACCATGCTGCAGCTGGCCGACTTGGGTATTGCCATGGGCAATGCGGCCGACTCCGTGAAGCGTTGCGCCGACTACACGACGCTGTCCAACAACGAGGACGGCGTGGCCGTGGCCGTGGAGAAAGCTTTCCTGGCCGAGGTGCGCGAGAGCGAAATCCCGCTGGATGCCATCAACGCGCAGGCCGAAAGCACGCTGATGGGCAACTTGGGCATCCAATACACTTATGCTTCCCACGACCGCGTGGAAGCCATCATGCCGGTGGACCATCGCAACCGCCAGCCTTTCGGCATCCTGCACGGCGGCGCCACGCTGGCGCTGGCCGAGACGGTGGCCGGTTTTGGTTCCATGGTGATTTGCAAACCCGACGAGTTTGTCGTGGGGATGCAGGTGAGCGGCAACCATATTTCTTCGGCCCACGAGGGCGACACGGTGCGGGCCGTGGGCACGATTGTGCACAAAGGCCGTTCGTCGCACGTGTGGAATGTGGACGTGTTCACGTCCACGGGCAAGCTAGTGTCGTCCATCCGCGTGGTAAATAGCGTAATGAAACGGAAATGATGCTGGCGGACGACGAGGCGGTCATCGGAGAATGGCTGTCCCGGGACGGGGCTTTCGTGTGCTACCGCGAACCGGGAGCAAGGGTGTGCCGCGGGCTTCGTGTTGCGCCGGACGCCTTGCAGCCGTTCGAAGATATCAGTTTGCTGGACGGGAAATCTGGTTTTGTCTTTGCTCCTTTCCGTGTCGGAAGGGAGCATCCCTTATGGTTGCTTCCGGGCGGGGACGAGATGTCCGTCGCCTTGTCGCGGGCTTCGTGTTCCGGCGAGGTGGAGGCGCCGGCCCCCGTGCCTTTCGTGGGCGAGCGGCAGGCGCAGCCCACCGAGGCCTACAGTCGCGCGTTCCGCGCTTTTTCCGATGCGCTCCGTGGCGGCCGTTTCCGCAAGTTGGTGCTGTCGCGCGAGCAGGTCGGGCCTTCTCCCGTGGATTTTTCGTGGGCGAAGGCTTTTTGTGCGGCCTGTCGCCGCTATGTGCATTCCTACGTTTATTTGTTTCATGCTCCGCAGACCGGTTATTGGCTGGGCGCCACGCCCGAGATTCTCTTGAAGACCGAGGGCGCCGAAGGGCGCACCATGGCCTTGGCCGGCACGCAGTTCCTGCGCGACGGCGTGCTACGGGAGCCTTGGTCGGAGAAGAACATCCGCGAGCAGGCGTATGTCACGGACTACATCATGGACTGTCTGCGCGGACAGGGACTCAGCCCTGCGGCCGACGGGCCGCAGACGGCCACGGCCGGCGAACTGGCCCATCTGCGCACGGACATCCGCTTTGCGCTTCCTTCCACCGGGATGCTGGGCAGCCTGTTGCGCGCCTTGCACCCCACACCGGCCGTGTGCGGCTTGCCCAAAGACGAGGCGTTCCGCTTCATCGGGGCGCACGAGGGCTATGACCGTTCCTATTACGCCGGTTTTCTCGGACGCTTGTCGCCCGGCGGCCATACGGCATTGTACGTCAACTTGCGTTGCATGGCCTGCTCCGGCGAGGCCGGCGCTTTCCGGCTTTACGCCGGGGGCGGCCTGTTGCCCGAGTCGGTGCTGGAAGAGGAATGGACGGAGACGGAGCGCAAGTTGCAAACGATGAAATACGTGATAGAGAAAGGAAAATCCCATGTATACAGATAAGAAGAGCGTGTTGCAGCTGGTGTCGTTGGTGCGGGCCTATGGCATCAGCCGCGTGGTGTTGTGTCCCGGCAGCCGCAATGTGCCGTTGGTGCAGGCTTTTTCGGCCTGCGACGCTTTCCGGTGCTATTCTATAACAGACGAGCGGAGCGCCGGTTTCTTCGCCCTCGGGCTGGCTTTGCGGTCGCAGGCCCCTGTGGTGGTGTGCTGCACGTCCGGTTCGGCCCTGCTCAACCTGCATCCCGCCGTGTGCGAGGCTTTCTACCGCCAAGTGCCTTTGGTGGTGGTGTCGGCCGACCGCCCGGCGGCGTGGATAGGGCAGATGGACGGGCAGACGTTGCCGCAGCCCGGAGTGTTCGGGGGGCTGGTCAAGATGTCCGTGAACCTTCCCCAGGTGCGCACGGAAGAAGACGGGTGGTATGCCAACCGCCTGGTGAACGAGGCATTGCTCGAGCTGGACCATCACGGTTGCGGGCCTGTCCACATCAACGTGCCGCTGTCCGAACCCTTGTTCAATTTCTCGGTGAAAGAACTTCCGCCCGTGCGCAAGATTGTGCGTCATGACTTGTCGGACGGCGGAAGCGCGCTGGCTTATTTCCTGAAGGAGTCGCTTCCCCGCTTCCGCCGCGTGATGGTGGTGTCGGGGCAGATGACGGCCGACGAGGCGGCTGGCGTGGGCGCCTATTTCCCCGTGGGGCGGGCGGCCTGGCTGACGGAGTTGCTGGGCAACTTGCCGGCTGCTTCGGGAGCGGAGCGCGGTTTCGACCGTGTGCTGTATGCCGAGGACGAGGCCGGACGGGAGTCGTTGCGCCCGGATCTGGTCGTCACGCTGGGCGGCCACATCGTGTCGAAACGGCTGAAGAAGTTCCTGCGCGGTACGCCTTCGCTGGTCCACTGGCATGTGTCGCCCGACGGCCGGCTGGCCGATTTGTTCTGTGCGTTGGGCGCCGTGTTCGAGTCGTCCCCCGCCGATTTCTGCCGTTTGCTTTCCCGGTGCGATGCCTTGCACTCGGAGGATTATGCCGCCCTTTGGCGCGGGAAGTGCGCCGCCGGGCACTGTCCGGACGTGCCCTATTCCGAGCTTTATGCCGTGAAGCGCGTGTTGCAGGATTTGCCACCGCATTCCGTGCTGCATCTGGCCAATAGTTCGGCGGTGCGCCTGGCCGAACTCTTCCCTTTGCCCGAAGGAGTGGAAGTGCAGTGCAACCGCGGGGTGAACGGCATCGAGGGCTCGGTGTCGGCCGCGGCGGGTTATGCGTCGGATTCCGACCGGCTGAATTTCCTGCTGGTGGGCGATTTGAGTTTCTTCTACGACATGAACATCCTGGGGAACTGGCATATCGGTCCCAACCTGCGCATTGTGCTGCTCAACAACGGGGGCGGGGCCATCTTCCATGCCTTGCCGGGCTTGGAGATGGAGGGCGACACGCGCCGTTTCGTGACGGCCTCGCATGAGACCGCGGCTGCCGGATGGGCCGAGTCGCAGGGATTCAACTACATGCGGGTCACCGACACGTTTTCCCTCGTTGCCGCCCTCGACGACTTGTTCGACGGGCAGGCCGCGGCGCCCGTCCTTCTGGAGGTGTTCACCGATGCGGAGGAAGATGCCGCCGCGTTGCGCGACTATTTCCACCGCGTCAAGGACGAGTGGGGGCAGAAGGGCTGAGGCGCATGGGCTGGTAGGGGCGGCGTTTGCCGCCTTATTTTTTGCCCTGCTGTCATCTCGTGTGAAACATGTAAATCTTTTGTCTTTCTTCATGCACGGCGTCGGCGATGCCGTGTTCCGGCCGGATGCGGCATCGCCCGTCTCCGGGTGTTTCCAGTTTCAGGGTTTTCGGGGTCGGCAGTGCCTTTCGGTAGACGCCAGAAAGCGGCGTGCGGCCTTGCGGAGTTTTGCATTGTACTCTCCGCAGGGTACTCGAGTACTTGCCGCAGAGTACTCGAGTGCTTTCCGCAAAGTACGCTGGCGGCCTCCTCATGGTGTTGCCGCGCGTAGGGCAAGGCCGGGCGTCCCGTTGCTCTCATCCGTCCGTCCATCATCCGTCCGAGGGAGGCGAAGGCGGGCACTGCCGCGCGTCGTGGGGCAAAGGGCATCCGCGCTGTGCCCGATGTCCGTAATATTCTTTTTTTATTTAGCATTCTTATTGCGCCAAAGACTGAAAAGCCGTATCTTTGTTTGAACGAGGTGGAACAAAGAATACAGAAACACTAAAAACAGGAAATATGAAAAGAGAATGGACGACTTTGAAGGAATATGAGGATATCCTTTTTGACTTTTACGGCGGCATCGCCCGCATCACCATCAACCGTCCGCAGGTGCGCAACGCCTTCACGCCCCGCACGGTGGCGGAGATGAGCGACGCGCTGCGCGTTTGCCGCGACCGGCGCGACGTGTGCGTGGTGGTGCTCACCGGGGCGGGCGACAAGGCGTTCTGCTCGGGCGGCGACATGCACGTGAAAGGCCGCGGAGGCTACGTGGGCGAGGACGGCGTGCCGCGCCTGAACGTGCTGGAGGTGCAGAAGCAGATCCGCTCGCTGCCCAAGCCCGTGATTGCGGCGGTCAACGGCTTTGCCATCGGCGGCGGGCACGTGCTCCACGTGGTGTGCGACCTGACCATCGCTTCGGACAACGCCATCTTCGGGCAGACGGGCCCGCGCGTGGGCAGCTTCGATGCCGGGTTCGGCGCGTCCTACCTGGCTCGCGTCGTGGGGCAGAAGAAGGCCCGCGAAATCTGGTTCCTGTGCCGCAAGTACAATGCGCAGGAAGCGCTCGACATGGGGTTGGTGAACAAGGTGGTGCCCCTGGCGCAGTTGGAGGACGAGTATGTGGCCTGGGCCGAAGAGATGATGCAACTCAGCCCGCTGGCTTTGCGCATGATCAAAGTGGGGCTGAATGCCGAACTCGACGGGCAGGCCGGCATCCAGGAACTGGCCGGCGACGCCACGATGCTCTACTACATGACCGACGAGGCGCAGGAGGGCGGCAAGGCCTTCCTGGAGAAGCGCAAGCCGAAGTGGAACCGGATGTAGGACGCAAAAAACACTTGGCGCCAAGCACTCGAATGCTTGGCGCCAAGTGTTTTTTATGCTTGTCTGCCGTCGTTGAGGCCGGCAGGCCGGAGTTCCCTATGCGGGCTGATGGCGGGCGGAGACGGCCTTGCGCTTGGGTGTGTCCTTTTTGGGGGCGGGGGCATCTGTTTTTTCCAACCGGAAGTCCGTGGCGGAGAACCACGTGCCGTCCCACTCTCCGCTGCGGGCGTTGGAGACGCCGTAAGTCACCGTTCCGTCCGGTCCCACGGTGATGTTGTCGATGGTCACGCGGCTCCAGCCGAATCCCTTCCCGCCGTTGGCGTCGAGGATGTTTTGCCAGAGTCCGGTGAGTTTGAGCGTCGCGGTGCTGTCGGTGTTGCGGGTCGTGTCCGCCGCGGCTTCCGACATCCGCCGTGCTTCCATCCAGAGTTCGCCGCCCGTGTTGCCGTAGGGTGGCACGGCGGAGCGCAGTTCCTTTCCGTCGCTGCGGGCGAATATGTCGCAGCCGCGGCCGTCCGTGCGTGCCATGGCTGTCAGGCGGTAGATGCCCGGCGCCACTTTTTCGGTCTTCTCCACTTCATACTCCATGGTGTTGTCGCGGCTCCACGTGTCGAGATATTGTCTTTCACGCAGTCCGGTGTAGTATTCCCCGCTTTTTGCATAGGTGTCCCCGTTCTTGTGGCGCACCACCTTCCAGCCTTCGCGACGCAGGAATTCCTGTTGCTCGCTGTTCTGGATGGAGTCCCTTTGTGCCAGCCGTTCCATTCTTTGGGTAGTCTTGTCGAAGTTATAACGTACGGTCCCCCGGAAGGCGGACACGAAGAAAACAATGGCGGACACCAGCCAGATGACAACGAGAATTATTCGCTTCGTTGAGGACAGCGGGCGGGCGCGTCCCAACATGCGGGCGAAAAGATGGATGCCGAGGTAGATGGTGGCGGTGAGCAGGACGACGAAGCTGGCACCGATGACCCAATATACGCTCTGTCCGATGTGGAACGTCCGGGACGCGTCGTGCAGCAGGGTGGTCGCGCTCATGTAGCCGAGGTAGTTGGCACAGAAATAGAAAATGTAGCCCACGGCTCCCACTATGCAAGCCAGGAAGACGACGAGGATAAGGAAGATGAGGCTGCCTTTCAACAGTTTGCTCAGGCACCCTTTGGCCGTCTGCCGTGTTTCCGGTTTGGTGGCATATTGCCCCGCCTTGCGCACGTTGCCCACGATTTCGTCGCGCAGGTTGTCCAGGTTCACCGGCCGTCCCTGCATGCGCAACCGGTCTTCCGGTGTACGGGGTTCGGGAATGACCACCCAAAGAATCAGGTAGATGACAATCATGGTGCCCACGGAGAACCATGCGAGCAGAAACATCATCAGCCGGAGCCACAGGGCGTCGATGCCGAAGAAGCAGGCCATTCCGGAGCAGACGCCGCCCAGCATCTTGTCGTCGGGGTTGCGGAACAGTTTCTTGCGCCCGCTTTCCCCCTTGCTCTCCTCTCCGGGGCGGTTCCCGTTGTTTTCTCCGTCGTTGTCCGTGTCTCCGCCGTCCACCTGTTCCGGGTTGCCGATGCGCGAGATGATGTCCTGCACGTGTTCGATGGTGATGGCTTCCACTCCCGTGGCCTTCAGTTCGGCGAAGAGTTCCGCGATGCGCCGCTCTATGTCTTCGGCTATTTCCTCGCCGCCTTCCTGGCGGGCGAAGTAGCTGCGCATGTTGTTCTGGTATTGGTTCAAAAGCTCGTAAGCGTCCTCGTCGATGGCGTAGAGCGAGCCGAACATGTTGATGGTGATATTCCTTTTCATTGTGTTTCAGGTTTAAAAAGTTAGGGTAATCGGTTGTTTCATTCCTGCTGGAGCGTTGCGGGGCCGCCTGTTTTCAGGTGCTCCACCGTGGCAGCCAGTTCGTTCCATGCGCTGTCCAGTCCGTCGAGGAAGGCGTCGCCGTCGGGCGTGAGGGCGTAGTATTTGCGTGGCGGTCCTTGTGTCGACTCGCGCCATTCATAACTCAGCAGTCCGTCCTTCTTCAGTCGAGTGAGCAGCGGATAGAGCGTGCCCTCCACCACGATGAGGTCGGCCTCTTTCAGCCGTGCGATGATGTCGGAAGCGTAGGACGGTTCCTTGCGCAGCAAAAGCATGACGCAATACTCCAGCATTCCTTTTCGCATTTGCGATTTTGCATTGTCTACATTCATGGGCTTCAGTTCTTTTTCGGGATGTGTTGCCGGCCGGCGTTTCCCGATGTCCGCACAAAGGTATGTATTATATTGGTACTATGCAATACATAGTACTGTATTTTTTGCGTTGTGATGCGAAAAAACTTGCGTGGCGGTGCGCAGTCGGTGTTTTGTGTTGGCTGCGTCGGCCTTTTCCCGGGGCTTTGGTTCTTGTCGTTTCCGGCTGTTCGCGTCGCGTCCTGTCGCATCGATGCAGCCTGTTTCCTCCGTTGTCCGATTCCTTGTTTTTCTTTAAATCCTTCTTTTTTGTCTGCCGCGCGCATGCGCGCAACCTTTATTTTCAGTATTTTTGCATAAAGGAATAATTTAGGAGGAAACGCTATGGCCAGATTCATCAACCCTTTTACCGATGTGGGCTTCAAGCACATATTCGGGCAGGAAATCAACAAAAAAGGAAGAGCAAGAATGTGAGACAGATTTTGAACGCTGGACTTATGTATTGAAGAATATGGAAACATTGAAAGCGTCGGGCTTGATTTCGGAGAGCCGGAAGCCATCCGCAGGCCGGGCTTGGCCATAGCCGGAGCACAAGAGACAAGGACATGGGACAATTGCATATAGATGTTTTTCCGCGGCTTTTCCATTTCAAAAAGCCGGCCGGCACGTCGCGCGGGGTTTATACCGAACGGCGGTCGTGGTACGTGAGGGTCACGGACGAGGATTGTCCGGGGCGCGAAGGGTGGGGCGAATGCGCTCCCTTGCCGAAGCTGAGCTGCGACGACAGGCCGGATTATGAGGACGTGTTGCGCGCCGTGTGCGCCGAAACGGAACTGGCGGGGCGGCCCGACACGGAGCGCCTGCGTGCCTGCCCCTCCATGCTTTTCGGACTGGAGACGGCTTTCCGCCACTATGAGCGCGGCACGCATGCTTTGTGGGACACGCCTTTCTCGCGCGGCGAGGAAGGCATCTGCATCAACGGATTGATTTGGATGGGCGACTACGACTCCATGTATGCCCAGATACGGACGAAGATGGAGGCGGGTTACCGTTGCATCAAGCTGAAAATCGGGGCCATCAATTTTGAAGAGGAGTTGGAACTGTTGCGCTTTGTGCGTCGGCATTTCCCGGCAGACGAAGTGGAACTCCGCGTGGACGCCAACGGGGCGTTCGCACCGGCCGACGCCTTGGACCGGTTGGAGCGGCTGGCCGAACTGGACTTGCATTCCATCGAGCAGCCCATCCGTGCCGGGCAGTGGGACGAGATGGCCCGGCTGACGGCGACGTCGCCTCTGCCCGTGGCTTTCGACGAAGAACTGATTGGCCATTGCACCCGCGCGGCGAAGGTGCAGCTGCTCGACGACCTGCATCCGCAGTATATCGTGTTGAAACCTTCGCTCCACGGAGGTTTCAGCGGTTGCCGCGAATGGATTGAGGAAGCGGAGCGGCGGGGCATTGGCTGGTGGATCACGTCGGCCTTGGAGTCGAACGTGGGACTGAATGCCATCGCGCAATGGTGTGCCACGTGGCGGCCCGCGCTTCCGCAGGGGTTGGGCACGGGGCTGCTCTTCACCGACAACGTGCCGATGCCCCTCGAAATAAGGAAAGACTGTTTGTGGTATGTGGCAGACCGCGATTGACCGTCAGGAGATAGAGGTGGCCGGACGCCGTTTCCGTGCGTCCGACCGACCGCTGTTGGAACGCCTGTCGGACGGGGAGGCGGACGGGGCGCTCCGGGCCGTGTATGCCTTTCTGGCGGAATGGTTTTCCCCTTCCCCTACGGTGAGGGTGCAGACGTCCGGTTCCACGGGCGTGCCCAAGCGGATGGAAGTGGAAAAGGCGCGGATGATGCGCAGTGCCGTCCGCACGTGTGAGCATCTGGGGCTTCGGGCGGGCCACACGGCTTTGCTGTGCATGGACTTGAAGTATATCGGGGCCAAGATGGTGGTGGTGCGCGCCTTGGTGGCCGGGATGAGGTTGTGCGTGCGCCGCCCTTCGGGGCACCCTTTGGCCGACGTGGCCGACCCGGTGGACTTCCTGGCAGTCGTTCCGATGCAACTCTACAACACCCTGCAATGCGCTGCCGAGGCGGAGCGGCTGGCCCGCGTGCGTTGCGTCATCGTGGGCGGGGGCGCCGTGGACGAGGCCCTGCAGCGCCGGCTGTCCGGCATGCCTTGTCGCGTCTATTCCACGTATGGCATGACCGAAACGCTGTCGCACATCGCCTTGCGTCCGCTCAACGGGCCGGACGCCTCGGAGGCCTACACGCCTTTCGCGGGTGTGGCCCTCTCGCTTTCGCCGCGCGGCACGCTGGTGATCCATGCGCCGGAAGTCTGCGAGGAGGATTTGGAAACGAACGATGTGGCGCGCCTGCATGCCGACGGCACTTTCACCATCGTGGGCCGTGCGGACAACACCGTGAACAGCGGGGGCGTCAAAATCCAGATAGAGGAAGACGAGCGGCGCCTGAAGCTGCTCATCGCTGTGCCTTTCGCCCTGACAGCCGTGGCGGACAGCCGGTTGGGCGAGGCATTGGTGCTGTTGTTGGCCGACACGTGCGGGGCTGACGATGCCTCCCTTGTGGCGCGGATGAAGTCGTGCCTGCCCCGTTACCATGTGCCGCGCCATATCCTTCGCGTGGCGGAAGTGCCGCACACGGAGAACGGGAAAGTGGACCGCGGGGCTTGCCGCCGGTTGGCGGCCGAGGCGTTCGCCCGTTCTTGACGGCGCTCCGGCCGGACGGCAGGCATGCGCCCGTCGGCATCCGGTTGGGCCCGATGCGCCGCGGCGCCGTGCGCCGTCCGCCAGCGTACTCTGCGGAGAGTACTCGAGTACTTTGCGGAAAGTACGGTTCCGTTCTCCGCAGGGCATTCGTCCGCTTTCCGCATGGGGGCGGCTCGGAGCGGGGGCGATGTGTGGCCTCGCAAGGGCTTATCCGTCTGCGCCATGGCGGGCATCATATAAAAAACGCCGCCCGGCCTTTGTGGGCGGGGCGGCGGATGAGTTTCAGATTCCCAAGGTCCGGGAATCATTTTACCAGCATTTTCTTTTTCCCTACGATGTAGAGGCCGCGCGGCAAGCCCTTGGTGGCCTGGGCGGGAGCGGCGTTCTCGCGCAGCTTCACCCCGCTGAGCGTGTAGACGTCCACGGGGGCATTGTTGTCGCCCGTTGCTTCGCGGATGCCGTCCCCCTTGCCATAATAGTATAGGCGGAAGTTGTCGAAGCACGTCCAGTCGTGGGTCTTGTAAGTGTCTTTGCGCATGCCCACTTGCAGGTCGCCCGCTTCGTCCAGCGTGTATTCCACGAAGTTGTCCGTGTATTCCCCGTCGGTGTTGAAGGCGCTGTTGGCCGTCCATACGTTGTCGGGGTAAGTGTAGGGCGTGTAGGTATAGGGCGCGGAGTCGTCGAAGAGCGACATGAACGGGCACGACCTGTCGTTGACGTACAACACGGCGCGCAGTTGCTCCGAACCGTCGTTGTGGGCTGGGTAGGCCACGGCATAGTCGCCGTCGCGGTAGAAGCCCTGGCACTGGAAGCGGTAAGTGCCGGCCGGCATGTTCTTCAGCACCTGATATGTGTCGAACGTCTTGTCGTAGAATTCGGCCACGCCGGACGATGCTGCCGTGAAACTTGTTCCCGTCCAGCCCGACCCGTCCGTGGTGAATTCCGGATTCTGCAGGAGGAAGGTCAGGTCGGCTCCGCCGCTGATTCCTTCGGCATATTCCGCCAGCGAGGCCTGCAGGGCCGCGTAGGCTGCGGGCAGCGCTTGCGCCAGGTTGCTCAGGCCGGTCAGCTCAAGGGCTTCCTCGGCCTGCCGGATGGCAGCGTCGAACACGCTGCTGCCGCTTTCTTCCTTCAGCGATTGGATTTGGGGCAGGAAGAGCTTCACGTCGCTCCAAGCCTGCAACATGTCGTACTCTTCCTCCGTGACGGTCATCACCGACCCGTGCTGGAACGCGCCGGAGCCCTCCAGGTTGGCCGACGGGCCCACGTTCAGTCCCAGGTGGTCGGTCTCGCAATATTTGTAGGCATTGCCGCCGGAGTAGCGCATATAATAAAGGTTATAGACGTCTTCGTTGATGCGGCGCACCGTGCTGGAGCCTTCCACCTGTTCGCTGCCCTCGTTGTCCACGTGCATCACTTCCGTCCACGTGCCCCCCACGAGGCGGTCGCTCGTGGCCTCATAGATGCCGCGCGCCGAACCCGTGGCCCCTTCGCGCTTGTAGTACATGTGGTAGAGGCTGTCGTAGGGATTGAAGACGATGTCGGCGTCGATGACCGACACGCCCGGGTCGAAGAACAGCCGAGGCTGTGTCAGGGTCTTGAATTCGCGGTCGGCGTAGGAATAGAAGATGCGGTCGCGCGTGTCGCCCTCGTTGGACGAGAGGATGGAGTAGTAGACCAGATAGGCGCCCTCGCCCCCGTTGCCGGTCTCGTCCCAGATGAATTGCGGGGCCCACACGCGGTTGATGCGGGCATACTCCTCGTCGGTGTCGTAGACGCCGGTGGTGGCTTCGGGGTCGGAGAAGACGGACTTGCCGCGGGTGAAGTCGAACGTGGTGCTTTCCCAATGAACCAAGTCGTTGGAGCGGATCAGGTTGATGCCGCGGTTGTTCCATACGCCGGAGGCATGCTGCTTCATGTCGGTGGTGGTGATGAAATATTCGTCCGTTCCCTTCCCGCGCCCAATGTAGGCGTCGCGGGTGCCGTGCTCTATGCCGGCGATGGCTTCGGTGTCGAAGATTTCAGCCCCTCCGAGCAGCACGTTGAACACGCGCCCCTTGTCTTCCTTCGTGCCGAGGGCGAAGTTGGTGATTTCCGTGCCCGCGTTCATGAAGCAGTACAGGTAGCCGTGGCGGTTGTCGTCCGGTGCCAGGCGGAGGGTTTGCTCCACGTTCATGTTTTCGGAAGTGGCTTTCAGCGTGCCGGCCACCACGGCTTCGCCGTCCTGCGGCAGGCGGCCGACGTGCAGCGTCGTGCCGTCGAGCGTCACGGCGTCGGCCCACGCTTCGTCTACCTCCAGCGTCCATTCCAGCGGAGTCCCGTTCTCGGTTTGTGCCGGGAGTTCGGTGGTGGCGTGCAGGTAGTTGAACTTCTTCATCAGGTGTGCCAGTGCCGCCTTGTCCTCGCTGAGCGCCACTTCGGGCGCCGTCGTCGCCTTGTCCTTCACCTGCGCATAGAGTTCGCGGGCTTGGTTCCCGTCGAGCGCCGAGTCGTAGATGCGGAAGTTGTCGAAGAAGGTTTCAGCCATCAGCGCGTCGGCTTCGAAGGGCGAGCGGCCTATCCATGCCGAAGTGATGGCATCGGCCATGCTGGCCGGACGTTGCCCCACCAGCACTTCGCCGGTGAGCCGTCCGTCCACGTAGAGCCGTCCGTGTTCGCCGTCCTGCACGTAAGTCAGGTTGTGCCACACGCCGTAGGAGAGCCCTCCGCGCGAGGCAGCGTCGGTGCTGGCCTCGTCCTTGATGGTGTAGTACCAGTTGGTGTTGTTCGGGCTGTTCACCAGTCCGACGTATTGGTCCGTTCCGGCGGCAAAGCCATAGGCCCAGCAATATTGTTGCAGGTTACCGATTCCGTGCAGGGCGATGTCGACCGACATGGTATAGTCGGCATCCAGCGCGGAAAGGGTCTGGCGTGCCATGTCCACGCCTAAGTCAAAAAAACCGTTGCCGTTGGCCGTGCCGGTGTAGAGCGCCTTGTTGCCGTCGCTCATGGCCACGATGGAGGCTCCGCCCTGCAGTGTGCCCTGAAAGTTGCCGGAGTCGTCGGTGGCGTTGCCCGCCTCGAAAGAATATTGCACGATGGGGTCGGGCAGTTCGGCTGTTTCTTCCTCAACGATTTCAACGCCTTCCACGTCCACGCGGAGGATGTTGACCGAATAGGCCGGCGCTTCATACGTGAATTGCGAGCCCTTGGCGTCCAGGGCCGATTCCTGCGGCACCACGTTCCGGGGATTGTCCAGCGTGTTTTCGTCCGTGGCCGCACCGGTCAGCACAATCTTGTTCCCGCCGTTGGCCGTGGCGTGGGACAGGTTGACGTTCACGGTCTGTGCGTCGGCGTTCGGGTTGACGAGTTTCAGGTAGAGCACGCCCGCTTCGTCGTCGATGCTGGAAGAGACGTAGACTTTGCGCTGCACGGGAATGGTGATGTCGTGCACGAGCTGGCCGTCGAGGTAGCATTTGGCCTGCGTGCCGTCCACTTCCACGCGGATGTGGTAGGTGCGCCCCGTTTCGAGGCTGCCTGCGGCGGAAGCCACGGTGGTCTTCGAGCCGTTCGTGCAGCATTCCACGCCATGTTGCGTGTTGCTCCATCCGCCGAGGTTCCACCAGCAATAGTTGTTGGCGTCGCTATGGTTGAACACGATGAGGAATCCCTCCGCTCCGCTGTTCTTCGTGGCCTCCACCTCGAAGGTGTAGCGCTCTCCGAGGGCCACGTTGCAGGCATAGATTTGTCCCTGCATGCCGCCGTCGGTCTGTTGCAGCGTGCCGCCCGAGGTGGCCCACTGTCCGCCTGCGGCCGTCCATTCGGGTTTCGTCGTGGAGAAGTCGTCGCTGAACACGACGTTTCCTTCACCGTCCGTCAGGCGCACGTTGTCGAATGTGGCCGACGTGCTCCACGTGCTCAGTCCGATGCCCCCGCTGCGCACCAGCCGGTTGCCCTCTTCGGTCCACTTCACGTTCTGCCGGCCCACGTTGTTGGGGAAGAGCTGCTGCACGTAGTAGGACGGCGTGCCGTAGCTTGTGCGGCTGTCGAACTGGATCATGTCGGGCCGCCAGTTGTAGTTGTTCACGTTGGCGAATATCGGGGCGTAGCTGTTCATCACGCAGACATCCGAGTTGTTCTCCATGCCCTGCATGAACACGGCCTCGCCGAGGGCGGCCATCAGATGCCCGTTCACGCCGAAGTCCTGCGTCACGGCATACTCTCCGATGTAGATTTTGTGTGCTGAACGGCTGTAGGAGTCGTATTTGTTGTATTGGTTCACGAACCACGACGGGTTGCGGTAGTAGTGCTCGTCCACCACGTCGACGGGGTAGGGGTTGCGCCACGAGGGGTTGTCCGTGCCCCATGCTTCCACGTTGCCGATGATGGTCACGTCGGGGTACTTCGCGCGTATGGCCTCGTAGAACTGTTGGTAGCGCTCGGCGTAGTGGTCGCTCTGGTCGTTGTTGTTTTCCGACGAGAAGTTGTAGTTTTCGTTTCCTATCTCAATCAGCCGCAGGTTGAATGGTTCCGGGTGTCCGTTCTTGGCGCGGAGCGCTCCCCATTTGGTGGTTTCCGCGTCGCCGTTGCAGTACTCCAGTGCGTCGAGCGCCTCCTGGATGTATTCGTCGATGTCTCGGTAGTTCTCGGCCCATCCGTGCCCCATGCCCATGTTCACGACGAAGAGCGGTTCGGCGCCCAGGTCCTCGGTGAGTTGCAGCATTTCGTGGAATCCCATGCCGTCCGAGACGCGGTAGCCCCAGTTCTGGTTCATGTGTCCCGGCCGTTCCTCAATGGGGCCTATGGTGTTTTTCCACTCGAAACGGTTGGTGCTGTTGTTGGCCCATACGCCCTCCACGTAGCATCCGCCGGGGAAGCGCACGAAGCGGGGCTTCATGGCCTCGAGCATTTCCGCCAAATCCGGGCGGCAGCCGTTGGGGCGGTCTTTGTAGGTGGGCGGGAAAAGGCTCACCACGTCCACCACCACCGTGCCCGGAGCGCTTCCCGTCAGGGCCAGCCACCCACGCGGGTCGTCGCCCGTGGCGGTGATTTCGGTCTCCAGTTTGCGCCAGGTGCCGTCGGCCTGCACGGGAATCTCGGCCTGTCCCAGCGCGGTGCCGTCTTCGCTTTGCAGCGTGGCCGTGAGCGTGCCGTCATACGAAGGTGCCCCCTTCAGCCAGAGCGACAGCTTGTAGGTGCGGCCCTGCACCACGTTGATGCCCCAGAAGCCTTCGTTGCGCACACCGTCGCCCGCTGCGCTCATTTCCATCCTGAGGGCGTGGCCTTGCGCCTCGTTGAGCAGGCCTTCGGTGTCGAGCGACATGCGTGCCCCGCCCACGGGCCACCATTTGTCCGGGTTCGAGGCGTTGTCCTCAAACGACCGGTTGTGGATCAGCTCGGCGTAGAGGCCGCCGTCGCCCGCGTGGTTGATTTCTTCGAAGAAGATGCCGTAGTGGCGGTCGCCGATGAGCGCTCCGCGCTGCCCGGCGTCGATGTTCAGCGTCACTTGTGCCATGGAGGCTGTGGCCATGCCGGCCGCCAGGAGCGACAAGGAGAACATCCTTTTCATAAAAAACAAGTTTTTCATCATAACAATATGGTTAGGAATGGTGTGTTTCGAACACGAGGGCGTTATGCCCTTCCAAAAGTAGTCAAATCCAATCGTTAAACCTAATAAAAAAGAGATTAAAATGAGGAAAATGTGCGCTGTTTCCCTTTTTTCTTCTTAATTTTGCACCCGAAATACAAATGTGGATAGATTTGGGCGGCTTGCAACCACGGTAAAAAATGCTAAAATCAGTTCTTGAGACTGCACGCATACCTTCCCAATGAAACCCCATTCTTTATTCATCATTATTAAATAAACAGTTTAAAAATGGGTTACTTATTTACTTCTGAGTCGGTGTCTGAGGGACACCCAGACAAAGTGGCGGACCAGATTTCGGACGCCGTGTTGGATGAGTTGCTGGCTTTCGACCCGCAGTCGAAAGTGGCTTGCGAGACGTTGGTCACTACCGGACAGGTCATCGTGGCCGGCGAAGTCAAATCGGAGGCTTACGTCGACCTGCAGGAAATCGCGCGGCGGACCATCCGACGCATCGGTTATACCAAAGCGGAATATAAGTTCGAGGCCGAAAGCTGCGGAGTGCTGTCGGCCATTCATGAGCAGAGCGCGGACATCAACCGCGGAGTGGAGCGCCAGGACCCCATGGAACAGGGCGCAGGAGACCAAGGCATGATGTTCGGATATGCCACCAACGAGACGGAAAACTATATGCCCCTTTCGCTCGACCTGAGCCATAAGATACTGCGCGTGCTGGCCGAAATCCGGCGCGAAGGACGTGTCATGACCTATCTGAGGCCGGACGCGAAGAGCCAGGTGACGATTGAATACGACGACAACGGCAAGCCGGTGCGCGTGGACACCATCGTGGTCTCCACGCAGCATGATGAATTTATCCAGCCCGTGGACGGCGACCAGGATGAAGCCGACCGCCGGATGCTGGAACAAATCCGGCAGGACGTCATTACCATCCTTATGCCCCGTGTGGTGGCCGAAATCCACGACCCCGCCGTGCTCCGGCTCTTCGACGAGCACATCACTTATCACGTGAATCCTACGGGCAAGTTCGTCATCGGAGGCCCCCATGGAGACACGGGCCTGACGGGCCGCAAAATCATTGTGGACACTTATGGCGGGAAAGGTGCGCACGGCGGTGGTGCCTTCTCGGGCAAGGACCCCTCGAAGGTGGACCGCTCGGCGGCCTATGCAGCCCGGCATATTGCCAAGAACATGGTGGCTGCCGGAGTGGCCGACGAGATGCTGGTGCAAATCAGTTATGCCATCGGCGTGGCGCGGCCGGTGAACATCTATGTCAATACCTACGGGCGCAGCCATGTGGGCATGACCGACGGCGAGATTGCGAAGAAAATAGACCAGTTGTTCGACTTGCGCCCCAAGGCCATCGAAGACCGGCTGAACCTGCGCAAGCCCATCTATGAGGAAACGGCGGCTTACGGGCACATGGGACGCCAGCCGCAGGTGGTAACCAAGGTGTTCCATAGCCGTTACATGCCCTCGAAGACCATGGAAGTGGAGCTGTTTACGTGGGAGAAACTGGATTATGTGGACAAGATAAAGGCAGCATTCGGATTGTAAGATGAATGCCATCCGATCGGTTTGTGTGTACTCTGCTTCCAGTACGAAAGTGGACAGTATGTATTTCGAGGCGGCCCGGGAACTGGGCCGCCTCTTGGCCTTGCGTGGCATACGTCTGGTCAACGGCGCCGGAAACTTGGGGCTCATGCGGGCCTGTGCCGATGCTTGTCTGGAAGCCGGAGGGCAGGTGACCGGCGTTATTCCGCATTTCATGGTGGAGCAGGGATGGCAGCATCCCGGGCTCACGGAGCTGATAGAGACAGACGACATGCACAGCCGCAAGCAGACCATGGCCCGGCTGTCGGACGGTGTCATCGCTCTGCCGGGCGGTTGCGGGACAATGGAGGAGTTGCTCGAAATCATCACGTGGAAGCAGCTGGGCCTCTATTTGAATCCCATCGTGGTGCTCAACACGGGCGACTACTACCGCCCCTTGCTGGACATGCTGGCGCGGGCGGCGGGCGAACAGTTCATGCGTCCCGTACACTTGGGCATCTGGACCGTGGCTTCCACACCGGCTGAAGCTGTGGGGCAGTTGTTTTCCACTCCCGTATGGGATGCAAAAGTGCGCAAGTTTGCAGCCATTTGAACATGAAAGACTCCTTGCAGGCCCATATCTCCGCGCAAGCAGGCACGGCAATCCCCGTGCGGCAGGTTTTCAGTCCGAAGAGGATTATTGAGAGCTTGCCCGAGGATGCTACGCCGGCGCAACAGGACTCTGCCATCCAGGCCCAGCTCCCGCCGCGCGAGAAGGTGCGTTCGGCGCGCCCCGACACTTTGAACCTTCCGGGATGGCGCATCCCGTCGGGCAAGTTGACGCTGTCCGACTTGGACACGCCGGCCGATGTGGGGTTCTTCCAGTCCAGTCCTTATCTCCATGCCGAGCTGCCTTATCGTCAGTCGGGCCTGACGGCAGAGGCACAGCCCTATCTGTTGAGGCATGACGACGCGGTGTCCGGGGTGCTGTTGGGCTGTCTTTTAGTGGTCATGACCATCTTTGCCAACAGCCGGAAGTTCATCAAGAGCCGAGTGCAGGACTTCTTTCTCAACCGTATGGAAAAGGAAAAGTTTTTCTCAGTGGAGACAGGGCGAGAAATGCGCCATGCCGTGTTCCTTTATTTGCAGGGCGGTCTGCTGGCCAGTCTTATCTTCTTCATTTATACGCAGTCTGTCCGCGACTTGTTCATGGCGCAGGTTTCCACCCATGCCTTGTTGGGCGCATACGTGGTGGTTTGCTGGGCCTACTTGGGCCTGAAGCAGTTGCTCTATCTCTTCGTGAACTGGGTTTTCTTTGACAAAGAGCGCCGCACGGCATGGATGAAGTCCTATTCGTTTCTTGTTTCGTCCGAGTCCGTCCTGCTTTTCCCGTTGGCTTTAATCGCCGTGTTTTTCAATCTTCCGGTGCACGAAGTGATGTTATGCTCGTGTTTGTTGGTCGGTTTTGTGCGGATTCTCTTATTTTATAAAACATTTTGCATCTTTTTCCCGAAAATCCATGGGCTTTTGCATTTAATTGTGTACTTTTGTGCCCTTGAAATGCTGCCTCTATGCGGCTTGTGGCAAGCACTTACATATACCAACGACATACTATTATAAATATTAGTACACTTATGATAAAGAAGATACTGGTATCGCAACCCCAGCCAACCTCCGAGAAGTCTCCCTATTTTGAGATTGCTTCCAAGTATGGTGTGGACGTAGTTTTCAGACCGTTTATCAAGATTGAAGGTCTATCTGCCAAGGAATTCCGGCAGCAGAAGGTTGCCATATCCGACTATACCGCCGTGGTTTTCACGTCGCGCAACGCCATCGACCATTTCTTCTTGTTATGTAAGGAATTGCGCGTCACCATCCCGGAAGACATGAAATACTTCTGCATCACGGAAACCATTGCACTCTACATCCAAAAGTATGTGCAATACCGCAAGCGCAAGGTGTTCTTCGGCCAGACGGGGAAGATTGACGATTTGTTGCCGGCCATGGTGAAGCACAAGACAGAAAAGTATTTGGTGCCGATGTCGGACGTGCATAACGATGAGATTGCCAACCTGCTGGATTCGAAGAAGCTGACGCACAAGGAAGTGGTCATGTACCGCACGGTCAGCAACGACTTCCAGGAAGGCGAGGACTTCGACTATAACATGCTGATTTTCTTTAGCCCTTCCGGCATTCACGCCTTGCTGAAGAATTTCCCCGACTTTGAGCAAAAGGATATCGCCATCGGCACGTTCGGTCCTGCCACCGCGCAGGCGGCGAGGGATGCCGGGTTGCGCTTGGACTTGGAAGCTCCGTCGCCGCAGTACCCGTCCATCACGGCCGCGTTGGACGATTTCATAAAGAAGCAAAACAATTGATTCCAATTTCGGGAGGAAGGGTGCCGCGTGAGCACCCTTCTTCCTTTATATCATTAAACCGCATGCCATGGGACAGCAACCGGATTTTTCATTTCACAAGGCGGAGCGCTTGTGCAGCAGGCGTCTTATAGAAGCATTGTTTTCGGGTGGGAACAAGTCCATGTCCGCCTTCCCCCTCCGTGTGCTTTTCATGCCGCTTCCGGCCGAAGCCGGCCAGCCGTCCGTATCGGTGCTGGTGTCCGTTTCGAAGCGGCGGTTCAAGCGTGCGGTGCGGCGCAATCGGGTGAAGCGCCAGATACGCGAAGCCTATCGCAAGAACAAGCGCATTTTGGTGGAGGCTTTGGAAGCCGCCGGGGGGCAACGGCTTGCTGTCGCCTTCTTGTGGCTGTCCGACCGGCTGTATCCTTCGGCCGAGGTGGAGCGTTGTGTCCGACTCCTGCTGGCCCGTGTGTCTGAACAGATTGTGCCCCCTGCAGCACTTCCTTCCGATGATGAGCAGGCTATGTGACTTCTTCCACCGTTTCCTGACCGCCGTGCTCATAGTCCCGATTGAGTTCTATCGCCGCGTGATTTCCCCCATGACGCCCCCCACGTGCCGCTTCACGCCCACTTGTTCGCAGTATGCCGTGGAAGCCATCCGCAAGCATGGGCCGTTCAAAGGCTTGTATCTCGCCGTGCGCCGCCTGTTGCGTTGTCATCCGTGGGGAGGTAGCGGTTATGATCCTGTTCCCTGATTCCATGCCTGTTTTCCTGAATTTTCATGCCCACCGTGCGGCCGTTTCTCCTGCAGAGGCCGTCGTCCGCAACTTTGTACTTCCGCAGCAAGGGCCGGGCGAAGCGGAAAAGGTTGCCGGTTCGCCCTTCTCCGCGGGCATTCATCCTTGGTATATTCCCGCCCGCACGGATGAGGCTCTGGCGGATTTGGACCGTTTGGCATCGTGTCCGTCGTGTGTGGCCATAGGTGAGGCGGGGCTGGACAAGCTGGCTTCGGCATCCATGGACGTTCAGTGCGGATTGTTCCGCCGTCAGGCCCTGCTGGCCGTTGCCCACGGTCTGCCTTTGGTGGTCCACTGCGTCAGGGCGTGGGGCGAGCTGCTCGCATTGCGGAGAGAGTTTCCACAGGAATTGGTTTGTGTTGTCCATGGCTTCCGTGGCAAGCCCGAATTGGCCCGCAGTCTGTTGGACAAGGGTTTTTGGTTGAGTTTTGGTTTCCGTTTCCATCCTCAGAGCTTGACGCTCTGCCCCCCTGACCGTTTATTCCTGGAAACGGACGAAGACCCGCGTCCCGTGGACGAGCTTTATCGCACGGCGGCGGCCCTGCGAGGCTGCAGTCCCGAAGATTTGGCCACCCAATGCAGGGAAAACCTCGCGAATCTGGCACGGAAACTTAAAAAATAGGGATATAGTTGCAATTTCCAACTAAAGGTCGTACTTTTGTACGATTCAAAACCAATAAACAAAATAAATTCATACGATGAACTTTGTAGAAGAATTGAAATGGAGAGGCATGATCCACAACATGATGCCGGGAACTGAAGAACTACTCGAAAAAGAACAGGTTACTGCCTATGTGGGCATCGACCCTACGGCAGACTCCCTGCACATCGGCCACCTTTGCGGCGTGATGATGCTCAAACATTTCCAGCGTTGCGGCCATAAGCCCTTGGCACTCATCGGAGGGGCAACGGGCATGATTGGCGACCCGTCGGGCAAGAGCCAGGAACGCAACCTGCTTGACGAGGAAACACTGCGCCACAACGTGGACAGCATCAAGAAGCAGCTGGCGCGCTTCCTTGATTTCGACAGCGACGCGCCCAACCACGCCGAGCTGGTGAACAACTACGACTGGATGAAGGATTTCAAGTTCCTCGACTTCGCCCGTGAGGTGGGCAAGCACATCACCGTGAACTACATGATGGCAAAAGACAGCGTGCAGAAGCGGTTGAACGGAGAGGCGCGCGACGGACTTTCGTTCACCGAGTTCACTTACCAACTCCTTCAAGGTTACGACTTCTTATATTTATACGAACACAAGAACTGCAAGCTCCAGATGGGCGGCAGCGACCAGTGGGGCAACATCACCACGGGCGCAGAACTTATCCGCCGCACCAACGGCGGCGAAGTGTTTGCCCTGACCTGCCCCCTTGTGACGAAAGCCGACGGCACGAAGTTCGGCAAGACGGAGAAAGGCAACATCTGGCTGGACCGCAACTATACCAGTCCTTACGCTTTCTACCAATTCTGGCTCAACGTGGCCGACGAGGACGCCAAGCGTTACATCCGCATCTTCACCACCTTGGACAAGGAAGAAATCGACGCCCTCATCGCCCGCCACGATGAAGACCCGGGGCAGCGCGTGTTGCAGAAGCGGCTGGCCGAGGAAATCACCGTCATGGTGCACAGCCGTGAGGACTATGACATGGCAGTGGAAGCCAGCCAGATACTTTTCGGAAAGGCCACCAAGGAGAGCCTCGCCAAGCTCGACGAGCAGACCTTGCTCGAGGTGTTTGCCGGAGTGCCGCAGTTTGAAATCAGCCGCGATGCCCTTTCGGCCGGCGTGAAGGCCGTAGACCTCATGGCCGAGATGACGCAGTGCTTCCCCAGCAAGGGCGAGATGCGTAAGATGGTACAGGGCGGCGGCGTTTCGCTCAACAAGGAAAAGCTCGCAGCCTTCGACCGTGTGGTGACGGCCGGCGACCTGCTCAGCGGCAAGTATCTGCTTGTGCAGCGCGGCAAGAAGAACTATTTCCTGCTCATTGCCAAATAAAAATCAGGAAAAAACTTGTAGGATAGCGAAAAAGTCGCTATCTTTGCACCGCTTTCGAAAGAAAGCCCAAAAGGATTGGGATATGGTGTAATGGTAGCACAAGACATTTTGGTCGTCTTAGTCTTGGTTCGAACCCAGGTATCCCAACCAAAGCAAAGGGTCGCGTCGTTTTCGGCGCGACCCTTTGCTTTGGTACTAACAGGCGAGCCGCGATGCGGGCTCAGCCGGTTTTCTTTCCACGGTCTTTCCTCATCCGTCCGGCAATATGAGCATTTTGGGTAAGTGTGAGCCGGGCGTGGATTCCTTTATTCTTTTTGTACATTAGCCTGTATCCGATATGGCACCATGCCTGTTGCCTTTGTGGCATCTGGCTTGTTGTCGTGCTTTTTCCTATTTCCATTAACTTTGCAAAATGAAATGTTATTAAAAGGAAAAGAGAAGCATGAAAAAGATTCGGTGTATTATCATGACAACCATGTGCGTATTGGTTGCTTGGTTTTGGGCCTCATGCACCAAAGATGAGGTGGAGTTGACGGGAGAAATCTATGGCAAGATAACTAACGGGCAGAGCGGTGAACCCCTGAATGGAGTAAGTGTTACCATTACTCCTGGCGGAAAGTCTACTTTTACGGGGAATGATGGCGCTTTTTCTTTCGTTGGCTGTGAACAGGGACAATATAGTCTGCAGGCACAAAAAACGGGATTCCAGACTAATTATAAGCAGATATCCGTGGTGGCGGGTGAAACCGCAGTGGGAGACATGGCGCTGTCTCCTGCTGTCGCGATGGTAGGCATGTTCGTTGCGCCCAGTGAGTTGGTGTTTGGAAGCAGTATGGATGTCTTGACATTCACCATTCACAACAATGGAAATGCAGGCGATGTCGCATGGAATCTTTCCGGAGTGGATGCCGGTTGGTTGACCGTGTCGCCGGTTTCGGGCGTTACGGGCGAGGGCGGCACGTCTGTGGTCAGCGTCTTTGTGGACCGTAGCGGATTGACAAAAACGGAGTCGGCCATTATTACGGTGAACATGCTTGGCGGCTCACAGGCGGTGCGCATCACCGTGAGTCCCGAATAGTGGAAGGCACTTTTGTGTCTTTTTACAGCCGGGAGAGACGAAGAGTTTTAATTGCATGTTATCAACGAACAGGAAAGGAAAAGCTGATATGCCGAAACGGATTATTTTATTGATGCTCATTACTATGGCTTTGTGTTGGAAGGCGGATGGGCTTTGCGCGCAGGATGTCTGCGAAATGGGCTTTTATGGAGGCACGAACAAGGCGAAACTGGAAGAACGCTTTTTTGATTATGATAATCGTTGGGGCGGGCAAGTTGGTTTCGATGCCAAGGTCGGTGCCAAATGGGTGCAGGTGGAAATGTCGTTGGGTTATCTGAATGCCGGGACAAAGTACACATTAAACAGCCGGGTTGGATTGAATGAGAACAGCATGCATCAAGAGCAAACCTTTAAGTACAAGAGCAGTGCCCATTATGTGGATATTCCGGTTTCTTTGGCATTGGGCTGGTGGGAAATGGAAGATTCCGGTTTCGGCCTGACCGTCTCGGGCGGAGCTTACATGTCGGTCGGCCTCGCAGGAAAAATAAAGGTGAAAGGGGATTTCAAGAGCCATGACGAGTCTGGCTTTCTGTATGAGACCTTTTCCAAGGACTATTCCACGAAGCTCTTCGGCGATGAGCCGTTTCAATACAAGAGGTTTGATGCCGGATGGACCGTAGGGGCTCGTCTTGCTCTTGGCGAAGTGTTTCGTGTGGCCGTTTCTTATCGGCAGGGACTTGTCAACCTGTCGAATGTGGACGGTTATAAGGCCACCAATAGAATGCTGATGATTGGTGTTGTCTTTGCCATTCCGGGTGATGATTATTAATTACGAACATAGAAACAAGAAACATGAAACTTCAAAGATTCCTCCAGTATTTGATGATTGCAATACCAGCCATGTTCGTTTGTTCTTGCAGTGATGACGCAGAAGATGCCGTTGCAACGGCAGGCAACAGTGTGGCATTTGGCACTGTTTTGGACGAACAGAGCAATGAACCGTTGCAGGGAGCTTCCGTTACTTTATACCCGAGCGGTCGAACGGTTGTCACCGGAGCTACGGGGCAATATGAGTTCCGCGATTTGTTGCCGGGCGGTTACCTGTTACAAGTCTCCAAGGCGGATTTCCTGTCCAACACACAGTCCGTGACGATTTCCGGCACTTCAACTACGGCCCAATCGGATATCGTCCTTACGCAGGGTACGCCGTGCCTGGACGTGCTGATCGGGGAACTCTACTTTGGGGAGAAATCCAACTCAAAAACATTTGTGGTGTCCAATGTGGGACAACAACCCATAAATTGGAATTTGTATACCGATTATAATCGCATCCTTAGTTTTAATGTCACTTCCGGCGTGCTTGAACCGGGGCAAAGCCAGGCAGTGGAGGCCACGATGAACCGTGCGCTGACGAATGCCGACCTGACTTCCTTTCCGGTTTATGTGTATGCCAACGGGGAAGAGTTGGGCGTGATTGCCACTATCGACCGCAATACGGCCGGGCAGAACAATTCGTTGCTGGTGGGAGAGTGGGAACTTGTTTATGCGCAGTTCATGATTGACGATGAAGTATGGTATAATCAATATGATGACGCGAATTTCGTATATAACATACGTCCCGACTACACCATTGAGAGTTGTGTCCGCAACATCGTAAGCAATGACAACGTGAGCGACTTGAATGACATGCTTTATTATTTGCATGACATAACAGAGTATGATTACGATGTGGCAAAGAACATTCTTATATTGGACCCTGACATGGGATTCCGGAATAGTGTCTATCGCATCAACACCTTGAACGAAAACACGTTGGAGATTGAGTCGCTGTTGACTGTCGGCACGCCGGAATGGGATCTCAAAGTGTTTAAGCGAAGATAGTGCCTTTTTGGGGGGATGTGCCATGATAATCTGGCGCACGGGCCGGTTTTTGTCAAACGGAATAATTGGTGGGGCTTCCTCTGTGCGACGGGATGACGGGCCCGTTCCCGCCTGTCACGTGGCGGAAGCCGGGCGAACGCCTTGCGGAGTTCCGGATTGTACTTTGCGGAGAGTACTCGAGTACTTGCCGCAAAGTACGCTGGCGGCTTGCTCACGGCGTTGCGCCCTCTTCTGGTTCATTCCCTCACCTTCCACTCCTGAATGTTGCGGGTGGACGAGCTGAAATTCACTCCAATCTTATAGACTTTGCGCCCGTCTGTTTGGAACGGCACGGCATATCCCTTTTCTTCTATCTGGCGTAGCGCCTCTTCGGCCGTCCCTTCCAGTTTGAACTCCATCACATAGATAAAACCGCTTGTCTGCAGCACTAAGTCTATGCGTCCTTGCGAAGTATGATATTCGGCATTCACATAGAAGCCAATCAGGTTGAAGACAATGAAAAGCACATTCTGATAATGGAGTTCTTGGTCGCGAACCAATTCGTATGGAGTATCGGCAAAGAACGATTGCAAACGGCGGAAAAAAGCATCAATGTCCCCCGAACGAATCTCTTCTACAAACTTCCGGATATAAGACGGTGCTTCGCTTTCATCCACACTGGCATACGAAGGCAGCAGGAATTTCATGAATCCCTCTTCCACTTCTTTGTTGGGAAAGCCCAAGGTGTAAAGTCCGAACTCCTTATTGTAACTTCTGATGGTAAGATAACCGCTCTGATAAATGACGGGTAGCGGCTTGTCGTCTCCATACACATTATCCAGCACCTCTACGTCCGTCTCGGACGTAATGAGATTCTCCAGCCTGAACTTGTTCTGTTTGAGCAATTTCACCAAATAAGTCGGCGTGCCGGTAGCGAACCAGTAACTCCCCAGCCTTTGGGAATCGAACACATTCAACAGGCTGAACGGATTATATATTCCTTCGGAATCCTCCATGAAATGGTAACCGTCATACCGCTCCTTCAGCTGATGGCACATTTCCTCGTAAGTCACTCCCTGCGATTCAGCCAACTCATGTAATTGCGGCTCCAGATTGGCGTGCAGTTCCTGTTCGGTGATGCCGCACAAGTTCACATACCGCCGGTCCATGGAAATGTCCTTCAGATTGTTCAGGTCGCTGAAAACACTTGTTTTTCCGAACTTGGTGACCCCGGTCAACATCCCGAACTTGATGCAGCGGTCCATGGTCTTCAACACGCCATAGAAAGGTTTCAAGGTGGCACGGAACTCTTCCTGCAAAGGTTTGTCGCCAATAGCCTGCAAAAGCGGCTTGTCGTATTCATCCACAAGAATGACGACCGGAGTTCCGGTTTTCTCGTATGCCCGGCTGATGATTCCCTTAAACCGTAGGGCGAGGGTCGTTTCCTCAGGCGCGGTCCCATATAGGCCTTCCCATTTCGTCAGGGCATCATTCAAGATGGCATACAAGCTGTCGGGCGAATCATATTTCTCGATATTCAAGTCCAAGTGCAACACGGGATATACCTTCCACTCCTTCTCCAGTTTCTCAATGGCCAGTCCCCGGAACAGTTCCTTCCTTCCGGAGAAATAAGCCTCGAGTGTAGAAATGAGCAGGCTTTTCCCGAAACGACGCGGACGGCTCAGGAAATAGTAACAGCCTGTTTTAACTAATTGGTATATCAAATCCGTCTTATCAATATAAAGATAACTATCTTTCCGGAGGGACTTGAAATCTTGTATGCCTATCGGGTACAACATGATGGAAAGCTTTTTAAACCTATACTATCCACAAAGATAGTAAGACTTTGGCTGAATCTCCCATTCGAACGGCATTATTCAGAAAAATATTTTTCTTTTGTTTCATCTGTCCGGCAAAATGACTTGCTATTGTGCGGATGGTGCTCAGGACCGTACAACAGGCGGAAAAGAGAACCGCCATATATCTACAACTTCCATCCATATTTCCTCTGAACCGATGAGGGGATTGTGGACTGATTCATTTCCCACGCAATTATAAGACTTCCAGACTGCGGTCCATGGTGCTTCGGGCTTCCGGTTGCTTGTCGTTCAGGGGAATTCAGCGTGGTTCGTATGCCGGAATAGCCGCATGCTCTGTTCCATGTCGAAGACCTCTTGGACTTTGCAACCAAGTTGCGCCCTCAAATCATTGCGAGGTCGGCTTTTTTCCTTATCTTTGTCCGCGTGAAAGAAACAAGACGAAGGAAGATGAAATCCCGGTTCAAGGCCATATTGCTGATTGTGCTCTGCCTGTTGGTGCAGGCCGTGTCGGTCTATCCGCACCACCATCACGCCGATGCCCTTTGCACGAAGCACGGCATGGAGGCATCGTTGCCGGCGCGTGCCCCGCAGCCTTGCACCGCGGGGTGCATCACGCACTTCAACCTGACCGTGCCCGAGACCACGCTTTCTGTCTCGCCGAAGTCGCCTTCCTTTCGGGAAGCGTTCCGTGCCGAACGCCCCTTCGTTTCCCGCCTGCAGCCTTGCGCTCATGCGTCCGCATGCGGGTTCCCGCAAGCGGTGAGCTGTCCGTCGCCGCCGGTTGGTGGGGCAGGCCTGAGGGCGCCACCCTTCGCTTCCTTTTCCTTTTAGCGAAGAGATAATCCCTTTTTAAATCATTAAAATTCAAATTCCTATGAAGAAAAGATATTTCTTGATGGGCGCATTGGCCGTATCCGTGCTGTGCGCCTGCCACAATCATGAGCATGGCGAAGAAGGGCACGACCATGAAGCGGAACAGACTGCTGTGGAAGACGACCACGACCATCACCCCGACGAAATCATCCTGACGGCCGAGAAGGCCAAGGCTGCCGGCATCGCCGTTGAAACCGTAAAGCCCGGAATGTTCCACCAAATCATACAGACGAGCGGCCAGGTGCTGGCCGCGCAAGGCGAAGAGACCACCGTCGTGGCTTCTGCGCCCGGCGTGGTGCGCTTCGCCCGCACCTTGGCACCGGGCTCGGCCGTGCGCCGCGGTGCCACATTGTTCCATCTGTCTGCCGACAAAATGGAGGGAGGCGACCCCGTGGAACGGGCTTACATCGCCTATCAGAACGCCAAGGCGGAGCTTGAACGCGCCCGGCCGTTGGCCGAAAAGCAGATTGTCAGCCGCAAGGACCTGCAGGCGCTGCAAGCGGCCTACGAGGACGCACGGGTGGCCTACGAGGCCATCGACCCGGGGCATGCGCGGAAAGGCGTGGCCGTGGCGGCTCCCGCCGACGGGTTCGTGAAGAATGTGGCCGTGGGTGAGGGCGACTACGTGGCCACGGGGCAGGCCCTGGCCACCCTGACCCGGAACCGGAAACTGCAACTGCGGGCCGACGTGTCGGAACGCCACTACGGTTTCTTGGGGCAAATCCGTTCGGCACGTTTCAATACCCCGTATGACGACGCCGTCTATTCCATGGATTCGCTCCACGGTCGCGTGCTTTCCTACGGGAAGGCATCGGCCGACGCTTCCTTTTACATCCCCGTCACCTTTGAGTTCGACAACGCCGGGAACATCGTGCCGGGAGCCTTGGTCGAGGTCTATCTCCTCGGAACCGAGCGCTCCGGCGTGCTGACCCTTCCGCTCTCTGCCCTGACCGAAGAACAAGGCATGTACTTCGTCTATTTGCAGGAAGACAAGGAAGTCTATCGCAAACAAGAGGTGCGCATCGGTGCGGACGACGGACAGCGCGTGGAAATCCTCGCGGGACTGAAGGCGGGCGACCGCGTGGTGACCCGGGGGGCGATGCACGTGAAGCTGGCCTCGGCCTCGAATGCCATCCCGGCCCATACGCATTCCCATTAACGGAAGGAGGAAACGACCATGCTGAACAAAATCATTCGTTTTTCCTTGCAGAACAGGCTGCTCGTCCTCATTGCGTCCATTCTGTTGCTGGTGGGCGGGCTCTATCAGACGTTCCACACGGAAGTGGACGTCTTTCCCGACCTGAACGCTCCCACGGTGGTCGTCATGACCGAAGCGGGGGGCATGGCGGCCGAAGAGGTGGAGCAACTGGTGACGTTCCCCATAGAGACCGCCGTCAACGGGGCCACCGATGTGCGCCGCGTGCGCTCCTCGTCCACCACGGGCTTCTCCGTGGTGTGGGTGGAGTTCGATTGGGACACCGACATCTACCTGGCCCGGCAAATCGTGTCGGAGAAACTGGCCACCGTGGCCGAAAGTCTGCCCGACAATGTGGGCAATCCCACGTTGGGGCCGCAGTCGTCCATCTTGGGTGAAGTACTCATCGTGGGACTCACGGCGGACAGCACGTCTATGCTCGACCTCCGCACGCTGGCCGACTGGGTCATCCGTCCGCGCCTGCTGTCCACGGGAGGCGTGGCGCAGGTGGCCGTTCTGGGCGGCGACATCAAGGAGTATCAGGTACTGATTCATCCCGAGCGCATGAAGCACTACGGCGTGACGCTCGGCGAGGTGATGGCCGCGGCGCGGGGCATGAACACGAACGCCAACGGCGGTGTCATCTACCAGTACGGCAATGAATACATCGTGCGCGGCGTGCTTTCCACCGACGACGTGCGGCAGATGGGCCGTGCCGTGGTGAAGACCGTCGGCGGAGCGCCCGTCACCTTGGCCGACGTAGCCGATGTGCAGGTGGGCAGCCAGCAGCCCAAACTAGGATTGGCGTCCGAAAAAGGAAAGCCCGCCGTGCTGCTCACCGTGACCAAGCAGCCGAACACGGGCACCATCGAACTGACCGGCAAACTGGAAACCGCCCTGCACGACTTGCAGAAGAGCCTGCCGGCCGACGTGAAGGTGTCCACCGACGTGTTCCGTCAGTCACGTTTCATCGAGAGTTCCATCCAGAACGTGCAGGATTCGTTGCTCGAGGGGGCCATCTTCGTAGTCATCGTGCTGTTCCTTTTCCTGGCCAACGTGCGCACCACGGTCATTTCCCTGGTGACGCTCCCCCTTTCGTTGCTCGTCACCATCCTCGTGCTCCACTACATGGGGCTGACGCTCAACACCATGAGCCTCGGAGGCATGGCCATCGCCATCGGCTCGCTGGTGGACGACGCCATAGTGGACGTGGAGAATGTGTGGAAACACTTGCGCGAGAACCGCATGTTGCCCGAGGCGCAACGGCTGCGGGTGCGCGACGTGGTGTTCAACGCTTCCCGCGAAGTGCGCATGCCCATCCTGAACTCCACGCTCATCATCATCGTCAGCTTCATCCCCCTCTTCTTCCTGAGTGGCATGGAGGGGCGCATGCTCGTGCCGCTGGGTGTGGCCTTCATCGTCTCGCTGTTCGCCTCCACCATCGTGGCGCTGACCCTGACGCCGGTGCTGTGCAGCTACCTGCTGGGCCACAAAGCCAAAGCGGGCGGCCTGCCGCGCGAAGCCTTCCTGGCGGTGTGGCTGAAAATGCACTACCGCAACGGGCTGCTGTGGGCCTTGGCGCATAAGAAGGCCGTCGTGGGCACCACCCTCGCGCTCTTCGCCGTGGCCCTGGGCTGTTTCTTCACCCTCGGCCGCAGCTTCCTGCCCTCCTTCAACGAAGGTTCTTTCACCATCAATATCAGTTCCCTGCCGGGCATTTCGCTGGACGAGTCGGACAAGATCGGGCGGCAGGCCGAAGAACTGCTGCTCTCCATTCCCGAGATCCAGACCGTGGCCCGCAAGACGGGGCGCGCCGAGCTGGACGAACACGCGTTGGGCGTGAACGTGTCGGAAATCGAGGCCCCCTTCGAGCTGAAAGACCGCAGCCACGCGGAACTGCTCGACGAGGTGCGCCACAAACTGTCGGTCATCAGCGGGGCGAACATCGAGATAGGCCAGCCCATCAGCCACCGCATCGACGCCATGCTGAGCGGCACGCAGGCCGGCATCGCCATCAAACTCTTCGGCGACGACCTGAACAAGATGTTCCAGATAGGCAACCAAATCAAGGCCGCCATCGCCGATGTGGAGGGCGTGGCCGACCTGAACGTGGAGCAACAGATAGAACGGCCGGAACTGAAAATCACGCCCAAGCGCGAGATGCTGGCCCGGTATGGCATCTCCCTGCCCCAATTCTATGAGTTTGTCACGGTGAACATGGCGGGCGAGACGGTGTCGCAAGTCTATGAGCAAGGCCGCTCGTTCAACCTCGTGGTGCGCTCGGCCGAGGGCCACCGTAACACCATGGACCACATCCGCGACTTGATGATTGACGATGCGGCGGGCAACAAGGTCCCGTTCTCCTACGTGGCCGACATCCGGTCGGCCACCGGCCCGAACACCATCAACCGCGAGAACGTGAAGCGCAAGATTGTCGTCTCGGCCAACGCCAGCGGACGCGACATGCGCAGCGTGGTGGACGACATCCGCCGGCGGATAGACAGTGAGGTCAGCCTGCCCGAAGGCTATCACATCGAATACGGCGGACAGTTCGAGAGCGAGGCTTCGGCCAGCCGCGTCCTGCTGCTGACTTCCGCGCTCAGCATCGTGGTCATCTTCCTGCTGCTCTACCTGCAGTTCCGCAACGCGGCGCAGAGCGGCGTCATCCTGCTCAACCTTCCGCTGGCGCTCATCGGCGGCGTGTTCGCCCTGCTGCTCACCACCGGCGAAGTCAGCATCCCGGCCATCATCGGTTTCATCTCGCTCTTCGGCATCGCCACCCGTAACGGCATGTTGCTCGTCAGCCACTACAACACGCTGCGCGAAGAGGGGCTCACGTTGCGCGAGTGCGTCCTCCAGGGTTCGCTCGACCGTCTGAACCCCATCCTGATGACGGCCCTCTCGTCGGCTCTGGCCCTCATTCCGCTCGCCTTGCGCGGCGACTTGCCGGGCAACGAAATACAAAGCCCGATGGCCAAGGTGATATTGGGCGGCCTGCTGACCTCCACCTTCCTGAACGCGTTCATCATTCCTATCATCTATGAATGGATGAACCGCAAGGACAAACTGCAAAAACAATGAAAGCAATGAAAAGAAGACTCATCATCATAGCGCTCTGCACCTTGTGCCTGCCCCGCTTGCAGGCACAGGGCGTGGACGAAGTGCTGCAAAGCGTAGCGCAGCACAACAAGGCCCTTCAGGCCCAACGGCAGGCCGACGCGGCCGAGAAGACCGGCATTGAGGCCGAAAACGGGTTGGAAGACCCCAGCGTGGAATACAGTTCCTTCTTCAGCAAGGGCGTCAGCGGACAGGCCGGCTCCGAGCTGGTCGTCTCACAGGGATTCGACTTCCCCACGGTGTACGGGCAGCGCAGTCGTGCCGGACGCGAGCGGAAGGAGGCCGTGGACTTGCGTGCCGAAGCCTTGCGGCGCGACATCTTGCTCCAGGCCAAGAACCTGTGTCTGGAACTCATCCGCCTGAACCGGTTGCAGGACTTGCTGTCGCGGCGCATGGAGAATGCCGACGAACTGCTCGCCCTTTTCAAGGACCGCCTCGAGGCGGGCGACGCCACCCTCATCGACGTGAACAAAATCAAGATGGAGCGCATGAGCATACAGACAGAGGTGTTGCAGAACAACGCGGCGCACCGCACGGCCCTGCAGTCGCTCCTGGCCCTGAACGGGAACATGCCGCTCACGTTCGACGAGCGGGAATATCCCGCCGTACCCGACACCCGCGACTTTGAAGTGCTGTGCAGCGAAGCCTTGGCTGCCGACGCCGCACTCATGGCCGCCGAGGCGGACACCCGCGCGGCGCAGCGCACGCTTTCCGCAAACCGTCACGGCTGGCTGCCCAAACTGGAAATCGGTTACCGGCGGAATACGGGCGAAGACAGCAAGGAGCACGGTTTCCTCGTGGGCGGCTCCATCCCCCTGTTCTCCAACCGGCGGCAGGTGAAAATGGCACGCGCGCAATCCGTGGCCGCGCAGCTCACGGCCGACGAGCTCCGGCTGCAGGCCGAGGCCGCCTTGCACGCCGGATTCAACGAGATGCAGCAACTGCGCAAGTCGATGGAAGTGTACGACAAGCCGCTGATGCTGCAAACCCTCGAGCTGCTGAAGGCGAGTGTAAAGGGCGGGGAAATGTCGGTGACGGATTATTTCGTGGAGGCCGACCAGATTTATCGCAACCTTCAGGCCTTCATGGAACTGGAATACCAATACCAGAAATCGGCAGCCACGCTGTATAAAAACAGATTGTAGCCGCCGGAAATCATAAGGGACGTGAAAAAGAAAAAAGATTTCTGTCAAAGTGTGTGCGTATGTCAGTTTCTTTTTCTAACTTTGCGAGAGAGGAAAACGCCTATTAAATTAAATAAACATGGAAAAGAACTTTTTGCAGAATTTCTCTTTGGAAGGTAAGGTCGCCCTGGTTACAGGAGCTTCTTACGGTATCGGTTTCGCCATTGCCACGGCTTTTGCCCGCAGCGGTGCCACCATCGTGTTCAACGACATCAAGCAGGAATTGGTGGACAAAGGCTTGGCTTCCTACAAGGAACTGGGCATCGAAGCCCACGGCTACGTGTGCGACGTGACCAACGAAGAGGCCGTGAACGCCTTCGTCGCCCAAGTGGAGAAGGAAGTCGGCACGATTGACATCCTCGTGAACAACGCCGGCATCATCAAGCGCATCCCCATGACGGAAATGTCGGCAGCGGAATTCCGCCAGGTCATCGACGTGGACCTGAACGCGCCGTTCATCGTGTCGAAGGCCGTTATCCCCGGCATGCTCAAGAAGGGCCATGGCAAGATCATCAACATCTGCTCCATGATGTCCGAACTGGGCCGCGAGACCGTGTCGGCCTATGCCGCAGCCAAGGGTGGCCTGAAGATGCTGACGCGCAACATCTGCTCGGAATACGGCGAATTCAACATCCAGTGCAACGGCATCGGCCCGGGCTACATCGCCACGCCGCAGACCGCTCCGCTGCGCGAACGCCAGCCGGACGGCAGCCGTCATCCGTTCGACAGCTTCATCGTGGCCAAGACTCCGGCTGCGCGCTGGGGAACTCCGGAAGACCTGCAGGGCACGGCCGTGTTCCTGGCTTCGGACGCCTCCAACTTCGTCAACGGACAGGTGGTTTACGTAGACGGCGGTATTCTGGCCTACATCGGCAAGCAGCCGAAATAAACGGCTTCCGGTTTTTCCGGAACCATTCATAATAAAAAGAGGGCGTGTCATCCAATCGGCACGCCCTTTTTTTCCATAGCTCCATGAATGTCATTTTGTCAAAACGTCAGAACCGCCCTCACGAGAATGGCGCAGAAGGAAGCCGGACGGGTGCGGACGGAAATACGCGAACCTCAGGGGCCCAAGGACATGCAGGATGAAAGCGGAAGAACCGTTTCCGCGACACTTTGCAGCCTGAGGCGGGACGTTGTGCGGTCAGGCTTTGCCCCCGGGTCAGCCCGAAGAGGGGAAAGGCTAGCAAAAGGACAATCGGTTTTTGCACGCGGACGGGCTCCAACCAGAAAGAAAAAGCCGTCCGAAGTCCTTGTTTCCTCCTTTTTTCCACCCTCTTTGAAACGTCCTTGCGGCAAGACATTTTCGTCTTTGCGGCAAGAATCTTTTTTCATGCCGCAAAGAAATTCCATTTTTGCCGCAAAAAACGCCCGTCGCGGCGGAGAAATGCTCCATACAGACAGTTCTCCCGCCCGGTTTTTAACAGCTCGGACTTTATTTGCGACTTCCCGTCCCGCCACGGGAATGCGGGACAGTACGGAATCCCTTGCTCTTTGATAGGGAATTCCATGTATCTGTGACAATCCGATACCGATGCTGCCGGGGATTCCCCTCCCGTCAAATTCCCGCCGCTCCGGCAATCTGCGTGCGGAATCCGCCGGAGAAATCCGCCTCCGCTATTGCAAAAGGCACAATTATGTTGCATCTTCTGCCAAAAATGTTGCGGCGAAACATATTTGGCGGAAGATGAAACAAATTTTCACGCCGCCGGAAACCGTCCTGCCTATATTTGCAGCGAAAACAAATCCAAACGCTTACAATCAAAAGGTTAATGCCATGAGAGCAGTGAGAAAACAAATCTTATCTTATCGGACGGGCGTGGCGATAGCAGCGTTCGCATCCGTATGTATGAACGGGTATGCCCAAGAGGGGCAGACTTCCGAAAACGAGAGCTCAAAGGAAGAAGGAAACCGCAACGTGATGCTGAACGCGGCCAGTGCCAACGGCCCGCGCGAGATCCAAATCGGGCTTCCTTCCGCCGACGTCAACGTGTTGGAAAACGGGATACCCGTGACCTACGCCACGAATCCCCACAGCGTGAACTCGCTCTGGCGGGCCGACGCCAGCCTGAGCCACGTGGGCCTTCTCAAGATTTCGGAAACGGCCATCACGACCGGCAACATCGGCTATGCCGTCAACTCGTTCACACAGCTGGGACGGGACGGCTTCCACGGCACCCTGAACTACAAGGCCAACCACTTCGGCATGCAGGAGATGTCGCTGAACCTGAACGGGGGTATCGCCAAAGGCTGGTCGTACAGCGGCAGCCTCTATCAGGACTTCGACCCGGGAACGTTCAAAATCAAGTCCACCCCCTTCCAGGACCGCACGCAAATCTACAAGTTCGCCCTGACCAAACGCTATGGCGGAGACCGGGGCGAGTTCACGGCCATGTACCACTACAGCAACAGCCATCCGGTGTACAACTACGCCACGCAGTCGGCCCCGTTCGTCTACGTGGGCGACGGGAGCGTGAAGGAGTTCGGGAAGTTCGCCCTGGGTACCACGTCGTACCTGCCCGTGGACAACGAGATGACATACCGCGACATGCGCACCGGCGAGATACACAAGACCAACCTCTACGACGCCTCCCTCAACAAAGGGAGCGAGGTCACCGTGATGAACGATTACAAGTGGGACAACGGGCTGCAGTGGAAAGCCATCGCGAAGTACGACCACGCCATGGGGTCGCTGGTTTACCAGACTCCGATGTCGCTCGACCGGAACGAGGCCGGCATCAATTATACTTATGAAGCCGAAGACGGCAGCATGAAGCCCTACGGGGGAGAGTACGTGCAAAGCCGCATGTCGTGCCTGAACCGGGGATTCATCGACGAGTTCATGTTCACCACCGAACTGTCGCGCAAGGCGGGGAACGGGACGTGGCGTCTGGGCGTAAACGAGTGGTACTACGATGTGGACTATACCTCGAACACCACGATGTACGACCAGTCCGTACCCACGGACGGCAGCTACCCGGTGCGCCTGTACAACGCGGACTATGCAACCTACGCCGACCGCACGTATCATTCAAACGGCTATTATTACGACTTCAACAAGAACGCCTCCGAATACTACAAGGGGCATGAGAACAAGCTCGCGGCCTACTTCACCCACGACTGGGACATCACGGACAAGTTCAACCTCTACTACGGCGCACGGCTGGAATGGCAGGCCCTGCGCGGCGAGAACCTGGCGGTGAAGGATGCCGACGGCAACTTCGTGGGACGCTTCGCCGACTACCACCTGGGCGCGATCAGCCCGGACGGCGTGAAAATCGCCCCCGCCCCCATCGAATACGACTGGTTCAACTACGCGCTGAGCGCGGCGGCCACCTACAAGCTGACCACAGGCTTCGGCCTGACGGGCGACTTCACCTACATCACCCAGCATCCGCGCATCGAGAACTTCGCCCCGGCCACCACGCCGAACACCGACAAGATCTCCGTCCCCCTGGGACGTGCGGGCATCTACTACAACAACAGCTGGCTGAGCCTGACCTCCCTGTTCTCCTACATCTCGAAGACCAACAACAACTCCACGCTGAACCTGCAACATGCCGTGAACGGCGTGAACCAAATCATGGCGGCCCCGCTGACCTACGACATCAAGACATTAGGCTGGACCACGGACGTGGTGGCCACGCCGTTCAAGGGCTTCGACCTGCACTTCCTGTTCACCTACCAGAAGCCTACCTATAAGAAATACGAGACCTCGGTGACGTTCCCCGACGGTTACGTGGGACAAATCAACGCCACGGGCAACATCGTGGCCGAAATCCCGCAGGTCATCGTGGAAATCGACCCGAGCTACATGATTACGAAGGACCTGAAAATCTGGACCAGCTTCCGCTACTTCAGCAAGACCTACGCCAACATCAACGACGCCTATTACTTCAACGGGCGGTGGGAGACCTTCGGCGGCGTGAACTGGCAAGTCAACAAGAAACTGGCCCTGGGCTGCACGGTGGTCAACTTCCTGAACCAGACCGGAGCGAAAGGCAGCATCGCCGGGGCGGAACTCATCGGGAAGGAAGATGCCGGACAGTATGCGGGACACGTGATGGCCGGCAGCTACATCCGCCCGTTCACCGTGGAATTCACCGCGCAATTGAGATTTTAATGCTATATTTACAACTCCAAAAAACAGACAACCATGAAAAAGAACCTGATTTATCTCGCGGGCGGCGCCATGCTGGCCTGCGGAATGGCCGCCTGCCAGTCGTCCGGCACGGGCCTCACGTTTGAACACCAAGGCGACTCGCTGACGCTGGTACACGTCTCCGCCCCGGGCAAATACCTGCTCCTCCCCATCCAGGAATCCTGCGGGGAAAGCCAAGTCCGGGTCGAGACGGGAAAGGCCGACGACGTGACGATGGACATCCGCCTGGCCCAGGACAGTGTGGAATACTACGTGCCGCTCGAACTGCCGCAAGGCGGGAACGCGACGGTGTCCGTCCGCAAGACGCCCGCCGGCGCGGTATGCTGGGACCACATCCAGCTGGCGGACACGTTCGACACGGGCAACACGGACTACTACCGCCCCGTCTACCACCACACCCCGCTCTACGGCTGGATGAACGACCCGAACGGCATGGTGTACAAGGACGGCGAGTACCATCTCTATTTCCAGTACAACCCTTACGGCTCGAAATGGGGCAACATGCACTGGGGACACTCCGTCAGCACCGACCTCATGCACTGGGAGCATCTGAAGCCGGCCATCGCACGCGACACGCTGGGACACATCTTCTCCGGCAGCACCGTGGTGGACAAGGCGGGTACGGCCGGCTACGGCGACAGCGCGCTGGTGGCGCTCTATACCTCCGCGAGCGACAAGCACGGGCAGATTCAGTGCATGGCGTACAGCACCGACAACGGGCGTACCTTCACGAAGTATGAGAAGAACCCGGTGCTGACCCCGTTCGACGGGCTGAAGGACTTCCGCGACCCGAAAGTGTTCTGGTACGAACCGGAAAAGAAGTGGGTGATGATTGTGTCGGCCGACAAGGAGATGCGCTTCTACGCCTCGCACAACCTGAAAGACTGGGAATACATGAGTGCTTTCGGCAAGGGATACGGCGCACAGCCCAACCAGTTTGAATGTCCGGACTTCGTGCAGCTGCCCGTGGACGGGGACAAGAACAAGATGAAATGGGTGATGCTGGTCAACATCAATCCGGGCTGCATGTTCGGCGGCAGCGCGACGGAATACTTCACGGGCGACTTCGACGGGAAAGAGTTTACGTGCGACACGAAACCTGAAGTGGCCAAGTGGCTGGATTACGGGAAAGACCACTATGCGGCGGTTTGCTTCTCGAACACAGGCGAACGGGTCATCTCCATCCCTTGGATGAGCAACTGGCAGTATGCCAACGTGACTCCCATCCGCCAGTACCGCGGTGCCAACGGCCTTCCCCGCGAGCTGTCGCTCTACACGAAGGACGGGCAGACCTACGTGGCCGCCAACGTGGTGAAGGAAGCCGCAGTCCTGCGCAAGGACACCCGCACGTTCGACCCGGTCATCCGCGTAAAGGACGAATATGAGATTGGCGGCATCGTGCCGGACAACGACGGGGCGTACGAACTGGAAATGGACATCACGCCGGATGCCGGCGGCGTGGCCGGTTTCGATTTGATGAATGCCAAAGGCGAAACGACGAAAATCTACCTGGACATGAAAGCCGGGCGGCTCGTGATGGACCGCACCGAAAGCGGACTGACGGCCTTCGGCGACAAATCGGAACCGCACGCCAAAGAAACCGACGACCACCGCAAGACGATGTCGGTCAATTACCGGAATGACTTCGCATTAGGCACGTGGGCGCCGCTCTCCCTCTGCGAGGGCAAGACGTACCACCTGGATGTGTTCGTCGACAAATGCTCTATCGAGATTTTCGTGGACGGCGGGCGCATCGCGATGACCAACCTGGTGTTCCCCACCGCGCCGTATGACATCCTCCGCTTCCGTGCCGAAGGCGGCGAGGCCAAGATTGAGAACCTGAAAGCCTATAAACTGGGACTGTAAAAAACCGTAAACGCCATGACAACCGACAATCAAATCAAGTACGGCAGGCTGGTGCCCGTGATGCTCTGCTTCTTCGCCATGGGCTTCGTGGACCTGGTGGGAATCGCCTCGAACTACGTGAAGGCGGACTTGGGACTGAGCGACGCGGAAGCCAACATCTTCCCCTCGCTGGTGTTCTTCTGGTTCCTGATTTTCTCTGTACCCACGGGTGTGCTGATGAACCGAATCGGGCGGAAGCGGACGGTGCTGGCCAGCCTTCTGGTGACCTTCGTGTCCCTGCTGCTCCCGATGTTCGGCGACAGCTACGGCCTCATGCTCTGCTCGTTCTCCCTGCTGGGCATCGGGAACGCCTTGATGCAGACCTCTCTGAACCCGCTGCTGAGCAACATCATCACGGGCGACAAGCTGGCCAGTTCCCTGACCTTCGGGCAGTTCGTCAAGGCCATCGCCTCGTTCCTGGCCCCCTACATCGCCATGTGGGGCGCCACGCAGGCGATGCCGGAATTCGGCCTGGGCTGGCGGGTGCTGTTCCCCGTGTACATGGTGGTGGCGGTCATCGCCATCCTCTGGCTCGCGGCCACCCCGATTGAAGAGGAGAAGCCCGACAAGGCTTCCGGCTTCGCGAGCTGCCTCAGGCTGCTGGGCCACCCGTTCATTCTGCTCTGCTTCGCAGGCATCATGTGCCATGTGGGCATCGACGTGGGCACCAACACCACCGCGCCGAAAATCCTGATGGAACGTCTGGAGATGACGCTCGACGAAGCCGGGTTCGCCACAAGCCTGTACTTCATCTTCCGGACCCTGGGATGCCTGTCGGGGGCGGTCATCCTCCGGAAAGTGGCCGCGAAGACGTTCCTCGGCGTCAGCGTGGGGTGTATGCTGGCGGCCATGGTGCTGCTGTTCGCGTCCTCCAGCCTGCCCGTCATCTACGCCGCCATCGCCCTCATCGGCTTCGGGAACTCGAACGTGTTCTCCATCATCTTCTCGCAGGCCCTGCTGGCCGTTCCGGAAAAGAAGAACGAAGTTTCCGGCCTGATGATCATGGGACTTTTCGGCGGCACAGTGTTCCCGCTGCTGATGGGGGTCGCCAGCGATGCCGTGGGGCAGAACGGGGCGGTGGCCGTCATGACGGCAGGGGTGCTGTACCTTATCATATATATGTTTCAACTTAAAAAGACAAGACCATGAACCATACAACCGTAGTAGGAATGGGCGAAGCATTGTGGGACATGCTTCCCGAAGGAAAGAAGATAGGCGGCGCACCGGCGAACTTCGCCTACCACGTGTCGCAGTTCGGACTGGACAGTTACGTGGTGAGCGCCGTGGGAGAAGACGAATTAGGAACGGAAATCCTCGCCAACTTCCGTGAGAAGAAGCTGGGCTGCAGGATTGAGCGAGTGCCTTACCCGACGGGAACGGTGCAGGTGCAGCTGGACGGCAACGGGGTGCCGTGCTACGACATCCGCGAAGGGGTGGCATGGGACAACATCCCGTTCACTCTGGCATTGGAAAGCCTGGCCCGGCAGACCTGTGCGGTCTGCTTCGGGTCGCTGGCCCAGCGCAGCGTCGTGTCGTGCGAGACCATCAACCGCTTCCTCGACACCATGCCGGACGGACCGGGCCGATACAAGATTTTCGACATCAACCTGCGCCAAGGCTTCTACACCAAGGACACGCTCTGCAACTCGATGCGGAAATGCAACATACTGAAGATAAACGACGAAGAACTGGTCACCGTGAGCCGGATGTTCGGTTATCCGGGCATCGACCTGCAGGACAAGTGCTGGATCCTGCTGGCCAAATACAACCTGAAGATGCTCATCCTCACGTGCGGCGTGAACGGCAGCTATGTGTTCACACCGGGCGAAGTGTCGTTCGTGGAGACCCCGAAGGTGGAAGTGGCCGACACCGTGGGGGCGGGCGACTCGTTCACCGCCGCCTTCGTGGCCTCCATCCTGAAAGGCCTCCCCATCCCCGACGCGCACAAGATGGCTGTGGAGACCTCGGCCTTCGTCTGCACGCAAAACGGGGCGATGCCCGCGCTGCCCGACCGCCTGAAAGAAAAAGTGAACGCCTGACCCCACGACTGACAAAGGAGGTGTGTCGTAATAAGCGATGCACCTTCTTTTTTTCGTCAATTACAAAAGAAAAGTTCGATATCTTCAAGCAGC
>CALULQ010000034.1 GCA_944321525.1 uncultured Paraprevotella sp.
GTGGAGGCCATGCCCTTCAACGTCAGCGCCGACCAGAGCACGGAAGCCGCCTACAAGGCCGGCGACCTGATGATTGGGTCCACCCTCGACGTGGCGCCCACCGAGAATGCCGTCAGCATCACGGCCCGCCACGCCCTGAGCCAGATGGCCATCACGCTCGTGCCCGGCAACGGCTTCACCCAGGAGAGCCTGGACGCCGCCCAGGTGACGGTGAGCATCAATAACCTCAAAACTCATGCTTCGGTGAATCTCGCCACGGCGAGCGTCACGGCCACGGGCGAAGCCCAGACCGTGACGCCGCTGCTGGCAGATGGGGCCTACAAGGCGCTCGTCGTGCCGCAGGCCGTGGCCGAAGGCGACCTCATCACCGTCAACGTCGACGGCCGCGACTTCAACCTGCCCAAGGCCTTCACCTTCGAGGGAGGCAAGCGCTACCGCTTCACCGTCGTGCTGAGCAAGACCAGCAACGGCATCAACGTCAGCATCGGGCAATGGGACGACGACGGCACCGACTACGGAGGCACGGCCGAATGAGGGACGCACCGCATTGTTGTTCAACTTTTAAAACAAACTGAATCATGAAAACCAACCGATTTTTATACACCGGCATGCTCGCGGGCCTACTGGGCCTCGCGGGTTGCCAGGACGACGTGCTCAACAACGGCCAAGCCTTGGAACTGGCCGACCGCATCGTCCTCTCCGGTGAAATCGACCAGCTCGCCCTGAAGCGCGTCAACGACAACGGCTTCTGCGACGGCGACGTCATGAGCGTCTACATCGTCGACTTCAACGGCAACGAACCGGGCACCCTGCAGCTCACCGGCAACCGCGGCGACAACGTGCGCCACACCTTCGACGAGACGGCATACGCATGGAACTCGGCCTACGACCTCTATTGGAAAGACAAGCACACGCACATCGACGTCTACGGCTACTATCCTTTCGGTGAACCCGAAAGCATCGAGGCCTACGACTTCACCGTGCAGCGCGACCAGAACAAGGCGGGCGAGGACGGCGAGATGGGCGGCTACGAGGCCAGCGACTTCCTCTGGGGCAAAGTGGCCGACGTGGCCCCCACCGTCAGCGTCATCCGCCTGCCCATGCAGCACCGCATGGCCAATGCCCGCGTCACTCTTGTCGAGGGTGAGGGCTTCGCCGCAGGCGAGTGGCTCGAAACGGAAAAGACCGTGCTGGCCACCAACCTGGTGCGCGAGGCCACCATCAACCTGGCCGACGGCACGGTGACCCCGGCCGGCGACGTGGAAGAGACGGCCACCATACCCAGCCGCACCGGCGACGAATGGCGGGCCATCGTCGTGCCGCAGACCGTGAAGGGCGGCACCACGCTCTTCAGCATCACCATAGGCGGAGTGGCCTACACCTTCACCCGGGACGAGGACTTCACCTACGTCTCCGGCAAGATGAACAACTTCTCCATCCGCGTGGACAAGAAGGAAAGCACGGGGAAATACACCCTGACGCTCATCAGCGAAAGCATCACGCCGTGGGAAAGCGACCTCGTGAGCCACGATGCCGACAGCCGGCAGTATATCGTCATCAACTCCACTGCCGGACACCTGAAAGACTCCATCATCGCGGCCCACAAGGACTACACGCAGGTGAAAAACTTAAAAATAACTGGGCGAATAAACACCAAGGACTTCTATTTTATGCGCGACTCCATGGATATGCTCCAGTCGCTCAATCTGAAGGACGTACGTGTCAACGGTTCCTTCGGCTATCAGCCTTGGTTCAGTGGCGATGCAAGCCGTGATGACATAGAACGTGATGATATTATTCCCCAAAGTGCCTTTGATGAAAAAAAATCGTTGCTCCGTGTTGTCTTGCCGGACACACTGACGGGTATAGGTGAGCGTGCTTTCCGGAATTGTGTAAACCTCACGGGATCGATTATTATTCCCGAAGGTGTCACCCGCATCGGCTCCAGCGCATTTCTTTGGTGTACCTCCCTTACTGGCACATTGTCTTTGCCCAGTACACTTGAATACATCGGTGGCGGTGGTGCTGTGGACATCCACGGCGCGTTCAATGACTGCCATTTCTCTTGTGAGCTGAAGCTGCCCAACAACTTAAAATATATCGGACATAATGCTTTCGCCGGTAATGACGGCTATTACGGCAACCTCATTCTTCCCGAAAAGCTTGAGTTCATCGGAGACGGAGCATTTGGAGGAGCCCATAACTTAACCGGAAATCTGACAATTCCACAAGGAGTAACTTCTATTTCCCAAGGTGCGTTTTCCAATACCGGACTGAATGGTACACTCCAACTGCATGATGGCATAACGGGCATCCAATCCGGAGCTTTCCAAGGCAGCCCACTCAAGGGCGAGTTGGTACTTCCGAAAAATCTGACCACGCTCGGAGCAAGTGCGTTTGAAGGTTGTGACTTCTCCGGCGAGTTACGACTCCCCAAAGATATTGCTTCCATAGGCAACAATGCTTTCGCCGGAAACTGGCGTCTCATGGGGACAGTGGAATTCCCAGACGGCCTGCAGACCATTGGGTCGAACGCGTTTTCCGAATGCCGTAGCCTGGAGGGGCTGGTATTCTCTGAAAGCATAGAAAACATACAAAGCGGCGCTTTCAACAACTGTTTCGGCATCGGTGACATCGTTTGTAAAGGGGAAATGCCGGCACATGTGGAAAGCAGTGCATTCAACGGCGTGGCCAAAGACAACTTCACGCTCGAAGTGCCCGAACCAGCCATTGCACAATACCAAGCTGCGCCGGGCTGGAACGAGTTCAAGCGCATCGCCGCCCACCACGAACTGGTGTGCCGCCCGTCGCTCGCCTGTGCCCTGAACACCGAGCACAAGCAGACGCTCATCGTGGATGCCGAAGGCGAGTGGGAAGTGCAGAGCAAACCCTCGTGGTGCGAACTGTCGCAGACCAGTGGCGGCAACAAGACCGAGGTGACGCTCACCATCAAGGCCATGGCCCAAGGCTCGGCCGACCGCACGGGCGAAATCGTGTTCAAACTGAAGGACGAGGAATACACGCACAAATGCACCGTCACGCAGTATGACTACGAATACGGCGAAGACGAATGGCTGACGCTCCAGAAGGCCACGCGCGGCAACACGGGCGGCATCAACATCGTCATCCTCGGCGACGGCTACGACGCGAAGAACATCTCCGACGGCGACTATCTGGCCAACATCCAGCAGGAAGTGGAATACTTCTTCGGCATCGAGCCTTACACGACCTACCGCGACTACTTCAACGTCTACACGGCCTTCCCGCTCTCCACCGAAACGGGCGTGGGCACGGTGAACACCATCCGCTACAACCGCTTCAACACCACCTACACCGGCGGCGTGGGCCTGCGGGCGGACTATGACGAAATCTTCGACTACTCCCTGAACGCCCCCACCGTGACGGAACAGAACCTGAACCAGACGCTCATCATCATCGTGCCCAACAGCACCGACTACGGCGGCATCTGCCAGATGTGGGAGGACGGTTCGGCCATCGCCTTCTGCCCGCAAAGCACCTACGGCTACCCGCTCGACTCGCGCGGCGTCATCCAGCACGAGGCCGGCGGACACGGTTTCGGCAAGCTGGGCGACGAGTACATCTACCACAACGAGTTTATTGACTTCTGCGGGTGTTCCTGTTGCGGGCATGTGGATGCCATCAACTGGGCGAAAGGCTTGGGCTGGTACGACAACCTGTCGCTCACGGGCAAGATGCACGAGGTGCCGTGGAGCCACCTCATCTTCGACGACCGCTACAGCGACATCGTGGACATCTTCGAAGGCGGCTTCATGCACAACCGCGGCGTGTTCCGCTCGGAGCAGAACTCCTGCATGAACAACGACATTCCGTATTACAGCACCATCAGCCGCGAGAGCATCGTGAAGCGCATCAAGCGCTATGCCGGCGAGACCTACTCCTTCGAGGAGTTCGTGGCCAACGACAAGCGCGATGCCGGCGCCGTGACGCGCAGCGCGGACACCTACGTGGACAGCCGCACCCTGCACGGCTTCCAGATGCCGCCGAAGATTCACAAGGGCAGCCCGCTGCAACGGAACAGACGGTAAGGAAAGAAACAGTTTAACGTAATTAAAAAAGCAAATTATGAAGAAAGATCTAATAAAATCCGTAATTTTGGCGTTGCTAAGCCTGTGGGTCTGGTCATGCACCCACGAGGAGGCCGTCGCGCCGGAAGCCGAAGCACCGGCCGATGTCCGGCACACGCCCATGACCTTCGCCGTGGTCCATCCGGCGCAACGCGTGCGGGTGGTGAACGATGCCTTCGAGGACGGCGACCAAGTGGGCGTGTTCGTCCACGCCACAGACACGCCGTTGGAAATCGGCGGCAACCTGGTGAACAACGAGGCCCTGACGTGCAACGGAGGGAACTGGACCGCCTCGCGCCCCCTCTACTGGGACAAAGGCACGTTCAACGCCTGCGCCTACTATCCTTATGTGCGATCCGTCGGCTCCATCGAAGACCTGCCCTTCAGCATCAGCACCGACCAGCAGGCCGATGCAGGCAACGGCATGGACGGCTATGAGGCCAGCGACTTCCTCTACGCCCGCACCGAAGGGGTGAGCGCGTCGGACAGTCCCGTCAGACTGACCTTCGGCCACATCATGAGCAAGCTCACCGTGCGCCTCATCAAAGGGGAAGACTTCGAGGGCGACATGCCCACCGACGCCGAAGTGTACGTGCACAACACCGTGCCCTCGGCCACCATCGACCTCAATGCCGGCGTGGCCACGCGCTACGTGCGCGGCACCAACGCCACCATCCGGGCGCGGCAGGAGAGCGACTTCATCTTCTCGGCCATCGTCGTGCCACAGCGCGTGGACAACCGCGTGCCGCTCGTGGAGGTCATCATGAAGGGCGTGTCCTACGTGTTCGAGAGCCGCTTCCAGTTCAAGCCCGGGGTGGAACACCTCGTGAACATGGTGATATCCGACAATCCGGACCAGGTGAAGATAGAAATCGGAGGAGAGATACAAGACTGGCAATAACGTGATATGATCAAAACGGCAATCTACGTCTTATCGGCCCTGGCGCTGATACTTGGGGGCGTGGCGGCAGCTCTGTGGCTGGCGCCCGCCCCCGACAGCGCTCTGTACCGCGACACGGGGTTCGGGCTCCACGAGGGGCGCGAACTGGTGAAGCGCACCGACCGGCAGGGCCGGACGCACTACGTGGTGCGCGACGAAGAGGGCCGCCAGTTGTTCCGCGTCCCCGTGCGCGACTGCCTGCTCGACGTGCGCTTCCGCGACGGGGAACTGCGCTTCCGCGAGAACGCCACGGGCCGCACCGGCAGCATCGACCGGAACGGCATCGTGACCTTCCACACGGAACGAACGCCGGCCAGCCACGAGGAGGAAGTCCGCCAGCGCGCCGACATCCGTCCCGAAGCAGCCCCCGCCCCGCCCTCGCGGACAAGCACGGCCGCGAACTGGACGGAAAAACGGCCACAGGCAACAGACCGCGACGCTCTGCGCGACATCGCCGAAGGCAACCCCTTCTACCGCGAAGCCAAGAAGGTGGCGGAAGGCAAGCTGGACGAGAAAGACGCCGAGCGGAGGCGCGTCATCCTGAACTACTGCGAGCACTTCCGCACGGCCTACACCACGAAGGACATCGACTTCCTGCGGCAAGTCTTCAGCGAGCAGGCCCTCATCGTCGTGGGCCACGTGGTGAAACCCGCGCCGGAAGGCGCAAGCGGATTCGTGGCCGACGGACGCGTGGAATACTATCTGCGCACGAAAGGCGAATACCTGGAGCGGCTCTCGCGGGCCTTCGCCGCCAACAGAAAAATCGACGTGCAGTTCTCCGACTTCCGCATCCTGCGCCATCCCACGATGGACGGCATCTACGGCGTCAGCCTGCGCCAGCGCTACCATAGCGACCGCTATGCCGACGACGGCTGGCTCTTCCTCCTCTGGGACTTCCGCGACGAGGCCATGCCGCTCATCCACGTGCGGACATGGCAACCGGCCGACGCTGTGCGCGATGCCGATGACGTGATAACCATCAGCGACTTTAACCTGAAATGAGCATGCGACAAACATTGGCCATAATATGCCTGGCAGCCTTGTGGGCCACGACGGTCCCGGCGGACGCCACGGGCCTGCGCCACCGGAGCACCCCCGCCCCGGAGGCCGTGCAGGGCGACTCCGCACAGGTGGGCTTCAAAGTGTCCGGGTTCAGGGTCCTGCCCAACGACGTCAGCGCGTTCATCACTCCCGTGCGCGACCTCAACGGCGATGCCTGCGCCTTGGTGAAGGTGGTGGCTCCGCCCGAGTTTGCCTTCTCCTCCCCGTTGGGCATCGTGAAGCGGCAGAACGAGGTGGGCGAAATCTGGCTCTATCTGCCACGCCGCACCAAACTGCTGACCATCAAGCACCCTCAATGGGGCGTGCTGAGGGACTACCGCTTTGCCCAACCGCTCGAAAGCCGCATGGTCTACGAGCTGAAAATAGAAGTGCCACGACCGGAACCGGCGCTCAGGCGGGACACCGTCTTCTTCACCCAGACCGTGACCGACACGGTGGTGGTGAGCAAAGCCCGTCCACGCCTGCCACTGAACGCACACACGCTGCTCACCGCGGCGTTCCACGACCGCGGTCCCTCGTGGGGCGTAATGTTCAGCCTGCTCAAGCGACACGGCTTCTTTGTCCACGGGCAAAGCGACTTCCGCCGCATCGGGACGACCGTAGCGACCTGCGACGAGGAAGGCTTCCTGCCGGGAAGCCGCATCAAGCCTTATTACACCGGAGCCACGCGCCGCGCCAGCTATGCCGTGACGGCCGGCGTTGTCCACCGGCTGTGGCCTTGGCTCAACCTGTTCTACGGCGTCGGTTACGGGCGCTCGTCCGTGGCATGGCAACTGGCCGACAGCGAAGGCGGCGGCTACGCCCTGAACGAAGGACGCTCGCACAAGGGCATGGCGGCAGAAGCCGGACTGATGCTCTCCATCCGGCGCGTCAGCCTGTCCGTCTCGGCCCTGACGGTAGCAGGCCGGCAATGGCAAGCCGGCATCGGCATAGGCGTGAAACTATGGAAAAAGGAATAAGGCTATGCGAAAGATTACCACGATATTCACCGTTGCCCTCGTGCTGACGGCCTGCAGCGAGCAAGACAGGCCCGACAACTTCGAACCCCTGCTATACGCAGAGGATGCCGAGAACGTCACACGCAAAGAAGCCACCGTCAACGGGCGCATCGTCGTGCTCGGCAACACTCCCCTTCCGGAACTGACCTTCATCTATGGCACGGGAACAGACATGACCCTTTCTTCATCGGCCGTGACGCCGGACGCCGACGGACACGTGCAGGCCCGGTTGACCGGCCTGAAAGGCGGCACCCACTACCGTTTCTGCCTGCAGGGCAACAACGGGCGGGTGATTCTGACCAGCGACACCTTGGCCTTCACCACCCTGCCCAACGAAAAGCCCACGCTCTACGTCGACACGGCTACCGACGTCACGCGCAGCGAAGCCACCCTCGCGGGCGGCGTCGTGAAAGAAGAAGACACTCCCACGCCGGAACTGGAATTCGTCTATTCCGCGCAAGGCGACGCACAGCCCGTCCGCCAAGCCGTGGAAGCCGACGACGAAGGCCGCGTGTCGCTGCGGCTCACCGGCCTGGAAATGGGCACGTCGTACAGCTTCTGCCTGCAAGGCCACACCGGAGACTCCATCCTGAGCAGCGACACCCTGACCTTCACCACCCAGCCCGAAGACATCCCGCAACTCCACATCGACGAAGCCACCAACGTCACGCGTCATGAAGCCACCCTTGCCGGCAAAGTGACGAAAGAAGAAGACACCCCCATGCCGGAACTGGAATTCGTCTACTCCACGCAAGGCGACGCACAACCCGTCCGCCAATCCGTGGAAGCCGACGGCGAAGGCCGCGTGTCGCTGCAGCTCACCGGCCTGAAGTCCGGCACGTCGTACAGCTTCTGCCTGCAAGGCCACGCCGGAGACTCCATCCTGAGCAGCGACACCCTGACCTTCGCCACCCAGCCCGACGAGCCCCCCACCGTGGGCCATCCGGCCTTGGTAAGCCTCGGCCCGGCAAGCGCCATCGTGAGCTATGAAATCCTGAGCGAAGGAAGCGAAAAACTGACGGAAACGGGATGCTACGTCCGGCAGCTCCCCTCGGGGCATACCACGAAGATGACGGCTGCGGCCACCACGGGCATCTGCCAACTGCACATCGGCGGACTTGAATGCAACTCCACTTACCAGATACAACCCTACGCCGCCAGCCCGGTGGGCGAAGCGAAGGGCGGGACGCTGGAAATCACCACCACCGACGCCGTGACGTGGGACGAACCCGGCGGACTGTCGGCCCTGATGGGAGAAGACCTGTACCGCTTCACTTCACTGTCGTTCGCCGGACCAATGAACGGCGACGACCTGCGCCTGCTGCGGCAGATGATGGGGCGGAATGCCGACGGCTCTGCCACCGGCGGGCAACTGTCGCACGTGAACCTTGCCGACGCCGACATCGTGAGCGGCGGCGGGAGTTACGACAACTCGCGCTACTCGCAGGACCATGTCGTGGGACAAGGGCTGTTTGCCGGTTGCGACAGGCTCGAGGAAGTGGTGCTGCCCTACTCGACCACGACGGTGGAGAAAGACGCCTTCCTCGATTGCGGTTCGCTCGTCCGGCTCACCCTGCCCGCCTACACGGAAGAGGTCGTCCCCTCGGACGGATGCACCCGCTTGGCTGAAATCAACATCCCGACAACCAACACGCACTACCGCAGCATCGACGGCGTACTGTTCGATGCCGCCGGGTCGGAAATCACATGGTTCCCGATGGGAAAGAGCGGCGACTACGTGCTGCCCTCCTCGATAACGAGCATCGGCGACTACGCCTTCCGCAACTGCCGGCTCACGAAAATCACCTTGCCCGAAGGCTTCAAGGAACTGGGACAAGGCGCGTTCTGCGGCAGCAGCCTGGAGGAAGTGGTCGCCCCGTCCACGCTCCGCACCGTCCCCACCGCCGCCTTCCAGGCCTGTTCCCGGCTGAAAACCGTGCGGCTCGGCAGCGGCACGGAACTCATTTCGGACTACGCCTTCGACGGTTGCCCGCTGGAACACCTCTACATCGAAGCCCCCTATCCGCCGTTGTGCAACCCGGACGCCTTCACCACATCGCAGGCCGACTTGTTCTCCACCTGCGTGCTGCACGTCCCGGCCAATCGGGTCAACATGTATAAGGCCGACCCGGAATGGGGGCAATTTGAAAACATAACAGGAATAGAATGAACATGAACACTCCCGAAACAGAAGAACTGAAAATACTGGTTGAAAAGGAATTCGGCCGAGTGCTGAGCACGACGACCGACTTCGAGGAATTCTCATTGTCCGTCAACAAACGGACCGAAAAACGCCTGTCGCCCTCCACCCTGAAACGCTTGTGGGAATACGTCAGGGACAGCCACAAACCGCGCGTCTGCACGCTGGACATCCTGTCGCAATACATCGGCCACCAGGACTACGCCTCCTTCAAGGCATGGCTGAAGAAAAGCACGCGCTACAACTCGTCGTTCTTCGACGCCCACCAGCTGACCAGCAGCGAGCTTCGGCCCGGTGCCGTGGTGGAAATAGGATGGAGCCCCAACCGGACCCTTCGCCTCAACTACTTGGGCGAAAGCGAGTATGAAGTGACGCGCTCGGAGAACAGCAAAATCCAGGCGGGCGACCGCTTCATGGCCGGTTGCTTCATCAAGAACTCCCCCCTCTATCTTCCTTACATCGAGCGCAACGGCGCCCGCACCGCCCCCTTCGTGGCCGGACGCAACGGAGGACTGACCATCATCAACATCGTCGGCTGATGGACACGCAGGAAAGACAAGACAGCACCCCGGTGGAAACGTCGGGCTACGTGGAGCAAATCGGCGAAGAACTGGGCACGGCCTCCGGCACAGACGTGCAGAACGGATTCAGCGACCTGCGGGAATTCTACGTCTCGCCCAACGGGCACACGCGGCTGTTCACCGCCTCGAGGTATGGCAAGACTTACGTCCTCAAATGCCTCAAGGCCGACTACCTCTACACTCCCCTCTACCGCCAGGCGCTGACCAAGGAGTTCGAGATAGGACTGCAGCTCGACCATCCACGCATCTGCCGCACCATAGGCATGGAGGACGTGGAAACGCTGGGGCCGGCCATCGTGATGGAACGTGTGGACGGACAAGCGCTGAAATGCCTCATCGAGCAACGCGCACTCACCCGCACGCTGGCCCGCAAACTGGCCGGGCAAATCCTCGACGCCGTGGGCTACATGCACAGCAAGCAAATCATACACCGCGACCTGAAGCCCTCGAACATCATGGTCACCCACAACGGGCACGACGCCAAGCTGGTCGACTTCAGCCTGGCGGACAGCGACGCCTTCAACGTGTTGAAACAGCCGGCCGGCACATCGGGATACATCGCGCCCGAACAGCTCATGCCCGGCGCCAAGGCCGACACAAGGGCCGACATCTATTCGCTGGGCATGGTGATGAAGGACATGGCGCAGGCCACGGGAGACAAACAAATGGAGCGCATGGCCGCCCTGTGCACGCGGCGCAACGTGGACGAACGCCCGGCTGATGTGGCCGGACTGGTGGCTTTGGGCCGACGCAACCGCAAGCAAAGGCGCACGCTCGCAGTGCTCATCCTCCTGACCGTACTGGCCGGAGCCTGTGCCGCGGCCGCCCTCTACTACAGGCTCACGCTGGTGCAAGGCGCCGAATATGTCGACACCGAACCGGACGGCAACAAGGCCACAGACTACAGGCACTGGCCCGCACGCCCATGACCGCCCGCCCGAGCGGGAGCTTCCGGGCACAAGAACACGTGCCTTGCAGGGCGTGCCCGTCTCATTGGATTTGTAGCCCGTCGCATCGGATACCAACCCACCGGAACGGAGAAGACGGACGAAAGGCATGGCAAAGCCCGCCGAGACAGAAGAATGCAGAGAAAAACTTGTACATCAATCCAAAGACTTGAACCACAATTCCGGCCTTACCGGAGAGGAAGGCGGAGAAGCGCCTTGCGGAGTAGCGAAGCGCGCTTTCCGCAAAGCGCTCGAGTACTCTGCGGAGAGTACTCGAGTACTTGCCGCAGAGTACGCCGACGCACTCCGCACAACGCCGCGGAACCTTGCCGGAAAGAAAAGCGAGAGACACGGAATAAAAAAACAGACAAGCAACCAATTCCAGACTTCGTCAACGTATCGCAAAATAAACATCTGAGAACAATGATGCGATGCGTTGATGCCGTTTCATAAGCATTGTCCGATTGTCGTGGCAGCACGGACATGGGAGGGCAAGGCCTCGAAAAGGTTGCCGTTGAACCGGAGCCGCTAATCCGCTTTGGCGGAGGCAAAGCTCCCGACAATATCAATCATACATTAAGAACCAACAGATAATTTGAGATAATTGCTTGGAGCATACCCAAACCTCTTCTTGAACGCCTGTGAGAAATGCGACCTGTTCTTGAACCCTACCATATAACCTACATCCTGCGCGGTTGAGATGTTCTCAAGCAACAGTTTTTTTGCCTTTTCCAACCGATGCTCCATAATCCACCGCTGTGGAGGCAAGGGGCTGACTTTGGCAAAGTCGCGCTTGAAGGTGGCAAGGCTTCTCCCCGTATAGGAGGCAAACTCTTCCAATGTCAAGTCTTCCATGTAGTTCTGTTCCATGAAGTCCATCAGGTCTATCTTCCACGCTTCGCTAAAGTCGAACAGCGTCGGATAGAACCGGGTATCCATGGCAAGCAGGGACATGACGGCTTCCTGCACTTTCAGCCGCAGCCATTCGTCCGAGGGCGTTTCCGTGCTGTCCGTATAGGACAGGAACGAATCGAACAAGCTTTTCAACGCCGTCGCCCGCGGCAGTATGTTCACCGTCTGCGCTATCGGGCTTACGTGATGCAGTTTCTTGCACGTAGCGGCTATGCGGTTGTAGTATTCTTTCAGTTCATGGCGTGGGAGCGAAAAGTTGATTCCCCGATAAGGTTCACCGTCGAGGGGTACTTTCGTCACGTTTATCGAGCAGTCGCGGCGCACAAACACATAATTGCCCGCCGTAATCTCGTCCGTCCTGTCCCTGCTTTCGATGACCAACTTCCCCGAACGCACGAATATAATGGAATGGGCAGGCATCCTGTGTTCCCAGTGCATGTCGTGGGGTATGCAGCAACTCAACAGGATGTCGCCATAGTTGACCAAGTTTTCTATCTGTCCGTTCATGTTTGCAAAGGTAGTGCTTTTTCTCTTTTGTATCATTCCGAGGAAGGATTCGGACGGGACATGCCGAAAAGCCGTTCCGCATTCCCCCACAAGAACCCATCCGCATATCCGGCAAGCTCCTTGTCCGAGTCGAGCGTCTGTTGCAGCCTTTGCAGGTTGCTTTTCAGAACGGCATCGGGCAGATAGGGATAATCCGAACCGTAAAGGATATGCTCGGGCGTAGTAATGGTGAGCAGCGATCGCAGGACTTCGAGGGTAGGACTGCCCGCCAAGTCGAAGTAAAGGCGCGACAGGTTGCCTTCCCAGTCTATCGGCTGCATATAGCCCTGCTTCACCATTGCCGGAAGGATGGACTTCATTCTCGGCAACGCCAACGGCAGGAACGAGCCGCAATGAGGCACGACTACTTTCAGGTCCGGATAGCGCACCAGCACGTTCCTTGCCAACATATTCACCACGGCGCGGGTGGTCTCCGCCGGATATTCGTACATCGCCAGCGGCGTGGTGGCAATGATTCCTTCCGGATAAGGCGTGGAGCGGTGCGGATGGATGATGATGACGGCGTGCCGCTCGTTCAGGACTTCCATCAGCGGGTCCAGTTCTTCGTCGCCAAGATATTGCCCCCGGCTGTTGGTCGCCAGCTTCACGCCGTCCGCTCCCAAGGTGTCGAGCGCATAGACGGCTTCGCGAATGGCAGCGTCCACGTCGGGCAGAGGCAAGGCGGCGCAGAACTTGAACCGACCGGGATAGTCCGCTTTCAGCCTGGCGCAATGCTCATTATAACGGCGCGTTGTCTGCTGACATTCTTCCGTATCGTCGAAATAAGGTTGAGGGGCAGGCATCGTCAAGACGGAGCATCCTATGCCAGCCTCCTCCATGAACTTCAAATGCGCACCGACATCCCACGCCGGAAGGGGAAAGCCTTCGTCCATCGCGGCATCGTGCTTCTCCAATGCCTCCATATAAAACGGCAGAATATTATGGCAATGCACATCAATAATGCCTTGTGCCACCATGTTTCCTGCCATGCACGACAGGAACATCATCAGACTGACAATTTTATTCCACATTCCTTTTCTGCTTTTCCATATTGCGTTTGTCGGCTTTTCCTTATAGATTTTCCCGATATTCCTTGCCCGGCTGGGTGCATTTGCCAATCATCTCGCCTGTGCGCAGGTAAGAATAGGTGGGCATTTCGAACAGGACGGGTTTCAACTTGTTGTAGTCCACCTTGCCGTTTTCATCGAGGCAATCCTCCTCCACGTGCGTGGCATTGATCTTACAGACGAAGTTGTCGAAGGTTTCCGTCTCGTAGTTGTCCGTCACTTCGCACTCCATCACCAGCGGGCTGTCCTCGATGACGGGTGTCTGCCCCTCGCCCAAGTGCCACTCGAACACTCCTGACTTGTCCGTTTTCGCCCCGCTTGTGATGCCGACATAATCTGCGCGTGGCAGCAACTTCTCATCCACCACATTGACCGACAAGCGCCCCGTTGCCTTGATGCCCTGATTGGTGTAATGGGGCTTGTAGAGGCTGACCATGATGCGGTCGTGCCCGATGATGCCCACATGCCCTGCCAGCAACCACGTGGGCTTGTCCCCCATCATAGTGCCTATGACGACCGCCGGTGTCGGATACAGGGCCAGAACTGAACCAATGTTTCTTTTCATCTTTTATTCCTCCTCTTGCAATTTGTTGTATTCTTCATCCGTTACAGGCTCAAGCCATTCGTTGCTTGTCTTTTCTCCGGGCACTTCAATGGCCAGATGGGCAAACCAGCTGTCGGCTGTGGCGCCATGCCAATGTTTTACTCCGGCAGGGATGTTGACCACATCGCCGGGACGAAGCAAGCGTGCGGGCTTTCCCCATTCCTGATACCAGCCTGTGCCTGCCACGCAGACCAGCAGTTGTCCGCCGCCCTTCGTGGCGTGATGTACGTGCCAGTTGTTGCGGCAACCCGGCTCAAACGTCACATTGCTGATGCCGACCTGTTCCGAAGATACCGGCGACAGGTAACTTTGCCCGATAAAGTATTGGGCATAGGCATCGTTAGGCTGGCCAACGGGGAATATCATTCCCCGTTCGAATTTCGCTTTCTCGTCCGCAGCCTCCGTTTCTTCCGTCCATACGTCTTTAGCCAGACGGAATGCGGCCCACGCTTTGGGCCATCCGGCATAGAAGCCGACTTGCGTCAGCATCTCCGCTATCTCGGTACGGGTGATGCCGTTCTTCCTGGCGGTCTGCAGATGATAGGTCAAGGAAGAATCCGTGATGCCCGAACTGACAAGTGCGGTAATCGTAACCATGCTCCGGTCGCGCAAGCCGAGCTTGTCTGTCCGGCTCCATACTTCGCCGAAAAGCACGTCATCGTTCAGTTCCGCAAACTTGGGTGCGAAATCGCCCAACTGCTCTCTTCCGGCAGTCTGCTTGATTTTTGTCTGTACGTTAGCCATAACTCCGTTCATTTTAAAAGTTTTCTGCTGCAAAGTTATGGCGGTTATTTTCTAACCTCGTTGCTTTACGGCTCAATTTATGTTTGCGTGAAGCTCAATTTGCCAATATGAAACAAAATGTTTATGTTTCAGAGATTCTTATTACCGAATTTGTCGTAAACAAAGGCTTGAACCGCAATTCCGGTCTTGCCGGCGAGGAAAGCGGAGAAACGCCTTGCGGAGTAGCGAAGCGTGTTTTCCGCAGAGTACGCCGACGCACTCCGCACAACGCCGCGGGACTTTGCCGGAAAGGAAAGCGAGAGATATGGAACAAAAAACAGAAAAACGACTACTTCTCCGCCGCCCCTTCCTTCTCTTCGCTACCCGAAAGCGCCTTGTCGCGGTAGCGCTTGATGAGGTTGTAGGCCTTGTACAGCCCCAACTCACCCGCCCGGCTAAGGTCGGGGATAGCAGCCGCATAGTCGCCGGAAAGGAGGCGCACCACGCCGCGGTTATAAAATGCCTCAGCATAGTCGGGGTGTAAACGGATGGCTTGCGTGTAGGCTTCGAGGGCTTCGGGCCACGCTTTCAGACGGAAGTAAACATTACCTTTATTATAATAGCAGCAGGCAAAACCGGGATCGCGCGCAAGGACGCGGTCGTAGTCGTCCAAGGCCGCCTGGCATTCGGCACGCGAGGCATCGAAGGCCCACTTGTCGGTGCCCGCAGCCTGCGTCCCGGCCGCGGTCGCCGCTTCGGCCTCCACCTTCTTCATCCTGACCTGCGCCCTCACGTAATAGGCCAGCAGGTTGGTGCTGTCCAGGCCGATGGCTTCGTCGGCGTCGGCCAAAGCCTTCTCGAAGTCCTGCACCAGATACTCGTCCAAGGCACGTGCGAAACGGAGCCAGGCATTGTCCGGCTGCGCCTCGATTTTATCCGTCAATCTCTGGATGGACGAGAAATGCTGCTGCACGCGGGCCTCGTCGAGCGCCACCTCGTCGTGAGTGAGCACCAACCGCGAAGGCAGGACGCCCGAACGGTTCAGCCGTTCGATTTCTTTGTTGTAGAGTTCGCGCCGGTATTCCTCCCGCCCGGTGTAGTAGCTCAGCACGGTGGCCGGCTCGGGCACCAATTCCGTCCGCCGGTTCTGCACCTTGCCCCGGTATGCGCTCTCATATTGCGGCACCTCGCTCTCCTGCGTGTCGGCCTCCACCAGCTTGTTGTAGTCCTCCATCGAGCGGTCGCTCACCTTCCGGGTGCGTTTCGTGCTCTGGTCCTGCTTCCCGCCATATCGCTTGTCCATCTGCGCCTTCAGCACCTTGAACTCGTCCATCTCGGCCCCCTTCGTGTCGCCCAGCTTGCGGCGCACTTCGGCCCGGAACTGGTATCCGGTCCAGAATGTGGGAAACTCTTTGATGACGGCATCGATGTCGCGTATGGCCCCCTGCAAATCGCCGGTGTTGTTCAGCATCAACGCGCGGTTGAACAAAGCGATCATGTTGTCCGGCTCGAGCTTCAGCACGAAATTGAAATCCTCGATGGCACGGTTGTCGTCGCCCACCTGCGCCCTGAGCAAGCCACGGTTGAAATGCCCGATGTAGTTGGTGGAGTCCAGTTCCAGTGCCGTGTCATAATCCTCCATGGCCCCCCTCAGGTTGCGCTGGTGGTAGCGCGCCAAGGCACGGTTGATGTAGTGCCCCGCCTCTCGGGGGAACTGCCTGATGGTGTTGTCCATCGCCTCCTCGGCCAGCTTGTATTCTCCCCTGCTGGCATATACGGCGGCCCGCATGTTCCAAGCCTGCCCGTCGTAGGGGTCAATCTCCAACGCCCGGTCTATGCTCCCCATGGCCGCCACCGTGTCTTTCTGTTCGAAAGAAACCTGGGCCTTCAGAGTGTAGAGCGATGCCTTCCGCGGATTGAGTCGCAGCATGCGCTCGACGCAGTCCATGGCTTGGGCATATTCCTTGAGCTGCACATGGCACAGCGCCATGTTGTGGAGGGCACTCTCGTTTTGTGGTTCAATTTCGAGCAGTTTGCCGTAATCCGCAATGGCGTCGGCAAAATGCTCCAGGTGGATGCGGCACAAGCCGCGCAATTCATAATTGTCGGGCAAGAAAGGATTGCGGTCTATCGCAGCCCCGCAATCCTCCTCGGCTCCCGTGTAATCTTCCAAATAGAATTTGGCCAGGGCCCTGAAGAAATAAGGCTCGGGCAAATAGGGTTTGGCGGCAATCACCATGTTGAAGCGCTGGATGGAAAGCACGTAATCTTCATAATAGAGCGCGTTGCGCCCCATGAGCATCATGCGGTCGGTGTTGATCTGGGCCGACGCCGACGCGGGCACGAGGCACAACCACAGCAGAAATGCTTTCCCCCTCGCTTTCATCATCTTCTGGCCTTCACCTTGTAGGAGCAACGGAAATCGCCCTTGAGCAAACTTCCGAGCTTGCCTTTGATCATCTGCTTGCGCAACATGGAAAGACGGTCGATGAACATCTTTCCGTCGAGATGGTCGAACTCGTGCTGCATCACGCGGGCCAAATAGCCCTCCACCCACTCGTCGTGGGGTTGGAAATCCTCATCAAGGTAAGTCACATGCACCCGTTTGGGACGGCGCACGGGCTCGTGTATGCCGGGCAGGCTCAGGCATCCCTCCTCCATCGATTCGGTCTCCGTGTCATCGTATTCCACAATGTGCGGGTTGATGAAGGCATGCACGTAGTCCTTGTATTCGGGCAAATCGTCGGAAATCAGGTCCAGGTTGATGACCACCAGACGGATGTCCAATCCCACCTGCGGGGCTGCCAACCCGATGCCGTCCGAACGCTCGAGCGTCTCATACATGTTCTCAATCAGGGCTTTCAAGTCCGGGTAGTCCGGAGTTATATCCTCGGCCACTTTCCTCAACACGGGCTGGCCATACGTATAAATAGGTAATATCATTTGTAATACTTGATTAAAATCCTCGCTTGTTCATCCATGCCGGGCTTCCATCCACCCTTGCAAAATGATGGTGGCGCTAATCTCGTCCACCAATGCCTTGTTTTGCCGCGCTTTCTTCTTCAAGCCGCCTTCGAGCATGGCCTGATGGGCCAGCACCGAAGTGAAACGCTCGTCAAAGAATTCCACCGGGATGTCCGGCAACAACTTGTGCAGGCGCTGCACGAAAGCCTTCACCCGCGGCGCGTTCTCGGAATCCGAACCGTCGGACTGCCTGGGATAGCCCACCACGATACGTTCCACGCCTTCGCGGCGGACATAGCCCACGACGAAATCGGCCACGGAAGCCGTTTCCACCGTGGCCAGGCCGTGGGCAATCAACTGCAGGGCATCGGTCACTGCGATGCCCGTACGCTTCTTGCCATAATCGATAGACAATATCCTTCCCATTTGAAGCGCAAAATTAATGAAAACGCCCGAATTTAAGCCGCTATAAAAACAAATAATTCTTAATAAGCGTGGAAGCCGCAAAAAACAAGGCGCGGGAAACAAGCCTCGACTTGTTCCTGCGCCTTGCACAAATCAAATATTTTTTCCTTAATCCGGTTACTTGGACATGAGCAACCATGCGTCGGGATAAGTGGCACGCAACACATCGCGCGACTGCACGGCAGCCGCCTTGTTGTCGAACGTGGAAGCCACCACGCGATACATGTTCTTCTCGCCGTTATAAGCAATCTGCGCGCTATAACCGGCATTGGTCAAAGTCTTCTGCAACCCTTCGGCGTTGGCCTTCAGGCTGAAGCTTCCGCACACCACGCTGTAAGCCTTCAAACCGTTTCCGGCCACGACGGTGACTTTCTCGCTCTGCACGGTCACGGTGTTGACGTCCGTCGAGGTTGTGGTTGTCGGCGTCACCGGCGTCACCTGCACCTGCGTGTTCGTCGTTGTCTGGGTCTGCACCGGCTCCTGCTCGGCTGCCACGACCTGTTGCTGCTTTGCCTTTTCATACGCTTTCTTATAAGCACTCTCGGAAGACTTGCAAGAGGTCATAGCAAACACCGCACTCAACCCAAGTCCCATCACAAAAACTTTTTTCATACTTCTTCTGCTTATTACTTATATATAATGTTATTGATTCCCGCACCAGACTGCCGGAAGCCCGAAGACACCCGTCAGAAACGGACACCGACACTGAGAGGCAAAGGTACATATTATTTATATAAGGTGGAAAGCTGGGCACAAAAAAAAGGTTAAATCAAGGCGGCAAAAAAAAATCTGCAAAAAAAACCTCAAAACTATGGATTATTTCGCGGAAATTTATAACTTTGTGAATGTAATCAATACTAAAACATAAGCATTATGAAAGCATTAAGTTTTTTAGCAGCATTCATTGGCGGCGCAGCCGTCGGTGCGGCAATAGGCATTTTATTCGCCCCGGAAAAAGGTACTGAAACCCGCGACAAGATAGCTGAAGCATTGCGCAAACGCGGCATCAAGCTCAACCGCAAGGAAATGGACTCCTTGGTGGACGAAATCGCAGATGAAATCAAATCCGCGGAAGAAGTGTAACCGGCATTTATGTTTTCCAACAGTAAAAACATAGAGAATATTGGCAGACTCTTCTTGGAGTTCAAGAAATATCTTGAGCTCCAGAAAGAGTTTGTCAAGCTGGATGCCACGGAAAAGACGGCGGTCGTCTTCTCCGCGGCGCTGATAGTGGCCGTCATTCTGCTCTTGGGGTCGATAGCCCTGCTTTTCTTTGCATTCGCCATGGCTTACTACTTGGGGAATGTGCTTGAAAGCTTGTCGCTCGGCTTCTGTGTCATAGGTGCGGCGGTCGTCATCATAGCCCTTATCTTTTATTCCAACCGCAACCGCATGGTCATACAGCCCATAGTGCGCTTCATGGCCAACCTCATTTTGTCAAAGAAAGAAGATGGCAACAAATAACGCTTACATATCAGCCGGGCAGGACACGCTGCAACAAATCCGCGCGCGAAAAGCCGAAGTGAGAAGCCAAATGAAGGAAAGCGCCGACACCGTGAAGGCCACCTTGCACGGCTTGTTCGCTCCGCCCCCAAAGTCGTCATCCAAATTGGGGTCGTTCATGAGCATGGTAGACCAAGGCCTGGCCGTCTACGACGGAGTAATGATGGGCATGAAAGTGGCACGCAACATCCGTCGCGTCTTCGGAAGACGAAGAAGATGATGACACCAGATTGAGGCACGCTTCCCGCGGGCCTTTTTTTCGAGCCATACATTCTTTTTTCAGGCCGGCCATGCCCGGGTTTGGGAATTATCACGTAACTTTGTGCCGTTTTTAACTCCACAACAAATATAGACGATTATGATGAACGAATGGTTCGAATGCAAAGTGAGATACGAAAAAACATTGGAAAACGGATTGGTCAAGAAGGTGACAGAGCCTTACTTGGTGGACGCACTCAGCTTCACGGAAGCAGAACGGCGCTTCATTGAAGAAATCGAACCCTTCATGTCGGGCGACTTTCAGGTGACGGACATCAAGCGCGCCAAATACGCGGAACTGTTTGAAACGGACGAAGAGGCTGCCGACAAGTGGTTCAAGGCCAAAGTGGCTTTCATCACCTTGGACGAGAAGAGCGGTGCAGAGAAGAAAAGCAACCAAAACATGCTCATCCAGGCCTCCGACCTGCGCGACGCCGTGCGCCGATTGGACAAAGGCATGGAAGGCACCATGGCCGACTACGAGATAGCCTCCATCGCGGAGACTCCCATCATGGACGTGTTCCACTACAAAGCCGACATCCCCGAAGCACCGGAGTTCCCCGAAGCTTAACATGATCCAGAAATGTCGCACATCACAGAAGAAATCAGAAACATCACCGGTTCGCTCCCACAAGGCGTCCGCTTGGTAGCTGTGTCCAAATTCCATCCGGAAAGCAGCATCGAGGAGGCATACGCCGCCGGGCAGCGCGTCTTTGGCGAAAGCCATGCACAAGAACTCAGCCGCAAGTACGGCAACCTGCCCAAGGACATAGAATGGCACTTCATCGGGCACTTGCAAACCAACAAGGTCAAACAAATCGCCCCTTATGTCGCCATGATCCATGCCGTGGACTCCATGAAACTGCTCCGCGAAATAGACAAGCAGGCTGCGAAAGCCGGAAGAGTCATCCCCTGCCTGCTCCAAATCCACGTGGCACGCGAGGAAACAAAATTCGGCTTCACCCCCGACGAATGCCGCGCCATGGCCGAAGAAGGAGAATGGAAGGCGCTGCAGCACGTGCGCATAAGCGGACTCATGTGCATGGCTTCCAACACCGACGACATGGAGCAGGTGCGCGCCGAATTCCATCAAGCCTACGAACTGTTCCTCGAACTGAAGGCCGGCGCCTTTGCCCAAGCCCCCTACTTCACCGAACGCTCGTGGGGCATGAGCCATGACTACCCCATCGCTTTGGAGGAAGGAAGCACGCTCATCCGCGTGGGGAGCAGAATATTCGGAGAGCGAATGTATTAAATGCGCCCGACACTTGCTTTAATCATTTTTTATCCTTAAGTTTGCACATAATTTAAAAAATTGTGCAATGGACTATCCTTGTTTCAACGAACAAATAGAACAAAGCATCAAGAACCATTGGAATCTTGATGCTTTATCCGATTATAAAGGAGAAACCTTCCAATACAAAGACATCGCCCGGCTCATCGAAAAGCTCCACATCATCTTCGAGCACAGCAACGTGAAACGGGGGGACAAGATTGCACTCTGCGGAAGGAACAGTGCCTATTGGGGCACGGTGTTTTTCGCCACGCTGACCTATGGTGCCGTGGCCGTTCCCATCCTGCACGAGTTCAAGGCCGAACAAATCCACAACATCGTGAACCACAGTGAAGCCAAACTGCTTTTCGTGGGCGACGGGGTATGGAAAGAGCTCGATGCCAAAGCCATGCCCGGACTGGAAGGCATCATCAGCATCTCGGACTATTCGCTCTTGGTGGGACGCACGGAAAAAGTGGCTTACGCCCGCGAGCACCTGAACCAGCTGTTCGGCGAGCGCTACCCCATGAACTTCCGCAAACACCACATCTCTTATTATAAAGGAGCGCCTGACGAACTGGCCGTCATCAACTACACATCCGGCACTACGAGCCGCTCGAAAGGTGTCATGATACCCTACCGGGCCTTGTGGTCTAATCTGGAATTTGCCAAGAAAGTGCTGGGGCCGCACATGCAAGCGGGCGACAACGTGATTTCCATGCTCCCCATGGCACACATGTACGGTATGTCCTTCGAGTTCATCTACGAATTCTGCATCGGCTGCCATGTGTTCTTCCTTACCAAAAACCCCGCCCCTAACATTCTTTTCGCCGCTTTCGCCGAACTGAAACCGCGCATCATCATCGCCGTACCCCTTATTATTGAGAAAATCATCCGCAAGGCCGTCCTTCCACAAATACAAGGCACGACGGTGAAAATGCTCCTGAAAATCCCTGTGGTCAGGCAAAAGATCAAAGACAAGATTTGCGAGCAACTCAAGGCGGCATTCGGCGGCAATTTCTACGAAATCATCATCGGCGGGGCTGCTTTCAACAGTGAAATCGAGACATTGCTCCACGACATCGGCTTCAACTACACCGTAGGCTACGGCACAACGGAATGCGCGCCCATCATTTCGTACGCCGATTGGAAGTCATTCGAACCGGGCTCGTGCGGGAAAGCCGCACCCCGCATGGAAATCAAGATTGACAGCAACGACCCGCACCGCACCGTGGGAGAAATACTGGCGCGAGGCGCCAACGTCATGTTGGGATATTATAAGAATGAAGAGGCCACGCGCGAGGCACTGCGGGATGGATGGTATCACACCGGCGACCTCGGCATCATGGACGAAGACGGCAACCTCTTCATCAAAGGGCGGAGCAAAAACATGCTCTTGGGTTCCAGCGGGCAGAACATCTACCCCGAAGAGATCGAAGACTTGCTCAACAGCATGGCCTTGGTGAACGAAAGCATTGTCATACAGAAAGGTGAAAAACTATACGGGTTGGTGCATCCAGATTTCGATGAAGCGCACAACTTGGGACTACAGACCTCGGACCTGCACTCCATCATGGAACAGAACCGCGTGGAGCTAAACCACCAGCTTCCCAACTATTCCCAAATTGCAGGCATCAAAATCTTCGACAAAGAATTCGAGAAAACACCAAAGAAGAGCATCAAACGCTACCTCTACACCGACGTGGACGTGTAGACGCCTTGGATGCTCCTGCGGTATCCGGCATAACAAGACAATCAACCGGGCACATCCGGCCTCACAAGAATCGCGTATCCTCGCCCCTTTCGTTCATCCGGGGTACGGATACGCGATTTTCGTAAGCCTGCCTCCACGTTTTTTCTCCCTACTCTGGCAATATCATTTGAAAGTGAAATTCGCAATCCGCGTCCGCGAAAGCGTGGTACGGAAACCAAACCATCCGAACCCGAGAGGCGACGGATCGACATAATCCACCAGCAATTCGCCATTGATGTAATACCGCACGCGCCCTCCGTCGTTCTGTATCTTGATATGATACCACTTGTTGGGTTCCAACAGATGTTCCGCATCCGTGTACTCCTTCAACACGGGCGGCCGGGCATCTTCATCGGTACACCCGTTCTCGTTTCCGTCGTAGCGGCGGAAGCGTGTAGTGGAATTGTAATTACCCCCATATCCCAAGTAATATAATTGCAGGCTGTAGCATTTCAGGAAATTCCCCTTCCTCCATTCCATTCTCGCCCCGATGTCGTCCGGATACCGGGGATCGGACGCCATCCAAAAGCAATTGAGGTCGCTCAGCCTGTCGCCCGGCTTCCCCTCGTCCATCACGCAAGCGTCGTATTCAATCACCACGTCTCCCTCCATCCGCTCCTTGCGCCACAGCGTAAGCCCCTTGGGTGCTATGATCTCGCACGTATCGCCACTGAACGCCACATGGTAGTCCGGCGACTCCGACTCCACCATCCAATACTTCGAGAAGCTGTCCTTGCAGAGCCCCGAAGGGCACACGGGCTCCCCCTCCGCGGCCCAAAGTCCCAGTGCCACGGACCAGAAGAGCAAAACACAAACCATCTTCATCATGAAATTCCTCCGCTAAAAAAATCAAAAGCCCACACTGCCTTTCGTTAGAAAGCAGCACAGGCTTTTTTATCCATATCCTTTTTTTCCAATCACTTACGGTTTGACCGTCGAAGCCTCCGTCTTGGCCGGCGGCTCGTCTTTTTCCTTCTTCGATTCTTCCAAATGCGCGGCACGCACGCGGCTCAGCGTCTCCGGAGACATTTGCAGGTAGGACGCCACATGCAGCATCGGAGCGCGCAGGAGAATCTCAGGTTTGGTGTTCAGCAGGCGCAAGTAGCGCTCCGTGGCATTCTCGAAACGCTGGCTGTCGGCATACACCTGAGAACTGATGAGAGCGTGCTCCATGATTTTACGGAACAACAGCTCAATCTCCTTGTTCACGTCCGCCAGTTCGTGCAAGGCATCGTAGGGGATGCCGTAGAGGCGGCTGTTCTCCAACGCCTCCACAATCAGCCGCGAGGGTTCCTGCTTGAGGAAACTCTCGATGCAAATCACAATCCGGCCCTCGTAGGAGAAGTGTTCCGTCACGTCGCGCCCTCCTTTATAATAATATTGCCTCACCATTCCGCGTTCCACGAAATACATGTGCCGGCATGTCTCCCCTTCGGGCAACACCACATCGCCCTTGGCATACTTGAACGGCACCAGAATCTCCGACAGGGCTTCGATTCCGGCCGGGGACAAACGGCAATAAATACGGGCTATCTCCCGAGCCACGTCGCGTCTTAAATCCATAGTTATAGCAGGTTTAAAAGGTTAATCCAATTTCAAGACGGCGAGGAAGGCTTTCTGCGGCACTTCCACGTTGCCAATCTGCTTCATGCGCTTCTTTCCTTTCTTTTGTTTCTCCAGCAACTTGCGTTTTCGGCTGACGTCGCCGCCATAGCACTTTGCCGTCACGTCCTTGCGCAGCTGCTTCACGGTCTCGCGGGCAATGATCTTGGCCCCGATGGCCGCCTGTATGGCAATGTCGAACTGCTGGCGGGGCAACAGTTCCTTCAGTTTCTCGCACATCCGCCGCCCGAAGTCCACCGCGTTGTCTATATGCGTCAGTGTAGACAAGGCATCCACCGGCTCCCCGTTCAGCAGGATGTCCAGCTTCACTAGTTTGGACGGACGGAAGCCGTCCTGATGATAGTCGAAAGAGGCGTACCCCTTGGAGATGCTCTTCAACTTGTCGTAGAAGTCTATCACAATCTCTCCCAGCGGCAGGCTGTAGTGCAGTTCCACGCGATTACCGCTGATATACTCTTGCTTCAGCAACTCGCCGCGCTTGCCCAGACAGAGCGTCATGATAGGCCCGATGAAGTTGCTCGTCGTGATGATGGAGGCTTTGATATACGGCTCCTCGATGTGGTCGATGAGCGTCGGTTCGGGCATTCCGGCCGGGTTGTGCACCTCTTTCACCCCGCCCTGCTTGTCGTAGACCAGATAGGACACGTTGGGCACGGTGGTGATTACGTCCATGTTGAATTCCCGGTCCAGCCGTTCCTGCACGATTTCCATGTGGAGCAGGCCCAAGAAGCCGCAACGGAAACCAAAACCCAGCGCCACCGACGATTCCGGCTGGAAGGTGAGCGAAGCATCGTTCAGCTGCAGTTTCTCCAGCGACGCGCGCAGGTTTTCAAAGTCTTCCGTCTCTATCGGGTAAAGCCCGGCGAACACCATGGGCTTGACCTCCTCGAAACCGGAAATGGCCTTGTCGCAGGGCCGGGCCACGTGGGTAATCGTGTCGCCCACCTTCACCTCCGTGGCCGTCTTGATGCCCGAGACGATGTATCCCACGTCGCCGCAATGCAATTCCTTGCGGGGACACATCTCCATCTTCAGCACGCCGATCTCGTCGGCCGTATATTCCTTTCCCGTGTTGATAAAGGCCACCTCGTCGCCCGACTTGATGCTGCCGTTCACAATCTTGAAATAGGCAATGATGCCCCGGAAAGAATTGAACACAGAGTCGAATATCAATGCCTGCAGCGGCGCGTTCTCGTCGCCCTCGGGATGAGGGATGCGCTCCACCACTGCCTTCAGTATCTCGTCCACGCCCTGCCCCGTGCGCCCCGACGCGCGGATAATCTCCTCGCGCTTGCAGCCCAGCAGGTCGATGATTTCGTCCTCCACTTCTTCGGGCATGGCGTTCACCATGTCACACTTGTTGATGACCGGGATAATCTCCAGGTCATGGTCTATGGCCATGTAAAGGTTCGAGATGGTCTGCGCCTGCACTCCCTGCGTGGCGTCCACGACCAGCAATGCCCCTTCGCACGCGGCGATGGAGCGCGAAACCTCGTAAGAGAAGTCCACGTGGCCCGGCGTGTCAATCAAGTTCAGGGTATACTTCTCGCCTTCATACGTGTACTCCATCTGTATGGCATGGCTTTTGATGGTGATGCCGCGCTCGCGCTCCAAGTCCATGTCGTCGAGCATCTGGCCTTCCGTGATTTTTATCGTATGGGTGTATTCCAACAGCCGGTCAGCCAAAGTCGACTTCCCGTGATCGATATGCGCTATGATACAAAAATTTCTGATGTTCTTCATCCTCGAATAAAAAAATGTACTGCAAAGATAGTGCAATCTGCTATAATAACAAAACCAAAAAATCTTATTTTTATATAAAGTGCGGCATTCGGGAAGAAATGTTTGAAATTTGCTAAAAAAGCTATCAAAAAGATTTTTTTTCTCGCTTTTATTGGCAGTTTGATATTAAATGCCTAACTTTGGCGACTGAAAACAAGGACGAGGTTTTTCCTCCGCCCGCATATCGCTTAAATAAAGAAGAGACGCTAATAAATAATATTAATTAAAGATTCAAGCATTATGGACGCAAAAAAAGTTTTGGAAGACTTGAAACGTCGTTTTCCCAACGAGCCTGAATACCATCAGGCAGTAGAAGAAGTGCTCAGCACTATTGAAGAAGAATACAACAAGCACCCGGAGTTCGAGAAAGCCAACCTCATCGAACGCCTCTGCATTCCCGATCGCGTCTACCAGTTCCGCGTGACCTGGATGGACGACAAGGGCCAGATCCAGACCAACATGGGATACCGCGTGCAGCACAACAACGCCATCGGCCCCTACAAGGGCGGTATCCGCTTCCATAGCTCGGTGAACCTCAGCATCCTGAAGTTCCTTGCATTCGAGCAGACTTTCAAGAACTCGCTGACCACGTTGCCCATGGGCGGCGGCAAGGGTGGTTCCGACTTCTCGCCGCGCGGCAAGAGCAACGCCGAGGTGATGCGCTTCTGCCAGGCCTTCATGCTGGAACTGGGACGCCACATCGGTCCCGACGTGGACGTGCCGGCCGGCGACATCGGCGTGGGCGGACGCGAAGTGGGCTACATGTTCGGCATGTATAAGAAGATGACGCGCGAGTTCAGCGGCGTGTTCACCGGCAAGGGCATCGAGTTCGGCGGCTCGCTCATCCGTCCCGAAGCCACAGGCTACGGCAACGTGTACTTCCTCATGGAAATGCTGAAGACCAAGGGCATGGACCTGAAGGGCAAGACGGTGCTCATCTCGGGTTCGGGCAATGTGGCACAGTACACGGCCGAGAAGGTGCTCCAGCTGGGCGGCAAGGTGCTCACCATGTCCGACTCCAACGGTTACATCTACGACCCGGACGGCATCGACCGCGAGAAGCTCGACTACATCATGGAGCTCAAGAACCTCTACCGCGGACGCATCCGCGAATATGCTGAGAAATACGGCTGCAAGTATGTGGAAGGCGCGCGTCCTTGGGGCGAGAAGGCCGACATCGCTCTGCCCTCTGCCACGCAGAATGAAATCAACGGCGACGACGCACGCAAGCTCGTGGCCAACGGCGTAATCGCCGTGAGCGAAGGCGCCAACATGCCTTCCACTCCGGAAGCCATCCGCGTGTTCCAGGATGCCAAGATTCTCTATGCTCCGGGCAAGGCGGCCAACGCCGGCGGCGTTTCGGTATCCGGCCTCGAAATGAGCCAGAACTCCGAGCGTCTGTCGTGGACGTCTGAGGAAGTGGACAACCGTCTGCACGCCATCATGGAGAACATCCACCAGAACTGCGTGAAGTACGGTACGGAAGCCGACGGCTACGTCAATTACGTGAAGGGAGCCAATGTGGCCGGCTTCATGAAGGTGGCCAAGGCCATGATGGCCCAGGGCATCGTATAAAACACTATCAGCCATAACACATCGGGCCGGGGGACAACGAATCCGTTTCCCCCGGCCTTTGTTTTACCTCCAAGCGCCCGTTGGAAAATTGGGATTTCTTCTTGTGTGGAACAGGCCGTTTCCGTGGCAGGAGGCAGGCGTCCGCTCCGGCGGATTTTAGAACCGCCGGAACGGGGGTAAACTATAAGGTATCCTATATGATGGGGATAAGATGACATTGTATAGTCGCGATGACAGAATGTACATGGTGCCTGAAAGAGAGGTTTCGGATGGAATTAAATCCATACTCCCGATTCTACGAATGTTTATTCAATAGACGGGGAAAAACTTGATTCCCCATAAAAAGGAACTAATATAACAGGCGGCAAGAAAGTTTTTGTAAAAAAGGGAAATAAAAAACGCCAAGCGCAGAATCCGCACGGTTTTTCATGCTTTCATCATCCGTTTTAACCTTGTTTAATGTTGTTGTTGCATGATTGCGTGTATGTATGATGATGTTTTTCGTATCTTTGCCTACATGAGAAAGGAATTAGGGAAATGGCTGATGGACATAGCCAAGTATATGACGACTGCTATTTTGTTATCGTCAGTATTTAGTGGAATAGAAGAATGGGCTTGGTATGTTTATGCTTTAATTGTGGTGGCAGTGTTGGTGACCCTGTTCGTAGGATTGTCAATGGTTAAAGATAAGGAGGAATGAATATGGGAGCAATAATAACATCTGTGTTGGTAATCTTTATTGCCGTTGCAGGCTATGTGTATTTCAACTATCAAGACAAGAGAAGAGAAGTACACAAGGATAAAACTTAGCAGGAAACGATTTCTGAAATCCTTTTTGGCTGCAAATAAAACGCCCCGCGTTGCTTTCACAAGTGGCGCGGGGCGTTCATGTTTGCAAAAAGTTTATTTCCGTGCACAGCAAAGTTACCTTTACGGCTGGATATGAGAAAGGGGGTGTATCGGGAAATTCGGCGCACCCTCTCTGTCTTACCTCCAAGCGCCCGTTGGAAAATTGGGATTTCTTCTTGTGTGGAACAGGCCGTTTCCGTGGCAGGAGGCAGGCAACACACGGCTGAATGGAGCCATAAAGGAAGTCGGGAACTCACGCTTTTGCTTGCAAAAAATTCCCAATGGCCCATCCGGAATCAATGCCGTCCATCCGGCCGGCGAACCAAATGAACCTAAAAGAGCCAAGGTTTGGCCATGGACGGACCAAACCTTGACTCTTTTCGAATTGCTCTTCCGGCGATCGCGATTCGGGGCGCGGCGCCTCTGGGCGTCAGCGCCGCGGAACGAACGTCCTCACGTATTCCACCCCGCCGTCGGCCACCTTGGCGGCAGACAGCACCAAATCCACGGCTGAAGCCGACAGTTCCCAATACAGGTCGACCTCGCCGGCCGCCAAGCGTTCGCCCACGGCCTCACGCTCGTCGCCCTTGAGCGACGACAGGTCGACAAACGTCGTGTCGGAGGGCGAGTCCACGTCCACATAGTAGCCACGCCCCGAGGTGTAGCCCAGCTTCTTTGCGCTCAGCCACGCCTGTTGCAACTTGAACACATAGCCATCCGGCTTCTGCACTTCGTAGGTGAAGAACTCCGTGATTTGGCTCAAGCCGGCATCAGAGAACACGAAGGCGCGGTTGATGGTGTCGACGGGAGCACTTCCGGGCAGCGGGTCGAGGAACTGGCCTAGGCAGGTGTTCGCGTCCGACTGGAACACGCGCGGATAGAGCTGCAAGGTCCTGTCCATGCTGTCGCCCCACTTGGAACTGTAAACATCGCACGCCACCACGGTGTATGTGGCCGTGGACATCAGTTCTCCACCGGCGTTCCCGCTCGCGTCCGGCCCCACGAACACATATTGCGCCCTGAAGTCCAGCGCATGCTCTCCCGGCTCCTCGGCGGCAGTGAAACTGCAATAGGCTTTTCCGTCCCTGACATCCGTCGCCATACCCCACAAATTCTCTTCACCGTTCCGCCAGTAGTATTCCACGCTCCTCAGGTTCTCGCCTCCCGTGGGCAGCACGATGCTGGCCGTCATAGGCTGTCCCGGGCGCACGTCGTCGGTCTGTCCCAGTTCCACGTCCGCAATCGAAGCGGGCAACACGCCGTGAGGCGTCTGGTCTTCCTCACACGCTACACACATTAAAAAAACTCCACAAACAGCCATGCTGTTCTTCAACCATACATTCATTTTCTTCTTGCTTTTTATCATAATTTATAGTATAACTAAAATGATTCGCGGTTATTCCCTCACGACGGCGGTACGCCGGCCTCATTTCCGCCCATCCCGCCGCGGAAGGCGGACAAGCGCCTTGCGGAGCGCGGAAGCGTGCTTTCCGCAAAGTACTCAAGTACTCTGCGGAGAGTACTCGAGTACTTGCCGCAGAGTACGCTGACGGCCTCTGCACGCCGTGGCGGTCCGTAGGGCAAAGTCGGACACGCCCTTGCCCCGTGCCGCCCAAGGCATGCCCGGCGGCGGGAAAGGGTCCGCCAGGCACGCACCGGCAGCATCGCGGCCGCAAAGATAGCCGCAGGCTTCAGGGCATCAGAATTCCTTACTCGCAGAAGGAAGCGTCACCAGATATGCGTCCGCAGCTCAGGAGAAAGGTAGAGCATGTCGCCCCATTGCACATCGAACAGCTCATACCATCGGTCGCAGTTCATCACCACTCCGTTCACCCTCTCCTTGGGAAGCGCGTGTATGTCCTCACGATTGCTCCACTCCGCTATTTCCGCCGTATATTTCGAGCGCCACACTTCCGCCCAGCCTTGGTAGAAGCGCCGCTCCTGTTTCTCCCGCTCTTCGCCATAGAATCCTTCGCGCTCCAGCTTTTTCACATACGCCTGATGCGCCACTTCCACTCCGCCCAGATCGGCGATGTTCTCCCCCAGCGTGTTTTCCCCGTCGCAATACACCCCGGGCAGTTCGTCGGGCATGATTTCCAGCAGGTTATAGCAGTTGACGAGCGACAGGCATTTCTCCGTGAAGGCCATTTTGTCCATCACGGTCCACCAGTTCCTGTAGTTGCCGTCCTTGTCGAAGTTCGCCCCAAGGTTGTCGAAGCCGTGAGTGATTTCGTGCCCTATCACGGCGAACGACGCATAAGCGTAGGCATCCGAAATATCCTCACTGATGAAAGGCGGCAACATGAAAGCCGGATAAATGAGGATGGCGTTGCAATCCCGATAGTAGAAACAATTAGGAAGCAGCAGGCTCATGCCCGGCTCCGAAATGGACAAGTGGAAGCTCATCTGCTTGGAGTCTTGCCCCTGAAAAGCCTTCACCAGGGCGAAGCGCGATTCGCGCAGCTGCATCACATCCTCCAGGAACGTCGCCCCGGACAGTTCGGGCAGGCCCTCCTCCAGCCATTCGTCGGGATAGCCCACATTGACTTTCATTACTTCGAGTTTCTCCATGGCATTCTGTTTGGTGGTCTCGCTCATCCAATCCAAGTCGGCCAAGCGCTCCCCGAACGCCTCCTTCAGTTCCTCGCACGCGCCCTCGAAACGCTCTTTCAACTCGGGACTGACGTAACGGGGACCGAAGGCATGGGAAATCGGATAGCTCATGTAGTCGTTCATCGCTTCGCGCACGATGCTGTTCCATGAGCCGGCATCTCCCTCTTCAGTGGCAAAGGTGGAAGAGGTGTACTTGTAGTCCTCCATGACCGAATATTCCATCAGCCGCTTCAGGTCTTCCACCGACCATCCTTCCACCCACTGGACAATGTCTTTCATCTCGTCTGCCACCATGACATATTCGGGGTCGAGCCCAAGGGCCGACACCAGCGTCTGGGCCAGGCCCTCGCCCAGGCCACGGGTGGACGACGCCACCACCAAGGGCCTCAGCCCGTCCCTCAATTCGGGATGCTTGCGCAGGTTCTCCGCCGACAGGTCCATATCGCCTGCCATTTCCCGCAGCCGTCCTACCAGCCGGAGCGCATGGTCGGCTTTCCGGCGGGCCGACTCTGGCGACTCTCCCGCACGGGCATAAGCTTTGGACAGGAACTCCGTCTCGTCCCCCTCTCCTTCTCCCAACACAGACCCGTCCGGCAGGTCAAGGCCCAGATAAATCTTCCCGTTGTTGGGAAACGGCGTGAAACACAAAACATTGTCGTATCCCATTCCCAGGCTTTTGGCCAGCGCCAGCCAGCCTTCTTCCTTCGTGGTGAAATTGGCCAACTCGGCCAGCCTTTGCTCCACTATGACTTCGGCCGCCTCGGTGGATTGGTCCACCTGCTTCGCGTCCGCAGAGAATTTCTCAATAGTCGGGTCGTCCAAAGCCTTGAACCGCTGGGCTGCCACTTCGTCCATCTCGGTCCAGACCAGCCCTATCTCGCTTTCACCGCCCAAGTCCGCATTCTTATGCCACATGCCAATGCAGTACATATAAAAGTTATCGCCCGGACTGTAATTCTCTGCGTCGATATGGGCATCAAAGTCCCAGTCCTTCCCGTCGACGGCCGAAGGCGGCAACGGTTCTCCCATTTCCGGTTCATCATCGTGGCAGGCCACCAAGAAAAAGGCGGCCGCAGCGCAACACATCATGAAAAATCGTTTCATTCAGAAGCTTGTTTTATTTATTAATAATGTATACCTCCATCTCTGTTTGTCCTGTCATCAATGCCCATTCCAACGGCAAAGGATACCCATGCTTGGTTTTCCTGCGCAAAATTAGCCCCTTGCGAATAGGCAGAAATGGCGTTTTTGGCCTTTCGTATGACGTTTTTGGCCGACACTGCACAAAATGTCATGGCTGTTGCCGTTTTTCCCCGAAAAAGGCTTACATTTACGCTTGATTAGACAAAAGAGATGAAAAACCTTCTACACTTAAAAAATGTCTTGTGGATATTCGTATTCCTTCTGGCCTCGCCCCCATGCCTTTCCCGGGAGGCCGGAGGGGGGTTGGACATCGACTCCATAGACAAACTCTACGTGACCGACGCCGCCGAAGCGCTAAGGCAAATCGGTAAGTTGCGCGCGCAATGCGAAGCCACGGGCTGGAAAGCGTGCAGCAAAGCCCACCTGGAAGCCGTGGAATCGCAAATCCATCACAGGCTGGGCGACCATCGCAACTCGCAAAAGCACGCCTATGCCGCACTGGCCGCCCCCAAGGAGGAGGACAACACTTGGAGGCTGGTGGCCTATCAGACCTTGTGCGAATCCTTCCACTCCACCGGTAACTATGCACTGCTCGGGAAATACGCCATGAAGATGAGCCAAGAAGCCGACCTGCCTGCCTTTTCCGCCTTGGCACGCATCTACGAGGCGCAAGCCATCGGGCGGACAGGAGCACCGGAAAACGCTATTTCACAAGTCGGTACGGCACTATACATAATGGAAAGCTCTAAGCCGAAAACACGGAATGAGAAGTTCAACGCCTTGTTGCTCTATTACCTCGCGCTCGAAACAAAAGCCCAAATCTGCCACGAGGCGGGACGATACAAGGAAGCTTATGACTATTCCATGCAACACCTTGAACGATTGAAACAGGAAGAGCGCAAGGGATACGACGACATGGACTTGAACGGATTCAAAACGGAACGCCTCGTCGTTTACCTTAAGCTGGCCAACATCTGTCAGGACTCGGGAAAGGACGGCAGCCAGTGGTTCGAGAAGGGCATGCAGCTCTATCAAGAACTGGAACACTCGGAAAGGACTACATGCGAAGTGGCGGACTACTTGTTCTCCACCGGACAATACGAACGCTATGAGCGCATTATCATGCCGGCATTGGAGGAATTCTTGAAGAAGGCGCCCACCCAACCGGCCATGCACATGGTCTGGCAATGGACGAACATCTTGTCCGCCAGCGGAAGGCAGGACGAACTCGCACGATGGACCATGAAAGGAATGGAAATGGGGAAAAAACTGGTCGGACACACCGACAAATATGCAGGAACAGACTTCCTGATGGCTTACGAAAGCGAACTGAAGGACAAGGAAATCGAAACGCAGCAGGCTGAGATAACGGCCAACCGGCTCAAGACAATAGCCATCACGGTGATAACCGTCCTTATCGCCGCTGGATTCGCCGTGACCCTGATTTCATGGAGACGGCAAAAGCACAACGTGAAGTTTCTGTATCGGCAAATAGAAGAAAACCGGCAAAAAGCACGACTGGCCGAAGAGCAGATGCTCCAGGCCAGCCATACGCCTCCAGCCTTGCACGAGGCCGAAGACAATGTGAATGAAGACAACAAAACGGACATGGACCTGCTGACCACGCTGCACGACTTCCTCAAGGAAGAAGGACGTTTCCTCGACAGCGGGCTCACCATGGAACAGATTGCCCGGCAACTCTCCGTAAGACAGAAGAAACTGAACGCCACGCTGCAGGCCCTGAAAGGCACCACCCTTGTGGGCTACGTGCGGGACATGAGAATGGAATACGCCTGCGACCTGCTGAGGAACCATCCCGAAATGAAGGTGGAAGCCGTGGCCATGCAATCCGGATACAACACGCCGCGGCAGTTCATGCGTGCGTTCAAGGAAAAGTATAACATCACGCCTTCCGAATACCGCCACGCTTCTCTCCGGGACAAGAAGCTCCACAATGCCACGCCTGCACCGGAGGAAGAATAACAGCGGCGCACTTTCACTCCCCGGGCATCATCACAACGCCTTCCTTCTTCATGCCGTCCACCTTGATGACGACGGGCGAGGCGAAGCGCACATGGCGCACATGCGCCGTCTCCTCCACGGCAGGCTGACTGTTCAGGAAGGCTTGGTTGTACACGCCGTCGCCCATGTAGTCGTTCACGGTGAAATACCCCACCCCGAAGCTCGTCAGGTTCTGGAAGAAGTGCGTGCCTTGGCTCGGGTCCACGCGGTAGTTCGTCAGGCCGGACTCCACAATGACCCGCGCGGCCGAAATGTTGGGCCACTTCACCGGCACGCCCAGCCATGAATCGCTGCTTCCCCAACGTCCCGGACCGACAAGCACGTAATTGCGTCCTTCTTCGAGGAACTTGCGGTTGATGCGGTCTATCTCGTCGGCTATGGCCGGATTGTTGTAGGCCGAGTAATCCTCCGTCTTCACATACACCACGTCGAACACATCGCTGCTCACGCCCTGCCCTATCGCGTTGTGCGAACGTATCAGGGTCGCCTCGTCAGGAATCTCGCGCAGGTCCTCGTCCAACATCATCTTGTTGTCCACCATGGGACGGATCTGGAGCAAATAGAACACGCCGGTGCGGTCATCGTTCAAGCGCACGGCAAACTCCACTTCCACTTCCCGGCGCATGCTCTCACGCCCGTGCTTCAGAATCAGGCGCAGAATCTCTGGCAAAGGGAAGACGCCCTGCTGCAGGACACCGCAGAACGTGACCAACTTTCGCCCGCCGTCGTAGATGCCGTCACGGATAACCATATCATACGGATCGTAAGTCGACGCTATGTATTGCAGCGAACCGTCCTGCTCGGCTTCCTTCACGGGAAGTTTCAGGAGGTTGAAACCGTCGTCCACGCAAAATTCTCCCTCCACGGTCTTCATCTCCAAGGCATAGAAACGCGTCTGCGTCTCCCTCAAGGCAATCTCCATCTCGCTCGTCTGCAGCACCTTGTCGGGATGAGCCGGACAGACACGAAGGTTCATTCCTCCGTCCACGATATACTTGCCCAATCCCAAGGCCAGGTTGACGGTGCCTTCTTCGGCTTTCTCGTCGCCGATGGGATAGTAGTTCATCGAGCGCGCCACCCCTGAAATGTTCGGATAGAAGCGGTCGCCGTAGCGCTTTCCCGCCACTTCCTGCAAGATGACAGCCATCTTCTCCTGGTCGATGACGTTGCTGGTGGCCGTCATGTAAGCCTTACTGTCGCGATAATAAACCGACGCATACACTCCTTTGATAGCCTTGCACAACATTTTCAGCCGCTCGTCGCGGTTCTCCACATAGGGTATCATATAAGTGGAATATATCCCGGCAAAAGGCTGGTAGTGGGCATCCTCGAGCAACGAAGAGGAACGGATGGCGATAGGTTCGCGCACTACGTCCAGATAAGCCGTAAGGTCGTCTATCAGGCGCTCCGGCAAGCGTGCCGCCAGGAAGTGGCGCAGGATTTCCTCGTCTGGGACGTCGGACAGCGCAATCTGGTAGAGTTCGTTGTTGTCCATGAACTCGTCGAAGATGTCCGTGCAGAGCACCACCGTCTTGGGAATCATGACATCGGCGTTGTCGAAGGCGTTCAGGTCGGGGAACTTCTTGATGATGTGGTCCAGGAAAGCCAGTCCGCGCCCCTTCCCGCCCAGCGAACCTTCGCCGATGCGGGCGAAGTTGCTGAAGCGGTCGAAACGGTCGCGATGGAACACCGCCACCACGCCTTGGTTCTTCATCCGCCGATAGCTCACGATGGCATCATAGATGATTTGCCGGTGAGCGTCGACATCCTGCAACGAGCGCCACGTAATGTGCTTCAGAAATTCCGAAATGGGGAACAAGGCACGCGAACAGAGCCAGCGCGACACATTGTTGCGCGTGATATGGTACAGAAGCGACTCCTTCGGCAACGTGAAGATATTGTTTTGCAGGTCTTTTAGGTTCTTGATGCGCGCCACCTCTTCCAACGTGACGGGGTCGCGGAACACGAAATCCCCGAAACCGAAATGCCGGCGCACCAGCCGACGAAGGTCTACTCCGATTTTCTTGGAGTTCTTGTCGATGAAGTGTGCGCCGCACTTCTCGGCCCACTCGCTCTTGTCGACCTCGGTGGACTCCATGATGAGGGGCACGAACTCATCCTCGGCACGGATGGCCGACAGCAGCTCATATCCCGCCATCTCGTCGGTCTTCCCGCCGCGTGGGAAGCGACAGTCGCTAATGACACCCAAGGTGTTCTCCTTGTAACGGCTGTACAAGTCCCACGCTTCCTCATACGTGCGGGCCAGCACGATTTTCGGCCGCCCGCGCATCCTAAGCGTCTCAAGCTGGGCGTTCAGGGCTTCGGTGGAGAACTCCAGGCTCTGCTGTAGCACGAAACGGTAGAGGTTGGGCAGGATGGAAGAATAAAACCGTATGGAATCCTCCACCAGCAGTATCATCTGCACGCCCGCCGCCACGTCGTGCTCCAGGTTCATCTTGTCTTCGATAAGCTTGATGATGGAGAGGAGCAAGTCTGTGTTGCCCAACCAGCAGAACACGTAGTCGAAAATGGAAAAGTCCATGTGCTCCATGCTCTTCCGGATGCCGTGGCTGAAGGGCGTAAGGATGACGATAGGCACGGTGGGATTCTCCATCTTGATGCCCCTCGCGATGTCGAACACGTCGTTGTTGTCCGTGCCCGGCATGCAGATGATCAGGTCGAAAGTCGTCTTGGCCAACTCGCTCTCCGCCTCGTCCTGGGAGGCCACCTGGAAAAAGCGGGGCGGATAGCGCAATCCCAGCTTCACATACTCGTCGAAAATTTTCTCTTCCACCCGTCCGTCGTCCTCGAGCATGAAGGCATCGTAGGGGTTGGCGATGAGCAGCACGTTGAATATCCGCCGCTTCATCAGGTCTACAAAGTCGGTGTCCCGCAACAAGGGGCACTCTTTGTTGTTATCGTCTGTCATATTCTTTGGATTCTTATCTTAAACAGAGAAACAAATTAACACAAAAATCCGTATACGCACAAAAAAAAGCACAAAAAAATGCCGCCGGCACAGCGTTTCCCTGCTCGGCGGCATTCCTCATGGCCCTTCCCGCACTCCTTTTCTCACACGATTCCTTGGGCCATCATGGCCTTGGCCACCTTCATGAAGCCTGCCACGTTGGCCCCTTTCACATAGTTGACGTATCCGCCCTGTTCCGTGCCGTAGCGCACGCACTGCTGGTGGATGTTGTGCATGATGGCATGCAGTTTTGCGTCGACCTCTTCCGCCGACCAGCAAAGGTGCATCGCGTTCTGGCTCATTTCCAAACCCGAGGTAGCCACCCCGCCGGCATTGACGGCCTTTCCCGGCGCAAAGAGCATCCCATGGCCGACGAAGGCGTCGATGGCTTCGGGCGTGCAGCCCATGTTCGACACCTCGGCCACGCACGTCACTCCGTTGGCAATAAGCTGACGCGCGTCATCTCCATTCAGTTCGTTTTGCGTGGCGCAAGGCAGGGCGATGTCGCACTCCACCTCCCACGGGCGGCGCCCCTCCACGAAACGGCTTCCGGGGAAGCGCTCGGCATAGGGACTGCAAATGTCGTTGCCACTGGCGCGCAGGGCCAACAGATAGTCTATCTTTTCCTCGTCCAGTCCGGCCTCGTCGTACACGTAACCGTCCGGACCGGAAAGCGTCACCACCTTGGCGCCCATCTGCGTGGCTTTCTTAGCCGCGCCCCACGCCACGTTGCCGAAACCGCTCATGGCAATGCGCTTGCCACGGATGTCGATGCCCTTGTCGGCCAGCATTTCGCGCACGAAGTAGAGCGCGCCGTAGCCCGTGGCTTCGGGACGGACAAGCGAACCGCCATACTCCAGCCCTTTCCCTGTGAGCACGCCGCTCCAATCGCGCGTCAGTTTCTTGTATTGCCCGAACAGGTAACCTATTTCCCTCGCGCCCACGCCGATGTCACCGGCCGGGATGTCGGTTTCAGGACCGATGTAGCGGAACAGTTCGCTCATGAAAGCTTGGCAGAAACGCATCACTTCGGCCTCGCTCTTGCCGCGCGGCGAGAAGTCGGACCCGCCCTTGCCGCCGCCCATGGGCAGCGTGGTCAGCGCGTTCTTGAACGTCTGCTCGAACCCCAGGAACTTCAGGATGCTGAGATTGACAGAGGCATGGAAACGGAGGCCGCCCTTGTAGGGGCCTATCGCGCTGTTGAACTGCACACGATAGCCCAGATTGATCTGCACTTCGCCGCGGTCGTCCACCCATGGCACACGGAAGATGATGACGCGCTCGGGCTCCACCAACCGTTCTATCAGTTTCGCCCGTTCAAACTCGGGATGACTGTTGTAGACTTCCTCTATCGAAGACAACACTTCGTATACTGCTTGCAAATACTCTTTCTCGCCGGGATGCTTGGCCTCAAGCCTGGCCATTGTGCTCTGAATATCCATAGTCTTTGGTTTTAGGTATAGTGACATATTATTCGATAACACTTCTGCAAATCTACGAAACTAGTCGGATACGTCCAAGAAATAATGGTTAAATAAGCTATAACAGTATCAAAATGACATAGCGAAAGCATATTCCGACCTACGGAAGCCGCAAAGCGACCGGCGCGAACGGGCAAGGATTCCCGCCCGTTCCCGTCACTTCTCCCCGCCCAAGCCCGACAGGAGTTTCCCGGCCAGCCGGAGAAGGTCGGCCACACATTCCTTGTCGGGAACGGGGATGCGCAGGGTGGTTTTTCCGGTTGTCCGGTCTTCCTCCACCAGTTCGTCGACCAAGCGGCTTGTGGCCTCGGGCGACTTGAGCGTCTGTGCCAACGCGCCAAAGAACGACAAGCCTTGTTCCACCAGTTTCCCGGCATCGGAAACCTGCGGCTGTCCGGCGGATTCCTCCTCGGCTGCGTCGGGAGCAAAAGCGAACAAGTCCGGTTCGGCCACCCGGGCCGTCTCCGCCGCCAAGTCCGGAGACGCGGACGGCTCTTCCTGTTCTCCCACGCAGACCGCCCCCGGCTCCTCTTCCGCTCCACCGGAAGACGGCAAGTCCACGACCGACGAAATGCTCTCCATAATCTTGTCCAGCTTGCTGTTTTCCAGGAACACACAATCTTCCCCGTTATCAAGGATGCCCTCGAAGAGCGATGTCTTGAAATCGAGGGTGGAGAGCATGCGCTCTTCTATGGAGTGGGGCGCCACCAGATTGAGCACCTGGATGTTACGTTGCTGGCCGATGCGGTAGATGCGGGCTATGCGTTGCTCTAGCACGGCGGGATTCCATGGCAGGTCCATGTTGATGACCACGGAAGCCACCTGAAGGTTCAACCCCGTGCTCCCGGCATCGGTGGAGATGAACACGCGGCTTTCGGGCAACTCGGTGAAGTTCTCCATCAGCGTTTTCCGGCGGTCGGAAGGCACGCCGCCGTGCAGGTACTCATAGCGCACGCCCAGCTTGTCGAGCTCGGCGGCCACGAGCCGCGCCATGCGCTCCCACTGGCTGAAGACCACCACCTTCTCGTCGCCGCTCTCGAACACTTCGGACAGGATATGCACCACTTCGTCCACCTTGGTGTCGTAGCGGCTCTTCTGGTCCAGGATGAACGTGCTGTCGCACACCATGCGCATCTGGCTGAGACACAAGAGCAACCGCTTGCGGTCTTTCTCGCTCAGGAAG
>CALULQ010000035.1 GCA_944321525.1 uncultured Paraprevotella sp.
ATTCTCAACTATAAATATACAAAATGTCGGCGAGATTACCAACTTTTTCTCAACTCTTCTTATCCCGAACTCGCGTAGGAGAAGGCAAGAAGAGAAGCTACGAGAAAAACAGAACACCCGCATAAATATGCCGGATTTACTGGATGACATCGGTTGCACAAACATGCTACCGACGAACCGTTGTGAACGCATGCGGTCAAAACGCATGGATATAACCACCATTGTCAACTTCCTTTTTCAATCCGGAATAGGGCTGAAGAACTTGACGTCATGGAAGGCGGCGTTTACGGGCTATTTACTGAATAGCCCTAAATATCCTAATTCAATAGCAGCATTATAAAAATCATTGCAACGCTCAGCGCCATTGCAAGTATAATTCCAATACCACCTATTCCTTTCTTGACGAGAATCACTTATATTCGTTTTATCCAGAATATCCTTGATCATTTTATGTTGCTTTGAAGTAAACTCTTTCTCTGAATAAAATCCCCAATATTGTTTATACTCATCCGTGTCTCTACCATCCCAACATCCAATCCAAACACCTTGTACACAGATACCAAAACTTTTGCGTTCTTCGTGTTTTAATCCATAACATTTCCAAGCAGGCAGCAATTCATGATACCAATCGTCAATAACATCACGTGAGATCGATTCAAGAAGAAACCCGACCTCTTCTTCCAACTTCCTAATCTCACTAAGCTTATCATTGATGACATTCCAATTATCAATATTGGACTTTTTCTTATCGAACAGTTTTTCCCTTAAATATTTCTCCATTTCACATTTCAATTTTTGATTTTCCCTTGTCCCATATTGCAGATTAAGAAAATCTGCAAACTGAAGAATAAATGATTTGAGTATGGTTTCCTTAGCAGGAACAAACTTTAAACAATCATTGATTAACCATTCAGAAAGTTCATGTTGCAAAACAATAGTATGCGGTTCATAGTCCTGTTTAAACGTCTTAATGCAGGATTTGCAGAAAGCAACATCCCATTGTTTCTCCCAATCCGACTGATTATAATCACACCAACAAGAATCGTGTTCAGCAACACATCGCTGTTCATGCTTAGCCTTATGGTGATCTATAGGAAGCCGCCATACAGACCTTGACATATTTTGAACATAATCATCATCGCGATAGAACGGCATTAAGACAATAAAGATATTGTCTTTCCCATATTGTTTGCCTGGCATATTATTGAGCTTATGAATATATCGGGCTATCTGATTGGGTTGGTAACCTGCGCCTTTCACCTTATTTTCAAATATTATAGCATACTTCTTATCTTTAACACAAATATCTATTTTATCTTTTTCTGCCGTAATGGTTGGATTATCTATCCATTCAAGACTAAAGCCAATTGGAACAAGGAAGTTCTCTATGAACAAATTAAGCAGTGGATACGCCCCTCCATCATGGAATTTTAGGATTTCAGCCATAGCCCAACTTGTAGTAGGCTCATCTGAATTATACCTTTCAAAGACATTTATTGTGTATGGAACTTTGTTTTCTGAATGATTCCGGATGTAAGTGAGTCCATCGGAAATTAAAAGAAAGAACATATACTTCCTTAAACGTTCTTGTACAACGTCATCTGAAAGTTGCAAAAGTTCGTCTACACCCTGATCGGATAATATATGCTTATTTTCCATAAAACACCACGTTACAATGTTGCAAATATACGTAATTTATCCGAATTAAGTAATATGTTGACTATTCATATTCGTTACACATCAGCCTTCTTAACCCTTCATCTGTTTCAGACCCGAACATCAGATTGCCCATCTTCCACAGACAAAGCAGCTCCCATTTTGCCCATCAACCTAAAAACTTCCGTCCGCGTCGTGCGCACAAGCGCATCGCGCCTTGCGGAAGGAGAGCGAACGGAAAGCGGTCGGCGGAAATCCGACATGCGGACAGGGCGGGAAACGGGACTGGCGACGCGGACTTTCATCCCGTTTCAGGGACTTTTAATGAAAAAGGGTTCGCAGGGTTCAGACGGGCTGTGCCACAGACGTTTGCGGTGAACCCTCTGTCGGCAGAGGGTTCACGCGAGGGTTCACCATGGGGGCGCAGCTGGACTGCATTGGGTATAGCTAAAGGGCAATAAATGAAACGGTTGGAGGCATGTTTCAGGCGGGAATTTGTAGGAAGCGTTTTTATGTTGTATATTTGCAGCGAGAAAAACCAAAAAACATGAACTTCAAACGGATTGTACATGCCGCCGTCGCACGGTGGCAGGCCCAACGTCGCGCCCGTTTCGAGCGCGCGACAGTAGAAAACATATCGCACGCGACGGAAGGCGGGACAGCGGACAGGGCGGCGGAAGCCGCGCCGAAGGCCGACGGAAAGGCCGCGCGACCCGCCACCACGGAGATGGAGGAACGGCTCGAAGGGTTCCTCTCCACGCGTTATGATTTCCGATTCAACCTGCTCACCGAGGTCACGGAATTCCGACCGCGGACGGAGGACGGGGAAACGCCCTTCCGCCCCGCCACCGAGCGCGACCTGAACGCCCTCTGCATCAAGGCCCACCGGAGGGGCATCGCCTGCTGGGACCGCGACATCCTGCGCCGGGTGAACTCCGCCGAAGTGGCGGCCTACCACCCCTTCCGCCTCTATTTTGACACCTTGCCCGAGTGGGACGGCCGCGACCGGCTGCACGACCTCGCCGCCCGCGTCTCCGACGACGGGCACTGGACCCGCGCCTTCCACCGATGGATGCTCGGCACGGCGGCGCAGTGGGCCGGGCTCGCCGACGGGATGCACGCACAGTGCGTCGCGCCCCTGCTCGTCAGCGACCGCCAGGGCATGGGCAAGTCCACCTTCTGCCGCGCCCTGCTGCCGCCCGAACTCCGGGCCTACTACTCCGACAACGTGGACCTCGCACGGCCCGAGCGCGTGGAACGCCAGCTGGTGGAGATGGGGTTGCTCAACCTGGACGAGTTCGACCGCATCCCGCCCCGCAAGCACCCCCTGCTGAAGAACCTCATGCAGCTCTCGGCCCTCAACCTGCGTAAGGCCTACCAGCGACATGCCTGCGCCCTGCCACGCATCGCCGCCTTCATCGGCACGTCCAACTCCCGGCAGCTCCTCTCCGACCCCTCCGGCAGCCGCCGCTTCATCTGCGTGACCGTGGAGCGCCCCGTCGACTGCACCGGAATCGACCACGCGCAGGTCTACGCCCAGCTGAAGGCCGAACTGCTGCGCGGCGAGCGCCACTGGTTCGACCACGCGGAAGAGCTGGAGCTGCAGGCCCGCAACGCCGCCTTCTACCGCATCTCGCCCGTGGAAGAGGTGGTCCGCCGCCACTACCGGCCCGCCGTGCCGCACGAGAAGGCCGTCCTCGTCTCGCTGCCCGAACTGCTCGCCGACCTCCGCCGGCGGCACCCGCAAGCCATGGCGGGCGTCAACCTGATGAAGCTGGCGCAGGCGCTCGCCGACATGGGCGTGCAGCGGGTGCATACCCATGCCGGCAACCGGTGGCGCGTGGCGGAAGTGTAATATTAAAAATGCGCTTCGCTCATCTTTTATTTTGCACTTCTCCCGACTTACACTATCTTTGTGGCAAAACAAGGAATCATGAACAGAATTTGCGAACTCTTCGGCATCCGCTACCCCATCGTGCAAGGGGGAATGGTGTGGTGCAGTGGTTGGCGGCTGGCAGCTGCCGTGAGCAACGCGGGCGGATTGGGGCTGCTCGGAGCCGGCTCCATGCACCCGGAAACCCTCACGAAACATATACGGAAAATGAAAGAGGCCACGGACAGGCCGTGGGGCGTGAACGTGCCGTTGATGTATCCGGAAATAGAGCGGCTGATGGACATTCTCATTGAGGAGAAAGTGGGAATCGTGTTCACCTCGGCAGGAAGCCCCAAGAAGTTCACCCCCATGCTGCACGATGCAGGCATCAAAGTGGCTCACGTGGTGTCGAGCAGCAAGTTCGCGCGGAAATGCGAAGAAGCCGGAGTGGACGCCATCGTGGCCGAAGGCTTTGAAGCCGGAGGGCACAACGGACGCGAAGAGACCACGACCCTCGCCCTGATTCCCCAAGTGCGCCGCTCCACCACCCTGCCCCTCCTCGCGGCGGGCGGCATCGGCAGCGGAAAAGCCATGCTGGCGGCCATGGTGCTGGGCGCCGAGGGCGTACAGATCGGGACGCTCTTCGCCCTCTCTGCCGAAAGCTCGGCCTCGGAAGCCTTCAAGCAGCGTTGCCTTTCGCTCGAAGAAGGAGGCACGATGCTGTGCCTCAAAAAGATTGCCCCGACCCGGTTGGTGAAGAATGACCTATACGACAAAGTGGCCGAAGCGGAAGCTTGTGGCGCATCGGTGGAAGAACTGCGGGAAATCATCGGGAAAGCGGCATCGAAACGCGGCATCTTCGAAGGAAATCTGAACGAAGGAGAGCTGGAAATCGGACAAATAGCGTCGGCCGTGGAGTCCGTACGGCCCGCCGGCGAAATCGTACGCCAACTGGCCGACGACTTCCGCAATGCCCTCAACGGCGTAAGTGCCCTTGGATTCTGAGAAGCGCCCCACCGTTTCCGCAAGTAAAAATAAAATATTAACTTTGCCGTTGCAAACCATAAAACGACGAAAAAGATGTCTGTATTCAGAGTAATCCTGTCCATCATTTTCCCGCCCCTGGCCGTTCTCGACCGCGGGTGCGGCTCCGTGCTCATCGTTTTCATCCTCACCATGCTGGGATGGATTCCCGGAGTGATTGCCGCCCTCATCATCCTGAACAAAAACGATTGAGGCCATGAAAATCGTGCTCCTCGTGGTCGGCAAGACCACCGACCCGCACTTCGCGGCCGGCATTGACGACTATGCCAACCGCATACGCCACTACCTGCCGTTCGACGTGGAAGTCATCCCGGAACTGCGCAACACCAAGAGTTTGTCGGAAGAGCAACAAAAGGAAAAAGAAGCCGACCTGCTGTTAAAGGCATTCCAACCGGGCGACCACATCGTCCTGCTGGACGAACACGGACGGGAATTCCGCTCGTTGGAGTTCGCCGCATGGATGGAAAAGAAGATGGCGGCGGGACTGAAGCGGCTCGTGTTCGTGGTGGGCGGCCCGTATGGGTTCTCGCCGCGCGTCTACGCGAAAGGCAATGAGAAAATCTCACTTTCGCGCATGACGTTTTCCCACCAGATGATACGCCTCATCTTCGCAGAACAAATCTACCGCGGCATGACCATCCTGAACCATGAGCCATATCATCATGAATGATGTCAGCTTTCGCAACTGCGGTTCCTAATCCCTGCCTCCGGGAAAGCCCCTGCAAAATCCGTGTGTTCCTCCGTTCGCCCTCCATGCACGGCACAAGCCGCAAAACCAGCCGCCCGTCACTCTTCAGGGAACCGCCACTCGAAATCCAACAACACGGGAAAATGGTCGCTGTAGCCACCCCGGTAAATCGGGCCTTGATAAGTGCGGAACGGACGGAGGCCGCCGTAGGTCTTATCCGGTTCGCACATGAAAGGAAACGCCACAAAGGAACGCTTCCCATCCGCCGTGCGGAAACGGGCGTCGGCATCCAGCAAGGCGGGACTGACCAAGATATGGTCAAGAGTTTCCCACACGCCATGATAGCGGTAAGACCCTTTCGCCCTTTCCGCAGACTGGGGAGAAAGGGAAGGTTCGTACAAAACCGTGTCAAAATATTCCCGAAACAAAACATCCTTTTCCCCGGCATTGAAATCGCCCATGACGATAATGCGCGGACGAACGGATACGGCCGCGATGGAATCGACCTGCCGACGCAACGTGCTGGCAGCCAACCGGCGGTGGCGGCGGGACTCGAGCGTTTTCCCCAAACGGCTGGGCAGATGACAAACCAACACATGAAGAGTGTCGCCACTCAGCACGCGGCCCTTGGCATACAAGATGTTGCGCGTAGGACGGAAGCCTTCACGCTCGGAGGGAACAGCCACCTCGCGGGAGGCCAACAAACGGAAACTGCCGGGCTGATAGAGCAAGGCCACGTCTATGCCACGGACATCGGGGGAACAGGTCATCAGATAGCGGTAGCCCAATGCGCGGAGCGACGAACGGCGGGTGAGGTCGAACAGCACGCTGTCGTTCTCCACCTCGCACAAGCCGACCATATCCGGCAACCGCTCCTCCGCGACGGCCGCCACCACCTTGGACAAAGCGTTCAGCTTGCGCCAATAGCGGTAGGGAGTCCACCGCTTTTCGGCCTCGGGCAGGAACTCGCAGTCGTCCTTCAAACTGTCGTGACGGCAATCGAAAAGATTCTCCACATTGTAGAACATCACCCGGAAAGGCTGCTGGGCAGGAACCGCACATCCCCATGCCCCAAGGCACCAACAAACAAGGAAACGGCACACCGCATTCATTCGCCCGGCACAAACTCGTAGCATCCCGCGTCCGGCGCGCCATCGTCCGTGCGGCTCACCCCATAACGGTCGAGAGGCTCGCCCTCCGCCCATTCCATGACAGCCTTGCCGCGCGCCACGGACAAAGAATCCAAGCGGAAATCATAAAGGAAATTGTCGGTGTCGAAACGCACGAACTGTTTCCATCCCGCGTTCTCGTCCTCCGGGTCTTCATAAACTATATTCCTGAAACGAACCGTGTCTTCCGACACGACAGTCCGGAGCACGCACCCGTCGAAGCGGTAATCCAGCGTGTCGGCCTCGTCCTTCAAGTTTCCCATCACCACATCGTCGGCATAACCCGTCACAAGACAGTTCAAGAAGCGGGCGTGCTCCAGCGGATAGTCCATGGCCAGCCATTGATTGGCCAGATACAGGGCATCGCCCCGCGAAGCGTCCCACGGGTAGAACTGCGCCAGCGTGCAATGCACAAACTCGGCCCAACCTCCCACCACGGCCACGCAATGGCCCAACGTGTTGCTGATCTGCGTGTTGGCCACGATGGCCCGGCAATGATACAGCCCCAGGCCCTCGCCGCCGATGTTGTGCAGGATGCTGTTTTCCAACGTCAGTTTGGTCGCGTCCGTGGCCGCGCTGTCGCACGCGATGCCGTAGGACGCGCTATGGATGTCCACGTAAGAGAACCGGTTGTCCTGGCTGGAAGCCTTCAGACGGATTCCTCCCCAGCGCGATGGCGTGTTGTCGTAAGGCAGATAGTCGAACATGCGGTCAGTGCGGTCGCCCCGGAACACCACGGGTTGCTCCATTGTGCCCTCGGCCACCACGCGCCCATGCACCCACAGGTTGGCCCCGTCGTGGAAATACAACTCCACGCCCGGCCCCATGGAGAGCGTCGCGCCCCGCGCCACCGAAAGACTGTCGTAGACCACGATGGGCCGGCCGGCCTGCAACAAGGTGTCCGCCGCAATGACCCTTCCGCGCCACATATAGGCATCCTGCCCCACGGCCGTGAGCACCACGCGCTGCTCCACGCCACTCTGCAGGGTGAACACCAGTTCGTCATCCGTCGCCACAGGCTCGTCCTGCCCGTTCTCCGGCATCGTCACTTCGGCAAACACGCGGATGCTGTCGCCCCCGCGCACCTCGAAATCGTAGGCCCGCGCCCCGCTTTCCGGTTCCAGATAAGAACCGTCCACATTGACGCGGAAGGGCGTGCCGCTCCCCCGCTCCAAGCGCACGGAAGCGATGCGCAGTCCGTCGCCGTTGCGGTTATAGACCATCAGTTGGCGCGTGCTCGACCCCACGGTGGAAATCACCGTGTCGAACCGCACCGTGTCGGTGGAAAACGCCAGCACCGCCCCGCGGCTGGTCGTAAACGACTGTGCGTCGTCGCAAGCCACAAGGCCCAAGGCCATGCAACCGCATGCGGCCGCACCACCCCAAAAGGCTCGTGAAAACAACATATTCATCGGTTCAAAAAAAGGCATATCTGCATGTAATAACGCAGATATGCCTCAGTTATTTTAAGCCCGCGACGGAATATTCTCCAAAATGGCCTTCAAATGGTCCCACACCATCTGCACGGTGGGAATCAGCAGGCGCTCGTCGGGAGAATGCACGCCCCGGAGCGTGGGTCCGAACGACACCATGTCCAGTCCCGGATACTTCTCGCTGAAAAGCCCGCACTCCAGCCCGGCATGAATGCCCAGCACCTTCGGTTCCTTGCCGAACAGCTCCTTGTAGGTGCGCACGGCAATTTTCAGGATTTCCGAATCAGGATTCATTTTCCAGCCCGGATAGCCTTCGCCGACTTCCACCCGCGCCCCGCCCAATTCGAAGGCGGCCTTCACCATGTTGCTCATGCAGTGGCGTGCGCTGAGGATGCTGCTCCGCTGGCTGGTCTTGACGCGAATCTTGTTCCCCTCTTCCAGCCTGATGCTGGCCAGGTTGGAACTGGTCTCCACCAGGTCAATGTCCTGCGACATGGCCAAGATGCCGTTGTGCACGGCCATCAGGCTCCACACGAACTTGCGTGCCACCTCGCGCTCCACGGCCTCCGCGCGCGGCGCCTCGCTCTGCAGTTCGAAGGCCATCGTCTTTTCCGTCACGCGGTATTCCTCTTCCACGTCGGCGGCAAACAGGTTCCAGTCCACGCGGATATTCTCCTTGTCCGCCATTGGAATGGCACAAACGGCCATAGCCTCGCGGGGGATGGCATTGTGCAGCCCGCCCGCCTGTATGTCGCAAAGATACAAGTCGTACTTCGCCAACGCATTATAAAGGAAGCGCACGAGGAGCTTGTTGGCGTTCGCCCGCTTCTTGTTGATGTCGTCGCCCGAGTGTCCGCCCGTCAGTCCCTTCACCTTCAGTTCGAAGAAGAAGTAGTCCTGCGGCGCGCCAATCGGCTTGAAGTCGAACTCCGCCGTCGTGGCGGCCCCGCCTGCACAGCTGACGAAAAGCTGCCCCTCGTCCTCGGAATCGAGGTTCAGCAGCATGTCGCCCGACATGAAACCTGGTTTCATACCGAAAGCGCCCGTCAGCCCCGTCTCCTCGTCGCGCGTGAAGACACATTCCAGCGGGCCGTGGGCCATGTCGTCAGCATCCAGCACGGCCAGCGCCATCGCAATGCCGATGCCGTCGTCGGCACCGAGCGTCGTCCCCTGTGCCCGGAGCCACTCGCCGTCCACCTCCGTGCGGATGGCGTCCTTCGTGAAGTCGAAGTCCACGTCGCGGTTCTTCTCGCACACCATGTCCATGTGGCTTTGCAGGATGACGGCCTTGCGGTCCTCCATGCCCGGCGTGGCCGGCTTGCGCACCAGCACGTTGCCCACTTCGTCCACCTTGCATTCCAGTCCGCGCTCGGCGGCAAACTGCTGCAAATAGGCTATCATCTTTTCCTCGTGCTTCGAAGGACGGGGAATCTTGTTGACTTCCGCAAAAAACTTAAAAACCTCGGCCGGTTTCAATTCATTCATTTCCATATTCCTATTTATATTATTAGACAGTTTCACATGCTAATTTTGGTTAAAATGCGGGATGCAGCGCGCTACCACGCTTTTATCCTTTATCTTTGCAATACAAATATACGCAAAAATGTTGAAGACGTTCTTGTTTACGCTGATAATTGTGGGCATCAGCATGGCTTTTCTGGCCATTAAAATCCTATTGAAGAAAAACGGCCGCTTCCCGAATACACACGTCGGGCACAGCGCGGCCATGCGCAAGCGCGGCATCACGTGCGTGCAAACCATGGACGCCATGGAACGCATGGACAACCCGCACCGCATCAGTGAGCACACGACACGGAAATAACCATCAAACGAATAATAAAGAAATGAAAAAGCTACATCTCGCCTGCGCAGGGCTCATCGCTTTGGCAGGTTCATTCGCCATGACGGGCTGCAACCAGCAGGCCGGGGAGGAAACCTCCAACCCGCAGGCCACACAAGTCCCCGCAGGCGGACTGAAAATCGCATACGTGGAAATCGACTCGCTCATGTCGCAGTATGACTTCTGCAAGGACTACACCATCCTGATGAACAAAAAGGGGGAGAACATCCGCGCCACGCTGGCCGGAAAAGAGCGGGCACTGCAAAACAAGGCCGCCGAAATGCAGAAGAAATACGAAACCAACCAGTTCACCACCAAAGAACAAGTGGAACAGGCACAAATGTCGCTGGCCAAACAGCAGCAAGACCTGCAAGCCCTGAACGACCGCCTGAGCAACGACTTCGCTGCCGAACAGATGAAATACAACAACGCGCTGCGCGACTCGCTCCAGTCGTTCCTCAAGGAATACAACAAGGCCAAGAAGTTCGACTACATCATCAGCAAGGCCGGCGACAACATCCTGCTGGCCAACGCGCAATATGACATCACCAAGGACGTGGTGAACGGACTGAACAAACGCTACAAGCAAAGCCCCGAGGTGAAAGCCAGCCTCGAAGGCAAAGACGAATAAAAGGCCTCCACACACATGAGGCCATAAGAAAGGCGCCCTCTTTCGGGGGCGCTTTTCTTATGGCCTTGCACTTGCAATAACAGTTCATCCATCAGGACCACCCCATCCGGCCGTTTGCAGGACCGCAGCAAGGGATAGGCATATAAGGCCTGAAGCGGCTGTCGTCCGTCCGCCACTCCGCCCGAGCCGTAGCCCATCCTCCACGACACAATGGAACGCCACCGACATTTCCCGCTCCCCTTCCGCGTAAAACAGAAGTATGCCCTGCGGAGTCCTTCAGCGTACTCTGCGGAGAGTACTCGAGTACTTGCCGCAAGGTACGCTGACGGACTCCGCACGCCGCAGCACGGCGGACCGGAGGGTTTGCGACGGAAAACAATAATGCCGGTTTCTCCGGACGGAGGTTGACTTTCCGTCGGGAGAAACCGGCATATAACCATGCGTGCGCTTTCGGGCCGCACGGAGGCACGCCCCGGAAACGCTGCTACTTTACTTCATAGTCCCAGTCCTTGAGGGCATAGCCCCAATTGTCGTTCACCAGCTGCACGGTGCGGGGCTTGTATTCGTAGCGGTTCTTCTTATACCCTTTCTTGCGGTCGGTATAGGCCCGGATGGCCGCCTCAGCCTCGCCGAAGCCCGGCAGGCCCAATTGTTCGTAAGCCCTCGCCGTGGTGCCGAAGGCGTCGGCCTCGAACTCCTCGAACTTCACCTCGAAGAGGTTGCCCGCCGGCACATACTTTTTCTGCTCCTCATAGGCTTGGTAGAGCTTCGTGTAAGTGCGCAGGATGTTGCGCTCCATCTCCTCGTCGCTGATGTGCTGCAATTCCAAGGGCTTGATGGTGTTGGTAAAGAAACTGCGCGTGCTCTCAAACACCGTGTAGGGATTGCGCATGAGATAAATGAACTTGGCATTCGGAAACATCTCCGCCAAGGCCTTCACACGGCCCGTGTGGGGCGGGTTCTTCGACAGGTAGGCCTGTCCGCCCGTGTTGGCGTGCGAGATCTTGATGAGCTTCAGGAACGTGTCCTTGAAGATCTGCAACTCCTGCGGCGTGATGCGCTCGAAGGTGAGGTATTTGTCGCAATACTCGTCCCACTTCTTGGGGAAAAACCAGAAGTCGTAGAACGAATACGGCATCATGTTCGAAAGGGCGAACTCTTCCTCCTGCGGCAGGTCGGGCGCCAGTTCCATGTTGTCGGTGGGACGCTTGTCGGGCATGAGCCACCCCATCGTCTTCTTGAAGAAAGGCTGCCCGAAGAGCATCAGGTGGGGGAAGACGGTCTGATAGGTGGTGGTGTAGCAGAAGGAACTGTCCTGCGCGAAGATGTTGTGCACGAACGTCGTGCCGCTGCGCCAATGCCCAAGGATGAACACGGGGTCGCGCGGAAGGTCGACATCGGCCAGCCGCTTGTCGTAACGCCCGTCCTGCACCGGGGCCAGCAGGCTCAACAGCCGGCACACGGCCTTGGTCAACATGTATTTGGTCCGCTTGTCCGGGGCGATTTCCTGCCCGCGCGTCATCTCCTTGAAAGTTTTCCAGTCCGCTCCCACGAGCGTGTTCACCGGAAGTTTGCTGAATTCCAATAATCCCATGGTATGGTTTGAATTAGGGGTTTATTCTTTGATGATGTTGATGGCCAGCCCCTGACGCTCCAAGTCCTTCACGGCGCGTTCGATGGCCTCGTAGTGTTCCGGAGCGATGCCCAGCTTCGGCAGGTTCAGTTCCGGCAGGCGCTCCGTCTCGATGTCCTTCTCGTCCACGGGGCAGACAATCATGCCCACGGCGCTCGTGTTGTTCGTCACGGGGTCGATGAGGATGAAGGCGCCCGTGGCCTTGTTCGTGGCGTATGCGTCGAAGAAGAGCGGCTTAGCCGTGGTGATGCGCACCTTTCCGATTTCGTTCAGTTTGAATCCGTCGGCCTCACGGCGCTCCATGGTGTTCACGTCCACCTGATAGAGTACGTCGTCCACCGTGGCCCGCGTGGTGTTGGTCGTCTGCTTCAGGTAGAAGTGCTTGCCGCTGTCCATCGGCTCCTCATCCATCCAGACGAACATGGCCTCGAAATGGCGCCCCACGCAAGGCTGATTGTCCGGATGCACCAGCATCTCGCCCCGCGAGATGTCGATTTCGTCCTCCAGCGTCAGCGTCACGCACTGCGGACAGAAGGCTTCCTGCAGGTCGCCGTCATAAGTCACGATGCGCTTCACGCGCGAAGTCTTGCGCGAAGGCAGGGCCATCACCTCGTCGCCCACGCGCACCGTACCGGAAGCCACCTTGCCGCTAAAGCCGCGGAAATCCAGATTGGGGCGCAACACGTACTGCACCGGATAGCGGAAGTCCTCGAAATTGCGGTCCGTGTGTATGGGCACCGTTTCCAGATAATCCAGCAGGCACGGCCCGGCATACCACGGCGTGCGGCCGGACTTCTCCACCACATTGTCGCCCTCCAGCGCGGAAAGCGGGATGCACGTCACGTCCTCGATGCCCACCTTGTCCGTCAGTGTCTTGTAATCGGCCACAATCGCGTCGAACACCTTCTGGTCGAAATCCACCAAGTCCATCTTGTTCACGGCCAACACGATGTGCTTGATGCCCAGCAAGGACACCAGGAACGTGTGGCGGCGCGTCTGGGTGATGACGCCCGTGCGGGCATCCACCAGAATGACGGCCAAGTTGGCCGTGGAACCGCCCGTAATCATGTTGCGGGTGTACTGCTCGTGTCCCGGCGTGTCGGCAATGATGAACTTCCGCTGGTTGGTCGAGAAATAGCGGTAGGCCACGTCGATGGTGATGCCTTCCTCGCGCTCGGCCTTCAATCCGTCGAGCAGGAGCGCGTAGTCTATGTGGTCTCCGGCGTTGCCCACGCGCTTGCTGTCGCGTTCCAGCGCCTGGAGCTGGTCTTCGTAAATCTTCTTGCTGTCGAAAAGCAGGCGGCCGATGAGTGTCGATTTCCCGTCGTCCACCGAACCGGCTGTCAGGAAACGCAGCTGGTCCTTCTTCTCGTCCTGGTCCAAAAACTCTTTAATGTCTAATGTTGCCATAAAAATCCTCCTGCTTTAAAAATATCCCTCACGCTTCTTCTGCTCCATCGACGCTTCCTGGTCGAAGTCGATCACGCGCGTGGTGCGCTCGCTCTTCGTGGTGGTCATCATCTCCTCCACGATCTTCTCTATCGTGTCGGCCTCGCTTTCGATGGCTCCCGTCAACGGCCAGCAACCCAACGTGCGGAAACGGATTTTCTTCATTTCTATCTTGTCGCGGTACTTCTCCGGCAGACGGTCGTCATCCGGCATGATGAGTTGCCCGTCGATGTTCACCACCGGTCTTTCCTTGGCGAAATAGAGCGGCACGATGGGGATGTTCTCCAGGCGGATGTACTGCCAGATGTCCAGCTCCGTCCAGTTGCTCAGCGGGAACACGCGGATGCTCTCCCCTTTATGGATGCGGGCGTTGTATATGTCCCACAACTCCGGCCGCTGGTTCTTCGGGTCCCATTGCTGGAACTGGTCGCGGAATGAGAAGATGCGTTCCTTGGCCCGGCTCTTCTCTTCGTCGCGGCGCGCCCCGCCGAAGGCCGCGTCGAACTTGTACTTGGCCAGCGCGTCGAGCAGGGCTTTCGTCTTCATCAGGTCGGTGTGCACCTTGCTGCCGTGGGTGAACGGTCCCACGCCGGCACGGAATCCCTCCATGTTCGACTCCACAATCAGGTTCCAGCCATACTTCTTGGCATACTCGTCGCGGAACTGGATCATCTCCTTGAACTTCCACTTCGAGTCGATGTGCATCAGCGGGAAAGGCACCTTCCCCGGATAAAAGGCCTTCTCGGCCAGGCGCACCATCACGGAAGAATCCTTCCCGATGGAATATAGCATCACAGGATTCTCGAACTCGGCCGCCACCTCACGGATGATGTGAATGGATTCGGCCTCCAGTTCCTGCAAATGGCTCAATTTGTACTCAGACATAATCTCCTTCTTTTATTTATGGTTCAATATAAGTTCCAACACTTTCTCCACGCTCTCTTCCACCGTCAGCACCGAAGTGTCCAGCGACAGGGCGGGATGCTCCGGCACCTCGAAAGGCGCGCTCACGCCCGTGAACTCCTTGATTTCACCCCGGCGCGCCTTGGCGTACAATCCCTTCACGTCGCGCTGCTCGCACACTTCCAGCGGCGTGGACACGTACACTTCCAGAAAGTCCTCAGCCCCGATGATGCCGGCAGCCATGCGCCGCAACGCGTTGTTCGGGCTGATGAAAGCAGCAAGCGTGATGATGCCCGTGTCCACGAACAACTTGCCCACCTCGGCGATGCGCCGGATGTTCTCCACCCGGTCCGTCTCCGAGAAGCCCAGGTTGTTGTTGATGCCGCTGCGGATGTTGTCGCCGTCCAAGATGCGGCAAAGCAGGCCGCGCCGCTGCAACTCGCGCTCCACGGCGATGGCCACTGTGCTTTTCCCGGAACCGCTCAGGCCCGTGAACCACACCATCACACCGCGCTGCCCCAGCAACGCTTCCTTGTCCCGGCGCGTCAGCATCCGGTCGAATATCGGATAAATATGTTTCGTCTCTTCCATGAATGTCTTTTTTATAAGTCAAACGGCCAGAACTGCGGAATAAGCAACACCGATACCACCATGCACAACAGATTCAGCGGCAAGCCCACACGCACGAAATCCATGAACTTGTAGTTACCGATACCTTGCACGATGAGGTTCGTCTGGTAACCGATGGGCGTGGAAAAGTCCGCCGATGCCGAGATACATATCGCGATGAAGAAAGGCATCGGGCTCACGCCCAGCTGGGTGGCAAGGGACAAGGCCAAGGGGAAGCCCAAAGCCGCCGCCGCATTGTTCGTGATCAACGCCGTGATGACATTGGAAATCAGATACAACGCGCCCAGCAGGATATAAGGCCCGACCGTACTCTTCGGCCCAAAGCTGTAACTCAGGTCAATGATGGCCTTAGCTATCAAGTCCGCCATGCCGGAATTCGTCATGGCCTTGCTTATGGCAAAGGCACAAGCGATGGTAATCAGGATGTCCCACGAGATATACTTGGTGTACTTCCGCGCAGGGAATATGTTGGCCCACGCCATGATGACCGCCGTCACGGCCGCAAAGAAGAACATGTCGAGCTTCAGCTCCGGGAAGGTCTCTTGAAACCAAGGCAGTTCGCCCACGGTGGCACCCACAATCATCAGCACCAGCAAGAACAACGTGAACGTGCGCTTCCGGCAACTGGAGTGAGGCTCGGAGTCGTGCCCGTTGGCAATCATCAGGAAGACCGAAGAGTCTCCCCACGTCTTCACGAACGAATCGTCTGCCATCAGCACCAGCGTGTCGCCCTCGTACATGGGCTCATGCCCTATCTCCTTATTGGAAATGACCTTGCCGCCGCGCTTGATTTCGCGCACTTCGGCCCCGTAATGCCTCCGGAAGTTGAATTCCTTCAGCGTTTTGTTGATGCCCGGGAAGCGCGAACCGATGACCACCTCCACGGGATGCAACGGTTCTTCGGGGTCGGAATCGTCCTCCGACACTTCCGGTTCGGGACGGTCGTCAGGCAACATCTTCTTGGAGGTCAAAAAGATGTAAATCGCACCGATTATCGTGATGGGAATGCCAATCCAAGCCAGGTCGAACATGCCCAAGCCCTCGAAACCGGCCTCAATCATCATGCCATGCACCACCAGGTTGGTAGACGTACCGATAAGCGTGCAAAGTCCGCCCAAGATGGTCATGTAGGACAGCGGGATGAGGAACTTCGTGGCCGGCAGCTTGACCATCTTGGCCCAGCGCTTGATGATAGGGGCGAAGATGACCACCACCGGCGTGTTGTTCAGGAACGCCGAGATGAAGGCGATGGACGGCAACATGCGTGCCTGCGCCTTGAACACCGTGGTCTTCCCCTGCGGAAGAATCCGCTTGATGACCTGCGACAAGGCACCGGACTGACGGACGCCCTCGCTCACCAAGAAGAGCAAGGCCACCGTAATCATGCCTTTGTTGCTGAAGCCCTCCAGCATCTCTTTGGGAGTGATGATGCCGAAGCAAAGGAACACTGCCGTCACGGTAAAGAGTATCATGCCGGGACGCATCACCTCCTTCACCAAGGCCGCCAACATGCCGACCAGTGCCAAAAGCACGACAAGGCTATCGAACGTCATAACTGATAGTTTTTAATATTTATACCTTATAATAGCACATTATTTATATTCGTCCCAGCTCTTTATGGGCAACTCGTTGACATCAAGATGGCAGAACGCCTGGATGAAGGCGCTCGCCAAGCGGGAGTTGGTGATCAAAGGAATGTTCAGGTCCACGGCCGCACGGCGGATCTTGTAGCCGTTGCTCAGCTCGCCCGCGGTCAGATCCTTCGGGATGTTCACCACCATGTCTATCTTCCGCTCGTGCAGCAGGGTGAGCGCCTGCGGCTCGCGCTGCTCGCTCGGCCAGTAGACCAAGTTGTTCTCGATGCCGTTCTCCGTCAGGTAACGGCTCGTGCCGCCGGTGGCATAGAGCGTATAGCCGTGTTCCTTCAGCGTGCGGGCCGCCTCGAGCATGTCGGCCTTCTGCTTGGCCCCGCCGGTGGAGAGCAGGATGTTCTTCTCCGGGATGCGCTGTCCCACGGAAAGCATGGCGGACAGCAGCGCGCTGCCCGTGTCGTCGCCCAAGCAGCCCACCTCTCCGGTGGAAGCCATGTCGACGCCCAATACGGGGTCGGCCTTCTGCAGGCGGTTGAACGAGAACTGGCTGGCCTTGATGCCCACATAGTCGAAATCGAACAAGCTCTTGTGCGGCTTCTCCACCGGAACACCGAGCATGACCTTCGTGGCCAACTCGATGAGGTTGATCTTAAGCACCTTGCTCACGAAGGGGAAGCTGCGTGAGGCACGGAGGTTGCACTCGATAACCTTGATGTCGTTGTCCTTGGCCAGGAACTGGATGTTGAAAGGCCCGCTGATTTTCAGTTCGCGGGCTATCTGGCCGGAAATCTTCTTGATGCGGCGCACCGTCTCCACATAGAGTTTCTGCGCGGGGAACTGGATGGTGGCATCGCCCGAATGCACGCCGGCGAACTCAATATGCTCACTGATGGCGTAGGCGATGATTTCTCCGTCACGCGCCACGGCATCCATCTCTACCTCCTTGGCATGCTGCAGGAATTTACTGATGACAACCGGGTGTTTATGAGACACATTCGCCGCCAACTTCAAGAAACGCTCCAACTCTTCCTGATTGGAACATACGTTCATCGCCGCGCCGGAAAGCACGTAGGACGGACGCACCAGGACGGGGAAGCCCACCTTGGCGATGAAAGCGTCCACGTCCTCCATGCTGGTCAGTGCGCTCCACTCGGGCTGGTCCACGCCGATGCGGCCCAACATGGCGGAGAACTTCTCGCGGTCCTCAGCGTTGTCGATGCTCTTGGCCGTCGTGCCAAGGATAGGCACACGCTGCTGGTCGAGCCGGATGGCCAGGTTGTTCGGTATCTGGCCGCCGGTGGACACGATGACGCCTTTGGGGCATTCCAAATCAAGGATGTCCAGGACGCGTTCGAACGTCAGTTCGTCGAAGTACAGGCGGTCGCACATGTCGTAGTCCGTGGACACGGTCTCGGGATTATAATTGATCATCACCGAGCGGTAACCTTCCTTGCGGATGGTGTTCAAGGCCTGCACGCCGCACCAGTCGAACTCCACGGACGAACCGATGCGGTAGGCACCGGACCCCAGCACCACGATGCTGCGCTTGTCATGCTCATACTGTATGTCGTTCGCCACGCCGCTGTACGTCATATAAAGGTAATTGGTCTGCGCGGGATACTCGGCGGCCAGCGTATCTATCTGCTTCACCACCGGAACGATGCCCGCGGCCTTCCGGCGTGCACGCACGACAAGCGACGCCTCCTCGATATCCATTTCCTCTTCCATCCCCACGGCACGGGCTATCTGGAAGTCAGTGAAGCCCTGCACCTTGGCGCGGCGCATCAGTTCGTTGTCCACCACGTTGATGCTCTTGCAGGCATGAAGCGCGTTGGACGTGTCCTTGATGTTCTGCAGTTTCCGCAAGAACCATTTGTCTATCTTCGTCAGTTCATGAATCTGGTCCACGGTATAGCCCTGCGACATGGCCTTGGAGATGATGAAGATGCGCTTGTCCGTCGGCTCGCGCAAGGCGGAGTCGATGTCCACAATCTGCAGTTCCTTGTTTTCCACGAATCCGTGCATACCCTGGCCAATCATGCGAAGCCCCTTCTGGATGGCCTCCTCGAAAGTGCGGCCGATGGCCATCACCTCGCCCACGGACTTCATGGACGAACCCAGCTCGCGGTCCACGCCGCGGAACTTGCCCAAGTCCCAGCGCGGAATCTTGCACACCACATAGTCGAGCGCGGGTTCGAAGAAGGCCGAAGTGGTCTTGGTCACGGAGTTCTTCAGTTCGAACAGGCCGTAGCCCAGTCCCAGCTTGGCAGCCACGAAAGCCAAAGGATAGCCCGTGGCCTTGGAAGCCAGCGCTGAGGAACGGCTCAGCCGGGCGTTCACCTCGATGACGCGGTAATCCTCGGAATTGGGGTCGAAAGCGTACTGCACGTTGCACTCGCCGATGATGCCTACGTGGCGGATGATGCGGATGCTCAAGGCGCGGAGCTTGTGGTACTCGGAGTTGGTCAGCGTCTGCGAGGGGGCGATGACGATGCTCTCGCCCGTGTGGATGCCCAACGGGTCGAAGTTCTCCATGTTGCACACCGTGATGCAGTTGTCGTAACGGTCGCGCACCACCTCGTATTCTATCTCCTTCCACCCCTTCAGGCTCTTCTCCACCAATACTTGAGGTGAGAACGAAAAAGCCTTCTCTGCCAATTTGTTAAGCTCTTCCTCATTGTCGCAGAATCCCGAGCCAAGGCCGCCCAGCGCATAGGCCGCGCGGATGATGACGGGATAGCCCAAGTCGGCCGCCGCACGGCGGGCCTCCTCTATGTTTTCGCAGGCGTGGCTCTTGATGGTCTTCACGCCAATCTCGTCGAGCTTCCTGACGAACAGCTCACGGTCTTCCGTGTCGATGATGGCCTGCACGGGAGTGCCCAGCACCTCCACGCCGTATTTCTCCAATACACCTTCCTTATATAAAGATACGCCGCAATTGAGCGCGGTCTGCCCGCCGAAGGCCAGCAGGATGCCCTGCGGCCTCTCCTTGCGGATGACCTTCTCCACGAAGAACGGTGTGACGGGGAGGAAGTAAATCCGGTCGGCCACGCCCTCGCTGGTCTGCACCGTGGCGATGTTCGGGTTAATCAATACGGTCTCTATCCCTTCTTCCTTCAGGGCTTTCAGTGCCTGGGAACCGGAATAGTCGAACTCGCCGGCCTCGCCGATCTTCAACGCGCCGGAACCCAGCAACAACACTTTCTTTATCTTATTCTTATTGTCTTCCATGAACGTCATCCTCCTTATTTAAGCAATCCCACAAAATCGTCGAACAAAAACTCCGTGTCCACCGGTCCGCTGCAGGCCTCGGGATGGAACTGTGCGCTGAACCACGGCCGCTCCTTGTGGCGTATGCCCTCGTTCGACCCGTCGTTCATGTTCACGAACAGCGGCTCCCAACCCTCGCCGAGCGTGTCAGAATCCACGGCATAGCCATGGTTCTGGCTGGTGATGAAGCACTGCGTGGTGCCGATGCGGCGCACGGGCTGGTTGTGGCTCCGGTGGCCGTATTTCAGTTTATAGATACGTGCGCCTGCCGCCTTGGCCAGCAGTTGGTTGCCCATGCAGATACCCATGCAGGGGCGCACGTTCTCCCCGGCCAGGAAACGGCGGATATGCGCCACGGCCTCGCCGCACGTGTCGGGGTCGCCCGGCCCGTTGGCCAGGAACAGCCCGTCGAACTCCAGCGAGTTGAAGTCGTAGTTCCAAGGCACGCGGATGACTTCCACGCCCCGACGGAGAAGGCAACGGATGATGTTGTGCTTCACCCCGCAATCCACGAGGACCACCTTCTTCCGCCCGCCGCCTTCGTTGTAGCGGATGATTTCCTTGCACGACACCTGGTCCACGAAGTTCACGCCTTCATAATGCGCTTCCGGCAAGTTGTCCGGCTCATCGTCGAACACAATCTTGCCCATCATCACGCCATGCTCGCGCAACACCTTCGTCAGCTGCCGCGTGTCCACGCCCGTGATGCCCGGCACCTGCTCGCGCTTCAGCCAGTCGGCCAGACTCTCCTTGGCGTTCCAATGGCTGTAAGCCTCGCTGTAGTCGCCCACGATGATGGCCGAGGCGTAAATTTTGTCGCTCTCCATGAAAGTGGCCAGCCCGTCGGGCTCCATGGTGAAGGCAGGCACGCCGTAATTGCCTACCAGCGGAAAGGTCAGCGTCATCAGCTGGCCTGCGTATGAAGGGTCTGTGAGGCTCTCCGGATAGCCCGTCATGGCCGTGTTGAACACGACTTCACCGGCCACGGGCTTCTCATAGCCGAACGACTTGCCGTGGAAGCGGCTCCCGTCGTCGAGGATCAGTGTCACGTTTCTCATCTTTTTGCAGGAATACAATCTTTAATTTCTATTATCATTAACCTTAAACACATTCTCATAGTAATCGATGAACGCGCGGTTCACCAGCTTCACGCCGCCCGGCGTGGGATAGTCGCCGCTGAAATACCAGTCGCCCTCGTGGTCCGGACAGGCGCGATGCAGCCCTTCCAGCGTCTGGTAGACAATCTCTATGGGCGTCGTCACCCCTTCGGGGCGCAACATTTCCACCATCTTGCGCGAGACGTCTTCGTCCGTGAAGGGGGCATAAATGTCTTTCACGCAATTCTCCATCTCGCCCTTGGGACGGGCCAGCTGGGCCTTGCACCGCTCGTAGGTTTCTCCGATGAGATGCGCCATGCCGCGGTCCTTGAGCAGCTCGATGGCCGCGCGGAAAGCGATGAACTCGTCCATATTGGCCATGTCGATGCCGTAGTAGTCGGGATAGCGCACTTGCGGCGAAGAGGAGACGATGACGATTTTCCGCGGATGCAGGCGGTCGAGGATACGGATGATGCTCTCGCGCAGCGTCGTGCCGCGCACGATACTGTCGTCGATAATGACCAGGTTGTCCTCGCGCGGCCTTACGCTGCCATACGTGATGTCGTACACGTGGGCCGCGAGGTCGTTGCGGCTCGCCCCTTCGGTGATGAAGGTGCGGAGCTTGATGTCCTTGATGGCCACCTTCTCGCTCCGGATATATTGGTTCAGGATTTGCGCCAGTTCTTCGTGCGTGGGCGTGTGGCCCAGCGCCTCAATCTGCGCTATTTTCGTCTGGTTCAGATAGGCCTTGAAGGCATCGAGCATCCCCAGGAAAGCCGTTTCGGCCGTGTTGGGGATGTAAGAGAACACCGTGTGTTGCAGGTCGCCGTCCACGGCGCGCAGGATGTCGTCGCGCAATTGCCGCCCCAGCGCCTTGCGCTCGCGGTAGATGTCGCGGTCGCTTCCGCGGCTGAAGTAGATGCGCTCGAAGGAGCAGGCCTTTACCGTCTTGGGAGCGATAATCTGCTGCAACCCCGTCTCGCCGTTCCCCCGCACGCTCAGTGCCTGTCCCGGCTGCAGTTCATGGATCTGCTCGGCCTCGAGGGCGAACACCGTCTGTATGACGGGGCGCTCGGAGGCCACCACGACCACCTCGTCGTCCTGGTACCAGAAAGCAGGACGGATGCCCCACGGGTCGCGCATGGCGAACATCTCGCCGCTGCCCGTCAGGCCGCACACCACGTAGCCGCCGTCCCACAAGGGCGCGGCGGTGCGCAGCACGTTGTTCACGTCGACGCGCTCTTCGATATATTCCGTCACGGCCGTGCCCTCCAGTCCCCGGCTTACGGCCTCGGCATACAGGCGTTCGCACTCGCGGTCGAGCCGGTGCCCCACCTGTTCCAGCATGATGTACGTGTCGGAGTAGATGCGCGGATGCTGCCCCTGGGCCGTAATGGAAGCAAACACTTCGTCCACGTTCGTGAGGTTGAAGTTGCCGCAGAGTGCCAGGTTCTTGGCCCTCCAGTTGTTGCGGCGCAAGAAGGGATGGACAAAAGAAAGGCCACTCTTTCCGGTAGTGGAATACCGGAGGTGGCCCATGTACATTTCACCAGCAAAAGGCAGATGGCGGCGCGCGAAGGCGGCGTCGGACAGCCGTTCCGCACTGATGTCCTTGAAACGCGACTGCACGGCGGAAAAGATTTCCGTGATGGCTCCCGTGCCCAGCGCGCGCTCGCGAAACAAATATTCCTCGCCGGGGCTTGCTTCCATCTTCACGCAGGCCAAACCTGCGCCTTCCTGCCCGCGGTTATGCTGCTTTTCCATCAACAGATATAATTTGTTCAGCCCGTACATCCAAGTGCCGTATTTCTCTTGGTAGTACTCCAGTGGCTTCAGCAAGCGTATCATTGCGACGCCGCATTCGTGTTTCAACTGTTCCATGCCTTCCGGTATTCTAAATACACTATTTAAGTGGCAAAGGTACGAATTAATGCGAATATCTGCAATTTTATTTTGCGGCTATTGAAGAGAAAGACAGTTTGCACGAACAATCAGCACGAAAAACCCCGCCCCGGGATGCTAAATGTAAAGTGAAAATGTCATTTCACCTGCACATCGTTCACATGCCCGTTCATCTCCACTCCGGAGAGGTCTTTCATTTTCTCCCCGTTCACCACCACGTTTTCCAGCGTGATGCCCCTCACGTCCGATTCCCGGTCGTAGCCTTTTATCCGCATGGGATACATCGCGCCGCCCTCGCCCTGGTAGGTGACGTTGCGGAAGGTCACGCCGCGGATGCTGCCTCCCGGCTCGCGGTTATACTTTTCGTTGAACAGCACCCTCACGTCTATCAGCCGGGCCTCTTCGCAGTCTTCCACCCGAATGTCCTCGAACAGGATGTCCTCCACCCGGTTCTTGTCCCCGCAGCAGACCGACATCACTCCGCGATAGTTGTCGTCGTCCTCGTCCACGTTGAGCACGTCGATGTTGCGGAACGTGGCCCGGCAAAACAATTCGCCTTCCGGCGAGCGGTCGTCGCCATGCCCGCCCACGTTGATGGCATGGGCCACGTCGGCCCACAGGACGGAGTTCTGCACCGTCAGGTCGGACGAGCCGCCCCAATACCACCAACGGTGGTTGTAGAATGCCAGACAGTCGTCGCTCGTGCGCAGGAACACGTCGTCCACCAGCCAGCGCCGGCAACACATCAGGTCGATGCCGTCGCTCCAACCGCGCGAGGAAAAGCTCTTCACGTTGCGCACCGTCACGTCCTCGCTATCGCCGCCGAAAATGGTGTAATGCTGCGGGTTGACCACCGTGATGCCCTCCACGTGCACGTTGCGCGAACGGGTGATTTCCACTCCGCGCAAAGGCTGGAACAGCATTCCGCGCCCCACGATGCGCACATCCTCTGCGCGGTCCACGCGGAGCTTCGCCTTCAGCAGGGCGCCGGGCGCCAGATAGACCGTGCAATGGCTGGGCACGTCTATCTCGTCGTTCGGCAAATCCTTCGGGCGGTGCACTCCGGGACCAAAATAAATCAACCGGCAGTCCTTGCGGAAAATGTCTTTCGACCCGCCGTCCCACACGATGACCCCGTCCTCGTCGGCCGGCTCATAGGTCTCAGTCTCCACGTCGTTGGCAAACAAGTGAAGGTTGCCCAGACGGTCGCCGCCCAGCTCCACGCTCAGCTTTGCCGGGCGCTCCAGCCGGAACGTGAAGGCATGCTCCCCGGACTTCCGGGCGGATATGCCGCGCGAAAGAGGGCGTATCTTCACGTCGTCCACCGGCTTCCCCGCAGCCACCACCTTCACGTCCACGGGTTCGTCCATGTCGAACTGGGCCATGGCCGCCCTGCTGCGGGTGTCCATGTCGACTTCCACGGAAAACACCTGCAATGCTTGCCACTCTCCGCCTTCGGCCGCGCTCCGCACGTACACCTCGTAGCGGCCATCGTCCTTGACCGCCTCATCTTCTATCCGTGGATAGACCACGACTTTCGCTTCCAACGGAAGGCTTGCGAGAAACATTCCGAACAGCGCACAATATATTTTATTCATCTTGGAACAAACATTAAAGTGTTACAAATAACAAAACCTTTTCACTTAATTATACGAACGACGCGGGTTGACTCCTTAATGCGTCCGGCACTTTTTTTTCGGCCAAAAGGCAGAAAACGGGGAAACGCCTTGCGGAGTTCAGGATTGTACTCCGCGGAGAGTACTCGAGTACTTGCCGCAAAGTACGCTGGCGCACACCGCACGGCGCGGCAGGAAGAGGCGGACCGGAACAACGGCTGCTGCGGAATGCGGGATACGGAAAACCATGAACAACATCCCCGCCACACCGGGCAAGAGGGACTCCCGGGCGCGCCCGGCGTGGCATCGGGCCAAAGGGGCAAAACGCATTTTCTGCGGAAATGGTTAGGCCGTGACCGAAAAAAGACGTACCTTTGCCGTCGAATTGGTTTCGCGGCGCAAGTCCTTGCCCGCGGATTAAAAGGGAATCGGGTGCAAATCCCGGACAGTCCCGCTGCTGTGATGCTCCGTGAACTTCTGAAAAATCACCATCACCACTGGCCATTTTTGCGCAACGGCCGGGAAGGTTTCAAGAAGGGGGCAAGTCAGAAGACCTGCCATTCATCAAAGGACTGTTCTTACTCGTGGGATTAGGAGGACGTACAACACAAACAAAAAAGGAATGATAAGAAAAGTTTTAATCGCCAATCGTGGCGAGATCGCCGTGCGGGTCATGCGCTCGTGCCGCGAAATGGGGATACGTACGGTGGCCGTGTTTTCCGAGGCCGACCGCACGTCGAGACACGTGATGTATGCCGACGAAGCCTATTGCATCGGGGCGGCGGAATCGCATGAGAGCTACCTGAACATCGACCGCATCATCGACGTGGCCCTGAAATGCAAGGCCGACGCCGTGCATCCCGGCTACGGCTTCTTGTCCGAGAACGCCGAATTCGTGCGCCGCTGCGAGGCCGCAGGCATCATCTTCATCGGCCCCACGGCCGACACGATGGAAGCCATGGGCGACAAAATTGCCGCGCGCCAGCGCATGATGGCGGCCGGAGTGCCGGTGGTGCCGGGCACCGCCGAACCGCTGAAGGACGCCGACGAGGCCTTGCGCGTGTGCCGCGAAATCGGCTTCCCCGTCATGCTGAAAGCCTCAATGGGCGGCGGCGGGAAGGGCATGCGCCTCATCCACAACGAGGACGAGGTGAAGGAAGCCTACGACTCCGCCCGCTCGGAGTCCATGTCGTCGTTCGGCGACGACACGGTCTATCTGGAAAAGTTCGTGGAAGAGCCGCACCATATCGAGTTCCAAATACTGGGCGACGCACACGGCCACGTGGTGCACCTCTTCGACCGCGAATGCTCCGTGCAGCGGCGCAACCAGAAAATCGTGGAAGAAAGCCCCTCGCCCTTCCTCACCCCGGAACTGCGCCGCGAAATGGGCGCCGCGGCCGTGGCCGCCGCACAGGCCGTGCACTACCGCGGGGCCGGCACCATTGAATTTCTGGTGGACAAATACCGCCACTTCTACTTCCTGGAAATGAACACCCGCCTGCAGGTGGAGCACCCCATCACGGAAGAAGTGGTGGGCGTGGACTTGGTGAAGGAACAAATCCGCGTGGCCGACGGCGAAACGCTGCGCTTCCGGCAGGAAGACCTCTACCAACGCGGGCACGCCATCGAATGCCGCATCTGTGCCGAAGACACGGAAAACGGATTCATACCCTGCCCGGGCATCATCCACCAGCTCACGGAGCCGAACGGCATCGGGGTGCGCATCGACAGCTACGTGTACGAAGGATATGAAATCCCCCTCTACTACGACCCGATGATTGGCAAGCTCATCGTGTGGGCCACCAACAGGCAGTATGCCATCGAACGCATGCGCCGCGTGCTCTATGAATTCAAAATCACCGGCCTGAAGACCAACCTGAGCTACCTGCGCCGCATCATGTATGCACCGGCTTTCGTGAAGGGGGAATACGACACGTCCTTCCTGGCCAAATACTCGCGCTCACTGCAGCGGTCCAACGGCGAGAACGAGGAAATAGAGAACATGGCCATGATCGCGGCCTACGTGGACTACCTCTTCAACCTGGAAGAGAACAAGCCGGTGCGCACCGTGGACGCGCGCCCCATCAGCCGCTGGCGCGAATTCGGACTGCAAAAGGGTGTTTTACGCATATAATATAATAAGGAGAGACATTACATTATGGAAATACATATCGGGAACCGTGTCGCCGACGTGACACTGGTCAACAAGGACGGAAACCACGTGGAACTCACCATCGACGGCAAGCCTTGCACGGTGGACATCGTCATGGCCGAGAACGGCAGCTGCTCCATCCTGCACGACGGGAATTCGTATAACGCGGAACTCATCCGCGGCGAAGGCGGGAAAAGCTACGACGTGAACATGTTCTACCGCTCCTACCACGTGGACGTGGTGGACACGCAAGCCAAATACCTCCGCATGAGGAAGGGGGCCGACGAGGAGCAATCGGACAAAATCACGGCTCCCATGCCGGGAAAGGTCGTGAGCATCCCCGTCGGCGTGGGCGACGAGCTGCGGGCCGGCGACATCGCCATCGTGCTCGAGGCCATGAAAATGCAAAGCAACTACAAGGTCAGTGCCGACTGCCGCGTGAAGGCCATCCTCGTGGCCGAAGGCGACGCCGTGCAGGACAACCAGACATTAATAGAACTCGAACTTAAAAAAGAAGGATGAAAAGAGAAGAACTATATGCCCGCTTCGAGGAACTGGACAAGCGGGCTTCGCAGGGCGGAGGCCCGGACAAAGTGGAAAAGCAGCACGCCGCCGGGCGCATGACAGCGCGCGAACGCATCGACATGCTGCTCGACAAAGGCTCTTTCTGTGAGATAGACAAATTCGTGAACCACCGCTGCACGCGCTTCGGCATGGAGAAAAAGCAGATTCCCGGCGACGGGGTGGTCTGCGGATACGGCAAAATCGACGGCCGCCAAGTGTTCGTCTATGCCTACGACTTCACCGTCCACGGCGGTTCGCTCAGCGAAACCAACGCTGCCAAAATCGTGAAGGTGCAGAGCCTGGCCCTGAAAAACGGGGCACCCATCATCGGGCTGAACGACTCGGGCGGCGCGCGCATACAGGAAGGCATCACCGGACTGGCCGGATATGCCTCCATCTTCTACCAGAACACCATGTCCTCGGGCGTCATTCCCCAGCTCACGGCCATTCTCGGGCCGTGTGCCGGCGGGGCCTGCTACTCCCCCGCCCTCACCGACTTCATCTTCATGGTGAGCGAGAAGAGCCACATGTTCATCACCGGACCGGACGTGGTGAAGTCGGTCACCAACGAGGTGGTGGACAAAGAGGAACTGGGCGGCGCCGACACGCACGGCAGCAAGAGCGGCGTGGCGCATTTCGTCTACCCCACGGAAGAAGAAACGCTGATGCAAATCCGAGAACTGCTCAGCTTCCTGCCCTCCAACAACATGGAAGACGCCCCCATCGTGCCCTGCAACGACGACATCAACCGCAAGGTGGAAAGCCTGCAGACCGTCATTCCTGAAGACCCGAACCTGCCCTACGACATCAAGGACGTCATCGAGCCCATCGTGGACGACCAGTATTTCCTGGAAGTCATGCCGCACTTTGCCAAAAACATCGTCATCGGCTTCGCCCGCCTGGGCGGACAGACCGTGGGCATCGTGGCCAACCAGCCGGCCTTCCTGGCCGGCGTGCTCGACATCAACGCCTCGGACAAGGCTGCGCGATTCATCCGCTTCTGCGATTGTTTCAACATCCCGCTCGTGACCATCGAGGACGTTCCGGGCTTCCTGCCGGGCACGGCACAGGAGCACGGCGGCATCATCCGCCACGGGGCGAAAATCGTCTACGCCTACGCTGAAGCCACCGTGCCGAAAATCACGCTCATCACGCGCAAAGCCTACGGAGGAGCCTACATCGTCATGGCCAGCAAGATGATAGGAGCCGACGCGAACTTCGCCTGGCCGCAAGCCGAAATCGCGGTCATGGGCGCGTCGGGCGCCATTAACATCCTCTACCGGAAAGCCTCGGAAGAGGAGAAGCGGACGGCCGTGGCGGAATACGAGGAAGAGTTCTCCAACCCCTACCGCGCCGCAGAGCGCGGGCTCGTGGACGAGGTCATCATGCCGCGCGACACGCGGAGCAAACTCATCCATGCCCTCGAAATGGCCCGCAACAAGAACCAGAGCAATCCGCCCAAGAAGCACGGCAACATGCCGTTGTAAGCTGAAAAAGGCCTGCCTCCCTCGCCGGGACGCAGGCCTTTTTCAGTTGCGCGGACCGTGGTATTCGCCGGGAGAAACGCCAACGACCTTCTTGAAAACGAAGCTGAAGTACTGCACGTTGGGGAATCCCAGGCTGAAAGCCGCCTCGCGGGGCGTCCTCCCCTCCTCTGCCAGCATGCGCTTGGCCGCTTCCAACCGCATGACACAGAAATGTTCGTCCAACGTCCGGCCAGTCTCATAGCGCAACAAGTCCGTGAGGTAAGCGGCAGACAGCCCCAGTTCGGCAGCACAATACGAGGCCGACGGCAACTGTCCCCTCCCCAGCCGGCCGGAGCGCATGTAGTCGCGGAGCAGGATGTCCAGCTTCCCCAAGAGGGCTTTGTTCTTGTTCTCACGGGTGATGAACTGCCGCTCGTAGAACCGCGAACAATAATCGAGCAGCAACTCGATATGCCGCGAGAGTATCGTGCCGGTATGGGTGTCTATCGCGTGATGCAGCTCCTCCTCGATGCGCTCCAGCAGGCAAGTCACAGTGGCGGTCTCGCACCGCGACAAGTGCAGAGCTTCTTCCTTGTGATAAGAAAAGAAAGTATAATTCCCTATATGGCTCTTGAGCGTAGTGGAAAGCAACAGGTCGGGATGAAAGGCCAGCAGCCAGCCTTTGGGCGGCAGGGCGTTGTGCCTGCCCAACCGGAAGATTTCGCCCGGCATGAGGAAAACCATCGTAGCCTCGGAATAATCGTAGTATTTCCGCCCGCAACAGCCACAGCCGCCCGGATACTCCTCAATCACAAGAACGGCATAGAACTCGAACTTGACGGCATCTTCCGCCAAGTCGGGCTGTTCCAGGTTGACGATACTGGCCAACGGATGCAGCGTCCTGCATCCCAAGCAGTCGCAGCACTCGCACACGGTCTTGAAATCCAAAGTCTTTCCCGGCTTTTTCTGTCCCTTCCCCATCGCTACGCATTTGTTGTTCATGAATGTCGCCACAAAAATACGGATAAATCCCTTCGGTCGGATTACCCCGATTACGGATTGTGCGCCCCCAATTACCTGTTCCCGCCCTGCCCGGGCGCAATGCACGGATTCCCCGGGACGCACCATTGTAACGCTGAAAACCTAAAGGTGTTTAATTATGGTGTATTTTAGGTAAACGCCCCGTCCGTTTGCCCATTTTATTATAACTTTGGCCACCGAACCAAGGCCCGGGAAGCTATTCCGTAATCCGGGGCATAACTTCTGTAATTCATCTACAGGGTAAAAAGACAAACGGCAGTAATTTTGCCACAAGAGACTTGGACATAATATTTCAGAACGACGAATCAACTTAATCATTACACCATGCAACTGATAAAGGATACTGAATTCGGAGGCGAGCGACCGCTGTTCGCTTCCCACGACCTGCACTTGGACAACGTCATCATCCGCGCCGGGGAATCGGCCATCAAGGAATGCAGCAACATCGTGGCCACAAACTGCCGCTTCGAGGGCAACTATCCCTTCTGGCACGTGCACGGCTTCACCATCGACCGCTGCTATTTCGACGTGGGCGGGCGCTCCGCATTGTGGTACTCCGACCACCTGAAAATGACCGACACGGTGATAGACGCGCCCAAGATGTTCCGCGAGATGAACGACATCGACATCGAGAACGTGCAAATCAACAATGCCGACGAGATATTCTGGAGATGCAAAAGAATCAACGTCAAGAACCTGAAGCTGCACGAGGGAACCTACCCCTTCATGTTCAGCGAAGACATCTACGTGGACGGGCTCGAGAGCGACAGCAAGTACGTGTTCCAATACGTGAAGAACGTGGAAATACACAACGCAAAAATCACCACCAAGGATGCATTCTGGGAAGTGGAGAACGTCACCATCTACGACTCGGAACTGAACGGGGAGTATCTCGGCTGGCACTCGCGCAACCTGCGCCTGGTGAACTGCCACATCACGGGCGAACAGCCGCTCTGCTACGCCCACGACCTGGTGCTGGAGAACTGCACCTTCGGCCCCGACTGCGACCGCGCCTTCGAGTACAGCAGTGTGCAGGCCACCATCAAGGGGGCCATTGGCGGCATCAAGAACCCCGCCACGGGGCGCATCACCGCCGACAGCTTCGGGGAAATCATCATCGACGAGAACATCAAGGCGCCGGCCAACTGTGAACTGAAACTGTCGGACGGAAGCCCGGCCTGCAAACAGGATTGACATGAAATACGACTTCGACGAAATCATTCCGCGCCGCCACACCAATTCTTACAAATGGGACGGCGCGACAGACAGCAACGTGCTGCCCCTATGGGTGGCCGACATGGACTTCCGAACGGCACCTGCCATCACGGAAGCCTTGAAACAGCGCGTGGAGCACGGCATATTCGGCTACACCCGTGTGCCCGACGAATATTACGAGGCCGTCACCGCATGGTTCAAACGCCGACACGGATGGGACATCCGCCGGGAATGGATGATTTACACATCGGGCGTCGTGCCCGCCATTTCAGCCATCATCAAGGCGCTCACCGGCCCGGGCGACAAAGTGCTGGTGCAAACGCCCGTCTACAACTGCTTTTTCTCGTCCATCCGCAACAACGAATGCGAGGTCGCAAGCAGCCCGCTGGTGTACGAAGACCGGACTTACCGGATGGACTTGGAGGATTTGGAGCGGAAGGCGTCCGACGAGAAGACCAAAGTGATGCTCCTCTGCAACCCGCACAACCCGGCCGGAAGGGTATGGACACGGGAAGAGTTGACGGCCGTGGGTGAAATATGCATCCGCCACGGAGTGACCGTCGTCTCGGATGAAATACACTGCGAACTGGTCTACAGCGGACATCGCCACATTCCCTTCGCCTCCATCTCGGACGACTTCCTGCGCCACTCCGTGACGTGTGTCTCGCCCAGCAAGGCGTTCAACATCGCCGGACTGCAGATCGCCAATATCATCGCCCCCGACGAAACCATGCGCCGCCGCATAGACAAGGCCATCAACATCAACGAGGTCTGCGACGTGAACCCCTTCGGGGTGATTGCCACCATGGCGGCCTACAACGAGGGCGAAGAGTGGCTGGGCCAACTGCTGGACTACTTGTGGCAAAACTACCTGTTCCTCGTCGAATTTTGCCGCACACAGCTGCCCGACTTCCCCGTGGCCCGGCTAGAAGGCACCTATCTGGCATGGATGGACTGCCGGGCGCTCGGCATAGGGTCGGAAGAACTGGAACAGCTGTTGGTCGGCGAGGCCAAGCTCTGGCTCAACGCCGGCACGATGTATGGAGCCGAGGGCGAAGGCTTCATGCGCTGGAACCTGGCCTGCCCGCGCTCCGTGCTGGAGCAGGCATTGGCGCGGTTCAAGGCTTTTGTAGAAAATCATAAAAATCCATAAAGCCCTTTGCCATACCGCAGGAATCGCTACCTTTGCAGTGAAAGATGATATAAAAGTCTAACTTAAAAGGAAATGACAATGAAGAAGATAGTTTTGAGTTGCACCATACTCCTCACGGCCTTGTCGCTCACGGCCTTCGCCGCACAGGACAAGGGAAAGGACAAGAAAGAGCAAAAGACGGAATGCTGCTGCAAGGACTGCCACTGCAGGAACTGCTCCTGCGAAACGGACTGCGACGCATGCAAGGATTGCAGGAAGCGGGACGAATGCAGGTACTGCCGCGATTGCGACCACGAAGGCTATTGCTGCGACGCCAACCACCACCGCCACGACAAGAGGCATCACCGGCACCGCCGGGGCGGATGCTGCGGCGGGGGATGCTGAAACCAAGTGTCACACGACCGCAGGAATGCGCCGCACGGAATAGGATGGTAAACTGAAAAGAAAGGAGTGGCCGGGAAAACTGTTGCAAGCTTTCCCGGCCACTCCTTTCTTTTTTTCCAAAAACGATACACGAAGCACCTCCGGACAAGGCTTCCGCCCGAGGACCGGCCGGACAGGGAAACCATGCGGACATCGCGTTGTCGCCGCCCGACGAAACGAGGAATGCCGCACGGAACGAAAAAAGAATGCGGAGTCCGTCGGCGTACTCTGCGGAGAGTACTCGAGTACTTGCCGCAGAGTACAATTCAAACCTCCGCACGAAAATCCCGCAAATTCCGCTTTCTTCGTTATCCTCAAGCCCACCGGCAGACATGGCGTCGGGCATGCCTGCCACGCGGCTTATGCCGGGTCATCCATGCCCGACTCTTCCTCGACGAAATAGCGCGGGCGGCGCTTCACCTCCTTATATATCTTGCCCACATATTCGCCCATGATGCCCAAAGCCAACAAGATGGCGCCGCCGATGAACCAGACGGACACGAGGAGCGAAGTCCAGCCCGGAATCGTGTTCCCCTGGCAATACACCGCCACGCCGTAGACTATCACGGCCACGGAAATCAGGATGAACAAGAGTCCGAGCATGGCAATGTAGCGCAACGGACGGACGGAAAACGAAGTGATGCCGTCCAATGCGAAACTCACCATCTTGCCCAAGGGGTACTTCGACTGCCCGGCAAACCGCTCCCGGCGGTCGTAGAACACCTTCGCCGTGCGGAAGCCCAAGGCCGTCACCATCCCGCGCAAGAAGAGGTTCCGCTCCGGATAAGCCATCAAGGCCTGCAAAGCCCTGCGGCTCATCAGGCGGAAATCGGCATGGTTGTAGACGATGTCCCCGCCAAGGGCTTCCATCAGGCGATAGAAGCCCTGCGCCGTGGTTTTCTTGAACCACGTGTCCGTGCGGCGCTCCTTGCGTATCCCGAACACGACGTCGGCCCCGTCCCGCCACAAATCTACCATTTCGGCGATGCAGTGCGGGTCGTCCTGCAAGTCGGCGTCGATCGACACGGCAGCCCCGGCGTGTCCCGCCGCCCATTCCAGTCCGGCCCAAAGCGCCTGCTGGTGGCCCGAATTGTGGGCCAGTTTCAAGCCACACACGCAGGGAGAGGATGCGGAAAAACCGCGGATAATTTCCCACGTCCGGTCGCGCGAACCGTCGTCGACATACAAGATTTTCCCGCTCCCGATTTTCCCGGAAACCCTCAACTCGTCCAGCACGGCGGAGAGTTGCCGCGTCGTTTCGGGCAACACCTCTTCCTCATTGTAGCAAGGCACTATGATTACCAAATCCATCTTCGTTCAATCTTTCTTTCTCGTGAATACAAAACGAACCAATATAAAATTCACCGGGACGGCTATGGCATACACCGGCAGGGGCGCCCAAACTTCCGACACTCCCGTCCAAAGGAAAAAGTTCAGCAGTCCCATCTGCAACAGGTAGTTCACCCCGTGCGCCCCGCACATGCCGGCCAGCCTGCGCCACGAGGGCGACGTGCCAAAGGTGAAATAAGACGTCAGGTAGAAGTTCACCACGAACGACAGCACGTAGGCCAGCGTGAAGGCGGCGTTCGCCCCCATAAGGAAATGGAGCAGATAGTAAAGCCCATAGTGCAACGCCGTGGCCAGCACGCCAACCAAGCCGAAACGGACAAACGTGGCGGCCAACTGCTTCATCCGGAATCCCATAAGCCTATTGCCCGTTTCCTATCCGCCGGAAGCGATAGAGGTGATTATACCGTTTGTCATCGCAGCTGCGGTGCTGAGGGGCGTAGACGTCCTCCAAGGCGTATTCCGCACCGTAGCGCGCATTGAAGCCCTCGACCATGTCCTCGCCCATGAGCACGTAACCCTCCTGTCCCGGATCGAAACAGTCGAAGGGCACCATGCGGTCACCCAAGTAGAAATTCACCGTGAACGGGTGCATGCGGTTGGCCTCCACCACGTCGGTACGGAAGGAATACAACCTGCCCTCGGGCACGATGTCCGCGATGGCTTCCGCCACGGCCTTGTCCGACTTCACGCTGAGCACCTTGGGCTGGTAAACGCCGTCGAGCACGAAGAAAATCGAGAAGATGACCCCGATGCAGGCATAAATGATGCCGTTGTCGGCCGCATTCCGCCGCTGCACCCTGAAGTACCATGCGGCGGCCACCACCGGCAAAGCCACCATGACGATGGCAAACAGCGTCAGGGGGAAATCGCTCAAGGCATGCATGTAGGCCACGTTCTCCGCCGCATGCCGCCCGCCGAACAAAGTCTCCGGAACGGCATCCAGCCGCACGGCTGCAAACACGCCCAACAACAACACAGCCAAACCGGCCATGATGCTGCCGAAAACACGCAAGGCATTCAGATGACGATGGCGAAGATAGATGATGTACTCGGCCAGGAAATAAGCAATGAAGGGATAAATGGGCAACAGGTAAACGCTGCGCTTGCTCTTCGGAATGCAATAGAACACGAAGATAATCGCAATGGACAACAGGGAATAAAGCCGGGCGTCGTCCATGCCACGGACATAGGCCACAAGGCGCGACCACCACGTGCGCAACCGACACTCGGGCTTTTTGTAGCGCAAGAAGAAGAGGGAAATCAATAATAATAAGGAATAAGGCACGTAGCCCGCCACCACCGTCACCACATTGTACCAAGCCGGGTTCTCGTGCGAAGCATACGTCATCTTGCCCATCAGACGGTAGACATTCTCTTCGAGCACCAGGTCGAGGAAGCGTTCGCCCCCTTGAAGGTAGGCAGCATAATACCAAGCTGCCGGCAACACGCAGGCGGCAAGCGCCACCGCAAAGAAGCGGAAAAACACGCGGAGAAAGCCACGGCCACGCAACCACAAGAACACCGCCGGAACGGCGCAAGGCAGCGCAATGCCCACCGGCCCCTTCGTGAGCGCCGCCGCGCTCAAGCAAAGAATGCCCACCCAAGGGATACCCTTCAGGTCGCGCTCCGCCCATTTGTAGAACTGATAGAGGGCGATGACCATCATGGCCGACAGCACCATGTCCACCCGGCAGGCCACGCCCGCGCGATGCACCTCAAAATTCGTCAATGTAATCAGCGCTGCCATGAAAGCCACTTCGGTGCCCCGCCGCTTGGCGTAGAACACATAGCCCACCAGCACCATGGCCGACAGGGCCAAGGCCGAAGGCATGCGGGACGTGTATTCGTTCACCGTCCCCACAAGCGCAGAAATGGCCGCGATGCACCAATGGAAGAAAGGAGGCTTGAAGGCCAGCTCCACACCATTGTTCACCGGCAACACCCAGTTGCCCTGCTGCAACATGGAAAGGGCAACCACCGCTTCGCGGGGCTCGCCACGGGTGTGGAAGGGGGTCAGACCCAAAAACAAGAAAAGCGACAAGACGCACAAGCCAGCCAACGGCCAGAAATAACTCTTCTTATACATTATTATATTGTTCCGTTATGCCTTTCGGGCTGAAATCTTTTCCAACACATACACCAACACAAAGCCCACGAACATCAGCACGATGCCTTCGGCCACTTCCGTGTTGGGCAGGATATTGTGCTCCATGGCGAACTCCTGCCCGTTGGCCATGATAGTCTCCACTTCTTTCCAAGGCCACACCTTGTTCAGCGAACCGAGCATGAAGCCGGAAAGCACGGCCAACGTGATGTTGCGGAAATGGCGCAAGGCATACGACAACACGTGCGAGAAGCTCGTGATGCCCAATACGCACCCAACTGCGAACACGCCCAGCACGACGAAGTCCAACGTCTTCACCGCCTCCATTACATAGAGGTACTTGCCCAGCAGCACCAGAATGAAGCTCCCCGAAATGCCCGGCAATATCATCGCGCAAATGGCAATGACACCGCAAAAGAAGATGAAGAGCAAGTTGTCGGGCGTCTGCGCCGGTGTGGCCACGGTGATGTAGTAAGCCACCACGGCCCCTGCAAGGAAGCCCACCACCGTCTTCCAATTCCACTCCTTGATATCCTTGGAGACGAACCACGTGGAAGCAAGCACCAGCCCGAAGAAGAAGGCCCACACCAGCACCGGCTCGTTCACCAGCAAATAGGTTATCAGCCGGGCCAGCGAGAACACGCTGATGGCGATGCCCAAGAGCAGGAAAAAGAGGAAGTTGCCGTTGATGGCTTTCCAAAAGGCGCCCACTTTGCCCGTGAGCAAAAGCTTGAGGGAATGCGGGTTGACGCTCTTTATCGAATTGATCAACTCGTCGTAAATCCCCACGATAAAGGCGATTGTGCCGCCGGAAACTCCAGGCACCACGTCGGCTGCCCCCATCGCCATTCCCTTCAGCGACAGCAAGGCATAATCTTTAAATTTTCTTTCCATCGAATCTGCTTTTTAACTTAAAGCGCGGAAGCGCATGACAAATTTCACTACAAAGTAAACAAAAAAAAGGTGTATCGGCAAGCAATACACCTTTTATATTCCGTTCCACTACGGATTTCCTTATTTCACCTTGGCAACCACGGCCTTGAAAGCCTCGGGATGGTTCATGGCCAAGTCGGCGAGCACCTTGCGGTTGATTTCGATGCCGGCCTTGTGCAGGGCGCCCATCAGCTGCGAATAGGACATGCCTTCCAAGCGGGCGGCTGCGTTGATGCGCTGGATCCACAATGCGCGGAAGTTGCGCTTCTTATTCTTGCGGTCACGATAGGCGTAGGTCAGACCCTTCTCCCAAGTGTTCTTGGCTACGGTCCAGACGTTCTTGCGAGCACCAAAGTAACCTCTGGTCAATTTCAAAATTTTCTTTCTTCTTGCTTTCGAAGCAACATGATTTACTGATCTTGGCATAATTTTAATTCGTTTTGAATGTTAGCGCCATCCATTCTTTCCTTTGCTTACTTTTGGACGGACTTGAGGCTAAAGCATTCGGTTAATAACTTTGTTAATTCGACACTCACCCTTTTTCGTTTAACGCATGCAGAGCAAGTCGCGCACCTGCTTCGTGTTTGCAGTCACCACGATGTCATCGTGCACCAAGTTTCTCTTCTGCTTCTTCGTTTTCTTGGTCAGGATGTGGCTGTGATAAGCGTGATGTCTCTTAATCTTACCTGTTCCGGTAAGAGCGAATCTTTTTTTAGCACCGGAATTAGTCTTTACTTTTGGCATTTTGTTTGTTTTTTAATTGATTATTCTAATGTGTGGCAACGCATATACCAAGGCGTTACGCACCGTTTCGTCACTCTTTCGCGTCAGTCCTCCTCGCCTTCCACGCGCGGCCCCTTGTATTCCTTGGGAGCGTTGGCTTTGGGTTGGCTTCTCTCCACCTTTTGCGGCGCAGCCTCTGAGGCCGGTTCGGCCGGCTTGCGGGCCTGCTGTTTCTTCGGGCTGATGAAGATGGTCATGCGCTTTCCTTCGAGCACGGGCATCTGCTCCACCTTGCCGTATTCTTCCAAGTCGTTGGCGAACCGGAGGAGCAACACCTCGCCCTGCTCCTTGAACAGGATGCTGCGCCCTTTGAAGAAGACGTATGCCTTCACCTTGTCGCCTTCGGAGAGGAAGCCCTGCGCATGTTTCAGTTTGAAGTTGTAGTCATGGTCGTCCGTCTGCGGGCCGAAGCGTATTTCCTTCACGTCGACCTTCACCTGCTTGGCTTTCATTTCTTTCTGCCGCTTTTTCTGCTGGTAGAGGAATTTGCTGTAGTCAATCAACCGACAAACAGGAGGAGCTGCATTCGGGGAGATTTCCACCAAATCCACGCCTTGGTCTTCAGCCATCTGCAACGCCTTGGCCGTTGGCACAACGGTAGATTCTATATCATCGCCCACAATCCGGACTTCACGCACCCGTATCTGTTCGTTGATACGGTACTGCTGCTTTAAATTGTCTTTCTTCATTCAATAAATGTCTTCTCTTCTGTTTGTTAGTTCCGCTTACGGATTTCCAAGTTTTTTAAATTCGGGTGCAAATTTAATATTTATTCGTCATACTACGCACTTCTTCGTTGATTTTCTTCGCGAAATCCTCAAATTTCATGCTTCCTTGGTCGCCTTCGCCCTGTTTACGGACGGAAACCGTGCCGTTGGCCTCCTCTTTTTCGCCCACGATCAACATATAAGGTATGC
>CALULQ010000036.1 GCA_944321525.1 uncultured Paraprevotella sp.
GTGGGTGCGGAATGAAGGGAAAAACAGGGCTTCGGAAGGCTTTTCCCGTTCTGGATGGAGTCCGTCCGCGTGCAAACCCCGTTTGTCCTTTTGCCAGCCATTCCCCTTGCGGGGCTGACGTGGGGTGAGGTTTCCGGCCGCACGGCGTTCTGCGGCGGGCGGCAAAATGTTGCGGGAACCGGCTTTCGGCTTTCATCCTGCATTCCCTTGGGCGCGCGAGGTTTGCGTATTTCCGTTCTGTTCCCGTCCCGTGCCCGTTTGCGCGGTTCTTGCAGGGGCAGTCCTGACGTTTTGACAAAATGAAAATTTGGGGACTTGTTGCTGTCCGCCAGCCTTTTGGTGCCTTCGCGACAGGAGGCGTCTAAAAAGAACTGTCCCCCGGTCGGGAAATGGCGGATTTCCGGACCGGGGGACAGGAGGAGGGGGGAGGTCAGAATCTCACTTGCTTCCGGCTGTCGTCGGCAAACGTGATGTCAATGGTGCGCAAGTCGTCGGAAACCTTCACGTCCTTCACGGGCGAAAGTTCCTTCTTGCTGAATTTCTTCGAGCCTTTTTTCCACAAGGTGAGCGTGACGAACACTTTCTCGTTTTCCACCTTGCTCTCCGACATGATAAGGCCGCACTTGTTGCTCACGGGGTGCAGTCCTTCGGGATAGCTCACGGTGGTGGATTCCCAGCCCTGCAGGGGTATCATGGCCAGCCGGTATTCTCCGTTGTTCAGGATGACGGCGCCGTCCACTTTTGACGATTTCTCTTCTTCTATGGGTTGACCATCCAGTTCAGGCAACGTGTAGTGTCCCAGCCGCACGGTGGTGGGCACGGGCGTTGTGATCTTGTCCACCCGCAGCACGCCGTTGGGGAGAGGGATGTCGGCCAGGTTGTATTTGATGTCGCGGTTGGTTTCCAGCTCCGCGTCGCGGCGGTAGATGCCGTCCTCGAAACTCTTGAAAGTGTAGAGGCGCAACACTTCCCACTGCCCCTTGCCGTTCTTCGTGGCGTAGTTCATCGACACTTCCCCGTCCGGTCCGTCGGCCATCCATGGGAACTCGGTGTGGTAAGCCAGTTTGTTGTAGTTCTCCGAGCTGCGGAACTTCTGCCAGTCGTTAGCCACCGTTTCGTGGCACCACGAGCGCATTTCGGCGCCGCCGCAGTTGGGGTAGTCGGTGATGAGCAGGTTCGTGGCCGGCTGGAACTTGTTGTACACGTGGTTCTTCTTGAATTCCTTTTCCCATGGGCCGTTGTTCTCTTTGGCCGTCCAGAACGGGTCGTCGGCCGGCAAGAGCAGGCTCAGGAATGCTTTTCCGCACCAATAGACGCTGCCGCGGCAACTGTAGATTTGCACGGCGGGCGCGAAGGGACCGTAGAAGCCCATCGTCGGCACATTGTCTTCCAGGAAATCGGGGTTCTGCAAGAACTGCAGCAGGGTGGCCGATGCGATGCGGCGCATCCATCCGTAGTTCACGCTCGGGTCTTTCTGGTAGCTCAGCAAGGCGAGCGGGACGACGGCGCCGAAGCGGTAAGGGATGCTGCGCCCCCACATGTTCATCTTGCCATCGGCGCTGAACATGTAGGGATAGTTGTCGATCATGTCGTGTTGGTTCTTCATGAACTGTGCGGCGTATTCGGGATAGAAGTGGCCGTACATCTGCGCCCAGATGGGGCCGTACATCTGGAAGGCCCACATGCTGTAGTAGTCATAGGCGGGCGCGTCGTTGTACCAGCCTTCGCCGCGGTAGAGCTTAAGGATGTTTTCCAGATTCTCCTTCATGCGTTGGTCGTTGACGGCGTAGCCTTGCTCCTTGAAGAAGGAGATGACGAACACGTTGAAGAACATCCAGTTCGAGCCGATGGTAGGTCCGTTGCCATAGCTGAGCATCGTGGCGGCCAGCTGGTCTTTCTGTTCTTGCGTGAGCGGCTCCCAGAGGATGTCCTTGGCCACGGAGAGCGAGATGGCCAGTGCGCCGAACTCCACGAGGATTTGGCTCGGTCCGCCGTTGCGGTGGCGGATGTAGCTCGGGCTTTCAGGGTTGATGAGGTTCAGGAGCTGGTGGCGGTAGTAGTCGGCCACCTTGATGCCGTTGAGCGTCAGGTCGGGCTTTTCGCGCAGCAAGGGCGCTGCGACGAACAGCGTGCGGCAGAAGCCTTCGAGCTTGGCCGTGGGCACTTGTCCCTCGTTGTTGGGGTAGGTCTTGTCGAGCTGCTTGGGGAAGTACATCGGGTCGTCCAGTGTGCGGATGTAGGTGAACGCCCCGCTGAGCAGGTATTCGGCGGCATCGATCCATCCCTGTCGCGTCATGCCCGTATAAGGACTGAGCTTGTAGTCGGGGTTGGGGATGGTGAATGTCTGTTCAATGGCGTGGGTAGGCGTGGCCACCTGCCCATTGGCCGTGAGGGGGCCGGCGAGAGCGGCGGCCAGGATCATCACTTTAAAGAATGTTTTTTTCATGCTATTGTGTTTTGATGGATATTCCAATGGTGTCAAAGGTACGAAAAAACTTTGCTATTTGAGGCGCTGAAATCTGAAAATATTTCCAGAAAAGATAAAATATGTTATATAGCATCTTTTTCTTGCCGAAAAGTTTGCAGATTGCCCAAAAGCTTGTACCTTTGCATCGTGTTTTTCATAGTATTAGATTTAAGGTTAACAAAGGTTGGGTCAGAGCGCTGACCCTTTTTTTATGTCTTGAAGTGAAACATTTAAAATACAGCTCGAAAAATGAAGAAGTTTGGATATGCATTCATGATGCTCGTGGCCTGTGGCTTGGGCTGTGCGGCCTGCACCTCGGACGATGATGCGGGAAGCGACGGGACGGAAGGCGTTGTGACGGGAACCGTGTTGGAGACAGACGAAATCCACGTGCCCAAGGAGGGCGGAGTGTATAAAGTAAGCACCACGTCTGGAGACAACCTTTACACGGAGGTTCCGCCCCAGATTGACTTGGATGACGTCTTTGGAAAGGAAGATGATGACCTTCTGGATGTAGAGCCAAGTACGTCTGTTTCTGAGGAAAGTTACTATTCCAGTTCTCTTTATGAAGATGGTTTCCTGGCCAACTCGGCCATGTCTGTGTCCGTGGAGGTGCGGAACAAGACGGTTTTCGTTGTGGTCGGGCCTGCGAAGTCGAAAGCGGAGCGCACGAAGGAGATACCTTTTTATAATAGGGAAGGAAAGGTGGCGGCCCGTTTGCTGGTGCGTCAGGACGGCGACCCGGACCTGGTGACCGAAGTGCCGCGATTGGGAAATGCCGGCGTGCAGGCGGTGTCGGCTATGGCCAATAACATGGCGCAGGCCTTCGAATCGTACATCGACTTGGAGGCTTACTACGTGGGATGGAGCGACGATCCGCGGTGGGGGATGCCTTTGCGCCCCGAAGACCCGCGAGTGAGCGAGTGTTGGACCAACTTTTACAAACTGATAAACTATAACTTGAATATTCAGAGGGCAGACTTGGCGCAAGCGGGGTGCTATGTGGACTACCTCGCGGTATTCCGCGCTTGGGCGTATTACCAGCTTGTCACATTCTGGGGCAACGTGCCGTTCATACCTGAAGACGGCTATGAGCCGGGCGATTCGTTGGAACAGCTTTCGCCGACGGAAATGTTGCCGTCGATAGAGCGCAGCGTGAAGGCCGCGTGTGGCGGGCTGGATGAGAAGCCCGGTGTGGCGCTGGCCACGGATGTCAACGACTTCCTGTTTGTGTCGCGCGACGTGGCGCGTGCCGTCTTGGCCTATACTTATATGTGTATGGGCGAATGGGGCGAAGCGGAAACCCTGTGGGAGGAACTGGCCGGACATGGATTCTATGCCTTGGCGCCCTACGACGGGGAATATCACGGCGGAAACGATTGGGTGTTTGGCGTATGGAACAGCAACCAAGAGCCGCTGCCTGTCTTGACCTACACGGACGTGATTCTGTCGTTGGCCGAATGCAAGTGGCACACTGGCGACAAGGTCGGCGCGCTGACCTGCGTGCAGGACGTGGCGCGGGAGAACGGGCTTGACGCCGCCGACGGTTCGCCCGAAAGCATCCGCGACATCCGCAGCGCGTTGCGTTTGCCCGGCTATTTCGCCTTCCTGAAGCGGAACGGCATGGCGCAGGCGGAGCTGCACCTGGAGGACTACCAATTGTTGTTTCCCATTCCGTATAACGATGTGCTGGCTTTGGGCGGAATGATTGTGCAGAATCCCGAATATTGAGAATCTGAAACTAAAATTGCCGTTTGTCGTTAAAAAACATCGCAAAACCGTTCTGTTTTGCGATGTTTTTCGTTAACTTTGTCCCCATCCTGAACAAAAACACACGAGGAAATGTATTTGCATGAAGAATTAGAAACATTGACACGGACGGAGATCGAAGCATTGCAGTTCGAGCGCTTGCTGCGCACGCTCCGCCGTTGTATGAAATCACCTTTCTATCAAAAGCGTTTTGCGGAAAACCATTTGCGCCCCGATGATATCCGCTCGTTGGACGACCTGCGTAAGATTCCCTTCACCACGAAGCAAGACCTGCGCGACAATTATCCTTTCGGGCTGGCAGCCGTGCCCATGAGCGAGGTCGTGCGCCTGCATTCTTCCAGCGGCACGACGGGGACGCCCACGGTCATCCTGCACACGCAGAAGGACTTGGACGAATGGGCCAACGCCGTGGCGCGCTGCCTCTACATGGTGGGACTGCGCCGTGGCGACGTGTTCCAGAACTCGTCGGGCTACGGCATGTTCACCGGCGGACTGGGATTCCAGTACGGCGCGGAGCGTCTGGGCATGCTGACCGTGCCCGCCGCGGCAGGCAACACCAAGCGGCAAATCAAGTTCATCACCGATTTCGGCACCACGGCCCTGCACGCCATTCCCAGCTATGCCAGCCGCCTGCACGAGGTGATGGAGGAGATGGGCATCGACCCGGAGCGCGACACGAAGCTGCGCACCTTGATCATCGGAGCGGAGCCCCACTCGGAGGAACAGCGCCGGAAGATAGAGAGAATGTTGGGCGTCAAGGCATACAACTCGTTCGGCATGTCGGAGATGTGCGGGCCGGGCGTGGCGTTCGAATGCCAGGAGCAGAACGGCATGCACATTTGGGAGGACTACTACATCGTGGAGATTGTAGACCCCGTGACGCTGGAGCCCGTGCCGGAAGGCGAGGTCGGCGAACTGGTGCTGACCACCATCAACCGCGAGGCCATGCCCTTGCTGCGCTACCGCACGCGCGACCTGACGCGCATCCTGCCCGGCGACTGCCCGTGCGGACGCCACCACAAGCGGCTCGACCGCATGAAGGGGCGCAGCGACGACATGATGATTCTCAAGGGCGTGAACATCTTCCCCATCCAGATTGAGACCGTGCTGATGCAATTCGAGGAACTGGGCACGGAATATCTGATTACCCTCACCAACGAGGAGGCCAACGACCTGATGACCGTGGAAGTGGAACTGAAGGAATTCAGCGACGATTACGCCCGCCTGCAGGCGCTGACGCGCGAAATCACGCGGCAACTGAAGGACGAAATCCTGCTGACCCCCGTGGTGAAGCTCCTGCCCAAGGGCACATTGCCCAAGCAGGAGGGCAAGGCCGTGCGCGTGAGAGACTTGAGAAAAACTTTGATTTAACACAAAAATAACGGTTATGACAGTACATCAAATATCCATTTTCGTGGAAAACAAGTCGGGCACGCTGCTCCGCGTGTTGGACCTGTTCAAGGATGCGGGCATACAGCTCATCGCGTCCACCATCTCCGATACCGTGGAATACGGCATCTACCGCGTGATTTGTTCCGACCCGTCCAAGGCTTACGAGGTGCTGAAGGCGGCGGGCATTTCGGCCAGCATGTCCGAAGTGTTTGCCATCACGCTCGACAACCAGCCGGGGCGTGCGGCCGACGCCGTGCGTGTCCTCTCCCAAGCGGGGATTGGCATCTCTTATCTTTATTCTTTCCTGCTGGGCGGGAAAGGCATCCTGGTGTTCCGCACGGACGACGCGGAACGCACCAACGAGGTCATTCTCCGCGAGCGCTTGGCGTCGTTGGACGATGAGGCCTTGGTGGCGCTGGTGTGAAAAAGTAATGATGAACCCCTAAAAAGAGGCGACGTTATGCAAAAGTTCTGGATAGTTTTGGCCGCGTTCTTGTGTTTGCCGGCTTGTTTGTCGGCGCAGTATAGGGCATCGCAAGGCGATGTCGGCGTCGAGGTGCAGTTCGATCCTTTCGGTTTCCGGGATGTCGACGAAGGGTTCGGCGGAGCGAAGTTCCGCGTGTTCCTGACCGACCGCGACGCATTGCGCCTGAACGTGGACTTCGGGCTGGAGTCGGTGGAGTACAAGGAGGATGAAGACGTGGACGACGTGTTTTCGCGCGGAAGAGTGGCCGACTTGAGCATCGACTTGGGATATGAGCGGCATTTCAAGGTGGCCAAGCGGGCCAGCGTGTATGCGGGAGTGCAAGTCGGCTTTTTCCGCCACTTCGCTTCGGGCAAGTCCGGATACACGGAAGACTATACGAACGGCAGTTTCAGCAGCCACAGGGAGTATGAAATCATCTACGAGAATTGCATCCTGGATGCCAATGGCGACGTGTCCGACCGTGCCTATCGGGGTGTTGGCGGCCAGTTGTTCACGGGCGTGGACTTTTATCTCTACAAGGGTTTATACATCGGTTCGGAGATAGGACTGAGCGTGGATGCCTTCAAGTCGTGCCAGACGAAGATGGACATCGGCGGCGAGGGCACGGTGAAGAGCAAGGACGTGGAGACGTCCGTCGTGGCAGGCTTCGTTCGCCCCATGTTGCGTTTGGGCTGGACGTTCTGAGAAAGCGTCCGGCTGTCTCGGACAAAGTGGGCGCACTTAAAGACTGGGCGGGGAAGGAGCAACCGGACGATTGTCTGTGAGCTTCTTCCCCGCCTTTTTTCTGCGTGAGGGAAGCGGTTGTGCCGTCAGTCCCAATAGTTGCGGGCGATGCGGAGCAGTCGTCCGCGGTTGGGTACGGCTTCCATGGTCTCCTCGTCCAGACGGCATAAGTCGGCCAAGGCGTAAAGGTCTTCCGCCTCGTCAGTGCGTGCCGGTTCCACGATTCGGAACAGGTGGTTCCGGGCATCGGCAATCTTGACGGCCTTCTGGCTGTAGATGGGGTCGGGGTCCCGCTGCAATTCCTGTTCCACGAAGCGGCAGAGGGCTTCCACGAATTCTTGTGCTTCTTTCTCCATTGTTTCTTTTTCTTCAGGCTTTTGTTGGTTCAATATAGGCTTTTGTTCGTGGCCGCTTATTCATCCCGCAACCATTGCTTGCATGCGGACCGTTGCGATTTCATGCGGCCCCGTTTTTTCCCCTGCCGTCGAACCCAGACAGCCTTTGTATAGATAGCCAACCCAAATAACGAGTCAAACGGCGGGACGGCAAATTTACGAAATAAAATCTGAAACGCGCATTCCTCGAAATGGGATTTCTTGTCATGGAGGGCTTTGCGGCCTTGTTCCTACTTTTCGTGCCATGGTTGCTGCTTCCAACCACGGGATGGAAGATGCAGGTCCAATCCGGGAAATTTGCATACATGGGATGAAAAAGTTATCTTTGTGCGGATGAAAACTATAATTAACGTCGTTAACTATATAAACAGCGACGTTGATTATGTAAACAACGTCGTTGTCTATATAGACGACATCGTTGTTTAGAGATTAAGAAAGGAGATTGGAAAGTTTTTCGGCCTTGTGTCCGGCCATTCCGAGAGACCCGAGGCATGTTTTTTAAAATAATTAAATAGATAAGACTATGAGTGCCAAGTATGTAATGCAAGAGATGGTAGACCTGAATCGCGAGGGGGAGACGTTGCTTCACCCGCGCATGGTGATGGAGCGCTGCTGCGGGACGGAAGAGCTGGCCCGCATGATGGCGCGTGCCTCCACGTTCGGAGAGGGAGAGATAACCGGACTGATCCGCGGGATAGGTTTGTGTATGGCCCGTTTGATGGCCGACGGATGTTCAGTGAAGCTGGATGGAATCGGCACGTTTGCTCCCTCGCTCGTGTTGAGGGAGGACAAGGAGCGTGAACGCCCCGACGGGACGGGGCAGAGGCGCAACGCGAGAAGCGTCGGGGTGGGAGGCGTGAACTTCCGCGCCGAGAAAGCCTGGGTGGCTGAAGTCGACAGACATTGCAGGCTGGAGCGCGGGACGGGGCAAAGGCGCATCAACCGGTCCGGGTTTACGCCCGAGGAACGCCTTCAGCTGGCATTGCGCTATTTGGAGGAGCATCCCACAATGAATGTCTCTGCTTATGCCGCCCTGACCGGGCTGGGGCGTACCACGGCGGGCAACGAATTGCGCCGTTGGGCCAATCAGCCGGGAACGGGCATCGGCATACAAGGTTTCGGCACCCACCGCCTTTATGTGAGGAAGCCGACGGCGGATGGCGGTGAATAGCGTCGGTCCGTCGCGCCCTGCGAAATTTCTACTGAAGATGGACAACATGACATCTGTATCAGCAAAACCATTTGTGAAATGGGTGGGCAGAAAGCGCAACCTTTTTATGTGGAACCGTTTACTATAATGTCCTTATTATGAAACAATATGAAGCCGTCATCGAAACATTGCAACGATTGGGAGGAATAGCAACACTTGGACAATTATATCAAGAAGTTTTTAAGATAAACGATTGTCATTGGAATACAAAAACGCCATTTGCGAGCATACGTAGAATCGTGCAAGAACGCAAGGAGATTTATAAGATAAAGCCTGGACTATGGGCTTTAGCCTCTTGTCGAGAGCAACTTGAAGCCAATGGATTTGTTGTGGAGAACGCTCATAATTCCGACTCCACGCTGATGAAAGAATTTAATCATTCTTATTATCAAGGTCTGTTGTTGGAAATTGGGAATTGCAAGAATTGGTTGACCTATGTACCGGAACAAGATAAAAACAGAAAGTATGCAGGTACTACATTGAAAGAGGTGCGCACATTGAATGAAATTCCTTCGTTTTCTTTTCCTGAATTAGTGCATAGAAGTTCGACAATTGATGTCATTTGGTTTAATGGCAGGAAAATGCCTCACGCTTTCTTCGAAGTAGAACATTCTACCGACATGCAGAATTCGCTTCTCAAATTCTTTGACTTGCAGGATTTCTATTGCAAGATGTTTATAGTCGCGGACAACAAGCGTATGGATGAGTTTGAGAAGAAATTGCATTATCGTGCATTTAAGGAATTGGTAGATAATAAGCGCGTCAGATTTCTAAGTTACGATGCTCTGCACAAACAATATAATATGGCTATTGAAAGTAAGCGGGATTCAATATTCCTATGACCGTGTTTTAATCTTGCTGCATCATTCTCCAAGCTCCGCCTTTCGTTTATTGAATGCATAACGACACGTGAGGTTTAAAGCAAGAAAAGAGGGCATCCCGAACGAGGGATGTCCTCTTTTCTTGGTTCACCGATGTAGTTTGCCGGAGGGGGTGCTTTGTGCCTTTTCCGGTACGTGAGAGTTTATTCCACTATCATTTTCACGGTTTGCGACTGTCCGCCGGCTTGTACTTCCACCACATAGACGCCGCTGCGGAAGTCCTGCCGATGGAGCGGGATGGACACTGCGCCGCGCCCGTCGGCTTGTGCCTGCCGGAGGACGGCCAGACTGCCTTGCAGGGAATAGACGCGGCACGTCACTTCCATGCCTTCGGCCACGCCATTCACGCGGAGCACCGCCGATGTTTTCACCGGATTGGGGGCCAATTGCACGGTGAAGCCCGTGGCGGCGGGGGAGGCGATGCCCGAACCGCTGCCTGTGGTGAACTCCATCGTCTCGCCAAATGTGGTCCCTGAGGCGGTGGTGACGAAGGCACGGTATTGGTACGTGGTGTTCGGGGCCAGGTCGTGGAGCGTGGCTTGCAGGTCGTCGCCTTCGGCCAGCACGGTCTGCCGGCCTTCGCTACGCTTGAGCGTCGCCACCGGCCAGTATTCGAATCCCTGTTGGAGAACCTCTTCGGAACCGGCTACCACGTAGCCCACGAGCGTCACCGAAGTGCCGTCCGGCGCGGTGATGATGATGGTGTGCACGGTGGGTGGCCAGAGCACGAAGGCATGTGACGTGCCGAAAGCGGTCCACTCGCTGAAGTATTCACGGTCTTGATACTGCACGAAGGAGCGGTACTTATAATAAGTGGATGGGGCCAGTCCGCGCAGGGCGAAGGCGATGGCGCCGTCTTCCACGTGCGTGGCATAGACAATGTTGGACGGCACCAGTTCGGGCGCGTCGTAGTTGCGCCACTCAAAGCCGAAGCGGGCCGAGCTGAAGGTGTCGCACTCCACGGTGGCATGCAGCGTGGCCGACATGTTCGACAGCGCGTCGGCTGCCTCGAAGGCCGTCGAGATAGGCAGGGTGTTCAGGTCCTTCCAGTCGGAGTAGATGTAGCTGCCGTTGGCGAGGGTATAGCCGCGATAGCTGACGCGGCTGTTGGCCGGGAGTTCCGTCATCCGGAATGTGCTGTCCACCGCGTGGCGGAAGGTCTCGCCGCCCGCTTTCCATTCCACGCCTTGTTCATCTGGCATGGCGTCGCCCAGTTCGCAGTCCACTTTCACGAGGGCCGAGGTCTGCGTCACCTCAAGCACCTGCGGCAGGACGCGGATGGGGGCCGTGTTGAAGTATTCGTATTCGCCGAACACTGTCGTGCCGTTCGTCATAGTGACATACGCGCGGCAGCTGTAGCCGTAGCCAGGAGTGAGCCCTGTCAGTTGCAGTTGCGTGGCATCGCCCTCCAGCGGGTAACGCTCGTAGTTCACTTCAAAACCTCGTTCTGCCACTTGCGCGTCGCCAGTCTCGAAGAGGGCGGACAGGAGGGCCGTGGTCTGTGTCATGTTCGTAGCAGGGAGTGTGGTGACAGTGACGGGCAGGGTTGCCAGCACGTCGAACTCGAAATAGAGCAGTTCCTCCACGTCGCCATCGTTCGGGAAGCTGACCACCACGTAGGGGCGCAGGGCATAGCGCGTGCCCGGCGTGAGGCCTTCCAACCGGGTGAAGAACCACGGCCACTGGTCGGTGCTCATGTCCTCAATCTCCGTGCCAGCCACTTTGTTCCAGTTCATGGGGTCGTTGAAATCGGTGAATGCGTCGTCGGCCGTGGTGTAGCGTATGCCGCATTCCTTTATCGTGCCGGCATAGTTCTCCGTCACGCCGCTCAGCATCATCTGCATGCTGATGGTGGTCTGGGTGCACACGATTTGCGTGGCCTCTTCCAACTTCAGGCCGGTGTCCGGCGTGCTGAACGAGAAGTAGGTGCTGGGCAGGTCGACATCTCCCCAATGCACTACCAGTTCCGCTTGGTAATACGTGCGGGCCTGCAAACCATCGGCCTGTGCCACGGCGCGCCCGTCGGTCAGCGTGGCCGGGAGGCGGATTTCCGTGCTTGTGCCATCGATGCTGGGATTATTGTCGCGCAGGATGAATTCCACGCCCGTGATGCGGTCCGCCATCTCGGGGACAAATTCGGCCACGAGGGTGGCTCCCTTGCGGTTGACGTTTTCCGCCCGGGCGCGGGTCACGATCGAAGGCGTGGTGAATTCCCGTTCGAGGTAATCCAAGACGGTGTTGCCCCGTTTCAGTTGCAGGTAATACTTATATGTCGTATTGGGCAATAAGTCCACCGTGACGGGAGAATTGGGGCGGATGGCCTGTATGGCCATGACGATCCCCGTGCCGTAGAGGACGTTGGCCTGGGTCGTGGGCGAGCCTTCCACTTGCAGGGTGAATCGCGCGGAGGTGTAGGTGATTTCGTCGCAGAGCAAGTCGGCCTGCAGGAAGGTGGGAAGCTCGCCGTCGGCCTGCCACCAGAGCAGGGCTTTCTCTTGGCGGGCCGTGTCGTTGTAGGCGTTCAGGTTGTTGTTGAGTTCCGTCTGGAGCTTGCTGGAACGCATGTCGGCTTCCGCCATTCTGGTGATGTTCGCTTCCTGCCCGTCCTCGTCCAGTCCGATGCCGGGGAGCATGTCGGTGGACGTGTAGCACTTTTCTACGCGGGAGAGGATGCTTGTTGTGGACGAGTGAGAACAGTCACCGACAATGCCGCCGACGGAGGCGTCAGCTGTGGCGCCGGATGCTGTTCCAGTGTTGTAGCAATTATAGATAAGTGCATGCTGTTCCTCGGAAGTTGCTTGAAAGTTAGATCCCGCAATACCGCCAGCTTCGGAATATCGTCCTTTCGAAGTGTTTCCAAGAGCTATTATAGTTCCTGAATTGTAGCAGTTTATCACTTCGCGGCAATTGGTTCCCGCAATGCCGCCACTTGTGGCTATATTGGCACTTTTTGTCTGCACAGTGCCTGTGTTGTAGCAGTTAATGATGAGGTTCTCGTTAAAGCCAACTATACCTCCAGCTTCGGCAGAATTATAATCAATGCCGTTCGTGGATTCCACGGTACCGTGGTTGGCGCATTCTGAAACTATGGCATCGTCGCTGACAAATCCGGCAATGCCTCCCGTGCTGATGTCGGTGTAGCTCTTGGTACCGGTGTATTCTGTGCTGACGAGCCCTTCGTTGGACGAACCTTGAATGTGCGATGTGTAGCTGGTATGTCCTCCGGCATATCCACAAATGCCTCCCACGCAGGCCACCGTGCGGGATTCGACATGCACTTCGCCGCGGTTCACGCAGTCGCTGACTCCGTTGTATGACATGCCGACGATTCCGCCAATGCAGTGTCCGTTGGCGTATGAAGTCGTGGCGGAGATGCTCACGTTGATTTTGCCCGAATTGGTGCAGCGTTCCACCGTTCCCTTTCCATTTCCGAAAATTCCGCCTATATCATTCTGGCACGAAGTCCCCGTACCGCGGCTGGTGACGGAAATGTTGCCCGCGAAGTGGCAGTTTATCAGGCTGGCACCGCCCGATATTTCTCCGGCAAAGCCGCCAATGCAGGCTTGGTGTGTCTGGGTGGTCACCGTCACCGAGCATGTGGCGTCCAGTGTCAGGTTGCAGATGTCGCCGTAGAGTCCAGCCACGAATCCCGTTTTCCAGTTGGCACCCGGATCTTGGGCGTGCACCGTCACGTTGGAGAGGGTATACCCCTTGCCGTCCAGCGTGGCATAGAAGTTTTTGATGGGCGTCCAATAGTGGCCTTCCATGGAGATGGAGTTGCCCAGTTCGAATTTGCAGTCGCTCGAAATAGTGCCACCTTTTTCTGCCAGATAGGCCAGTCCGGCAAGCTGTTGCGGGGTGGTCAGCACATATTCCCGTTGGGCGAAGGAATACCACGAGATGTCGTAGTTTCCCTCATCGGTCCAATAGCCGGTCTGTGCCAGCGCTTCGCTCATTCCGTAAAGGAAGAGAAGCAAGAGAGTAGCAAGTTTCTTCATATCTTTAGGAGGTTTTGGTTTACGAATAATGGCTTCGGGCATAGGAATGCCCATGGTGCGCGCCGTCGCGGTTGTCCGGTATGCACGTAAAGTCTTTGTATCGGATGCCGGGCCGACAGCTTGACAAAGGCAAAGATAAGCGTTTTATACAATATAGTCCTAAATATTTCCCGGAAAAATGTTGTGAACAGTTTTGTTTTCAGTAGAAATCTAGTAGGGGAACCAACTACAACGCCCGTGTCGGATTGTCACTCAAGCACGGAATTTTCTGCCAGAAAGAGAGGCTTTCCTTTTGCTTCCGTGTTTCAGTGACAGGAGGATCGGCTGCAAATAGGAGCCGGACTGTTAAAAAACGGGTGGAGAAACTGTTCGTATGGAGCATTTCTCTGTCCCTGCGGTCTTTTTTCCGCGGTAGAAACAGAATCGCTTTCCGCAAAGAAACGAACCGCCTTCCGCAAAGACGAAACTTTTTTGCCGCAAGGCACTCTTTGCGGGTGCAGAAAGAGAGGAAAAACAGGGCTTCGGAGGGCTTTTCCCGCTCTGGATGGAGTCCGTCCGCGTGCAAACCCCGTTTGTCCTTTTGCAAGCCATTCCCCTTGCGGGGCTGACGCGGGGAGCGGGTTCCGGCCGCACGGCGTTCCGTGGCGGGCGGCAAAATGTCGCGGGAACCGGCTTTTGGCTTTCACCCTGCATTCCCTTGGGCGCGCGAGGTTCGCGCATTTCCGTTCTGTTCCCGTCCCGTGCCCGTTTACGCGGTTCTCGCAGGGGCTGTTTTGACGTTTTGACAAAATGTTATTTGGAGACTTGTTGCTGTCCGCTGGCCTTTGGGCGCCTTCGCGACAAGAGGCGGCCGGCGCCACCGAAACAGGCAAGGGAGTTCCCGAGGGGCGTCTTTCTTCCCACCCCGGGATTGCTGAAATATACGGCTGTCCCCATTGGGTTTCTACTGAGCCTGGTTTTTAGTGAGAAGTCGGGCGATGGCTATTGTTTTCCGAGAATAAAGAACGGGGAACTCCGTAAGAAGAGTTCCCCGTGGTGTAGATGTCTTTGCCGTGTGTTTATTTCACCGGCATTTTGTCGATGCGTTTCTGGTGGCGGCCGCCTTCAAAGTCTGTGGCGAAGAACTCGTCCATGATTTTGCGCGCCATGTCCGTGTCGATGAAGCGTCCGGGCATGACCAAGACGTTGGCATCGTTGTGCTGGCGGCACAAGTGGGCGATTTCCGGAATCCAGCTCAGGCCTGCACGTATGCCCTGATGCTTGTTCAGGGTCATGCTGATGCCTTCGCCGCTGCCGCAGATGGCAATGCCCGGGTAGCATTCGCCGCGTTCCACGGCGAGCGCCAACGGGTGGGCATAGTCCGCATAGTCGCAACTGGCCTCGGAGTCCGTGCCGAAGTCGCGGTAGGCGTAGCCCTTTTCGGCCAAGTATTGCTTGACGAACTGCTTGAGGGCGAATCCCGCATGGTCTGACGCCAGACCAACAGTCTTTACCTCCATCATCAGAGCATCGCTTTAACTTGGTTGTACACGTTCTGTGCCGTGAAGCCGAGCTTCTCGTCGAGCACCTTGTAGGGAGCGGAGAAGCCGAAGCTTTCCAAGCCGAACACCTTGCCGTTGGCACCGACCAAACCTTGGAGGTTGACGGGCAGTCCGGCGGTGAGGCCGAAAATCTTGGCACCGGCAGGCAGGACGCTTTCCTGATAGTCGGGGCACTGGCTGCGGAACAAGCCTTCGGACGGGCAGCTGACGATGCGCACCTTCACGCCGTCGGCACGCAACAAGGCGGCGCCGGCCACGAGGGTGGACACTTCGGAGCCGGAAGCCACGAGGATGACATCCGGGTTCTCGTCCGAACCGGCCACGATGTAGGCACCTTTGGCGGCCTGGCTGTAGTCGTTGCCGGCCGGGAGCATCTCGATGTTCTGACGGGAAAGGATGAGGGCCGACGGAGTGTCGGTGTTCTCCATGGCGAGCTTCCAGCAAGCTGTGGTCTCCTCGGCATCGGCCGGACGGAGCACGAGCAGGGAGTTCTGGCCATGGTGGTTCTTGAGCTTTTCCATCAGGCGGATTTGTGCTTCTTGTTCCACGGGTTCATGGGTCGGTCCGTCCTCGCCCACACGGAACGCGTCGTGCGTCCAGATGAACTTGACGGGCACTTGCATCAGCGCGGCCATGCGGACGGCCGGCTTCATGTAGTCGGAGAAGACGAAGAACGTGCCGCAAGCCGCGATGACACCGCCGTGGAGCATCATGCCGATGCAGCAGCAAGCCATCGTGAGCTCGGCCACGCCGGCCTGGAAGAAGGCGCCGCTGAAGTCGCCCGAAGTGAAGGCGTGGGTCTTCTTCAGGAAGCCGTCGGTCTTGTCGGAGTTGGAAAGGTCGGCGGAAGCGCAGATCATGTTGGGCACTTGTTCAGCCAATGCACCCAGCACGGCTGCGGAGGCGTTGCGCGTGGCGTCGCCGGCCTTCTGCTGGATGGCAGCCCAATCCACTTTGGGCGCCGCGCCGCTGAACCATTCAGCCTGCTGTGCGGCCTTTTCAGGATTCTCTGCGGCCCAAGCCTTTTCCTCTTCGTAGCGGGCAGCCACGATGCCTTTCAGTTCGTCGGCACGCTTGGCATAGAGTTCCTTCACATCGTCGAAGATGACGAAGGGATTCTCGGGGTCGGCACCGAGGTTGACCATCGTGTTCTTGTAAGCGTCGCCGCCGAGGGGTGCGCCGTGCGTCTTGCAGTTGTGCTCGTAGGAAGTGTTGTCGGCCTTGCGGGCACCCTTGCCCATGACACACTTACCGATGATGAGCGTCGGGCGCTTGCCTTCTGCTTTGGCTGCCTTCAAGGCCTCGCGGATTTCGTCGCAGTCGTTGCCGTTGATTTCGATGACGTTCCAGTTCCATGCGCGGTACTTCATGGCCGTGTCTTCCGAAGTCACGTCCTTGGTCTCCGTAGAGAGCTGGATGTCGTTCGAGTCGTAGAACATGATGAGGTTGTCCAGTCCGAGGCAACCGGCAATGCGGCCGGCGCCTTGCGAAATCTCTTCCTGCACGCCGCCGTCGGAGATGTAGGCGTAGATGGTTTCCTTGGCAAACGTCGGGTTGCCGGTGCGGGCGGCCAGGAACTTGGCTGCGATGGCCGCGCCTACGGCAAACACATGGCCTTGTCCGAGCGGACCGGAAGTGTTCTCGATGCCGCGCATGACGTCAACTTCGGGATGGCCCGGAGTGGGGGAACCCCATTGGCGTAGCTGTTGCAGTTCGTCGAGCGAGAACTTGCCGATGAGGGCCAGCTGCGAGTAGAGCATGGGGGCCATGTGGCCGGGGTCGAGGAAGAAACGGTCGCGGCCTTCCCATTTCGGATTGGCCGGGTCGTACTGGAGGAACTCCGAGTACAACACGTTGATGAAGTCGGCACCGCCCATGGCACCGCCGGGGTGTCCGGATTTGGCTTTTTCCACCATGGAAGCAGCCAGGATACGGATGTTGTCGGCTGCGTGGTTCATTACTTGTTTGCTATTCATGTCAATTATAAGTTAAAGTATTCCTTTGGATTTTTATGCCTTGAATTGTACGGCAGCCTCTTCGATGGGAAGGCCTGCCTTGTAGTTCTCGATGTAGGCGTTGAAGCCGGCCACGTCTTCTGCCGTGGGCGAAATCTCCACGCCGGAATCTCCGGCAAAGACCTGTTCGTCCAGGAAGTCGGCCAAGGACTGCTTCTTCACGTTGTTCACCAAATATGAGCCCAACAAGGCGATGCCCCATGCGCCGCCCTCTCCGGCAGTTTCCATAACGGAGATGGGGGAGTTGATGGCAGCGGCAAGGATGCGCTGGCCCACGCCCTTCGTGCGGAAAAGTCCGCCGTGTCCCGTGATGCGGTCCACTTTGATTTTCTCTTCCTTGAAGAGAATGTCGTTGCCAATCTTGAGCACACCGACGGAGGCATACAAGTTGGCACGCATGAAGTTGGCCAGGTTGAACTTGTCATTGGCCGAGCGCACGAACAAGGGACGCCCTTCGGCCAACCCTGTGACGGGCTCACCCGAGAAGTAGTTGTAGGAAATGAGGCCGCCGCAATCCGCATTGCCCGTGAGCGCATGGTTGTAGAGTTTGCCGTAAATCTCGTCCATGTTTACGGGAATGCCCAGCAGTTCCTGGTATTCTTTGAAGAGGTTCACCCAAGCATTGAGGTCGGATGTGCAGTTGTTGCAGTGCACCATGGCCACAAGGCTGCCGTCCGGAGTGGTCACCATGTCGATCATTTCGTATGGCTTGGACAAGTCTTTCTCCAGCACAATCATGGAGAATGACGATGTTCCGGCCGACACGTTACCCGTGCGTTGCTTGACGGCGTTGGTGGCCACCATGCCCGTGCCGGCATCGCCTTCGGGCGGACAAACCGGAATGCCGGCTTTCAAGTGGCCGGACACGTCGAGTTTCTTTGCGCCTTCCGGTGTGAGGAAGCCGGCGTTCTCGCCAGCCAACAGCACTTTGGGCAGGATGTCCGTCAGTTTCCAGCTGAAGCCCTTCGGGGCGACCAAGTCGTCAAACTTGGCTACCATTTCGGCGGAATAGTTCTTGGTTTCCGGGTCGATGGGGAGCATGCCGGATGCGTCGCCGATGCCCAGCACTTTCTGTCCCGTAATCTGCCAATGCACGTAGCCGGCAAGGGTGGTCAGGAAATGGATGTCCTTCACGTGTTCCTCGTTGTCCAAGATGGCCTGATAGAGGTGGGAGATGCTCCACCGCAGGGGAATGTTGTAGACGAAGAGTTTCGACAAGGCTGCGGCAGCCTGTCCGGTGTTCGTGTTTCTCCAAGTGCGGAAGGGCACAAGTATCTCTTCCTTTTCATTGAAAGCCATGTAGCCGTGCATCATGGCGCTGACGCCGATGGCGGCCAAGGATTCGATTTCGATGTCGTATTGCGCTCTCACGTTGGCGCGCAGGTCGGCGTAGCAATCCTGCAGGCCATACCAGATGGCTTCGATGCTATAGGTCCAAAGTCCGTCCACCAGTTGGTTTTCCCACGTGTGGCTGCCTTGTGCGATGGACTTGTTCTCCGGGTCGATGAGGACGGCCTTGATGCGAGTGGAGCCGAACTCTATGCCGAGGATGGCTTTGCCGGATTCGATGATTGATTTTGCGTCTGAATTCATGTTAAAACCCACTTTAAGATTATGGTTAATAATGATACGAGAAATTAAAAGTGCGGGCGGCTACAGCCTGCCGCGCACTTTTAATTTGGTTCGCATGCCGGAAAGGGCTTAGCAAAGCGCCTTGTTCAGCATGTAGTAGACTTCGTTCATGCGGAGTTCTTTCTTGAACTCCTCGATGGTGGTTTCTTTGTTGATGTGCACCATTTCGATGCCGGCGATTTCGGCATAGTCCTCCCAGTATTCGGCCGTCAGGTCATAGGAGAAGCAGGAGTGGTGCGTGCCACCGGCCAAGATCCAGGCGCCTGCGCCTACCTCGAAGTTGGGCATGGGCTTCCACAAGGCAGAAGCTACCGGCAACTTGGGCAGAGGTTTCGGTTCGATGCACTCCACGTCGTTCACGATGAGGCGGAAACGGTTGCCGAGGTCTACCACGGTAGCGGTGCAACCCTTGCCCGTCTTGGACGTGAACACGAGGCGTGCGGTCTCGCTCTTGCGGACGCCGATGCCGAGGAAGTGTACTTCCAAACGGGGCTTCTTGGCCGCGATGAGCGGGCAAACTTCCAACATGTGGGCTTGCAGGATGGCGCTGTTTTCGCCGTCGAAGTTCAGGGTGTAGTCTTCCAAGAAGGAGCAGCCCGTGGGCAAGCCTTGGTTCATCACCCATACCGTGCGGTAGAGGGCGGCGGACTTCCAGTCGCCCTCGGCGCCGAAACCGTAGCCTTCGGCCATCAGGCGCTGCGAAGCCAGGCCCGGAATCTGGTCGAAGTGGCTGCCGTCGGTCTGTCCCAGGTCGTCGAAGTTGGTCGTGAAGCCTTTGGCACCCTTAGCCTGCAGGATGGCGCGGAGGGCCAGCTCAGCCTTGGCAGAGTTCCATACCTTCTGGTAAGCTTCGGTGGACTTGTCCTCCAAAGTCGCGTCGTGGTCATATTCTTGGAAATAAGTCTGGACCAGAGCGTCCACGTCGGCATCCTGCACCTTGCTGTGGTATTCCATCAGTTCGCTCACCGGGCAATAGTCTACGTGGTAGCCCATGCGCTGCTCGGCTTCCACCTTGTCGCCGTCGGTCACGGCCACGTTGTTCATCTGGTCGCCGAAGCGGATGATGAGCATATCCTGTGCGTCAGCCCATGCGGCGCAGACGCGCATCCACACGGCAATCTTCTCCTGAGTGGCAGCATCCTGCCAGTAGCCTACGACCACCTTGCGGCGGATGCGCATGCGGGTGCAGATGTGGCCGAACTCACGGTCGCCATGGGCGGACTGGTTCAGGTTCATGAAGTCCATGTCCATCGTGTCCCAAGGAATTTCCTTGTTGAACTGGGTGTGGAGGTGGAGCAACGGCTTCTTGAGTTGCTGCAAGCCGTGAATCCACATCTTGGCCGGAGAGAAGGTGTGCATCCACGTGATGACGCCGATGCACTTGTCGTCGTTGTTGGCTGCTTTGAACACGGCTTCCACTTCCTTCGAAGAGTTGGCCGTACCTTTATATACTACCTTGACAGGGAGTTTGCCAGAGGCGTTCAAGCCGTCCACCATCTGGGTGGAGTGACCGTCTACGGCTACCACTGCGTCGCCACCGTACAGGAGCTGGGCGCCTGTAACGAACCAAACTTCATACTGATCAAATGCGTTCATGATAATAATGTTTTAGTGATTAAAGATTTGTTATCTAATACTTATTTGTTTGTTCTTTTTGTCCTGGTTATTTCTTCTTTTGTCCATAGTAGGCATTCGGACCGTGCTTACGGTTGTAATGCTTTTCAATGAGCAAGGGATTCATCGTCGTGTCGGGGTTGACCATGAAGGAGACGAAGGCCATGTGGGCGCATTGTTCCATCACCTTGGCATTGTACACGGCGTTGGCCGGGCTGGTGCCCCAGCTGAACGGGCCGTGGTTTTTCACCAGGACGCCCGGGGTGTGGTCGGGGTTGATGCCGATGAAGCGTTTCACGATGACGTTGCCCGTCTCCAGCTCATAGTTGCCTTCCACTTCTTCCTTGGTCATGTCGCCCGTGCAGGGGATGGCTTCGTGGAAATAGTCGGCGTGTGTGGTGCCGATGTTGGGGATGTCCTTTCCGGCTTGCGCCCATGCGGTGGCGTATGTGGAGTGGGTGTGCACCACGCCCTGTATGTTGGGGAAAGCCTTATAGAGGACGAGGTGTGTGGGGGTGTCCGAAGAAGGGTTCAGGTCGCCTTCCACCACTTTGCCGGTTTCCAGGTCCACGACGACCATGTCTGATGCTTTCATCGTGTCGTAGTCCACGCCGCTGGGTTTGATGACCACGAGGCCTTTTTCGCGGTCGATGCCGGAAACATTGCCCCAAGTGAAGATGACCAAGCCTTGTTTCACCAAGTCGAGGTTGGCTTGGAACACTTTTTCTTTCAGTTCTTCTAACATAAAGCTCTTATAATTTAAATTTGGGAGCCAGCCGGTAAGTCTTTTCGTTGAACCTGTACAAGGCGGCTCCGCGTTTGGATCCCGTTTTGTCTATTAAGTCGGTTTTCTCAATGTAGTCCATCATGGCTATCTGCTTGCGGAAGTTCCGCTTGTCGATGGATTTGCCATAGATGGCTTCGTAGAGGCTCTGGAGCTGCGTGAGCGTGAACAGTTCGGGAAGCAGTTCGAAGCCGACAGGCTCCGAAGAAGCTTTCTTGCGAATCCATGCCAGCGCCCGTTCCACCATGTCGTGGTGGTCGAAGATGAGCGGGGGGATGGCGTTCATGTCTGTCCACGAGGCGTTGTAACGTGCCACCAGCTCCTTGTCGTATTCGTTGATGTTGATGAGGGCGGAGTACGCCACGGAAATGACCCGTTCGCCCGGGTCGCGGTGGATTTCGCCATAGGTTCCCACCTGTTCCATGTAGACGTTTTCGAGCCCCGTGAGTTCCTTCAGCACTCTTTGGGCCGCTTCGTCCACGCTTTCATTTTTCTGCACGAAGCCACCCATTAATGACCATTGCCCTTTTGCCGGCTCAAAATTCCGCTTGAGCAAGAGCAGCTTTAAGCTGCCCTTGTCGAAGCCGAATATGATGCAATCTACGGAAACGTAGAATTGAGGATTGACATTATAATAGGTGGTCATTGCGCCTCCCATTACCAGAAGTACCAGTAGAATGCGCCGCAGAGTGCGACTACCACGAGCGTGCCCACGATGTCCCATACGCCCCAGCTCTCGCGGATTTGTTTCTTATACTCCGCGGTGAAGGTGATGGCGGCAACTTGCTCTGCACTGGGTTTCGGAGTGAACGCCGAGATGACGAACATGGCGATGATGATGAACACCAGCAACCATACTTCGAAAATCAGCCAGTTGGTCTGCCAGAACCATGTAGTGTATTCCCAGAATGCGCCGTCCATCACGGCCTTGCCCGAGTTGGTGATCACGTTGGTGAGCAGGCGCAGCATGCCGATGAGGAAGCCGCCGATGAGGCCCCATTCGCCGGCCTTCGGGGTGATGCGCTTGGAGAAGATACCCAAGGAGAACACGGCCACCATGGCGGGAGCAATCAGCGACTGGATGTCCTGAAGATAGGAATACAGGTTGCCCATGTTCATCATGATGGGCATCCATGCCAAGCCGAGGATGACGACTACGACCGTGGCCACGCGGCCTACGAACACGTAGTGGCTTTCGCTCATGCCTTTCTTCATGGGCTTGTAGAAGTCTTCCGTGAACAGCGTCGCGCAACTGTTGAAGAAGGCGGCCAGGGAGGCCACGAGGGCGCAGACGAAACCGATGGTCACGATGCCCTTCACGCCGGCCGGCAGGATGTTCTTCACCATCATGGCGAAGGCGCCGTCCGTGTCGTGAGTGTTGGTGATGTCAATCTCGATGCCTGTGCCGCCCTTCATGGACAAGGCATAGGCCACCATGCCGGGAATCAAGAACATGAAGCAGGGCAGTATCTTGAAGAAACCGGCGGCGATGGTGCCGCGGCGGGCACGCTTCATCACGTCCACGTTGCTTTCGCCCTTTGTCTGGCCGAGCACACGTTGAACGATGTGCTGGTCGGTGCACCAGTACCAGAAGCCGATGATGGCCGCACCGAAGAACACTACATAGCCCGGGAATTGCGGATACATGGGGTCGGCCGGGTCGGTGTGGAACATGTGCGTCGTTCCGAAGCCGTCGTGTGCGGCGTTGCAATAATGCATCATCTGCGACCAGCCTTCGGTGATGCTGCCTTCGCCCAGCATGTTCAGGCCGAGGAACAGCACGAGGAAGGAGCCGATGATGAGGATTGGCGTCTGGATGGCCGACAAGGTCATCACGCCCTTCATGCCGCCGAACACGGTGAACACGGCCGTGATGGCGATAAGGCCGATGGCGCCGTACCAGAACGGGAGCCCGAGCAGGTATTCAAAGAAAATACCGCCCGTGAAGGCCGTCACGGATACTTTTGTCAGCACGTAGGCAATCAGGGTGATGATGGACAGCCAAGAGCCGGTGCGCTGGGTGTAGCGGAACTTCAGGAAGTCCGGCATGGTGATGATTTTGCCCATCTTGTTGTTCAGCAACTGGTAGAAAGGCACGAACAGCCATCCCAGGATGAGAATCATCCACCCCTGCATTTCCCAGTGGGCCATGCCCACGCCGTCCTTGGCACCGGTTCCGGCCAAGCCCACGAGGTGCTCCGAACCGATGTTGGCCGCAAAGATGGCAGCGCCGATAATGTACCAAGGTTCGCCTTTTCCGAACAGGTAGTCTTGGCTGTCGGCGCCCTTCATCTTCTCCTTGTCTTTCTTGATGGAGCGGTAGACCGCCCATACGATGGCCAACACTCCGACGGCAAGCACCGCCCAGTCGAGCCAGACGAATTCATTTGTAGTCCAATTCATGGTTTCTTTCTTGTTTGATTATGATTTAGTTAATGATGATTATTGTTCAACGGTGAATTTGAAGATGCACTCGCTCTGGTAGGTCTGTCCCGGTTCGAGGATGACGGAAGGCCATTCCGGTTTGTTCGGGCTGTCGGGATAGTGCTGCGTTTCGAGGCAGACTGAGGCGCGCTTGTTATAGACGACGCCCTTCTTGCCGCTCAGCGTGCCGTCCAGGAAGTTGCCGCTGTAGACTTGGATGCCCGGTTCGTTGGTGTACACCTCCAGCGAGATGCCGCTCACGGGCGAGGTCAGTTTGGCTGCCAGCTGCTGGATGTCGCCATTCGTGTTCAGCACCCAGTTGTGGTCATATCCGTTGCCGTTCTTCAGTTGGACGAAGTCGAACTTGTCGATGTCCTGTCCCACGGCCTTCGGGGTGGTGAAGTCCATGGGCGTGTCTTTAACAGGGGCAATCTCGCCTGTGGTCATGTAAGTGCTGTCCACCGGCGTGTAGTTGTCGGCGTTCACATACAGGATGTGGTCGGTGGCCGGTTGCGACGGGTCGCCCGAGAGGTTGAAATAAGAATGGTTGGTCATGTTGATGACGGTCTTCTTGTCCGTCGTGGCTTCATACTTGATGTCGATGGCGTTGTCGGCCGTCAAGGCGTAGGTTACTACTGCGGTCACGGCGCCGGGGAAGTTCTCGTCGCCGTCGGGCGAGTGCATGGTCATGGTCAGCGTGCTGTCGTTCACTTGCTGGCCCTCATACACTTGGTATTGCCATCCCTTCGGTCCGCCGTGCAGGCAGTGGCCGAAATTGTTGACGGGCAGTTGTATGCTGTCGCCGTCCAACACGATGATGCCCTTGTTGATGCGGTTGGCATACCGGCCGATGGCCGCGCCGAAGTCGCTGGGCTTGTTGATGTAGTCGGCGATGCTGTCGAAGCCCAGCACCACGTCCTGATACGTCCCGTTTTTGTCCGGAACCATGATGGATACGATGCGGCCGCCGAAATTCGTCACGCACACTTCCATCCCGTTGGAGTTCTTGATGGTGTACAGGCCCGTGGGCTTGCCGTTCACTTCGGTTACAAACTTCTGAGGATCAAGTCCTGATTTCGTTAAGTTGCTTTGTGGCTGTTGTCCACAAGAAGCCAAGAGGGCTGTCAGCAGCCCCGCGCCCATTAATGCATTTCCTACATTTTTCATGGCTAATTAATTAAATGATTCATACTGCTTGTAAAGATACGACTTTTCTTTCGTATTTCACATGCAAATTTATATTTTTTTTAGTTAGGAGTGTATGGATTACACTTCTTTTTGGCGGCGCAGAGTCTTATAGTTTGTTAAAGAGCGGGCTGGGCTGTGCCCAAATCCGGATGAAGGCATGGCTTCCAGCATCTTGACGGTGTGCCGTCTTGGGGTGTCCGTCCGCGTGTGGCGGTCCATCCGCAATGAGATGGGGACGGGTGGGATGGGAGGTAAACGCTTTGCTGGATACGCGATAGTACTTTGCGGCAAGTACTCGAGTACTTGCCGCAAAGTACGCTGACGGTTTCCGCAAGGCGCGTTCGGGTGCAGGGCGCGGGGAGATGTCCCTGGCTGCTTCTTCGTGCAACGAAATCCGGTTTCATTTTTTTTCTGCAGTCGGCTGGTGCCGTGTTTTTTCCCGTATTGGTAAGGTCTGTGCTGCTGCTTTTATTGACATCCTTCCGTGCTGGTATGTATGGGGCTTCCTGATTTCGGAGCGGGGTCTGCAAGATGATGCCGCGTTGGTTGGTGTCTTGGGGCTGGCGACCTGTCAAGTGGGGATAGTGAAGGTTGGTGCAGATAGTCTGGATTTTGCCGGGACCTTTTTTCATGTTGTCCAGTAAAGGAAATTGCAGGTTACAGTGTCGGCGCTTTTTCCGTGCGGAAGCCGCTCCCGTGTTCCGGGGCGGGTGGGGAAAGGGAGGTTGGGTGTCGGCGTTCGCCTGCGCGGAGGGAGATTAAAAAAGGATGGGGAAAGGGGATGCAATCTTCCACCTTTCTCCATCCTTGATGGTTTATGCCGTATATCCGGTTAGCAGAGCTTTCTTGAGCCGTCGCCTATCACAACGTCGATGATGATGGGCTCTTTGCCGAACTTGGCTTTGAACTTGGCCTTAACCACGTTTACGAAGTTGTTGTAGAGTTCTTCGCTCACGAGGTTGATGGTGCAGCCGCCAAATCCGCCGCCCATGATGCGCGAACCGGTGACGCCCTCTTCCTTGGCAATTTCGTTCAGGAAGTCCAGCTCTTCGCAAGACACCTCATATTCTTTGCTCAATCCATGGTGAGTCTCATACATCTTCTGTCCCACCGTCTCATAGTCGCCTTTCTCGAGCGCATCGCAGACAGCCAGCACGCGTTCCTTCTCGCCGATGACGTATTTGGCGCGCATGTAGTCTTCTTCGGACACTTCGTTCTTCACTTCCTCCAGCATGGCGTAGTCGGCGTCGCGCAGGCTCTTCACTTCGGGGTGGTGCTTGGCGATGGTGGCAGCCACGTTCTCGCAGCTCTTGCGGCGGTCGTTGTAGGGCGAACCCACGAGCTCATGCTTCACGCACGAGTTCACCAAAACGAGCTTGTAGCCTTGGGGATTCCAAGGGAAGTATTCGAACTCGCCGCTGCGGCAGTCCAAGCGCATCAGGTTGCCTGCCTTGCCGAATACGGAAGCAAACTGGTCCATGATGCCGCAGTTCATGCCCAAGTATTTGTGCTCGGTGGCCTGTCCCACCTTGGCCAGCGTCATCTTGTCTATCTTGTTGTCGCCGAACATGTCGTTCAGGGCGAAGGCGTAAACGCTTTCCAACGCTGCGGACGAAGACATGCCCGCACCCAAGGGAACGTCGCCGGCAAAAGCCGTGTTGAAGCCCTCCACGGGCACGCCCAATGCCATCATTTCGCGGCACACGCCGAAGATGTAGCGTGCCCAGCTGGCGTTAGGCCCTTTTTCGTCGTCGAGCGAGAACTCCACGTAGTCTTTCAAGTCGATGGAGTAAGCGCGGACTTTCCTTGTGCCGTTGACCTTCAGTTCGGCAATCATGCCTTGCTGTACGGCGCCGGGGAACACGAATCCGTCATTGTAGTCCGTGTGCTCGCCGATAAGGTTGATACGGCCCGGGGAGGCATATACAGAACCGGTTGTCCCATCGAAATGTTCGATGAAACGGCTTCTTACATCATCTATTGTCAGTTTCATAATCCGTTTATTTTATAAGGTTAATAAAATGAGAGTTGTCTTTTTAAGCTTTGAGCCCGATCTTGGAACCCTTCCAGCAGAACCACATCACGTAGAGGTAGTAGATGAACATCATGCAGATGGCCATGCCAACGCCCAGCGAGGGCTCGTCGGCCACCCATCCCATAATAGGAGTCAGTGTGGCAGCACCGATAACGCCGAGGTTGATGATGCCGGAAGCCGCCTTCGTGTGGGGGCCGAGTTCCTGCAAACCGAGATTGAACACCAACGGCCACATCACGGAGTGGAAGAGACCGGCTGCCAACATGGCCCATACGGCAGCCATGCCCGAAAGGAAGAAGGAGATGCCCACACAGGCCGCGCCGCCAATGAGGCAAGCCGTAAGCAGGACGCGGGGCTGGAACTTGCTCAGGATGCCGGCGCCAATGAAGCGGCCCACCATCATTCCACCCCAGTAGTACATCAGGTAGTCGGTAGCTTGCAGGCCAGCCAAGCTTGGTTCGTTCTTGAAATAGGCCGACAGCATGGACGGAACACCGATTTCAAGTCCCATGTACATGAAGATGGCCAATGCGCCCAGCCATACGTGCGGGTATTGGAACACGCTGCTCTTGTATTGCTTCTGTACGCCAGAGGCTTCTGCCGCCTGCTCGCCTTCGTTGATGCTGGGCAATTTCAGGAAGTAGAGGATAACGCAAAGCAGAAGGGTGAAGAGGCCCAGGCCCAAGTAAGGATAGGGTATGTCGCTCGGGACGGCATCTTCTGCCTTCTTGTTGTTCAGGATGACCGTGGCGATGAAGATGGGAGCCACCGTCGTAGCCACCGAGTTGAGCGCCTGGCTCAATGTCATGCGGAACGCGCCTCTTTCAGGAGCGCCGAGCACCATGACATACGGGTTGGCCACCAGCTGCAGCATTACGATACCCAAGGCTACTACGAACATGCAGGCCAGGAACATCCAATAAATCGTGTTCACCGAGCCGTCCAAGTTGCCGTTAATGCACAAGAAGTTGATGACGAAGCCCAAGCCCACTACGGCCAAGCCTAATACCAAAGTGGCTTTGTAGCCAATCTTGCTCATCATGAGACCGAAGGGGATGGACATGATGTAGGCACCGTAGAAGGCCGTGTTGACCAACTGGCTTTGGAAGTTATTCAACTTGAAGGCGTTGGTGCAGAACTCAATCATGGAGTTGTTCATTGTCGTCACGAATCCGATGAGGAAGCAGACGATAATGACGATGGTTAAGGCGAACGTGTAGTTCGGCTGTGTCTTTTGTGTCATTTGATGAATCTTTTTTAAGAAATAGTTAATGTTTTATGGTTTGTTTGTTTATTCCACACCGAACTTATAAATGGTTTTCTGGGTATAAGTTTCTCCAGGTTTCAGCACTGCGCTGGGGAAATACGGGCGGTTAGGAGAATCGGGGAAGTGCTGCGCCTCAAAGCAGATGGCACTTCTGCGCGGGAACGTGGCGCCTAACTGTCCCTTGTAGCCGTCGGCCCAATTGTCCGTGTAGACTTGTACGCCCGGTTCGGTGGTGTACACCTCCATCGTGCGTCCCGTGCCCGGTTCGTAGATTTTGGCCGCGAAGCTCAACTCTCCCGGTTCTTTTTTGTTCAGCACGAAGCAATGGTCATATCCGGCGCCGTTTTTCGTCTGTTCGTCGTCGGCATCTATGCGTTCGCCCACTTCGTGCGGCGTAGTGAAGTCGAAAGGAGTCCCCTTGACGGAGCGGATTTCTCCGGTGGGGATGGACGTGTCGTCTATGGGAACATAAAAATCCGCGTTGATTTGGCATTGCAGGTCTTCGATTGTCGGTGTCGGGTCGGCAATGCCGGCCAGGCTGAAGAAGCCGTGGTTGGTCATGTTCACGACGGTTGTCTTGTCGGTCGTGCCTTGATATTCAATCACCAGTTCGTTGTCGTTCGTGAATGAATAGGTCACTTGCATTTCGAGTTTTCCGGGGAATCCTTCCTCGCCGTCGGCGAACGTGTAGTTCAGCACCAGCGTTTGCTCGTCCGTCTGGCATGCGTCCCATACGCGGGCATGGCATCCCGTGGGACCGCCGTGCAGGCTATTGGGACCGTTGTTGATGGCCAGACTGTATTCTTTTCCTTCCAAAGTGAACTTTCCTTTGCAGATGCGGTTGCCGTACCGGCCGATAAGGGTGCTCAGGAAAGGCTCGGGGCTGCTCATCACGTCCTGGATGTTGTCGTGCCCTTGTACGACATTGGCCATCTTACCGTTACGGTCAGGTACCATGATGGCAACCAAGGCGCCTCCGTAGTTGGTGATGGCCACTTCGCATCCGTTACTGTTCCGCAACACGAACAAGTCGGTTTGCTTCCCTTGTACTGTTGCTTGGAAATCTTCTCTCTTCAGACCACTGATATTTTTTATATTCATCGGACTTTTGATTTAAAGGTTAAATTATTTATTATGCAAATTAAGAAAAAAACTTTCTTACCGCAAAAGAAAAAGCGGAAAAATGTGACGTGGGATGAAGAAGATTGCAGGATTATGCCGGTTTGGGCGGATAAAAGTCTAAAAAGTCGGCCACGATGAAGGTGCTTCCTCCCACGAACACCCAGTCTTTCGGGGAAGCGGAAGCCATGGCTGCCCGGAAAGCCGAGGGCACGTCGGGCCAGCACGTGCCGTGCAGGCCGGCGGTTTCGGCCAGCTGTTGCAGTTCGCGTTCGTCCAGAGCCCGCCTGACGCTCGCTTTTGTAAAGTAGTAGGTAGCGCGGCGGGGCAGCATGGCCAGCACTCCGCGGACGTCTTTGTCGTTGACCATACCTATTATGATGTGCAGGCGTTCGGCCGGCGCGGCATCGAGTTGCTCTGCGATGTAGCGCATGCCACCCGTGTTGTGCCCCGTATCGCAGATGACGGTGGGCGCTTCGCCCACTTGCTGCCAGCGGCCGCGCAGTCCGGTGAGTTCGCACACGTGGGCGAATCCTTCGCGGACATGGCTTTCGTTGATTCTGTATCCCGCCTTCTGCAGTTCCTCCACGGCCGCGAGGATGGTGGCCGTGTTCTTGTCTTGGCAAAGTCCTCCGAGTTCTCCCACCAAGCGTCCGTGATGCCGGGTCTGGTAGACGCGTTTGTCCTGTTCCATTTCAGATGAGACGAGTTCACCCTTTTCTTCTGCAAATATGATTGGCGAGCTGGTTTCCTGCGACTTATCGACGAAAACTTTTCGAGTCTCTTCCACAGTTTCTCCGATGACGACGGGAATGCCGGGTTTGATGATGCCGGCTTTCTCGCGGGCGATTTTCTCAAGGGTGTTCCCCAAGAACTGCACGTGGTCGAAACTGATGTTGGTGATGACGGAAAGGTCCGGCGTGATGATGTTTGTGCAGTCCAGCCGTCCGCCCATACCGACCTCGACGACGGCCACGTCTACCGCTTCTTGTGCGAAATGCTTGAAGGCCAATGCCGTGGTCAGTTCGAAGAACGAAGGGCGGAGCGGTTCGAAAAAGGCACGTTCGTCCTCCACGAAAGCCACGACCTCTTCTTCCGGAATCATCTGTCCGTTGACGCGGATGCGCTCCCTGAAGTCCGTGAGATGGGGAGAGGTGTAGAGCCCCACCTTGTATCCTGCGGCTTGGAGGATGGCCGCCAACGTGTGGCTGCACGAGCCCTTCCCGTTGGTGCCGCCAATGTGGATGGTCCTGTATTGACGGTGCGGATGCCCGAAGTGCTCATCCAGCGCCCGTGTGTTGTCCAACCCTTCTTTATAAGCCGCTCCTCCCACGTTCTGGAACATGGGTACGCTGTCGAAGAGATATTCCGTAGCCTCCTTGTAAGTCATGTCCGCGTTTCCCGCCTTTATTCAAAATAGCTTCTGAACTTCTTGAAAATCTTCTCCTTGATGGATGCCCGCGGCGCGAAGCTGTCGCTCTTGCGCATGTCCTCGAAGGCTTTGCGCTCTTCTTTTGTCAGGGTTTCGGGGATATACACGCTGATATTGACGATGAGGTCGCCCGTGCCGTATCCGTAGCCTTGCACAGCCGGAAGTCCCTTGCCCCTGAGGCGCACCACCTTTCCGGGCTGCGTGCCCGGTTCGATTTTGATTTTCACCTTGCCGTCGATGGTGGGGATTTCCGCATCTCCGCCCAGCGCAGCCGTGGGGATGTCCAAGAGCAGGTTGTATATCAGGTTGTTGTCCTCCCGCAGCAATTCCTTGTCCGGTTCCTCCTCTATATAGACCTGGATGTCGCCCGGCACTCCGTTGCGTCGCGCGGCATGGCCTTTGCCCTGCATGGTCACGACCATTCCGTCGCCCACTCCGGCAGGGATTTTCACTTCCACGACTTCCTCGCCGTTCACCACGCCTTCGCCCCCGCATTCCTTGCACTTGTTCTTGATGACGGTTCCTTCGCCGCCGCAAGTCGGGCATACGGTCTGCGTCTGCATCATGCCGAAGATGCTCTGTTGTGTTTTCACCACGAAGCCCGACCCATGGCATGTGGGGCAGGCCTCGGTTGCGCCGCTGCCTTCCGCGCCGCTGCCGTGGCAGTGGGAGCATGTGACTTTTTTCTTGACCTTGAATTTCTTGGTCACTCCGGTGGCTATTTCCTGGAGCGTCAGCCTCACTTTCAGGCGCAGGTCTCCTCCGCGGTATTGCGGTTTGCGGGCCCGGCCGCCTCCTCCGAAGCCTCCGAATCCGGCCCTTCCTCCGAAGATGTCGCCGAACATGGAGAAGATGTCGTCCATGTTCATGCCCCCGGCGCCGAATCCTCCGGCCCCGTTCACGCCTTCCGGCCCGAACTGGTCATAGCGTGCTCGCTTTTGCGGGTCGCGCAACACGTCGTAGGCTTCAGCCGCTTCCTTGAATTTCTCTTCGGCCTCCTTGTCGCCCGGGTTCCGGTCCGGGTGATATTTGATGGCCATTTTCTTGTAGGCCTTCTTTATTTCATCGTCCGAGGCGTTTTTGCTTACGCCCAGCACCTCGTAGTAGTCGCGTTTTGCCATGTCTGATAATGTTTTTTTAGAGTCCCACGGCCACTTGTGAATGGCGGATTACTTTGTCATTCAGCGTGTATCCGGTCTTTACGCAGTCGATGACCTTCCCCTTCATCTCGTCGGACGGGGCGGGCACTTGCGCTATGGCCTCGTGCAGGTCGGTGTTGAAGTCGGCGTTTTCCGTTTCTATTTTCTTCACTCCCTGCTCGCCCAGAATCTTGACGAACTTCTGGAAAATCAGGTCCATGCCTTCCTTCACGGCGGCCACGTCCTCCATTTTGTCCATGTTCTTCAGCGCACGTTCCATGTCGTCCAGCACGGGCAGGATGGCCGTGATGGTCTTTTCCGCCCCGTTGAGAATCAGGTCGGCCTTTTCTTTGATGGTGCGTTTGCGGTAGTTGTCAAACTCTGCCACCTGCCGCAGGTATTTGTCTTGCAGTTCGGCGATTTTCGTTTCTGCGGCGGCCAGTTGTTCTTCCGCCGTCATTTCGTCGGCCGTTTGCTCTTCGTGCTGTTCTGCTTGGGCTTCCTGGTTTTCAGCCTTTTCGTTTGTTGTTTCTTTCTGTTGGGCTTTCAACTCTTCTTTGTCCATATTGTCATTTGTTTTCATGTTACGATGTTTTAAAAGGATATTCTGCTTTTATCCCTCCTACAAATAGTTTGCCACGCGGCGTTTTGGCGGACATTTTTTTTAGTCGCCATACATTCTGGCCTTGATTTCCTTGATGTGGTCGTCCGAGATGTAGTCGTCGTATTCCATCATCTTGTCGATGATGCCGTTGGGCGTGAGTTCGATGATGCGGTTGGCCACGGTCTCGATGAACTCATGGTCGTGGCTGGAGAACAGGATGTTGCCCTTGAAGGCTTTCAGGTTATTGTTGAATGCCTGTATGCTTTCCAAGTCCAAGTGGTTGGTGGGCGTGTCCAGAATCAGGCAGTTGGCGTTTTTCAGTTGCATGCGGGCTATCATGCAGCGCATTTTCTCGCCTCCCGAGAGCACGTTGACCTTCTTGAGCACTTCTTCGCCCGAGAAGAGCATGCGTCCCAGGAAACTCTTGAAATAGACTTCGTTGCCCTCTCCGAACTGTGCCAGCCAGTCCACGAGGTTCAGGTCGCTTTCAAAGAATTTGGTGTTGTCCAGCGGCAGGTAGGCGGTGGTGATGGTCACGCCCCATTTGTAGTCGCCGCCCTGCGCCTTGCGGTTGCCGTTGATGATTTCGAAGAATGCGGTCATGGCGCGCGGGTCGCGGCTCAGGAACACGATTTTGTCGCCCTTCTCCACGGTGAAGTTCACGTCGTTGAACAGCACCGTGCCGTCGTCCGTGGTGGCGCGCAGGCCCTTCACCTCCAGAATCTGGTTGCCCGGTTCGCGGTCCATCTGGAAGATGATGCCCGGATATTTGCGGGTAGAGGGGCGTATTTCCTCGATGTTCAGTTTCTCCAGCATCTTCTTCCGGCTGGTGGTCTGCTTGCTTTTGGAGACGTTGGCCGAGAAGCGGCGGATGAATTCCTCCAGTTCCTTCTTCTTCTCTTCGGCCTTGGCCTTCTGGTTTTGTGCCTGACGCAGTGCCAGCTGGCTGGATTCATACCAGAAGCTGTAGTTGCCGGCGAAGAGGGTCACTTTGCCGAAGTCGATGTCCACCGTGTGTGTGCAGACCGAGTCGAGGAAGTGGCGGTCGTGGCTGACGACCAACACCGTGTGTTCAAATTCCGAAAGGTAAGATTCGAGCCACTGCACGGTGTCGAGGTCCAGGTCGTTGGTCGGCTCGTCGAGCAGCAGGTTGTCCGGCTCGCCGAAGAGCGCTTTGGCCAGCATGATGCGCACTTTTTCTTTTCCGCTCAGCTCGCCCATCAGCATGTAGTGCTTGTCCTCCTTGATGCCCAGTCCGCTGAGCAGGGCGGCGGCGTCGCTTTCGGCGTTGTATCCGCCCAATTCGGCGAATTTCTCTTCCAGTTCGGCCACCTTGATGCCGTCCTCGTCCGAGAAGTCGGGCTTGGCATAGAGGGCCTCGCGCTGCTTCATGATGTCCCACAGCACGGTGTGTCCCATCAGCACGGTATCCAGCACGGTGAACTGGTCATATTGGAAGTGGTCTTGGCTCAAGACGGAAAGCCGTTCGCCCGGTCCCATCTCCACGTTGCCCTTCGTGGGTTCCAGTTCGCCCGATATGGCTTTCAGCAGGGTGGATTTCCCGGCCCCGTTGGCTCCGATGACGCCGTAGATGTTTCCGTTGGTGAACTTCATGTTCACGTCTTTGTACAACACTCTTTTCCCGAATTGCACGGCAAGATTCGTTACGCTAATCATATTCTCCTTATACCTTATTATATATTATAGTCGCAAAAGTGCAATGACGGGTGCAAAGGTACGAAAAATATCTCATTCGTTCATGGTTTCGCCCGTAAACTGTAGCGGAAGCAGGGCTTTGACGGAGCTGACCACGTAGGTGCCTTCCGTTCCGAAGAGCAGGATGCGGACAGGGCGGGCGTAGCGCTCCTCTATGCCGAGGATGACCTGGCGGCAGGCGCCGCAGGGCGGGATGGGCGCTTTCAGGAAGGCGCCGTTCGCGTATGCCGCCACGGCTAGTTCCACGACGCTTTCTTCCGGATGGCTGGCGTTGGCGTAGAAGAGCGCCGTGCGCTCGGCGCACGTGCCGGAGGGGAAGGCGGCGTTCTCCTGGTTGCTGCCCGCCACGATGGTGCCGTCGGAGAGCCGTGCGGCGGCCCCCACGCAGAATTTCGAATAAGGAGCATAGCTGGTTTGCGTGGCCGCCTTGGCCCGGTCCACCAATTCGCGGTCGCTGTCCGTCAGTTCATTGTAGTCGTAGATGCGGACTTTGCTGGTGATTTCTATTTCTTTCATGGCGTGGCTGTTTTGGTTTGACAACTACAAATATAAGCTTTTTTTCGGGATTAATGGGCCTTGGGGCGAAACAAATGCCGGGAGCGACGGTTGCGGACGGCGCCTTCCGCCGCCGCGCCGTGCGGCGTCCGCCGG